>JAGXGH010000031.1 GCA_024636835.1 Verrucomicrobiales bacterium | reverse complement strand
GGTCGCGACTGGGAGACCTGTATGACCACCAACGATAATTGGGGGTATGTTCGCGACGATAACGACTGGCTGACGCTTGACGAGGTGGTTTTCAAATTGGTCGACATCGTCAGTAAGGGTGGCAACTATTTGCTCAACGTGGGACCCGATGCCAAAGGGAATATTCCCGAGCCGGCGGTGAAGCTACTGACCTCTGTCGGCAAATGGATGGATGTGAATGGGGAGGCGATCTACGGCACACAGGCCAGTCCGTTCACCTGCCGTCTTCCATGGGGTCGTTGCACTCGCAAAGTCGATGGCGATAACACGATTCTTTACCTACACTTGTTTGATGTGCCGAAGAATGGCGAAGTTCTCTTACCGGGTCTGAAGAACGATGTGCTGGAAGCTTCGCTGCTTATCGGTGGAGAAAAACTGCGCGTAGTCGATTCCACTCATGGCCCACGTATTCTATTGCCCAAGCTGGAAGCCAGAGGCGTCAGTACGACGATGAAGGTGCGGATCAAAGGTAGCCCTGAGGTCAGTGAGTTGCCGGTTTTGCCTGATTCGGATGGGGTGCTCCGCCTTACCCCTGGAGATGCTGATGTCAGTGGGCAATTGAAATTGGCGCAAAGGGCCGGGATCGATCGAATCACTAGTTGGGAGCATCCTGAGGATATCGTCTCGTGGGAGTTCGAGGCGGGTCAGTCGGGAATTTATCAGTTGCGCTTCAAGGGCGCAGCCAGTGAGGCCGGTCAGGAAATTTTGATCAAGGGCGTCGGTAACCTGACCTGCAAGATGCCAAAAACCAGCAATATGAGGCGCGAGTTCATGATGGTCGACGTCGGCGAAGTGAAGCTCGAGAAGGGTAAGATCTATCGGATCCAATTACAGCCGGTGGCGGATGGGTGGAAATCTGCAAATTTGCACTCCATTGAGATCGCGCCTGTCGATTGAACGGTCAGGCGTTGGTTCTCATCAATTGTAGGTGATAAAACAGTACCATTCGCATCTTGCCTCTAACTATGGATGCTTGTTGGGTTCGCTGAATTTTCCCTGCTGACACATCGCTCTGCCACTTTCTCACGAAAGTAGCTACGTTTGTGGCTAGGTCAGCATTCGGGTTTGTGGAATCCCGCGGGGAGGAAAACTTCCATGCATTTTGAGACATGCTCCGGATTGCCCTCGAGCGCATTTTTTTAACTCACACCCGCTCAGCTAGGTGCTGTGAATAGTGGGTTTCGATGGTGTTCGCGCGACGATTTGAAGTTAATCGCAAATTACAGCCTCCATAAATATTTTTCATGCGTATTTTGAAATCTATTAAATTAAACACATGGTGGCGATCCCATTTTCCGCGGTCGTCAGCCCCCAGTAGACGCCTTAACAGAACTATGAGTGAATCCCAGACATTACCAGTAGAACCCGAGAAGATTAACCAGATCGATGGTGTGCAGTGCCACTTTCAGACGGATCGAGATTTTGTGAAGAACTATTCATCCTCCGAAGAGGCGAGTGGACTAGGCGATCTGTCGTCAGTCTGTCTCAACTTCGCTTCTGGAGTCGCTGATGCGGGAGGCTTTGGTGCACTGAACCGCTTGGTTGCCTATGCCGACGATTCGAAGTTCGCCCTATTTGCGCTCAATCCCAAAACGGCGACCCCACCTGGCCCCCGAATCTTTGGCATCAAGATGAGCGCGAGCACCAATCTGGAAAAGTTGGTGAGTTCTATCAATCAAATGATCTAATCATGAAGATTCCTCAATTAATTCAATACTTGAACAACCTAGCCGGTGTCGAGGGGTGTTATGTCGCTAGCAGCGATGGCGGGATACTCGGTAAAGAAATGTCATCGATATTCGATGATGAAATTCTGAGTGAAGTTGCCGTCAACGTTTCCAATGTGATGGAGACATTCAAAGCAGAACTTAGTGCCTGCAAAGAGTTGCATTTCGAAATGGAACTCAAGCGCCTCTACGTCAGGGATCTCGGAGATTCTTTGCTTCTTGTCCTCGTCGATGAACTCGACCAACTCGCGAACATCCGCGTTGCCGCCAATGTTGTCGCTAAACGGTTTGATCGCGGCGGTGAGCAAGCGTCCCCAGAGAGGACACCTGTCCAGACCACAACTTCGCTATTCGGTCCTCGTCGCAAGAAAGAGACCAAGCCAAAACCTGCCGCCAAAGATGGTGGAGGTGGTATTTGGGGGTGATTCTCGCCTCAGTTCTCTTCCATCATGACACCCTGTATTCTCAAAAAATAAATTCCAAACTAAATTACTAGCTATGTTTTCAGATCTTTCCGTCCTGCAACAATTCGTTTACTTCACCTTCATTATTTCGCTGTTCAGCATGATTGCCGGCTCGATTTTCTTCTTTAATCAAAAATCAGAGCTGCCTAAGTCTTACAGACCTGCAGCGATTCTCGGTGGCGTGATCTGCTTGGTGGCAGGTATGACCTACTACTTCATGAAGGATCTCTACCTTGCCAATGCCTTGGCGGGTGTGAATGACTTCCCGACGGAGTATCGCTATATTGACTGGATCATCACGGTTCCATTGATGTTGATTAAATTTCCGACCCTGTTAGGTCTCGGAAAGCGTGGCCAACAGTTCATGCTAAAGCTGATTCTCGCGTCGGTTGCGATGTTAGTTACCGCCTTCATTGGCGAGGTGAATTTCGGTAATGCCGCTATTCATTACGGTTTCTACGGAGTGAGTTGTGCATTCTGGTTCTTGATTATCTTCAGTTTGAAATCTGCGCTTTCGTCGCTGCCCCCTACGATCACAGAGGCTAAGCGTATTTCGATTCGCCGGATGTTTCTATTCATTCTTATCGGTTGGACGATTTACCCTCTCGGCTACTTGGCGCCAACATTTGGATTGGAAGGTGATTATCGCGAGCTCGTTTACAACATTGGTGATATCATCAACAAGGTTGGTCTCGGGTTAGCGGTCATCGCTGGTGGCTACCGCGAGAGCAAAGAAGTCGCCTAATCTAGACTGTCATTTTACCGGCTATGCTTAGCGTCCGCACCCCTTGTAACTCAGACACTTGTCGTGTCCGGGAAGAAGGCGGTGCGGATTTCCTTCCGGGGCTTGGAAGTATTAGAGCTTCGCAATGGTTTGCGTGGATCGTAGCTGGTCTGGCGATCGCGTTCTCTCTATGGTTTCCGACCACTGCACTGGTCGTCTCTCCGTGGGTGTTTTTCTCTGCCTTGATCATTCTCGGAATGCCTCATGGTATGATTGATGCTCTGATTCTGCTATCGCCTAAATATGCGACAGCAACTTTCGGAAAAGGAAATCAATGGAAATACCTCAGTGCGTATGTCGGCTTGTCGGCTGTGTATGCGGCGGTCTGGTATTTTTTCCCAGCGCTCGGAATTGGGAGCTTCTTGCTTCTTACTGCCTGGCATTGGGGGAGCTCCGAGTTCGGACAGGTAAAGACAAGGAGTGTGCTTTGGGTTTTGTTGGGCTTTACGAGAGGGTTGGTGGTTGTCTCGGCGCTTTTTGTATTCCACGGCGTGGATTCCAATGCTGCGGCTACTCAGTGTGGGCTTGTTATTCCTGAGTTTGTCGGACAGTTGGGTTTTATTGCGGCGATTTCCACGCACTTGTTTGCTTTGCTGTTGGCTGGCCGAGGGGGCTCTAGTGGGATGGTGAGATACCTTGTGGAGTTCGCCATCGTCGTCGCCCTTCTTGCGATCGCACCGCTTTATCTGGGTGTTGGTATTTACTATATGTGTTTTCATGCCCTTCGATTCTTCGAATGGTTCCCGAAGAAAAACAGGTTGGACTTAGCGAACAGGGGGAAGCTCATTATCGAAACGCATCTCATTTGTGCGCTCATCGCCTTGGGCTTTGCGGTGATTTACTTGGCTATCAAGGTTGATACGGATATTGCAACTTGGGCGACTAATAGCGTCCCCATTCATCTACAACTTTTAGCGATTCTAACGCTCCCACATGCAGTGCTTTGCTATCGTTTTCAGCGGGGTGACAATGAATGGGTGTCACCTCGCTCGCTCATCCGGTTTTTCTGCACCGCAACGTCGGAAGAAAGGAGGGGGCGATGAAAAACCTTCTCAAAAAGATATTGGGCCCGTCGCTCAGTGTATCGAATAGCCCGACAGCTGAGCCGATTGAGGAAAGCACGATCCAGAAAGACCAGAGATACACTCTGGCATCGGATATCCCTCATTATGACTTGTGCCAGCTAGTGAGGAATATTGAAGACTTTAAGAGTCGCGATAATGGAAAGCCTCAGATTCGTAGTATGCGACCAGCCCTGGTTAAAAAGCCATTGGAAGACGATACTGAAATGCTGAGAGTGGCGGAGCGATTCAATAGAGCCGACAAGGAAGAGGTCAAGCCACCGGTGAAGCCTGCGAAGGGTAATACGAGATACGATGTTCTCGAACCCATCGGTGAAGGGGGGACTGCGATTGTATACCGTGCGTTGGATCTAAATATTGGCCGGGAGATCGCGTTCAAACGCTTTCACCCTGACATCGATCTCCACGGAGAAACGGGAAACTTCAACAAGGAGATTGAGACTGTCACGCGTGTTGACCATCCGAATGTCGTTGTTACCCACGATGTTGGGAAAGATGCCGACGGCCTCTTCATCGTGATGAATCTTGTCAAAGGCAAGGACCTGGAGCGTATTCTAGAATCGCGATGTTTGGAACTTTCCGAGTTTAAAGAGTTCGCTATCCAATCGTTGGAGGGCTTGATGGCCGTTCACGCGGAGGATGTTCTACACTTGGATCTTAAGCCATCGAATATCATGGTGAGTTCTCATGTAAGCGGGAGAATGCACGTGCAGTTGATCGACTTCGGATCTGCCAAGGTGATGGCAGCAGGTGGAAGGACCAAGAAGGAGAAAAAGAACGACCTCAAAGGGTCAATCTACTTCATGAGCCCGGAGCAGATTAACAACGATTCACTTGATGTGCGGACGGATATCTATTCGATGGGGTGCGTTTTTTACCAAGCGCTTGCAGGAGCTCCTCCATTTCAAGGAGAGTCTGCGATTCAAGTGATGGCGGCACATCTTCAAAACAGGTTTGTTCCCCTGCATGAGCAGGTTGAAGGGGTTTCCATGGAGCTTTCAAATTTGGTTTCTCGAATGATATCGAGCAAACTGGAGCAGCGTCCGGCTGACGTCAAAGAGGTGATTGATGAGCTTTTGAAACTTACTTTCTAACTGCTATACTGGCGCGCATTACATTTTATGAAATTTCACTGTGATGTTTAGCCTGGAAAGGAGATTGGAAGATTGGAGAATAGAGATTAGATACTGATGCTGAACCACTTGGAGATGTCTATCGGCTCACCCTTGGAGTGATCGCTAAAATCTCTATAACCCATTGATTATTAGTGTCTATTCGTGGTTCTATTTCCCTTTTTAGGTTTAGAGCTGCCAAACACATCTTTGCAGAAGGCGCATTCAACGATCTACCCCAACGGGGTAGTGTATTTTAGCCTAGGGTTGCCAGAGTAAAACGGAGGCTACCCTAGGTCACTTACGCCATGATCATTCAACCCCAATCGGGGTTGTGTCCAAGCGCGAGGGAGATTACGGCATCGACGCAACCCCGATTGGGGTTGAAAAATGAATTTGCTGATTACCCAGGGTAGCCTCCATTTCATTACCTCAACCCTGGGCTAAACTCCGTTACCCCGTTGGGGTAAAGAAAGGAGAGCCGACTCACAAATCTTGATGCGTGGCAGTATAGATGAATAGGGTTGGTAGGTAGAGCGTAGAACAATCATTCGAAGCGCGATACATGAACACTGAAACTTGCCCTGCATAGTTAGCGTTACGCTATTATGAATATCCGTCATTTGATCGTTCCCTTGTTGTTGCTGATTTCTCAGCCATTATCAGCCCAAGAGGGTAAGCATTTGTTCATCCTCTCGGGGCAATCAAACATGGCCGGCCTCAAGCCTGCGGAATCGTTCACTCCGACCGTGGAGAAAGCGTTTGGCAAGGAGAACGTGACCATCGTCTTCGACGCACATGGCGGACAGCCGATCAGGAGGTGGTATAAGCAATGGAAGCCGGAAGGTGGAGAGATGCCCGAAAAGAACGGAGACCTCTACGACCGTCTTTTGAAGAAAGTCGAGGCGGCGACTAAGGGTGAGAATTATGAGACGGTGACCTTTTTGTGGATGCAGGGTGAGCGCGATGCGAAGGAGAAGCACGGCAGTGTTTATGAGGCGAGTATGAAAGGGCTGTTGAAGCAGCTGGCGGATGATCTTAAACGGAAGGATGTGAACGTGGTAATCGGTCGTTTGAGCGATTACGGACTGAAGAAGGGTGGCTACGCGGACTGGAAAGTTGTCCGCGAGGCACAAGTGAAGGTGGCTGATGATGCAGCCAAAGGTGCCTGGGTGGATACCGATGATCTGAACGATGGCAAAAACCGAGGCGGCAAAACGATCAAAGATGACCTGCACTATTCCGCAGAGGGATATGTCATTTTCGGTCAGCGACTTGCGGATGCCGCGATTAAACTGATCAAGGAGTAGGGCGTGCTATTTCTCAGAGAGTGACCTCAGGTTTAAGAGATTGAATGATTTCGCCAAACTGAAGGTTAAGTCGGTAGAATTAATCTTCAGCTTTCTCCAGGCGTATCAAAAGCGTAGGGGGAGCTAACTTGGGGTGTCGCCGACTGGCAAATCCGTGGACGAGGCCGTCTCTTTCGATCTCCTTCGTATCCCGACCGACGATTAGTGTAATTTCAGAGCCTGCATGTTCATGAAGGAAGGTAGCCAAGGCTTCTCCTTCGATTCCGAATTCCCCGCGTTGGACTCCTTGCTCGATGACGAAGGATCCGAGTTTCTTCAATTTACTTTTATCCAATCCGTTCCTTATGGCTCTATTGGGTGGAAAAGCCGGAGCGTTGCCTTTATTAATTGAATCCTCATTCCATGTCTGGTTGGCAAGCAGTCCGTAGACACTGAATGTTGCGTCCGGAACGAGGGAGGCGAATCCAAAGTCTGTTGGCGCAAAGTTTAGTGTCAGGTTAGCGTCTGCAATCTGTTTCGGCGCGAGATCCCTCAGATCGAATCCCAGGTAGGAATATCGCGGGACGGTGCCATTTTTGACCAGTAGGAGTGTTTCCGAACGATGAACCTCAACGTTGTCAATGAATGCTCTTCCTACATAGGAGTCCTTGTTTGTTTCGAACGATTTCCACTCGGAATCGCGCATCGCCGGGCCAATGGTGGCCGGCCAATCAGATCCGTCCTGTTCCTGAAGCACCTCGCTCATGCTGTCGATTCCGGCTGAGTTTCTCTCTCCGGCTCTCAATGAGGCGACCTTTCCGGTCTTCGGATGCTCTACTTCGACGAGTCCTTCATAAACCTGAGTGTATGTTTCGTTGCTAGTGGGATCGATTTTTACGGAAAACCGTGTTCCGAAGTCCACCACGTCGGCGTACGGGGTTTTGATCCTGAAGCCGATCGCAGAGTCCGGCACATATGTGACAGCTGCCCCACTGAGCAAAATGCAGTGCATTTCATCGACCAAGGTCAGTTCCGCCGGTGCCTCAAGAGTCACCTCCGCGCCTGAATCGAAACGGAGTGTGACGAGTCCTTCGGCAACGCGCAGGGTGCCGCCGCCGAGTCGCGCGCCTTCGGTGGTTGGAAGATCGTTGTTTTCCCAAAGGACTGACTTGGCTTGCTCCAGAGTTACGAATGTATTCATCTCCGACGGACGGAACAGGGCGAAGAGCGCTATCAACACGAGGCAAGCGGCGGCTGCCATGATGGTGAATTGGATTCCTGAGAACCGGGAGCTCTTTTTGGGTGAGGTCGCGCCAGGCATGAACTCGGTCACTTGGCCGGCGGTGTAATCCAGATGAAGCCGGGTATGCAGGTGTGTATGCTGCAGGTAGACTTGGCGTGCTTCCGTGCTTTTCCTGAGCATGCTGTTGAGGGTCTCGCGATCGGCGTCAGTGAGGTCTTCCTCCAGGACACCTGCGATAAGTTCGAGCAGTCTGTTTTTATCAAAATCCATCGGTTTCATGGTTGGGAGATTTTTAGTTTGGATTCGATGCAGGTATGTAGAGCCTCGCGGATACGCATTAGAATCATTTTCATGGCGCTCTCATTTTTTCCGGCGTCATTTGCCAGTTGCTTGACGGGAACTTCGTCCTTGTAGCGCAGGTCGAGCAGGCGTCGTTGCTTGTCTGGGAGTTGAGCGAGGCAATCACGAAGGGCGAGCCTGCGCTCTGCGTCGTTATCGAAGAGTTCGATTCTTTCATCAGCCAGGAGTGCCAGTAGGTCGTCATCAAAGAGGTGCTTGTCGCGCTTCCTGTTTCGCAGGAATGCCAGAGCCTGGAAATATGCGCACTTCCGTGCCCATGCCCCGAAGTCGGTTCCTGTTTGGAAATCTTCCATTTTATGCCAGAGCACCAGATTGGTTTCCTGAAGCACATCGCGAGCGTCATGCACGTTTCCCAGCAAGGTGAAAAGGTATCCGAAGAGCCTATTCTGCCAGTCGGTCAGTTCGGAGACGAATTCTTTTTCCGCGCCAGTCATTGTTGTCGTTGTGATACCAGAAAATGCAATCCGCACACCATAGGTTTTTCTGAATCTGCCTGATCGAATGTTTACGGTTGTTGTGTGAAATTCTTTTGTCGGTCGATCATGGTTCTTCCTCGATGCGGAAAAACAAGGATGACTCACCGGAGATTCCTGCCGGTGAGAGGTCGAAGGCTTTGCTGGTTGATGTGCCTGCTTCAGCGGGAATTCCGGAAGCGAGGATGTTCGTCCAGTCCTTCAGGTCAAGCGACCAGGTAAGCCGATAAGACTTGCCGGAGATCGAGTCCCAGGTGAGCGCTATTTCATCGGTTGACGGGGAATGTTGGAACGCGGTGATTTTGAAAACCAAGGAGCCTAGCAATACCGAAAGTTTTGGGCGCTGGGCTAGGCTGGCGGCAGTTTCATCGTGGAATCTGGCGAACTGGTGGATGCCGGTCGTTTCGTCGGCACCCCGCAGGACGAGGCGAAGCCTGCCATCGTCTGCCAGGGCACTTTCCACTGCTGCGCGGAAGGCGGGAGAATCGGTAAAAGTAATCGTTTGGCCGGTGACTTCCACATCGAAAGATGCGGAGGATAGCAAGTCGCCGGAAGATCCACCGGGCACATCACTGGCAGCGGCGTCAGGTGTGCTCCAGGTAGCAGTCGCCTCATCCAGATCCAATGCATAGGCATGCAGATTGAAGGACGAGCTTGCTCCGCTTGCTCCTACGTTGTTGATGCCAGCCGTGCTGAAGGTTGTGAGCTCCAGCATGACTCGTGAAACGGGAGTCCCGGTCGGGAGTATACGAAAATCGAATTCCAGAAATCCGCGCAGCACATCAGGCGCTCCACCCGATGTCGCACCAATGATGAGCTGGCCGGTATCATTAAAATTGGCGGTGACATCATTTGAGCGGATATAGGTCGCATCGTGGCCGTATCCGGCGTCCGGGGAGACCCCTTCCTGAAAGATCGTAGGTGCGGAAATGGTGATCGTTGAACTGATCTGCGATGCCGAATAATCGGTCGTGCTTCCGTTTCCGGAATTTGCCGCCGCGAGCCGATAGGAATACGTCCCGGAGATCTGCAGCGTGTCGTCCACGTATGAGGTGGAATCCGCAGCAAGGGTGGCGAGGGTTTCAAACGGTCCATCCGGACTGGTGGAGCGCTGGATGATGTAGCCGGTTTCGTTGGAGGCCTTGTCTTCCCAGGTCAAGGTGATGCTGGATTCACCCACCACCGTGCCGGTGATCGTCGGCACCTGCGCGGCGCCGAACGCAGTGGTGAAAGTGATGGGAGCCGACCACGCCTCGGACGGGATGGCGGTATTGGTCGCATTGAAAATGCACGAGTAGATCGTGTCCGATTGGAGACCGTTGATCGTTCTCGCGACAAGGCCGGGGCTCACGTTTGTTCCCAGATCGGAAATGCTGCCGTCCCACCCCCTATGCTGCTCTGGGGCTTCGTTTCCCGCTTTCCAATACAGTGTGACCTCTGCCTCCGTGCCGAGCAATGTGGCGGAAATGTCCGCAGCGGTTTCCGCAATGCCGGATGTTCCACCGCCAATCCACCCTGTCGTTCCGGCAGGTGTCTCCAAGACCAGTTGCACCGCATCGAGGATGACGAAGCCAGTTGTTCCAGCGGTTCCGATGGTGATGATCGATTCCTGATCGGCGACCAGTTGGACGGTTCCGATCTCGCGCATCACGCTTGCCGGGGGGCGGGCGACTGTTTGATCGACTGAGAAATTGCTGACATGCGAACCACTGGTGACTGTCACCGGCACATTGGTGGCGCGGCTGGGATCGGGCGAGTAGGCGATTTTAAAACGGTAGGTTCCTGCCTCAGGTGCGGTAAAACGGAAGGTCGCGGTGGCCGAGCCGTCATTTGGCACCCCGTTTGCGCCGGAGTAGCGGTAGCCCACTCCGACATATGGGCTGATGCTGGATGACGTCGTCCAGGTGCCCGCCAGTTCCGCATCTTGGTCGTCCAGCACAATCCCCTCCAGCGGCTGGAAACCCACAGGCAGGGTTAGCACCTGACCCTGGGCGAGCATCCGGGTTTTCAAATCCTCATAGGGCAAATCCTGCACCGTCACGTCCTGATCGGCTGCCAGCGCTGCCGCGATGCCCGCGCTCTGGCCGATGAGCATCCACGTCGCCTCGATGCGCAGCGAGGAGATGGCCACGTGTGTGCTGGAAAGTGCCACCGGCACCAGCAGGTTGTCGCACTCGGCCGACTGGGGAAGGATGGAACGGTATGGGACGTGGTGAGGGTACCCGATGCGGACTGTGGACTGTCTCACTGGGAAGATGGTTCCCTCGTTGATCACCCCTCCATCGGGAATCGCCACGCGTCGGCAGTCGTGTGAGTCGATAGGGAACGACGAAACCATGATCGCGTCCGGCTTGACGGGGTCGTCAAGGATGTCGCTCTGCTTCATCACATACATGCCACGCATACGCCGGCTCTCACGAACGTAAAGCTGGGGCGGAAAGTGGCCGTATGCCGTGAACTCGTCGGCGCAAAGCCCCCACCCGGCGATCTCGTCGCGCCGCGCCTGGGTAAAGACCGGATCCGTGCTCATGAAATGGATCATCTCGAGCGTGTATTGCTTGTGCTCCTCGAGGATTGCAGCGCGTCCGGCCTGATCCGCCTCGGCCCACTCCTTGGTGCCGCCAATCAGTCCGATGGAAAACTGCGAACCGATCGCATTGTTGGCGTCGATCTTACTGTTAGGAACCGGGAGGTAGCTGAAGTTCACCGCGCCCTGGCCGTGGCGTTGGACATAGCGGCGGACCAGCTCGAAGCGGGCCGGGTCGTAGTTGGTCGGAGCCGGCATGGCGACCTTGTTGGCCGCGTTCTTGGTCATCGGAATGCGGTAGCTGTAAACCATCAACTCATCATCACCGATCTCGTCGGCACCACGCCCGACGGCAGTGATGAGCGGCAAGGGGTTGCCCTCGCCATCGAAGCCATCGATATCCATCAGGCTCTTGGGATACTGGCGACCGGCATAGGATTCGCCGTATTCGGCGCGACTTTCGCGGTCGATACGCCAGCTCACGCCTGCCGCGGCCATCAGGTCGCCTTCGTAGCTGCCGTCGATGAACACGCGTCCGGTGAAAGTGCCGTTGCTTGTGACGATACTGTCGATGTGCGGCCCTGTCTTGTTAACCGACTGGAGGTAGCGCCCGGTCAGGACGGTCACGCCAGCCTCGGCAAGCATCGCATCGGTCACCCGCGATGCGACGTGCGCCTCGTAGGACCAGGTCGACTGATCCTTGACGTTCACATCGTAGGGAAGCGTGACTCCGCGGCTTGCGTAGTCCTGCTGGATGCGCAGGTGCCATTCATGGAACAGACCCATCAGCGTCTCCCGATACATCTGGTCGGAGTCGCTGAAGCAGAGGCCTCCGGTGTTCATCCCGCCGACATGGTCGGTCGGTTCGAGCAAGATCACCGATGCACCCTCGCGGGCGGCGGCAATCGCGGCGCAATAGCCGCCGGGAGTGGAACCATAAACGATAACGTCAGCATTGGTTTGCGCATGGCAAACGAAGCTACCGGACAGCGCGACAGCGACTGCAAGTAGAAGGTGGCGAAGGAATTTCATGATCTGGAACAAAGGCCTAAAAAAACGCCCCGACCCGACAAACGGGACGGGGCGCGAAGAAATTGTTGATTACTACCAAAGTGGCGAGTGGATCAACGGCGGCGGCGCAGCAGGGCGATCAGCCCAAGCCCACCGAGAAGAGCGGAGGAAGGCTCGGGGACGACGGTAAGGCTGAAGTTGTCGATTGCAGAGGTATTTCCATTTTCCCGACCGAATCCGACATAACCGATGGTTGGATTTGTTCCGTAGGTTTCGGTTCGCACCGTGCCTGCATTGATGAACCACTCGGCGGTCCATGCGGCCCCCGTGGTGTCGAGCTCGATGCTGAAGTTGGCCGAAGTGGCGAAATTACCCTCGTCGGCTGAGTTTGCGGTGCCTACCCCGAGGAAACTGTCCACGTTGGTATCGGGTCGATAGATAAACCAAGGCGAAGTATTGTTGGCCCAGAAGCTGCCGGTTATAGTGTTAGTTTCCGCAAAGCCGAGCGCCACCCAGCCAGCGGAGGATCCACCGGACGGCACCGTCATGGTCATCGAGAGGGTATAGACATTGCCCGCTACGGGCGTGAAGGCGAGAAAGGCGCTGTTGTCTAGGCCGGCGTTGTTTGCCACCGCGATGGTGCCAGTGCTACCGTTCTCCGCCCAATCCGAAGCGACCCAAGTGGCGCCGCCGGTTGTCTCATCGGGCGTGGAGCCGTTCAAGGCTGAAGGTGTTGCGACGCTGCCGTCGCTGAAGGTTTCGCTGTAAATGGTTGCGGCGTGAGCAGCGTGGCTAGCGCAAATGATGACGGCGAAAGCGGTGAGAAGTGGAGTGATCGATTTCATTGATTTTTGAGCATTTTGGAGGCGAAGGATTTTATAGATGTCATTGCTCAATACCGCGCTGAGGTAATCGGTCACAAATTTTCCTATTTTTTTTCGAATCCGTGCATGCATCGCGCTAGCTCGGCGGATTTTAGCTGTGCGGCAGGTGTGTTTCCGGCACGGATTTCTTCAGTCGCACAATCACTTCGGCGTGCTGTGGATTCGGCTTATCAGCATTGATAGTTGCTAAGGAAAGCTCTTGTTGCGGATGAGAACCCGCTACTTTGCAACGAGGAAACGGTGCGATCCGGATTTCAGCTGATGGACGTCGTTACCGGTGTCGGCTCCGCCCCATGGTGAGGTTTTCGGCAGGGTGAGTTCGGCGGTGGTGTTGGGAGGAATGGTCGCTTCGTAGAGTAGTGAACCGTCGTCCTGGCGATTCCAGGAAATAGAGATACGGCCGTGGGGAGAATCGTGGTGTGCTTTTACCCAGGAAATGGTCTCGGTTTCCTTGGTCGCTTTTACCGAGGGGAAATGCGGGTGCAGTCGGATTTTCGCGTAGCCGGGTTCGGCCGGGGCAATTCCGGCGAGGGTGGTTATCATCCACTCGGTCACGGCGCCAAAGGCGTAGTGGGAGAACGAGTTCATCGAGGCGTTCATCTTGCCGTCCGCGCCGCCGAAGCCGTGCTCCTCGGTATAGGAGTTCCAGCGTTCCCAGATGGTGGTGGCACCGTTTTTCACTTCGTAGCCCCAGGAAGGATACTGGCGCGACTGAAGCATCGCCACGGCGAGGTCAATGTGGCCGGTGTCCGTTAGCACTGGAAGCAGTGGTTTGGTGCCGAGGAACCCAGTGGTCATGCCGGTGTTCTTCGGTCCGGACTTTTTGTGAATAAGCGAGGCAAGACGGTCGCCCGCTTTTTTGCGATCAGCAGGGGTATCGAGCAGTCCGCAGTCGAGAGCCAGCACGTAGGCGGATTGCGATTCCGGTTTGATCGTGCCATCGGCTTGGAGATATTGTTTGCGGAAATTCGCACGCATGGTTTCCACCCATTGGCGATACTTCGCAGCCTCCTTGTCGAGTCCCTGCACTGTCGCCATTTCCGCCATCATCCGCGATGACAAAGTGAAATACGCCAACTCGACGTAGGCATGTGGAGTCGGGTCGTTGAGGTTGAGCCAATCCCCCCATCCAGCGCCGAACGCGGTGCCCATGAGTTTCGGATCGTGCGCCTTGCGGGCTTCCATGAAACGGGTCATGGCGGGCCAGTGGTCGGTGAAAAACGATTGGTCGCCGGTTGCCATCCATAAGGCATGGGGGACGATCACACCGGCATCGGACCAAGCCGTGCCGTGGATGTCTCCACCATGGCCGAAAGGATAGGGGGCGTAAGATGGATAATACCCTTCCTTGGTCACGGCTTCCTCGAGTTCGCGCAGCCACTTGCGGAAGAAGGCCGCCACATCGGCGTGGATGGCTGCCGATGCGGCGTAGATCTGTGCATCGCCCGTCCAGCCCAAACGTTCGTCGCGTTGCGGGCAATCGGTGGGAAGTTCTATCCAGTTCGCGCGCTGGGTCCACACTGCGTTTTGGAAGATCTGGTTCACCACCGGATCGGAGCATTCGAACCCGGAGGCGAGTGGCGTGTCGGAATGCATCACCAGGCCGGTTACGGCGTCGAGCGGCGGCTCATCGGAAAATCCTGTGACCTCGACATAGCGGAAGCCGTGGAAGGTGAATCGCGGCGTCCATGTCTCGCCCTCGGATGAGCCTTTGGCAATGTAGGTATCTGTCGCGCGTGCTGCGCGCAGGTTTTCGGTCATCAGACGTCCATCGGGGTGGAGCATCTCGCCGAAGCGCAGCACGAATTTCTGGCCGGCTTCGGCTTTCACCTTGAAGCGGACATTGCCGGCGAAGTTCTGTCCGAGATCGAAGATCCAAGTGCCGGGCTTGAGTTGTGTCACCGATTTGGCGGGCAACTCCTGGGTGACGCGGACCGGTTGTGCGGGATACGCCTGCATGATCGGTGGGCGCACGAATCCGAACTCGCGCTGCTCTTCGATGAATTTGTCGATAAACGGCTCCACGACCGAGCCGTTGTCCTTTGCCAAAATCGCATTCTCCCATGATGAATCATCAAACGAGGCGCTGGCCCAACCGGGCATTTCCTTGCGGGCATCGTAGGTCTCGCCCATCAGAAAGTCGGCTTCGAGTTCAGGGCCGGTGGATGTTTTCCATGTGGTGTCGGTGCCGATCACCTCGTGGGTGCCGTCGTCGTAGGTCAAATGAAGCTCGACCATCAATGCTGGTGTCTTGCCGTAGATGTTGCGCCCCGTCTTGTGCGGACCGTAACCCACGAACTTGCCATAGCCGACATATCCGGCATACCAACCATCCGCGACGATGGCACCGATGGCGTTTTCGCCGTCCGCTAAAAGTGAGGTCAGATCGTAAGTATTATAATACGCGCGCTTCCGGTAATCCGTCCAACCCGGCGCGAAATACGCGTCGACAAGGCGCGTGCCATTGACGTGAAGGTCGTAGATGCCGAGCGTGGAGGCGTGAGCGATAGCACGCACAACTTTTTTGGATGGCTTGAAGGTTCCGCGGTAGTAGCGGGCGGGAGGAAGATAGAGTTTCTTGCGGTCTTTGTGAAAGGTAGACGTGTCCTTGAAGGAGATGAAGGGCTGCGAAGGTTGCGATCCGATGAGTGCGGTGAGGAAACGTCCGGGCTCCGACCACTCGGATGGTGTATCGCCGGTCCATGTGCGAACCTTCCAGTAAACCCAAGTCGACGAGGGCAACGGGGTTCCGCCGTAAGTCGCAACGGATGCATTCGATTCCATCCGACGACTGTCCCACAGGTCGGCGTTGTCTGGTGTGAGTTGCTCCGGACTACTTGCCACAAGGATCTGATAACCTGATTGGGTGACTCCTTGAGACTCGCTGTCGATACGCCACGAGAAGCGGGGCGTCGTATCGTCTACGCCGAGTGGGTTGGTCTGATGAGCCGTCTTGAGATCGATGGTTGAATGGGCATGCAAGAGAGCACACGAGAGAATTAGTGAAAGGAGGGTTTTCATGATCATGATGGAGGTTGAAAATATTACATCGACTAGCGAAGATCTTGGAATGGAAACGGTCCTGCGGCAGCCTTCGCACTGACCCGCTCATCGAGCTTCAGGCAATATCATGGAGCGACATTTTCCACGAGCCAATCTTTAAGTTGTTGATGCAGTTGCGCGGTGAGTTCCGGCTTCTCTTTGGACATGTCTAATCTTTTAGTTCAAGGGCGAAGTGTCTGAACGGCTTCAGGATCAAGTAGCCTTGGTTGTCAAGCCGGGTGCCATAGACTGAAAACAAGGCTGGTACTAAAACCTTTCACAAGTATCCATAAGTAGAATTTTTTCTGCGTATCCATTGTATAGTGATCATTCAGACAAATTTGAGTTCACTTATAGACCCTAAGTTGGACGTGTAAGTATTTTAAGGGTTCAACATGATTTAATTATGTCGCTGGCTATGAATACTCGTCATCGTTCCGGTTCACTGGATATCTGCTCGCAGTTTCTTTTTTCAATATCATTCGCCGCTCTGCTTTGCGGTGGCTTACTGCTTAGTTCCAGCTACGAACTACAGGCAGCAGATGACGAACCGGCAACTTACGAAGCCCTCCGCAGCTTATTTTTAAACCCGGACCATGCCACCTATGGCGAGGTGCCCCTCTGGTGGTGGGAAGGTGGCTCCATCACCAAAGAGCAGATCACCTGGCAGTTGGAGACCTTGGCTGCCAAGGGCGTCAAAGCGGTCTGCCCGATTCAGCGCTCACCGGGTCGTTGCGACCCGCAGTCTTTTGAGCCGCAATGGTGGGAGTTGTTTGCCCACGCTCATGCAGAGTGCAAGCGGCTCGGTATGCGGATTTGGGCCTACGACCAATTGGGCTACGGTCACTACGGCTGGCTCGAGAAAGCCTCCGCCAAAGTGCAGGATCCGAAAACCTCGCGTATCGAATTTATCGATCAGACGATCCAAGGCGGCGAATCCGCCGAGATCGATTTGCCTGAGGGCAGACTCATCGCCGCCCGGGCTTATCCAGTCGTCGATGCCATCGCCCAGGATTCAAACAGCGTCGACCTGAGCGATACGGTTTCCGGGCAAAAGCTAAACTGGCAGGTCCCTGCCGGCACTTGGCGGGTCGCGGTTTCGATGGCGGTGAAGACCCCTGAATTCTACCTCAGCGAGACCTCCACCGATGCCTTTATCGATATGCTCTACGGTGAGTTGGAACGAACCGTGGGTAAAGAGGCCATGGGCACCTCCTTCGCCGGGGTCTTTCAAGACGAGCATCCACCGACTCCTCGGGATGTTTATACTGAAGCCCTGGCTGAAGCCTTCCAGAAGCGCTGTGGATACCCGATCGGTCGCGCGCTTCCCGCACTCCATTTCGACGTCGGCCCATTGACACCAAAATATCGGCTCGATTTTTTTGATACCTACCTGAGCCTTGTGGAAGAGACCTATTGGAAAAAAATCTACGACTGGACAAATCAGCGCAGCGTGCTCACCAGCCATGATAATTGGGGGCGGCAAAACATTACCGTCCAGAGCGAGGGCTACATCGACTACTTCAAAACCCAACGCTGGTTCTCGGCACCCGGCTACGACGATGCCGGTCAACGCCCGATAAATCAACGAAACTACTATGACACCAAAATTGCCTCCTCCATTGCCCGCCTCTATCAGCGACCACGGGTGTGGAACGAAGCCTTTCACTCCTCAGGATGGGGGCGTACCACCGACCAAACACTCAGCTGGCTGACCGCCGGAATGGCATACGGTGCGAACCTCTACAACGAACACGGCCTCTATTATTCCACCAATGCGAGTACCTGGGAGCACGCCGCTCCCGACCCGCACTGGCGCCAGCCCTACTGGGTCTTCTACCAGACGCTCTCCGATTGGGTGGCGCGCACCAGCATCCTGATGTCACAAGGCACCCATGTGGTCGATGCCGCCGTGCACTATCCGGTGGTCGATGTGCTGGCAGATTTGCCCTCTGAAAAACCGAGGAACAGGCAAGAGAGAATGGCGAGATGGAAAGAGGCCAACCACTACATGGCGCTCTCCCGCTCGCTCTACGATGCCGAGATCGACAACGACATTTTTGACGATGACTCCTGCCTCTCGGCCCACGTGGACAAGGGCACTATCCACATGGGCGGCAACGCCTATCGGGCACTGGTATTCGGCCCAGCCGATGCTGTTCGCCGCAGGGTGGTGGAAAAAGCCAACGATCTGATCGAGGCCGGCGGCACCGTCATTTTTACCGGTAAGCTGCCGACGACCAGCGTCGAGGCAGGGCGTAATGACCCCGAATTGAAAACGCTGCTCGCGGAAATGTTGGGCACCTACCCGAAGGAAGAGGCGGGTATCGTCAGCCGCAAATCAACACGTGGCGGTTATTGCGCCTTCCTGCCTGCGGACCATGAAACCAAACTCCCCGAACAAGTCAGTGAGAACATCGACCGCGATTTTCTGACCGAGCAGGAGGGCGTCTATGTCACCCACCGCCGGATTGGAGAGACCCATGTCTATCTCCTGCAGAACATCCTCCCCGAGCCGCTTCCGCTGCGCGCCCGCCTGCGGGTCGATGGGGTGCCGGAGTTCTGGGACGCTTTTAATGGGTCGATCGTTCCGGTAGAAAGCTACACGCGTGAGGACGGCTACACCTGGATCGAGCATACTCTCAAGGGGAACACCGCCCACCTGCTGATCCTCCGCCCCGATGCTTCTGCGGCGCGCAGCAAAGAGCCGAACCAAAGTAAACCTGCTTTCAAAACACTTTCGAGTGACTGGGTCTTCTCCGTCGAACCGACCCGCGACAACCGTTGGGGCGAGTTTCGCTGGCCACCCTCGGATACCCGAATCGGGCCGGAGATTCGAAAGTTCCATTATCTCGATGGTAGTGACACGCCGGAACCGAATCCCGAATGGATGCAGTCCGATTTCGACGACAGTGCTTGGTCGGAAGTGCTTTACAGCACGGGCCCCTACTGGTTGGCCGCCACGCCGACAGCGGAGAACGAGGTAGCGGTCGAAGACAGCCTGACCTCGCTTTCCGGCCTCACCATCGGCTCCACCACCAAGGGCGGTAGCGAATCCCTCCAATGGAAAGCCGTCGAATTTTCCAAATCCATCGGGCAGGCCAAGGCCGCTCCCTGGGGCGGACACTCCGGCTATCCCGACGGGCACATCGACCGGAAATTCATCCAACTTCCAGAAGGCCGTAAGCTCCTCTTCACACGCCTCCACTCACCGAAGGAGCAGCGCCTCGGTCTCCGCATCGAACTGAACAACGACGCAGCCCGGCTCTGGGTTAACGGCAGCGAACAGCCGGTCGAAGATGCGGTTGGCAATCTGCCACTGAAGCAAGGCGTCAACGAAGTCCTTATCGACCTATCCAATGGCAAGGAGGGACGGCTTTACGTTCAACGCACGCCGCCCTCCGTCTCCAGCATGGCGGAAGCGGCACAAGGACGCCCCCAGCCGGACCTGAAAAAAGCCAGCTGGATCTGGTCCGGCAATGGCGGGGCCTGCTACGTCCGCCAAACCTTCGGTCTCGACGTCAAACCGGAATACGCCCGCTTGGCCGTCACCGCTTTCAGCGGCTACCGGCTTTTCGTCAACGGGGTCAAACTCGAAGACGAAATCGGCCCATGGACAGAATGGAAGACACCCGAATCCTTCAACATTACCGACTATCTCAAGCCGGGCAAAAACGTCATCGCTATCTGGGGTCAGCACTTCAAAGGGATCAACGTCAACAAGGGCGACGACGTCCGAAAGTTCCGCGGCATCGTTTTGGCACTCCGTGGCAAAGCCGCCGACGGTAGTGACTTCGAACTGGTTACCGACGGCAGTTGGAAGGGGTCGACCGAACAGGTCGAGGGCTGGGAACAGCTCGCCTTCGATGACTCAGGTTGGGCCGCCGCTCAAGTGAAGGGCCAAATGGGTGACCAGCCGTGGGGCATGGAAGTCGCCGAAAATATCGCCTCGCCCACCACCCCGAAGCGCGAGCTCTCCGTGAACTTGGAGTCGCCTTATCTCACCTGCTTCGACGAAGCCCCCGAGATTCTCTACGACGTAAAATCCGAAGAAAACAACCACCTCGGCTACTATCGTTTCGAGGCCCCTCCCGGCCTAAAGACGTTAGAGCTGGGCACTCAAGCCCGAGCCTGGGTCAACGGTCAAGAAGTGCCGACTGTGGATGGTGTCGCGACGATTTCCTCACCACCCAAAGGCGTTTCCCAGGTTCTGCTTCAAGTGGAGATGGTTCCCGGTGCCTATGCCGGAGCCGCCTTCCTGGAGCCAATTGCACTCACGCTTGACGGCGGCCACATTCAGGCCGGGCCGTGGACGGATTACGCCCTGCCCACCTATTCCGGAATCGGGGTTTATACCCAAAATATAAACTTCACTGCTGACGAAGTGAACCGCCGCGCGATCCTCGACCTTGGAAAAGTCTGCGTCGCTGCCGAAGTGATCGTCAACGGCCAATCCGCCGGTATCCGTCTGGCCGCTCCCTTCGAGTTTAATCTGACCCCACATTTGCAAGCGGGCGAAAACGAGGTCCAAATCCGTGTCGCCAATACCATCGCCCCACACTACACCACCATCCCCGCCCTGAACCTCGGCCCCACCGAATCCGGCCTCATCGGACCCGTGAGTTTGCGCTTGGAGTGATTTCTGAAACATGCGTAAATTCAGGCTCCACTCACCAAAGTAGTAACAACTCCAGTAACAAAGGTTCTCGTCACCCTGATGCAGGTTCAGGGAATGCTCGCCGAAGGGCAGTTGCAGGAAGCGGCCGATCTCGTCGAACCGACGATGGGTCGAACCGAACGCGGCAGTCAGCAAGGAATCAAGGGCGGTGGCCCCGGCCTTTACATGCCGGTTCCCATGCGATCCCTCGCCTGGAACATGCACGAGACGGCATCGGAGTTCGCGGAAACCGCGAGCAAAGGGGGTGTCAAGGAGAGCTATAAGGCTCTTCAAAAACTGCAGAGTTCCTGTGTCTCCTACCTATCCTACACGACCCGCTGAGGGATTTCCGAATGGTGGATGTTTTTCCTGCTGCTACACCGCTCTGCCACTTTCTCCCGAAAGTAGCTACGTTTGTGACAGACTGTTGCAAAACTGAATTGCTGGTTTTTGGTTTAAAAAAGATTCCGGGTTAAATGGGTTGTGCGGCTGAAATCACCTCAGCAAAGCGTCAATCTACACGTCGGTGTTATTTGTTTTTATCAAATTGCGGGCGATCT
>JAGXGH010000030.1 GCA_024636835.1 Verrucomicrobiales bacterium | reverse complement strand
ACCTGCTACCTGCTACCTGCTACCTGCTACCTGCTACCTGCTACCTGCTACCTGCTACGCCGTGCAGTCGGAGGATTTACACGGGGCCTTTTTGGCTTTCGGCTCCGGATACATGAAGCGTTTGTTCTCGAAGTTGCGGATCAGGGTGTGATCGTTGTCGTGTTCGAGGAGATACTCGGGGTTGATGGGCACTTTGCCGCCGCCTCCCGGGGCGTCGATGACATACTGCGGCACGGCGTAGCCGGTGGTGTGTCCGCGTAGTCCTTCGATGATGGCGATGCCTTTTTCAACGCTGGTGCGCAGGTGTGCGGAGCCTTTGATCAAGTCGCACTGATAGAGGTAATACGGGCGGACGCGACACATCAGGAGTTTGTGTACGAGCGTTTTCTGGATCTCGACGCTGTCGTTGGTATCCTTGAGAAGCACCGACTGATTGCCGAGAGGCACGCCGTGGTTGGCGAGGCGTTCCAGGCCTTCTTTGACTTCGACGGTCAACTCGCGCGGGTGGTTGGCGTGAATCGACATCCACAGCGGATGGTATTTTGCCAGCATCTTACAGAGCGCTGGAGTGATGCGCTGCGGGAGGAAGATCGGGATGCGCGTTCCTATGCGGATGAACTCAATGTGTGGAATGGCGCGGAGGCGGCTGAGGATTTTCTCTAGTTTGCCGTCGCTGAGGAGTAAGGGATCGCCACCGGAGAGCAGGACGTCGCGGACTTCTGGATGTTCCTCGAGGTAGCGGAATGCCATCTCGAACTGAAGCTCAAGGCGTTGGTCGCTGACACCGGACACGACACGTGAGCGGGTGCAATAACGACAGTAAGCGGCGCAACGATCGGTCACGAGGAAGAGTACGCGGTCAGGCTAGCGATGAACGAGCCCCGGTACCGGCATATGAGAGTCCTCGCCACAGGGGTCCGCCATTTCTTCCGGGTCGTCGTGTGATTCCTCGACGCGTGGGATCACCTGCCGACGGATCGGGCAGGCTGGGTTGTCCTTGTCGATCAAGTTGAAAAAGTGTGGAGTGACCGCCATTGCGAGCTTGCTCCCGGTTAGTAAAATGCCCTCGCGTTCCTCGGGAGTGAGGTTGAGGTGTTTCTCCATTTCTTCAAGCGAGGTGACGCGGTTTTTGAGTTGCCACTTGTAGGAGTTCCAGTCGTCTGCGGAAATGTTCTCGTTCCGCCAGTAACCGGGTGCGTGTGACTTGAAGGATTTGTCGGGTTCTGGAGTGGTAGTATCAGGCATGAAATCGGGTGTTGGCGACGAGAAATTTTTCATCCTCTCTGTGCTAGAGTGGTTATGTGGTCTTACGTTTCACTTCTGCTAAATAGTTTCGAGCAAGTTAGCGAACACTTGCTTGTGGTCAATCATCGGTTGTGGGCGACCGTTATCACTGCTGAGAGTAAAAAATCGCCCGTTCTGACACTTCGAGGCGGATTCGTATTGCGCATAATGGCTGGTTCAGTAAGTTGCGTAAATACTCCGCATACCGAACAACAATCAATGCTTTTCAATATTCTCCGCGACATCTGCCGTCCTCAGTGGTTCGACATCATTCTTGTGCTGAAAAAGTCGGGTGGCTGTTCGGTAGGTGATATCGCCACGGCGCTTGGCAAGAGTTACATGGGGATTAAGCAGCACTGCGAGTCGATGCGAAAGATCGGGTATTTGGATACCTGGCGGAAGCCGCGCAAGGTCGGTCGCCCTGAGAAGATTTATCGACTGACGGCAAAGATTAACGGATTGTTCCCGCAGGCAGGAAACGAGTTGGCGCTGAGCTTGCTGACATCGGTTGGGCAGGTGCACGGTAGCAACGCCCCTGAGAAGCTGTTGTTTAATCATTTCCGCGACAAGGGGATGGCCTATAAAGAGAAGATTCGCGGAAAAAGTGTGGTCGAGCGCGCTACCGCGCTGGCCAAGCTACGGGATCTCGACGGCTATATGTCGCGCTGTGCCTACGATAAGGAAGAGGGATTTCGGATTCTCGAATACCATAACCCGCTCTCTGAGTTAATGCGTGCGTATCCAATCGCAGCGAAAGCAGAAGAGCGAATGATTGAGCAGGTGCTGGGAGCTAAGGTGATGCGTGAGGAAGCCAAGTCTGGTGGGCAAACGGTCAATACGTTTCGCATTTCCACGCTTTAAGCGTAGTTGGATGAATGTGCTCGATTGTCTAGGACGGATGGGTTTTACGATGGTGACTGCTTCTCAACCCGTCTATCTCACAAGGTCAGCGGCAGCTCAAAGGATTGGGCAATTCCGTCATTTGCGTAATTAGTAAATGTTAATAAGTTGAGTGCCTCGTAGGCTTGAGTAGGGCATGTAGTGGAAGCTTTTCACGCGCATTGCATAGTGAATTCAAGCGGAGTTTCATGGCGTGTTTTGGGTAAAACAAAACCTTGTGTGGGCTGCTACTGATACCAAATCTTGGTAATGATCTGACGCGTCGCGTAGAACCGCTGCGCGGCACGCGATTGACAAGTGGATGTTTAGTTGGTTAATCGAGAGCTACTTGTGCGCGGTGAAAAATCAGTTTTTATTCGAAACCGGTATGATTTCTTATCGAGCTTTGGAGCAAATCGAAGAATCTTTTGAGAGGAGAGAGGCTGTCGAATTTGGTGGGAGGATAGATATCTGCTGTTTCTTATCTGCTGCCCTGCACCGGAGCTAATCATGATGGTTGAGCGTCAGAGGAGAGGTCGTTTACCTAGTTCTGTTAGATTTAGGCAATAGATTGGAAAACATGCAGAAAAAAACTTGTGATGAGTGCGATGTTCGGCCTTCTTCAAGGATGCAAGTTGCCGAAAAACTCTCTTCTCTCCGCGCCCTGATGGCGGAGAATGACGTGGATGCGCTGATCGTGTCGAATACCGACCCTCACAATAACGAATATGTTGCCGATAGGTGGCGGTGCCGTCAGTGGTTATCTCACATGAAGGGGTCGAATGGTACGGTGGTGGTTACCGCGAATTGGTGCGGGTTGTGGACGGATAGTCGATACTATGAAACGGCGATCTCAGCTTTGGAGGGCACAGGGATTGAGCTCATGCGAGCCAGTGATGTGGACGTCCCGAAGATTGAAGAGTGGATGAAGAAGGAGCTGTCAGACGGCTCAACGGTAGCATTCAATGGAGCGGATACCTCGGTGACCCAGGCGGAGGCGTGGTTGGAAAGTCTTCAGCCTGCAGGGTTCAAGGTGCGTGCCGATCTCGATCTGATCGAGAGCGTTTGGAATGATCGTCCACAGCCTCCCTGCGGCAAGTTTTTCTTTGTCGATGAATCCATCAGCGGCGAATCCGTTGAGTCGAAGATTTCCAGAGTTCGCGAGGAACTGAAGAAGCGTAAGGTTGACGCGCATTTGTTGGGGCGGACTGACGAATCTTGCTGGTTGTTTAATTTTCGTGGGACGGATATTGAACACAACCCAACACCGTATTGCTACACCTTGGTGACTTCCGATCGTGTGATGCTCTTTGTGGACGGCAAAAAGATTGGTGACGATGATCGTGATCGTCTTATTGCGGCGGGCGTGGAAATCTGTGACTACGCTGAAGTGGAAGGTGCGTTGCGAGCCTTGGATGCTTCGACGCGCTTGTTGTTTGTTCCCAATCACACCAGTTACGCGTTGAAACAGGCGGGCGACCATTGCGCTCGTGTGAAGGACCGTGCCGTGGTTACCGATTTAAAGGGTGTAAAGAACGAGACCGAAGTGGCGAACTTCAAGCGCATATTGATTGAGGATGGTGCGGCGATGGTGCGTTTTTACTGTTGGATGTATGAGACGCTTCGCAGTGGTGGTGAGGTGACCGAGCTGTCGGCAAGTCGTAAGCTCGAAGCCTGTCGGGCAGAGATCGATGGTTACCGTCACGTGAGTTTCGAATCGATCATGGGTTACGGTCCGGACGGTTCGTTGAATCATTATTCGGTCGACGAGGATTCCGACAAACCGGTTCATCTGGAAGGATTGTTTTTGATCGATTCCGGGGGGAACTTTGTGCTGGGCACTACGGATACCACACGAGTGCTTCCGATGGGTGAGCCGACGGAACTTCAAAAAGCCGATTACACCTCGGTGTTGCGCGCCGTGATCGAGTTAATTACACTAGAATTTCCTGAGGGTGCGACTGGCGCGCAGTTGGACGGTATTTGCCGCCATGCACTGTGGGCAAATGGAAGGAATTTCAAACACGGCACAGGTCACGGTGTCGGATTTGGTTTGGAGGTTCACGAAGGGCCGCAAAATATCTCGGGAGTCAGCACGGAAAAGATGCAACTCGGACAAATCACCACCATCGAGCCAGGCTGCTACAGACCCGGGCAGTGGGGAATTCGGATTGAGAACATGGTGCACACCGTGGAGAGTTGCGAAAACGAGTTCGGTCGATTCTTTAAGTTCGAGAACCTGACCTTCTGCCCGATCAACGTGGATTTGGTCGAGCCGTCGCTGTTGAGTGCTGAACAAATTTCATGGCTTGATAACTACAACGCCGAGGTAGTCGAGAAGTTATCGCCACTGCTCGATGATAGCCAACAGGCATGGCTCAGGAATGAGTGCCGCCCTGTGGGGGCTGTTGGCTAATTTCTGGCTTCGGGGCAGGATGCCCCGGCCACTTCAGATTTCAAAAGCTGAGATCGCCCGACGCTAGCCTTTGGCGTCGAGATATTTCCATGTGCCTTTGAATTTGCGAAAGCGGGAGTGTTCATGGAGTTCGTCGAAATTCCCGTTGTGGTGAAATTGGGCAATGAACTCCACCTTGCCTTTTTTATCCTCGGCGGTTCCTTTCAAGGTCGAGATGATGGTGAGTTTGCGCCACATGTAGTCGTCGATAGTGCGCTCCAGATCGGCTTTCATTTCCGGAGAACGTTTGTCTGGATGAGTGGTGGCGTAGAGGTAGTCGGTGAGGCGAAAAAAGTAGGCGCTGTAGCGTGAACGCATCAGAACTTCCGCGGTCATCGCGATGGCTTTTCCGGTGTGATATAAACGGCAGCAATCGCCGTAGGATCTGCCCGATCCGCATGGGCAATCGCCGAACAGGCGACCCTGCTCGGTGGATGTTGAGTGTGAGTCGGAGGACGGCATGATTTAGTGTGAATCCGGATGGGGCGCGGGGCAAGTGGGAGAGTTAGGAGTTAGGAGTTAGGAGTTAGGAGTTAGGAGGCAGGAGGCAGGAGGCAGGAGGCAGGAGGCAGGAGGCAGGAGGCGCAGCCCTTCTTGTTGAAAAATACATCAAATTACCACCACGTCTCAGCGCCTCTGCGCGAGAACATCTTCTCCATTTTTCCTTTTTGCAGCCCAAACTCAGGCATCAGGTAGCAATATGGAGAGCCATCCTTCTAGGTGGCTTGGGTGGTGAACGAACAACCCACACCCCTCGCAGCCAGCTGGAAGCGTGGTTCTCCATAATCAAGCCCCAATGGGGCATCGCCCACTAGCCCAGGGCAATACCTGGGTCCTTCCAACAACCCAATCCAGGCCAAGCCAACACCGCTCGCAATACCTAATCCACCACCCGCAGGCCTCTCTGAATCCACCGCTCCGTTATTGCTATTCACCTAAAACAATAACACTTAAAAACTAAAATAGCTCTGCCCTTTGCCCATTTAGCCATTCGGATATTGCGCGCAATAGGCGTGGATGCAGATCGAGGTGGCGGTGGCGACGTTGTAGGAATAGGGGAGTCCCCACACGGGGATTTCCACGACGGCATCGAGCTGGCCGAGAATGTCTTGGTTCAGCCCTTCGCGTTCCGCCCCTACAACAAGTGCGGTCATGTGAGGAAAGGCGAACTCGGCGAGTGGTGTGGAGTTGCTTGTTTGCTCCAAGCCCACGAGTTGATATCCGTCTTGTTTCAGTTTTTTCAGAGCAGGTAAAAGAGTTCGATAAGCGGTGACGGTCACGTTTTCCGCACCATCGCGGGCGATCTTTGGGTTCACTTTGGCATTGCCGGTGGCGATCACCTTAGTGATTCCGCAACATCCGGCGGTGCGGATGATCGTCGATAGGTTGGCATGGGTCCGTAGCGGCGAACATGCGATGACGAACGGGCGAGGAGTGGTGAGTTCCGTTGGCGGTCGATGCCGAATGTGCTCGAAGCGTTTGGGTTCACTCATTTTTGTGGCACCTCTAACGGAGAGCGCAGGCAGCCGTTGGTTTGAAGATTCATGGTGTGAATATGGGGCTTTGCTGGGGTGATGCAAAGAGGGGAGTTCAATCAGTTGCCTCTCACGGACTCGTTAAACGAGTCTTGGTTCGTTGTTGATGTGCCGTCATCACCAGCTTGAGAAAAGGGTGAGCTATTGAAGTCGATTGGGCGTTCTAAGGGGTTCGTGCTTCGCCATCGTTCACCACGAGATTGTTCATAAAAATTTAGGCTTTCTTGGTCGATCCAACCGGCTTCTCGGAGGCGTCTACGCACACCGGTTAGGCGTGGATAGGATGCGCTTAGGGTGCGCACTTTTGTCAGGAAAATGAGAGTTGTGTTAAGGGTGGTGTGGAGGTCTTCGAGAGCGCGAAGCAAGAGAACGGCTTGCTCGTAGTTTTTGGCGATCTTGGAGGCGATGAGTTGGTCGGCTAGATTCCATATTTCAGGTTCGCGTTGGCCGAGTTCAGTGAGATATTGGCTTCGCTTTTCCGCTTCTTCAGCAGCTAGGCGATCACGTTCGGCATGTTCCGCTGCTTTTGCCTGAGCGGATAATTGTTCGAATGGGATATTTGGTCCTGAAGGATCTGGTGTAGTCGAAGTTTTGGTGATGTTGAGCAGTTGTGCTCGGAGTTGGTGTTGCGCGTGTGAAGGTTCTGTATTGATGAGTTGTTCTAGAATGTCGGTCTTTACTTTTTCTGGTAACTGACGAACGTGGGCGGCAAGATTCAGAGAAGACTGAGATTTTCTGGAGGTGAGTTGTGGCGAGTATTTCGCAGCCTGAGAGATGACACTTTTGTCCAGCAAGATGAAGTCGAGGAGTTGTCTATGATGAGGTTCGAGTTGATCGAGTCCGGCGGGAATTGGAAGGTCGACGTGGATGGGATCGTGTCCGAGTTCGCAGGCTTTGAGCCAGAAAATGTAGGGACCTCGTAGATCGCCTTCGAGGATTTCCCGGTAAATTTCAGCGGCTGCTGCGCTGCTGACGGAATTTTCGAATTCGTAGCTATCGTCAAAGTCGGACCAATTCTCATCAAAGAGGATGTCGAAGACTAAATGTGTGTCAGACTTACGTAGCGTGACGACACCTTCTGCGAGAAAGGGCGATAGTAGGGACTTTAGCGCTTCGTCTGCAGGGAAGCGAAAAGCGATGTTTTGTGAACCCCAGTTGGCAATGTAAGTGTGGACGTCAAAATAGCTTTTGAGGACAGTGTCTGGGTTATGTTTAAAGTCACCCCAATGATAGCTGACTTCGGCATCGTTGGCGCCCACTCGAATGTGGGATGAAAGGGCAGAAATCTCGCTTCGTTGGGCGAAGCTAAGATGACGGATGACACAGGCCCACTGGTAATTTTGGTATTCGCTCATACGAGGTGTTCAGCGGGTCGAGATGGTTTTTAGCATGGGATGGGCGAGTAGCAGTTTGTCAGACGTGACCAGTGTAAGTCGGTGGACGATGGAGGTAGCTGCAATGATTCTATCTGCTGGGTCGCCATGAAAATCATCGCCTAGTTCGTATGCAGCGGCTGCAATCTCTGGAGAAAGATCCATCACCTGAATTTGCTGCGGGATGGCGATGGAAAACCATTGGCGAATCGGGATACGAAGGATGGGACCCTTATTGGAGGCGTTCTTTTGTGATACCTCGAGAAGACTAAAACTCGATAAGGCGAGATGGCTCTCAGCGCAGAGAATAGATCGGACAGATGCTCTGATCTCTTCCGGGTAATGGTGAAGACGTAACCAGACGTTGGTATCGAGAAGGAAGTTCATCGTTACGGAAGGGGCGGGTTATAGGTTGTCGAGTGGATCGCCGGATGTGCTAGGGCGAGTTTCCCAGTCTTCCGGCTGCCATGTCGGTTCGTCAAAACTGCTGAGTGCGCTCTTATTCAGCAAATCACCACCGGAGCCAATCCAGTCAGCGAGTGTTGTGGACTCGGCAAGATCTGGTTGATTGATTTGGGCAATGATTTTGCCGTGGCGCGTAATCAGGAGCGTGGTGCCCTCATTTTCCACAGCGCGGAGTTCTTCTGTGCAGTGTGCTTTAAATTCAGAGACCGACATCTGCTTGGTGTTCGATACGCTTGTTTTCATTACCTTTAGATTAAATTGACTATAAAAATAGTCAATTTCATTTGTGTAATCCATGTGTAGCGCGTTTGTATTGTGGTTTTGATATCGTTTCATTAGACGCGTATGCTAGGCTTGCCAGATGGCGTTGGATCATCATTCCTCATCCGATGAGAAGATCGTGCTGTTTCGTGAGTTGTTTCGTGGGCGGGAAGAGGTTTACGCGAGAAGATTCGTTAGCCGAAAGACGGGACAGGCGGGATATTCGCCGGTGTGCGGTAATGAGTGGGTGCGTGGGGTTTGTGAGAAACCGCGGATTAAATGCTCGGATTGTCCGCATCAGAATTGGCTAGCGGTTTCAGATGATGTGGTGGGGTGGCATCTGCGCGGCAAGGATGCGGGTGGTCAGGCGTTTGTGATGGGGATGTATCCGATGCTGCTGGATGAGCGATGCTGGTTTTTGGCGGTCGATTTCGATGGTGAAGGGTGGATGGACGATGTGAGTGCGTTCATGAGCGTTTGTCGGGAGTCTGGCGTTCCGGCCGCATTGGAGCGATCGCGCTCGGGAAAGGGCGGACATGTTTGGTTGTTTTTCGCCGAGCCGGTGGCGGCGACGATGGCGAGATCACTTGGTGCTGCCTTGATTACGCGTGCGACGGCTCGCTGTCCTCGGGCGAAGCTGGCGGCTTATGATCGATTTTTTCCGAATCAAGACACCTTGCCTCGCGGTGGTTTTGGGAATTTGATCGCGCTACCCTTGCAACGTGAGCCACGCGATGCGGGGAATAGTCTGTTTGTCGATGAAGAGTTCGAGCCATGGCCGGATCAGTGGCGATTTCTCTCGCTGATTGAGAAGGTTCCGCTCAAGCGCGTGGAGACATTGGTGGGCGAGGCAAAACGACGTAGCGAGATTGTCGGGGTGCGATTGGCACCGAGTGATGATGAAGACGAGCCGTGGAAGATGAGCACTCCCGGGAAATCGAAGCTTGCGATGGATCTGAAAGGATCGGGGAAGTTGAAGAAAATGACCGTCGTTCTTTCGGATCAGATTTATGTGCCGAAAGAAGGTCTTCCACCGGCTTTGTACGATGCGCTGGTGAGGATTGCGGCGTTCCAGAATCCGGAGTTTTACAAGGCGCAGGCGATGCGACTGCCGACTTATGACAAACCTCGCATCATCGCGTGTGCTGAGGATTTTCCTAAACACATCGGGCTGCCGCGTGGGTGTTTAGAGGAAGTTCGTGAGGTGTTGGATGGTCAGGGTATTGCGTTGGAGGTGGATGACCAACGAGAGCGCGGTAGCGAGCTTGCGGTGCGATTTACCGGTGAGTTACGAAAGGATCAGGAGTTGGCGCTTCGTGCATTGAACGAACACGATACGGGGATTCTCGCTGCGACGACGGCTTTTGGAAAGACGGTGGTGGGCGCGGCGATGATCGCCAAGCGCGGTGTGAATACCTTGGTGCTGGTGCATCGCAAGCAATTGATGGATCAATGGGTGGAACGCTTGACCGAGTTTCTTGATCTTGAAGAAAAGCAGATTGGACGCCTTGGAGGTGGGCGGAAAAAGCTGACGGGAAAGCTGGATGTGGCGCTGATACAGAGTTTGGTGCGCAAGGGTGAGGTGAAGGATTTGGTTGCGGATTACGGGCAGTTGATTGTGGATGAATGTCACCATCTCTCCGCGCACAGTTTCGAACTGGTGGCACGTCGCGCGAAGGCGAAGTTCGTGCTTGGGCTCTCAGCGACGGTGACTCGGAAGGACGGACATCATCCGATTCTGTTCATGCAATGTGGGCCGATCCGTCATCGGGTGGATGCCAAAGCTCAAGCTGCGAAACGTCCCTTCCGTCACGAGGTGATCGTGCGGCCAACGGGGTTTCGGATGCCAATGGAAACGGAGGAGAATCCGCGGCTGGTATTCCAACTACTCTGCGATGCGGTCTATCAGGATGCAGCGCGGAATCGGATGATTGTTGACGACGTCCTAAGTGCTGTCCGTGCCGGAAGAGCGCCGCTGCTGCTGACTGAACGCACTGACCATTTGGATCTGCTTCATCGATTGTTGCGTGATGATGTGCCCAACTTGATCACGCTCAAGGGCGGGATGTCGGCCAAGGATTTGAAAGCGGCGATTGCGTCTCTTTCGACGATTACCAATACGGAGCCTCGTGTGGTTATCGCCACTGGACGATTCGTTGGCGAAGGGTTTGATGACGCGCGCCTGGACACACTTTTTCTCACGATGCCGGTTTCATGGAAGGGTACGATCGCTCAGTATGCAGGACGGTTGCATCGATTGCATGATGGCAAAAAAGTCGTGCGCGTTTTCGACTACGCCGATCTCGATGTGGCGATGCTTTCTCGCATGTTCGACCGCCGTTGTGCGGGATATGAAGACGTGGGCTACACGATTCTGCTTCCTGCCCACGCCCTTCCGGGCTGGCCTCAAGAAGTTCCACTGCCGATTGATCCGGTATGGAAACAAGACTATGCCGCGAGCGTGCGTCGCTTGATTCGCGACGGTGTGGATGCACCACTGGCGCGACTTTTCGTCGATATTACGAGCCCGCCGACCAAGGTGAATCGAGCTGGAGATTATGCACGGAGTGCGAGCGAGAAGTTCCTCTACAAACGATTGGAATCGCTGTCCACAACGGGTGGCTTGTTTCGGCTGAACGTTTGCCTGCCGATTCCGTTCAATGACCATAGCGAGATGGAGGTGGACTTCCTGTGCGCGGAGAAGTGCTTGGTCATCGAGCTGGATGGCGACCAGCATTTGGCGGACAAAGCAGCGTATCGTCGCGACCGGAAAAAGGATGCGCTCCTTCAGGAGAATGGCTATCTGGTGATGCGTTTCCTGGCGACCGATCTTGGCGAGAATTTGGACACCGTGCTCGATTCTATACAACGGGTGGTGGCGGTGAGGAAGTTTGGAAATTTTTATTGAGTCGAGCATGGGGAAATGATGGACAGTGGGTGGGGATTCTGGAATGGGTTCTGTGAGATGATCATGACAATAGAAAAATGGATTGAGGGACTCACGCGCGAGGATTTTGAGGTGAGAAGCACGTCGTTAGCGTTCTTTTCGTCGAAAGTCGGATTGGATGAATCGGCGCGGGAACTGGCAACGGCAGCCGCTATCACTGCGGTGGGAAAATGGGGATGGGGGGAGGCTTTCGACTACGGTAACATGATCGGTAATCTTCCGTTGACGGAAGGGAGCGCCGAATGGGCGCTCGACCAGGTCAAGACGGCGGATTTCGGGGATAGGGAGACGATGCCGCTGCATCTTCTGCGGTGGATTGCGACGGTGCCGGACTCACTGGATGCTGAGGGGAAAGCTGAAGTGAGTCGCTTGTTCTCCGATTTGGCAATACAGATGGGATGGCCAGCGAAAGACCCTTGGGAAATCGCTGGGTATCAGAGCTTGGAGGCAGAGGGCTGCGAGAAGAAGATCAGGGAGATCGTGAAGGGAATCGCCAGTAGAGATGAGTATCCCCATGACGATTTGCTGCGGATTCAAGCGCTGGCGCGGCGCTGGGTGGAGGTGGCTCCACGTGACTATCTTGTGGACTTGGTGGATGGTTGGCTGGATGCCGACGGTTGGGATTGGTCGTGCGAGGAGCCATGGTTTATCTGCGTGGCGATTTGTCTCATCGGCAGGCTTGGACTGAGAGATCGCGTGGACGATCTGATCAAACTTCTTGATTTTGAGGCGGATTGCTGGTCTGTGTTGATCGAAAAAGCGCTGGCTGAAATGCTCGACGACTCGATGTTGGAGCCACTTGCTGAGCGGTTCATGAAATTGGACAAGCGAGCACAGTTGTATCTTTCCAGTGCGATTTCCAATCAAGGTAGAAGAATCGAGGTGGCTCCCTTGCTGCCAGTGTTGAAGGAGTCGCCGGCGGCGTTTGAATACGGGATCGAACAGGTGAATATTGCAAGTGCTGTGGTTGCGCATGGCTCTTCGGAACAACTGGATGTGGTCAATGCGTGGGTGCGCGAGGATATGGATAATCCAGAGGTCGAGGGGGTCGTTCTGATGCTCTATTCCCGCTATCTCTTGCTCGGTGAGGAACCTGCGTGCATGGACGATTATCGTGATTACGTCAAGATGATGCGGGAAAATCTCTCCATGCCTTCGCCCTTGATGTCGATGCTGTCTGGAATTGACCGCGAGCAGGAGATGACAGACGACGAGGCGCAGAGGGCAATGT
>JAGXGH010000005.1 GCA_024636835.1 Verrucomicrobiales bacterium | reverse complement strand
TTCGTCTTCGGGTCGCTTGAGTAGAATCCCCTCACATCCTTGAAGAACTCCACGTGCGATGCGCCCAACGCTTTCGCCAACGCCACGGCTGTGGTGTCCGATCCTCCACGTCCGAGCGTGGTGATTTCTGGATCGCCCTCGACGGAAACCCCTTGAAATCCAGCTACCACAATCACGCGTCCCTCTTCCAAATGTCGCGTCAGGCGTGTCGGGCGAACATCGACAATTTCCGCATCCGAATGTGAAGCCGTCGTCATGATTCCTGCCTGACTCCCAGTAAAGCTGATCGCGGAAATACCAATCTTCTCCAGCGCCATGGCAAGAAGCGATGCGCTGATGCGCTCGCCCACTGAGATCAACATATCGAACTCACGTTGCGACGGCTCAGGATTCACCTTCAGCGCCAACTCTTGAAGTTCATTGGTGGTATCACCCATGGCGCTAATCACACAAATCACCTGATCATACTGCGCCCGGCGCTTCGCCGTAATTTCGGCAATCTGGGAAAATCTCTCAGGACTGGCCACCGACGCTCCACCAAACTTTAGCACCACAGTTTTGACCGGCTCGTTATGCGGAGAATCTTCATTCGTCACGCCATATCGTATCACGTTTTACCACGCTGCCTACAGTAAACCCTCTTCAGTGCTGGAAGCTACAGGCGGAGTCTGTGCAATGCTGCATGATGCCGACATCTAGTATGCTGCGCCAACCCATAAATCGCCACGCGCTCCCCACTCATTCATTGTCAGGCCATTACGAACACTAATGCCACTAGATGCCTGACATCTAGTAAGCCTGTAGCTGCGCTTGTAAAAACGTGGCTGTGCGATTCCCGCCGCCCTAGAACCATCCACCAAATCGCGTGGGGCAGAGCCCTTATACGCGACCACCCCGCCACTTTTTCACAAAAGCAGCTACGAAGAAAGCCCCCGTTACACTGCTCGCAAATCGCGTTTAGTGCCATCGTCATTGCTGGGCTTGTCATGCCTGACATCTAGTATGCACCCAGTTCAGTGGGAAATGATGCACCCATGCTAGGCAATCATAACTTCTTTAATTCGATGAACCGGTCGTAATAGTTCAATGCAATAAACGCATTGTCCTCATCGATACCTACACATAGGGCGATGGTTTTTTTCGTGCCCTCCGGATGCCAGACATGGGTGATCATGAGATTGGCATCCGGCGATAATGAGGAAACAGGTGGGAAATCACTGGTTTGCTTTGCCTCGCCGTAGGATTGAGAAATCAGTTTATTACCGGCCAGCCAGGCATTTTTCACACCTTGCTTGAACTCAGCCCGGGGAAATTCTTCTGAACGCAGGGTGATGCAGGTCAATCGATCATTTTCATCCCAGTCGAAATGAAACACATACTGTTTTCCGTTGAGCGTTTCTTTGGTTTTAAAAAAACCATTGAGACCCACACGAGCGAGAAATGTTTTACTGAGAGATGCTTCGATGTGCGGGTTCTTTTCCAGCTTGCGAACCACCGTGCCCTCACCATCGCCATGCTGGACAAGAGCCAGCAGAGTCTTGAGGCGGCCGGCATCCTCCAAGGCGCTCGATTGATCCGGATCAGACACTTTATCGAGGTCTTCGACCCACTCCCTATCCAAGGTGGAGAGGAACTCGTATTTAACGGTGAGATTTTTTGTCCCTCTTTTAATGACGACTTGTTCGTCTGTATGAGAGACATATTCGCCATCGATGGTTTTCTTGCCGTCCGCGCTAGTCCAAGTTCTAGCGGTCAAAGGTACCAGCGACAGAATGATGAAAATAAAAATGCTACGCACGGTTCAATAAGGCGATTTCATGGATCACAACGTCTGAGACGGAATAATCTTAGAAGCAAAACAGCTTGAGGAACTCATGCTAATACCAAGATTTCATCTAGGCGCTAGGCATTGGGCGCTCGGCTTCGGTATCGGCGGCGTAATCCACACCATCCACACCAAAGCCAAACAGCTTGAGGAATTCCTTCTGATATCCGCCAAAATCGGAAACGTCCATGAGGTTCTCCGAGGTGACTCGTGGCCAAACTTCCGCAACAGCAGCCTGCACGTCTTCGGTCATTTCCCAATCGTCAACCCGTATGCGCCCCTTGTCATCCAGGGTCGGTCCATTTTCGGCGCAGAGGTGGTCGGCGAAGAGTCGCTGGATTTGCTCGATGGTGCCCTCGTGCGTTCCTTTCTCCTTCATGACTTTGTAGAGCAAAGAAATGTAGAGCGGGACGACGGGGATCGCTGAGCTCGCCTGGGTGACGAGTGCTTTGTTGACGGAAACCACCGCGGTGCCATCACCGAATCGCGCATTCATGGCTTTCGCGGTTTCTTCGAGATGAAGTTTCGCGCCCCCGATGGTGCCTTCGGTGTAGATGGCCCATGTCAGCTCGGGCCCGATGTAGGAATACGCCACGGTTTCAAAACCATCCGCCAACACACCGGCGTCCGCCATGGCGTCGATCCACAACTTCCAGTCTTCGCCGCCCATCACCTTGACGGTCTGGTCGATCTCTTCCTCACTCGCTGCTTCAATGGTGATTTCTTCGATCTCCGCTTTGTCGGTGTTGAGGTTTTTGTTGGTGTAGCTGTGCCCGATTGGCTTGAGAACGGAGCGGTAGGCCTCGCCAGTATCCGGATCGTTGCGGCGCGGCGATGCGAGCGAATAAATCACCATGTCCACCTGACCGAGATCTTCTTTGATCGTATCAATGACCGTTTTCTTCATCTCGTGACCGAAGGCATCGCCGTTGAAGCTTTTGGCATAGAGGCCTTGCTCATTGGCGACCTTTTCAAACGCTACGGCGTTATACCATCCTGCGGTGCCTGGCTTACGGTCGGTTCCCTCTTTTTCGAAAAACACACCGATGGTGGATGCTCCACAACCGAAGGCAGGAACGATGCGTGACGACAAACCGTAGCCGGTGGACGATCCAAGAACGAGCACACGTTTTGGGCCGTCGGAGATTTCGCCCTTGGACTTCACGTAAGCAACTTGCTCGCGGACGTTGGCCTCGCAGCCGTCTGGATGAGATGTGGTGCAAATGAAACCACGGATTTTCGGTTGGATGATCATAAAACTAGATATTAGACATTTAGGCGATTCGGACACGCCCAAGGTTCTGCCACTATTAAGCCGCTTCTGGCTGGTGAAAAGAGAAAACCCGCACCGGAGACGATCCGGCACGGGTTTAAGATAAATAATCTGTTCAACGGATGCTTTTAGTAAGCATACATCGATTCAAGTTGACGGGAGCTTGGCACACCGTTGTATTGCTCGCCTTGTGGCCCTTGCCAGACGTTTCCTTGAACGCGCTGAAGGGTGATTGGACGGGTGCTGCCGTTGCGGTTACGAACATACACGGTGGTGGTGTTGGCACGCATAGCTTCGCCGCGGGCTTGGTTTGCTGTATCTTGTGAGGCACCAATGCGGTTACCCACAAGGCCACCTAGACCGGCTCCGAGCAGTGCTCCGGTGGTGGAGTGGCCACTGCCCATGTTATTGCCGACAATTCCGCCTAGAGCGGCACCAGTGCCTGCTCCGACGAGTGTGCCTGTTCCTTCTGCAGTCTCGCAGCTAATAAGAGACATGCTCATGGTCCCTGCGACCGCGAGCGCGGTGATGTTCTTCAATGTTTTCATAAGTATTTTGGAGGTTAATTTGTTCCGACAGCTTGATGGATAAAATTCTTGGATGCAAGCCTGAGACACGTACTACCAGATAAATTACGCATCGAATGCCGCGGATGATTCATTGGACGCGCGCGAGGGCAAAAATATTTAATTCCCATACTAATTCCCACGCTGAGCGCGTTGGCGCAGCGCATGGTCGCAGAGTACCAAAGCGGTCATCGCCTCCACCAAGGGCACGGCGCGAGGAAGCACACAGGGATCGTGTCTGCCTTTGCCCTTCAGATCGGTTTCCTTCCCCGACTGATCAACCGTCTGCTGACTGGTCATAATGGTCGCCGTCGGCTTGAACGCCACGCGAAACTCAATCGGCATACCGTTGGTAATACCGCCTTGTACACCGCCGGAACGGTTCGTTGTGGTGACAACCTTGTCTCCATCTTTACGGAACGGGTCATTGTGTTCGCTGCCCTTGAGCAAGGTGCCAGCAAAACCCGAACCAATCTCAAAGCCTTTCGTCGCCGGGAGCGAGAGCACACCCTTCGCCAAGTCAGCCTCGATCCGATCAAACACCGGCTCACCCCAACCAGCCGGACATCCGCGTACCACACACGCAATCGTTCCGCCAAGCGAATCCCCGGCAGAGCGCGCCGCCTTCACTGCATCGATCATCGTTTCCACCATCTCCGGATCACCGGTGCGCACGATATTTGACTCAATCTGCTCGGCAGTCACTGTAGTAGGATCGACATTGGCCTGTAGATTCTGAATCGTCGCCACCCAGGCGAGCACCTCGAGTTCTGGAGCGATGGTCTTGAGCACTTTTTTCGCGATGGCAGCGGCAGCCACACGCCCGATGGTCTCGCGTGCTGATGAACGTCCGCCGCCATTGGGGTTACGGAACCCATACTTCGCATCGTAAGTGTAGTCGGCGTGGGATGGACGATATTTCACCGCCATCTCATCGTAAGCGGCGGGACGGTGATCCTTGTTGCGAACAAGAATCGCAATCGGCGTGCCCGTCGTCCTGCCTTCATAAAGTCCCGACAACACCTCAGCCTCGTCCGCTTCATTACGCGGTGTGGTGATCTCGCTTTGCCCCGGTCGGCGACGGTCGAGGTCACGCTGAATTTCCGCCACATCGAGTTCGATCCCCGGGGGGCATCCGTCAATCACTACACCCACACCGCCACCGTGGGATTCGCCGAAAGTCGAGAGCCGAAAAAGAGTGCCAAACTGAGAGGACATAGTCTAAGTAATGAAATGGATCTATGCGACTACTGTGTCGCGCGCTCCTCATACTTCGCCCTGATCGAGCAATGGGTCAATGCCCAAGCTTCGCCAGGTGATCGTCTGTTTCACTCCACCCAGAACAAACTTCCCACCGGTCCGCACCACGTTTCTCACCGTGATTCCTTCGCCATCGAGATCACAAACACAACGCCCGGCGACCGGCTGAAAAGCTCCAGTATTAATCAGCATCTTCTCGCCACGTTGATAAACTCCACTGCGGTGAATGTGTCCGAAGATCATCACCTTCGCCTCGGGTGCAAAATAATCGAGAAACTCCACGGCCCGCGAAATTGTCATCGCGCGCTCCTTGATCAAACGCCACGCCACCGTTGGCGGCCAAGCGGCGGACATAAGAATTCCCAGAATCCCGGCCAGCTTCGACTCCGTTCTTTTTACCGGTGGGTGATAACGCCTTGCCCAAGCCCTCGCCAAACGCAGCCTATCTTCCAAGGTGTTAACCCCCTCCTTCTCAAACTCGAAATACACTTCATCCAGCTCTTCCTTAAGGCTCGGAATCCAGCGACTCCACGGCGACCCATAATGGTAACACGCATCGCCATGAATGATCAGCACCTTGCCACCGAACAATCGTAGCGCGCCCAGGTGATCCTGCGAAGCATCGTGGTTACCCCGTATCCGCAATAACTCGACTCCGCGACGCGATGACTCCGCGCAAAACTCCGCAAACATTTCCTCCGAACGCGGGCGCAGTGCGCGCGAGCATTCCTCTGTGGTATCGCCATTGAGGATCACTCGATGCGCACCATCGAGCAGCGGTAAAACTTCATCCACCTCGCTAAACAGCGTTCCCGGATGGCCGAAATGAAGGTCGGAAATCACCCTTGTCACGCCATCCAATGCGAGCGCATGCGCGACCACGTCATGCGTTGGGTGGGATGAAGGAGAATCAGTCATTGAACAAATCGACAACAAAGAGTTTCCCAGTTATAAGGTTTAAGGGCTTGCCATCGGCAGCCTCTCCATGCAAGGGAATGGACAAGTCCCAGCTACCCCTTTCCTCACCAAATTTCCAATCCTAATCTCTTTGTTCATGACACACCGATTCGGTCAACTCACTCTCACCGCCATTCTACTGAGTGGAATCCTCACTAGTTGCGGCACATTCGGTAAGGGTGAAAAACGTCAGGCACTGCTCGACCACCATCTAAAGCTGGCCGCGCTCGCTGAAGCGTCAGAACCGGAAAACGACCACCTCGTCGTCAACTCCAAGCCCAAACCAAGCAACACCCAATCAGAAGTCATCATGCCTCTCGGCGATCCACAGCCGATGCTGGATGAGATTGGTCTCGCGCCCGACGGCCCATCCAAACCCTTCGCAGCCGACCCGGTAGATGAAGTCGGACTTTTTCCCGAAGACTGATCGACAGCCATTGCTATCACTTCATTCTACGCGCCCCCCTAATTATCAACCACTCTTTTGTTCAAAACGTATCAGTCTATTGTGAAATCATCCTCCCACACCCTAATTATTGCTGTCACACTTTGCGGGATATCGTTGCTGCTCAACTCTTGCGAGACCTACAAATACATGCGCGATCCGGACGCTTCAGAACGCGCTGAAGCGCTGGAACGCAGCGCGCTGCTCGCTGAATCTGAGGCCAACATGCAGCCTGATGGACTCACCACGGAAGGGCTGCCAAACAGTGGTCCCGCCGCATTCTATAACGAGTTTCCAGAAGGAACGAACCCTCCGGCCACCTCCGTCATCGAATCGCCTGAGAGCGCTGAAGGCGGTAGCGATAAAGATTACGATCGCTGGGTCCACGGTCCCGACGGCCTGCTGGTACCTGCAAGTTCCTTGAAAAAGGACGAAACATCCGAGGCTGCCGCCGAAAATGACACTGCCCCACAAAACCCAAATCAGGTATTGCCTGAATAGCCCATTTTTTTTAGCTTTTTGGTTCTCAAACCAATCCAGGGCTAAATTATGGAACCGAAGGAAAGCCAATCGACGGAAGACCTGCTTAACAAGCTGCTCGTAAAATACCCTGAAGACTGGGGGCTGCGAAAACAACTCGCCGTCATTCTTTTCAACGAGGATAAATCCTACGAAGCTGCAGAACTCATCTGGGATGCGGCTGAAATACCAAACGTCGATCTAGAGATCGCTTTCGCCGCGAAGATTTTATCCCGAGGATCACCACGCCGCGCGATCCGATTGCTCACCTCGCTTCTCGAGCAAAACCAAGATCGCCCCGTGCAAAATCTCGGCATGGCAAATGCACTACTTCATCACGGCATGGTCATGCAAGCCGCGCGCTTCTACGGAGCTGCTCTACAAGTCGACCCAGACCTCGCCAACCCAGACCTGGAGAACTTCCTTATCTGGACAGATGACTACGAGAAAATTTGGGGGACATTCAACCGCAACAAGCCAGACATCGGCGAGCTGCCATGGATGAAACGCAGTGAACAAGCTGCCGAAGCCCTGCTCAAGGAACCTGGTCTGCACACCACACCGATGAAGCTTCCTCAGCTTCCCGTCAGGCCGGGCGAGCAAGCACTCAATGAACTGTATTTGCAATCGGAACAAATGGGCGCACAGGCTCCCCCGCCACCAGCTGTGACTATTCCCATGGATCGCGTCCAGCCCAAGGACCGGGTTTTCGATGACGTGCGTGGAGCGCAGACTACCTCAACACCGGCAACTCAAGCACATGAAACCGAGCCTGTTTACACCCAACCCGCCTCACCGACACCAGTGCGTCCATCGTTGATCTTGCCGAGTTCACCAGCACCGCAGCAGCCTTCGCGTCCTATCTTGAAACAACCGCAAATCGCCAGACAGCCACTACCATTTCAGGTAACACAAGCACCCATACCCGGCACGCCCACGCCACCAACGCAGCCACAGGAGTCTTTTGAACCACCTGCCCCAGAACAACCATCTGCCCCAGAGCCCCTCCCACACGCAGGCCCACCGAAACTTACAATCAAACGCGCACAAGGTCCGATTTTAGAAAACGGCAAACTCCGCATTCCGCCCAAAGAGTAACGCTGAGGTTTGAACAGGATTGACGGGATTATTTTGGGTTCAGGCCATAACACGAATTCGGAAAACACTGGCCGGCGCGCCGTGGGTAGCTTTGATGCGAAGAGTGAGTCCCTTGGTTTCTGCCACATTTTCGAGGCGTAGATCAAAGCGTGCCGAATGATGATCCCGCACTTCCGCGAAGACGGTGCCTACGTTATCCACAAGATCAAAGTCGCGGAGCATGAAGGGACTCACCTCTTCCGCGTGGGTCATCAGCACACTTTCCATTGGATGATCCCAATCCGGATCAAAATCGATAATGATCCGCCCGATACGAACGGCTTCAGGCCAGCTCAAGGAGAGCTCCGGGTTGGGGTCTGCTGGATCGGCCACCCAGGCATTGACGGTACGCATGGGCCGCGTGGGACCATAGGTCACCTGATCCTGATCAAAAGCATCGAGTGGCGGTTCGATCGTGATGGCAAGGTTTTTCCCGCCGGGTCGACGCTTCGGCAGCCAGAATTCGAAGGAATCGATTCCGATGTCCGGCGGAGGGGACTGGACACTTGAAGTGGCGACCGCTTTGTTGAACGCATTTGTCACCGACAGCACGCCCGTCATCCTGACATCACTCAGCCTCACTTGCACTGCGGGGTTCTCGGATAAATTCACGAAATAATAGTCTTCGCGATCGATGGATTTGCTGAACTTCGCAGCGACTCTGGATTGACCTTTCGCGAAAGGGATTTCAATCGAATCTACCAGTTCATCCGGCGTGAAATTCCCGGGCCGGGCCGCACGGCGTAGTTCGCAACGCAAAGCACCTGACTGCTCACTGGAAATCTCAAAACCGAACTCGGGACAATTCCCCTCAGTTAAAGGAAGCAACATACCCCAACCGCCATCCAATTTCATCCACTCAGCACTCGCTGAAATCTCACCGAGTTTGAGGCGCGAACTGGCGGTGACCTGGGCCTTGGTCGCGAGGTCTTCGGCATCCACCACCTCGATCCCCGGCAAATATTGTCCGGAGCGGTCGAGCCTCAGTTGAAGCTCGCGCAGCGCATCTCCCTGCCCCAGGTCGCGTGGCAGTTTTCCGACCTTGCCACACAAGGCGGCAGCGATGCCGACCGCCATACCGCCGGCGGCACATGTCGCCATCACGCGGCTCGATCCGAACGCGACATGACTCGCGCTGATGATACGGCCAGCAAGAAACAGGTTGGAAATATTACGGCTGTAGTAGCAGCGCCAGGGAATGCCATAGACGCCCTTGGAATGCCACTGATTACAACTAGGTTTGTCGGAATAAACGCCGTCTGCCGGATGAAGGTCAACGGCCCAGCCGCCGTGAGCTACCGTATCTTCAAAAGGAGCCTGATTCACCACGTCCTGCTGACGCAGAATGTAGTCGCCCTCGAAACGCCGGCTTTCCCGCTTGCCGGGAATCTGGCCAACCCATTCGAGGGTCATGGTCTCGGCTTCGGGGAAGTCGCCCGAGTTCTTGATGTGATCCCAGATGCCGTACACAACCTTCCACAACTCCCATTTGATGGTTTCGGTATCGTGCACCGTATCGAGTCGGCCACCGTATTCGACCCACCAGAAATTGCAGCCCTGCATGTTGGCATTGAACTTCCGATAGCGGGCGATGCTGCTGACATCCTTGTGCGCCCAGCTCGGGGCAGTAAAGCTGACTGGAGCACCGGTGTCCTTGGTGTAGAAATAGAGGGAGTGCCCGAGCAACTCACCGTAACTTTCATCCGGGGCGAAACCTTCGTCGAATTCCTCGCGGCTCTCGGCGCCCATGCGAAAAGCCGCACCACTCAGGAATCCCAGCACACCGTCCCCCGAAGCATCGCAAAACAACGGCGCCCGCAGCACATAGCGGGTCGAATTTTGTGAACAGAAGGCAATCGCGGCGCTGATCGTGTCCGGATCACTTTTTTCCACCTCGTGCACCGCGGTGTTGAGCAGGAGCGTGAGATTGGGCTCCTCGTGAACTTTTTCCAGAAGAATGGTGTCCAGGATCAACGGGTTACCGACACGGTTGCGATAAAGGTTTTCCTCCAGGATCTCATTGATGATCCCGCCCTCTCGTGCCCAGCGGTTGTTGTTACCCATGTGGGAAGTGGCACCGAGCACCCATAGGCGCACCTCGCTCGATGCGTTGCCGCCCAGGATGGGTCGATCCTGCACCAGCACCACTTGCAAGTCCTCGCGCGCCGCGGCGATGGCGGCACAGGTGCCTGCCAGCCCACCGCCGACGACCACGAGGTCAACCTCGTGGGTAATGGTTTTGAGCTGTCGGATTTCTGCAGGCCCCTCGTGAATCATGATGTCGTTTTAGAATTTAAATATTTCGCTGCCCTGAGTATTGTGAACCCGATCATTGCAACGAGAAGCCCAAAAGCAAGGATGGTAAGACGGTCGCCGGGATTGATCGGAAGCAGGCAAAGCATGCCAAGCCCGAGCACCACCATGCTCCAGCCGACGATACGCGTCGGTCCCGCATCTGCTTTTCCGGGCGTGGTGGCTTCCGCTTCGAGCCCGCTGGCTTGCAGCTTCTCGATATGTTGCCAACGCTCATCCGTGCCACGCGCCCGGAAATGGAAGATCAACACGATCGCCATGGGCAGCACCACACCGACTAAGGTTTTCGATTGGCTGAAGAGCCATTGCCAGGACGCACTGTTCTCCGGCGGGACTATCAGGCCGAAGTGCAAGGCCAGGCCGAGAGGAATGCAAATCCCTGCTGTGACCCACAGGGCCGCCGAGTTCACTCGCTTGCTCAGCAGTCCGATCAGGATCGGGGCGAGTAAGGGCACGACCATCAGCTCGGTGATGGAAATGATGACTTTTTCCGCACCCCCCAGCATAGGAATGCAAAGGGCTATACCGGCGATCATAACACCCAGCAGAAGCGTGAACCCCCGACCGGCAAAGAGTAGGCCCTTCTCCGTCGTCATCTTTCTCCAGGGCCGGTAAATGTCATGGGTGAGCACGCCGGAAAATACATTGAGCTGCGAGCTGATCAAGCTGGCGGTGGCGGAAAACATCGCCGCCATCATCAGTCCGACCATGCCGATCGGTAGCACCTCCACACATGACCTGATGTAGGCCTCTTCCTTGAGCACGCGAATCATATCAGCGGTTGCCCCTTCCGGGATCGGGCTCTGCACCCGCCACAAAAGTGGCGGCAACAACCACAGGAAGGGGGAAATCAAATACATGACACCGAACAAAACCGTGCCTCGTCGGGCGTCACGCGGATTCGGCACGCAGAGATAGCGCTGCACAAAGGCGAACTCCGCGCCGATCATGAAGTAGTGGATTGCCACCCAACCGAAGAGGAAAAACCAAGTGTATCTCGACCCGGAGGTGAAGGCAATAAAGCCCTCCGGCGCTTGAGCGATGAATCCACCGAGCCCGCCGATGTCGAAGAGTGTCAGCGCGACTACGAAAACCACTGCCGCGTTGAGCACGATGAACTGGATCACATCGGTCATCAGCACCGCCCACAGTCCGCCGATCATGGTGTAAAGCACCACCACCGCACCGAAGACCAGGATCGCCGTCACCAGTTCCGGAGGCATGCCCTGCACCTGCGCGGCGTTGTTATCGCCGTGCGTCACTGCCACCGTGAGCGTGGCAATGGCATAAAGCGCCCCGGCCGCGCCAACCAAGCGGAAAACCATCATCGCCCAGGTGTAGAAATGCAGCGCCCCCTTGCCGAAGCGGCGTTCGACAAATTCAGCCGGTGTGCGCACGCCCAGCTTCTTCCATTTTCCCGCCACCGTATAGCCCGCCAGCAGCGCGGCCACCCCGTAGCAGAGGTTCACCATGATCGCGACCGTGCCGTGCTCGTAGGCCATGCCGCCCCACACCACGAAGGTGTTGGCGGAAAACATCGTCATGAATGCACTCAGGCCGCTGGCCCACCACGGCGATGCCCCACCAGCGGCGAACAGATCCGAGGTGTTTTTCACCTTACGCCCCAACAACACCCCGATCCCCACCGTGGCGATGAGGTAGAGGCTGATGACGATCCAGTCGGCGGTGTGCATGAGGACTATCGGATTGGCTGATAGGGTTTATCGATCGATCAAGGAATCTTGGTGGCAGCGCGCTATTTGACACGCACAAAACGGACAGCGTCCGCGATCACCGCCCCATCGGTGATCTGATAGTGCGGATCGACCAGACGCACCCAGCTTGTGGCATTGAGTTCAAAAACACCCAGGCTTTGCCAGCCCGGCTCGGCACCGGGACCAAAGACCGTAGTTTCATAGCCGTCTGCGTGATGCACCGTCCAAGGTGTCTTGCTGGAGAGTTTGGGCTGTGGCACCCAGTGGATAAGGATTTCATAACGACCCTTCAGGTCGGGGGTATAAACGGCGGCGTGCCCCCACCCGAGTTTTCCGATCCGGACGAGGTTCTCCCCCTCGGCATCGGCAATACCATCGATCACGCGAAGACTCTCCCCGCCAAAAGCCCAAAAGCCGGGGTCGCCATTGTCAATCGTAAGCTCCGCCAGTTGTCTGCCTTTCTTTGGCTCGTCAGGATATACCTTGCGCTCCGGCATGGTGTCCGAGAAACGCAGTCCGGAGACGTGCTCATTCATCTTGAAGCCCTTGGTAGATGTCAGGAGTTTGCCACCCAGCGTGCAATCGACAAACCAGAGGTCGTGAATGCCGTGCTCGGCATCCGCACCCACCAGCGTCACTCCCGGGTTCTTTGAAGTAACCTGGTGAAAGTAGAGGTCGCTGATCTCACCGCGTTCATCGCGGTAGCCCGTTTTGTTCGAGTAGCGGGTTTTCTTGGTTGAGAGCGACATCAGCGGTTTACCCGATTCGTTGTGGAAACGCTCGAAGAGGACATTGCGCGTGTGGGCCCAGTCGGAGTGATCCATCATGATGGCGACACCCCGTCGGCAGACGTTAACGACATCGATGTCGCGGAAGGTGATGTTTTCAAAGACCGAGGTCTCCATTGAGGCACCGAGCCTTAGGCCGTTGCCGGCATGTTCATTCCAGATCACACAATCCTCGGCCAAAAGGTTTCTTGAGGGTGGCTCACCGAGGGTCACCGCATCGATCGCATGCCAGCCGAAGCCATCATCGCCGCAGCCGATGAACGAATGGCGGACGGACAAGTCGCTCACCCCGTCGATATCGATACCATCGTTGTTCACTCCGAAACTCATCAGCATCATGTGCTCGATTTCGATGTTTGAGGAGAGCAGGAAGTTCGTCTGCCACCAGTCGCCGGTGCGGAGTTGGATGCCTTCGATAGCGATATTTTTGGAACGCTCGAAAAGCATTCCGTGGAGTTTTTTGGCTTTGCTGGTATAGCCGCGGGCATCCCACAGACCCCGTCCGCGAATCACCAGGCCCTCGATCTCGAAGGCATGGAGGATCCCTTTCACCACCGCACCCGGTGCCAGATAGACGGTCTCACCGGACTTGGGGCGAAATTCGCCGACCTTGTGAACGCCCGCCGGAAAATAATGCACTTTGGGGTCATCGGGCTTCGGGGGATCAAGCTCCGGCGGCAGCGCGAAGAGAAAAAGCGGACGCAAACCCTCCGCTTTCAGGACGAGCTTGTGCGCTTGATCGATGTCGAAGCTCACCGACGAGCTTTCACGCTGGACGGGAAGCTGGTGACGCGAAGGAACAATTTCGACGGAATCGGGCAGACCATTCGGAAAACGAACCGTTACTTTGGTATCGCCTTCCATTTCGAAACTCGCGTGGTGGAAGCTCTTCCCGCCATTGAATTCGCCAAAGGCCACGGGCACCGGTTTGCCATCCACCAACAGTTCATAGTCGGGGCTCCGCTTGTCTCCGGGCAGCAGAGGCATGGGACGCACCAGACCTGCATGCGTTAGGACCACCGAAAACAGTAACAGCATTAAACTCTTCATCGTCATTGCCTAGCTTGTTGTTTGTTGGGTTGCTCGCGGTATCGCATCATCCTCATCGATCCAACCTTTTGATCCCAGTGGTAGCGAAGAGAACGAGCGAAAGAAAATAAAATCATTTATACCAAATTCTAATACCCTTTAGATCGTTCGTCGCGGGCATTCATGGACAGAATCACCGTTCCCAGCCCACTTCGCGTATCAACCTTACCGGGTTCCGGTATTATTGGTTCTTTGAACATCACCGGAGCGATCAACCGATTTCTGCCAGACGAAAAACGCCGCCGGAGCCGGAGCCACAGCGGCGTTGATCTGAAAAGTAGATCCTTTCCCGAAAAACTCAACGCCGACGGCGGAGCATGAGCAGCATGCCGAGGCCGCCGAGCAACGCTGCGGATGGTTCGGGGATCACCTCAACCTGAACGTTGTCGAACAGGGCGGTGCCGTCACTGATCCGCACCGCAGCGGTGTTAAAGGCATCGTAGGTGGTTCCGCTGGTTTGGCTACCGACGACCGAGTAGGCCGTCGTCGCACCGTCCAGAACGGTGAGCAGGGTGTCCACTTGCGAGGCCGACGTGCGGGTGATTTCGAAGGAAACCTGATACGTAGAGTTGTTGACGAATGGATAATCAGTGGAGCCGCCGGACGTGGTGATGGTCGAGTTGCTCGCACCGCCATTTGATCCCATGTAAAGCGGATAGGCCGTGTTGGCTGTGGTTGTCATGGGGCCGTCCTCGACTCGCGTAGCGTTACTTCCGGTGCTTCGGAAAAAGGTGGCATATCCGGCATAGGCTCCCGTGGCGGTATTGGCCCAATCGTCCGCCGACGCGGCGGCCCCACCGGAGAGATCGTGCAGTCCGACCCGCACGATGCCGGTATCGCTCGTCGGGGTGAAGTCGAAGCTGAAGAGGATGCTGTCCCCGACTGCTAGCGTCTGCCCGCTGAACGAACGCCCGATCACCCCGTAGGCGTCTCCTCCATTGGCTCCCACGCTCCACGAAAGCGAACCTGAGGAATTAGTGAGCGCGGTGTCGGTGCCGTTGTTGTAAGCTTTGTACCACGCGCCCGTTCCCGAATCGAAAGTGTCGGTGAAGATGGTCGTTGCGGAAGCGTGACTGGCGATGGCTAGGGCCGCTGCGAGGATGGTGATGTTGGATTTGGAGGTGACTTTCATGGCTCTGTTTCTTGACGGATATGAGGACTTTAGCGGAAATAATATCGCGCGACAATACGTCTGGACGTTTTATTCTTCGCTCTAAGCGTCGATCGGGTGATTTCCGGATATGAGGCGACCTTTTCACACCGTGATTGGTAAAAAGCAGAGCACTCGGCGCGACGACAGACCGTGCATCAATCTTTACGAATCCGGTAAAAGCGACGTTGTTTACCTGCTGCGCCAGAGTCGTAGAGGAGAATGGATGTGGCATCGCCATTCCCTGTCGTGTTTCCAATCACCGAGAATGGATCCGTAATTCCGAGGTCATCGGAGGCGAGAATGGAATATGCCTCATCTCGGATCGAAGAAAAACCCAGCTGGATCCAACCGGCAACGCTCGGGGAGAGCTTGATTGCTCTGGCCTCGAAGACGGGTGGGTCCACCGAGAAGGTGACATTGGTCACGAACGCGTTGGTGGTGATGTCCTCGGGTCCATCGATCCATGAGGAGCCGGTTTTGCTGTTGGTGAAGCTTACCTGGTCGATCAGGTGCCCGGCATCGTAGCCTGCCAAGCGGATGCCGCCCCCGGGCGAGTTCAGATTGACGAAATGCAAACCATCATAGTGGCCCCGTTCATCGCGGTAGCCGGTCGCGTTGCTGTAACGCGTCTTGTCGATATACATGTTCACCGTCTGCTTCGTGGTCTCATCGGTGAAGTTTTCGAAGCGGATATTGCGGCAGGTCGCCCAGTCGGAGTGGTCGGCATAAATGGCGGCCCCCGCATGTTCGAGAACATCGATGTCGCGGAAGGTGATGTTCTCGAAGAGTTCGGTTTCCATGGAGGCACCGACCCGCAGCCCGTTGCCATATCGGGTGTTCCATATCACACAGTCCTCGGCCAGGCAGTCCCGGGTTGGCGGTTCGCCGTTTGTTTCCGCATCCAGCACATGCCAACCGAAGCCGTCGTCCTCGCAGCGGATGAAGCAGTCGCGGGCCACGAAACGCTGCACGCCGTCGATATCGATGCCATCAGTGTTGACGCTAACCCCAAACAAACTGAGGTGAATGGCCGAAGCGTCGTTAGTAAGAAGAAAGAGCGTCTGCCACCATGTGCCACCGCGAATTCCGATACCCTCGATATGGACGTCGTTGCAGCCTTCGAAAAGGATCGCGTGGGTCTTGTCGCCGCGCACCGAGTAGCCACGGGCATCCAAAGTGCCGCGACCCCGGATGGTGACACCGGTGGCATCGCGCACCTCGATCCGGCCTTTGACCAAGGCTCCGGACGCAAGATAAACCGTCTGCCCCGACACCGGTTCGATCAAACCGGGTTCGTGAGTGCCCGGCCCGAAGTAGAGCACGTCCGGATCACCGGATGCGGGGATATTCTCCTCGTTCGGTGTCGCACAAAGAGCGAGTGGCAAGGCTCCGCTGGCTTTGATCACCAGCTTGTGCGGCTCCAGCATCGGGAAGCTGATGGTGTTGCCGTTGATCGTGGGTTGAATCCCGTGGCGCAAGGGGTGGATCGATGTGTAGGAGACCCCCGGAGAAAACTCGACCTCCACCATTGCAGGCTCCTCAATGGAAAAGAAGGCGGTGTGAAAATCAAAGTAGCTCTCATCGTTGACAGCCACAGGCACTCCGTCGACGCGCACCTGATAGGCGCTACTTGCCGGGGTGCCCGGGATCGCAGGATGGGCCATCGCACTGCCCGGCTCAGGGAACGAGACACTGAGAGCAAACTCACGATCCTGGAGGTTATCATTGGTATCGAGAATGAGTGTGGCTTCGGCCAGAGGCAGATAGTCACTTGAACTAGCCGCAACTTTCAGAGCGAGGGCATCCCCGACTTGAAGCGTGAGCGGTAAGGTCTGCCCCCCGCCGTCATTCAAAGCAAGGTCATTGATGGTGAAAACGCCGCTGCCGGTGATCTGAGCCGATTCGATCGTAATCGGGTTATTGGGCCCTTCGTTGACGAAGCGCAGCGTCCGGGTGGCGGATGCCGGCGGGTCGCCGGTGATTGTGCCGAATTGAAGATCCGGGTCGCCGGAGAGGATGTCCTGACTCAGGTTGGGGTCGCTGACGAAGGCTTGGTATTCAATGGTGAGGACGGGGCGGTAGCTGGGATTCGAATGGTTTGCCGAGGCGATTCGGAACACACTACGGTTTGCATCTTCATTTTGCAGTTTGCCGAGCAGGGGGAGCGTGCCACCCCGCGCCGCCTCTGCTGCGGCCATCAGAGCCGTGCTCGAAAAATTCAGTTTGTCGCCAGTGTTCACACTGCCTGCATTCGAAATAAGGCTTGTCAGCACACCGCCGAAATCCCCGCCAGCTGTGGACCATGGATTACTGCCGTCGCGACTGGTCCAGGTGATACCGTTATTGGTGAAAGAGGCCGAGAGTTCATGCAAATCAATAGTGTTGACCGCACTGCTGCTACCGCCGTTGCTGGTATCGCGGGTATCGATGGTCAGTGTAAGCGTGACGCTGCTGATGGTGGCACCGGTGAGCACCGAGCCGCTGAGGTCAAAGGCAAACGCACCCCGCAGGTAGTCATTGGCGGTTGCCGTATCTCCAATGATCACCAGGGTGTTTTCGCCCTGATTGCTTTGGCTGGCGCGGATGTAGCTGTCGTCTGTAGGAGTCAGCACCAATGTGTCGGCCCACATCGGCGACGAGCAGGCGATCGAACCAGCCAGGGAGACAATGAGGAAGTGTTTCAGGGACATGGGAAGCAAACATAAGCCGCCATGGCCGATGGCCATGGCGGCTTGATGAGATGAGTGTTTTTGTAGCGTGAATCAACGCCGGCGACGCAGCAGCAGGATCGCACCGAAGCCGCTCAGCAGCGCAGCCGAAGGCTCGGGCACCTGCGACAACTCGAAGCTCGAATAGGAGGAATTCACGTTATTTCCAGCGGTGCTCAGGCCAATTGAGCCGAACGAGATATCCGAGGTATAGGCGTGAGAGCCGAATGCGGTACCCGTGCCATCACCTTGAAAGAACGAAACCGTGCCAAAATCCGAAGTGTTATCGTGCGTCGTCAGATCGAGGACAATGGTGAGGAGTTGGGGGACAGCAGTTACGCCATTTGGTCCGTCCACCCCATTACTAGAACCCGGGCCTGCGAAACCGTCCAATTCGCTGTCCGTGTTACGCCAGATGATCGTTCCCGATCCAGAGGCAAGGGCATTGGTGAAATTTTCGTTAATACTCGGGGTGTTGCCCACGAAAAAGCCGAAGCCTGCCCAAGCGCTGTCTGGTAATGAATTGATGATGACGGAAAAGGTCAACAGGCCACTGGCGGTTCCCTTGGTGTCGTTGATGTAGGTACCCATGTTGAGATAGGCACCCTGATTGTTGCCACTAACGAGGGAACCATCGTCGTTGAATGAGGTACTTGCCGACCAAGTGCTCGATCCACCGGCGGTCGTGATCCCGCTGGCGAAGATCTCAGCGGTGGTACCATTGAGGTCGGCACCGGTGCCACCGAAACTTTCGGAAACGATGGTGGTCGCGGCTGTCGCCGTGCTGAGGCAAATGATTCCGAGCAAGGCAATCGTAGCGAAAAGCTCGGTGCGCGGGCGGGCGATTGTTGTTTGATTAGGTTTCATAATGGTTTTGAGTAAGTGCTAGTTCGATTTCAGGAAGGACAAATCTCATGGCTGATACTCAATCCTTGTTCAGGAATATATCGATCCTACGCGACCAAGGCAATACGCGGCAGCGTCTTTCACTTACTCTTTTGCGTTGATATTTTACGGATGTTTTGGCATCCTACGAAGATGCGATCCCGCCTACGAACCCTGATCTTCACCCAGGTTGACCACACCGCTCGTCGGCAGATCATCCATGGGGTTGGGCGCTACGCCCGGCAAAATCACCGCTGGCAAACGTTGATTCCGTGGGCCGACCTAGACGACTGGACATTACCGCGCAACCTGAAAATCGATGGGGTGATCGCCTTTCCGTCCTTGCGCAGGGAAATGGACTTCCTGCTCCGACTGAAGATGCCAGTGGTCTGTGTGGGTCCCCATTTTCAGAATGAGAATCTACCACGCATCGATTGGGATGACCGGATGGCGGGACGATTGGCCGTCGAGCACCTTATCGAATGCGGGCTGAAGCACATCGCCTTCGTCGGCGCGGACTTTCATGCCCCGTATGTGGCCGCGCGGCTTGAGGGGGCTCGCGAAGCGGTTACGCAGCACGCACTCGATTTCTCGTGTTTCGATCTCGAACCCCGAGGCCATCAAAAAGGCAAGGACGCAACCATCATGAAACGGGCCACCAATTGGTTGCGGTCACTTGATCCTCCTTTCGGTGTGATTGCCGCGGCCGACAATACGGGGCTCGATGTGCTCAACGCTTTACGCACGGCCGAAATCACCGTCCCCGAAGAGGCTGCGGTCATTAGCATTGGCGGGGACAACGTGCTCTGCCCTTTCAGCGACCCTGCCCTGTCCAGTGTCGTGCTGCCAGGCGAGCGCGTGGGCTACGAAGCGGCATCCCTGCTCGATCGTTTGATGGCCAAACAAGCCATCAATACCCACGCACCGATAGCCCCGTCCCAATTACAGGTCCGTCGTTCAAGCGATATGATCGCCACCGACGACAAGCTGATACGACAGGCCATTCGTTTCATTCGCGACCATGCGGACGAGCCGATCCAGGTCGGCGATGTCCTTGCTGCAATACCTCTGTCACGGCGTCCGCTCGAAATCAGATTTAAAAACGCCACTGGGCGCACACTGCAAAAGGAAATCCTGCGCGTACGACTCGAGCGGGCAAAGGAACTACTAACCGAGACGGATCTGCCAGTCGCAGAGATCGCGATCAAATGTGGATTCACCGAGCCCCAACGCCTAACCGAAGTTTTCCGCCGCGAGTTGGATCTATCACCAGGCGCCTTTCGACAATCCCGACGAATTGAGCGTAGTTAGCCCGCTTTTCCAACCAAGGTATTACCCCTCACTCGCCGTTAACGCGGTCACTACTCCGTGCAACATCCGCAGCTCGCGGTCTGTTGGCGTCGCCCGACCAAAAAGGGCGCGCAAGTTGCGCACTGTCTCGGGCCGTTGTTCCTCCGATGGGAAAAACCGCCCCTTCTCCAACTCGGCTTCCAGCCTGTGGAGGAAGCTTGCCAAATCCCCTTTCGACGCCGCCGCCTCCATCTCGCGGGGAACCACAGTAGATCCGCGCCGCCATTCCCATCCCACGAGCAAAACCGCCTGCGCCAAATTCAGCGAGCTGAACTCCGGGTTGACCGGCAGATCCAATAATCTATCCGCATATGAGAGTGACTCGTTGTCCAAACCCGAGGCCTCAGGACCAAAAAGAATCGCGCATTCGCCCTCCTCTTCGTTGATCTCCGTGATCGCCTCCGCTACTTCCACGGCGGGTATCTGCCTCGCCCTGTTACGGGCCGTCGTCGCAAAAACCCGTGAGCAATCCGCCACTGCCTCCGCCACCGTAGCGAAACACTCCACACCCTCAATCACCCGGTCGGCATCCGCAGAAGTCGCCACCGCTCGTTCGTTCGGCCATCCATCCCTCGGCTTCACCAAGCGCAGACGGTCGAGACCGCAGTTCAACATCGCCCGCGCGCTCATCCCTATATTCTCACCCATTTGGGTGTGAACCAGAACGATGATCGGTTGTTTTTGAATCTGCGACATACCCAGACCAAAGCAGCCTCCGTCGAGAAACTAAACCTCTAATACCGGTTTCGAATAAAAAGATGACTTTTCTCCGCGCACAAGTCGTTCTCAATCAACCAACTTCACGCCCACTTGTCAATCGCGTGCCGCGCAGCGGTTCTACGCGACACGTCAGATCATTACCAAACTTGATGCCAGACATCTAGTAGCCGTTCCCGCGCGAGCTATCTAAAAAACCTCATCGTCACAAGTAACTCAAAACTAACACTATCCAAAACACAACGACCAAAGAGCTTACTAGATGCCTGACATCAAATAGCTCCTTATCCCACTAGCAGGAGCCTGGAGACACCCGCTCCGGAAATAATCTCCACAAAAAAACGCCCTGCCGGACGAATCCAACAGGGCGTTAAATTTTTATATCTCGCTTAGTAAGAGCGGCAGAAATCTTCAAAGCGGTCGAGACCTTCTTTGATGACGTCGAGCGATGTCGCGTAGGAAAGGCGCACGGTATAATCGTGTCCGAACGCAATGCCTGGCACAACCGCCACCTTGTAACGGCTCAAAAGCTTGTCTGCGAAGTTCACCGACTTGAGGCCGATCTTGCGGATGTTGACCAAGAAGTAGAACGCGCCCTGCGGCTCGATGGTGGAGACGTTGTGGATGCGGCTCAAACGCGACATCATGTAACGGCGACGCATGTCGTATTCTTCACGCATGTCACTCAGCGCCCCTTGATCACCAACCAATGCGGCAATCGCACCATACTGGGCGAAGGTCGTTGGAGCGCTGGTGGTGTGGCTCTGGACGTTGGTGATGGCCTCTGCGATCTCGGCAGGAGCGGCGGTGTAGCCAAGACGCCATCCGGTCATCGAATAGGCTTTGGAAAATCCGTTCACCACGATGGTGAGGGCTTTTGCTTCCTCGCTCACCTCGGCGATGGAAACGTGCTTGACCTCATCATACACAAGCTTCTCGTAAATTTCATCGGAGAGAATGACGATATCCTCGGAAGTGGCAACTTCCGCGATCTTCTCAAGCTCTTCGCGAGTATAAACAGCGCCGGTCGGGTTGCCGGGGCTATTGATGATAATCATCTTCGTCCGTGGGCTCATGTGCTCCTCGAACTGTTCAGCGGTCATTTTCCATCCACTCTTTTCATCGGTCTCGACGATCACTGGCACAGCGCCGGCAACGCGAACCATATCAGGATAGCTCGTCCAGTATGGAGCAGGGATGATCACTTCATCACCTGGGTCGCACACCGCGAGGATGGCGTTGAAGAGTGAGTGCTTGGCTCCGCAGTTGACGGAAATCTGACTAACTTCATAGTCGAGGTTGTTGTCGGCCTTGAGCTTGTTCGCGATCTCTTGGCGAAGCGCTGGAAGACCGGCTGCTGCCGTGTATTTTGTCGCGCCCTGCTCAAGGGCGGCGATACATGCAGCCTTGATGTGATCAGGCGTGTCAAAGTCGGGCTCGCCTGCGCCGAAGCTGCAAACATCTTCGCCAGCAGCTTTCATTTCAGCGGCACGGCTTGTAACTGAGAGCGTCATGGATGGCGCAATGGCGGAGAGTTTTTCGGCGGTAAGATCCATATCGGTAGGTAGATTTCGAGTGAAAGTTTAGGCTTCGGATACACTTCAGAAGCCCAGCAGATTTCAGTGTTGACCGATTCCCCAGCGATGCAAGCGATTTCCCATCGGATAAGTCGTTCAAAAGCAATTCTTCTGTGAACCAACAGATTCAGTCTCCTCCCCACGATTTTCCCATTGCCCGTCGCTACCTTCTGCCGTCATGCTCGTCACGCTATGAACGTCCATCACCTGGAACTATTTTACCACGTCGCGCGCAACCAAGGGATCAGTGCCGCCGTCGGCAGGATGCCCTTTTCCGTCCAACAACCTGCCATCAGCAGCCAACTTAAACAGCTCGAAGACGAACTCGGCGCCCCGCTCTTCGTCCGCCGTCCCTTCGACCTCACCGACGCCGGACGCACTCTATTCGTCGCTATCTCACCGTTTTTCGGCCAACTCGACGCCCTTAAAGACGAAATACGAGGACTCTCCAGCGACCGCCTACGCGTTGGAGCCAGCGGCGTGGTGTTTTCCACCTACTTGCTACCTCTGCTCGACGCCCTCCGCCAAACCTTCCCCGACTTCCGATTGTCGATGCGAGACGGCTCCGGGTCCGCACTCGCCGAAGCGGTCATGACCGGCGATCTCGATGTCGCGATCACGTCCCATGGCGAAACCTCCGTGCGCGGCGTGGATTGCCAATCGCTCGTCAACCTCCCGCTGCAACTCATCGTCCCGCAAGAATGGGCGAACGACCCTTGGAACGAACTACTCGCCACCAAGCCGGTGATTTCACTGCCAAAGAACGAACCCTTGGTGCACACCTTTGCCGAAGAAATGGACCGCCGCGGGCTCCCATGGGATCCGGGCGTCGAGGTCCATCAGCTCAACGCCATCGATGCTTTCGTCGAGCGCGGGTTCGGCATCGGCCTGAGCGTCGCCGTCCCACGACTTCCTAAAAAAGAACGCGGCGGCAGCCATGGCGACCCACTCAGCGGGCTCGCCGACGACCGCCCTGACACCCTAAGCGCCGTAGCTTTGCCAGATTTTCCCGAAGTCAGCGTCAATCTGCTCACCACCGCCGCCGCCAAGCGCCGCCCTGTCGTCGCAGCCTTTATCCAAGGCATCGGCGTCCTCCAAACCCGCCTCGGAGTGAAAAAGTCGTAAGACGATGCGCCGGAACTTCGGTATGGGTCTGATTTTTGCCGCAGGCTTTTGAGTGCGGTGAGCATCACCGCTTTCACGGCAAGGCGGACATGCCTTGGTGTTTCCTGACCATGCTCCATCGTCGCGCAAAAGAAAACAAAAGCGGCAGTACCAGCCGCACTCAAAAGCCTGCGGCTGCCCATCCACCGAAAAAAATCACACCCCTTCGGTATTGACTCTGCCGCGTGATACGGGAAGCGTTACAGCAATGAATTCCGTCCGTCTCTTAGCCATTCTGCTACTCGCGGTTACGCCTTACTCCGACGTCCTCGGTGAAATTGAAGTCGAGGTACTTGAATTCGCACTCCATGGCACAGAGACCAGTGATGCAGCCATCTCAAGCGCCCTCGACAACGGCTCAATCGCCGGTGCAACACGCTGGGTTACCACGGTGAAGGAGGACAAATTTTTGCTCGGCAAAATGTCACCTGTCCGCGCGGTCAAGGAAATCGATACCGACGGAACCGTCGTCGAATGGTCGGACCATGAAGTCGGCACACGTTGCACTGGCAATGTGATCGCCACAGATGCCGATGGATTTTTTAAAATCAGCGGGGAGTATGAATTTCGCGGGATCATTGGCTACAAGCTCTTCAAGATCATCGAGGGCCGCGACACCTCGGTCGCGCAGCCACTGTTTCGTACCATGCGTAAACGCTTCGACCTGGTGATGGAACTCGGCGAGTGGTATGTGTTTACCAGCCAACCAGACGCAGGAGTGGCACCAACGGTCGGCAGACCTGTCGTCGCAGCCGCAGCAGAATCAGCAACCATCCGCGTGATGGCCTTGCAATTGCTCGAACGCTGATACCCCTCAGTTCATCACCTCGATCAACAATCCGGGCAGACGCTCCGCCATCGTCACCAATCTCCGCATTCTTCTAGCAACGCTCGACGCTTGCATGGCGGGCGCACTGAACGCATGCTATGCACAATGTCGAACGCCCCACCAGATCAACACTCAACGATGGATCCAATCGTCGTTGAGTCGATGTGGCCCGACGACGGAGTATCGCTGAAGCTTTTCCACGCCCTGGAAGCAGCGGGGCACGAAACGCTCGCCAAGGAACTTGGGAGGGCAGCGCAAAGCCTTGCCGCAGCGAAGGCGATGCTCGGTCAACCGATCATCGCCGTGACCGGCCAACTCAACGCCGGTAAGTCCAGCGTCGTCGCATCATTTCTCAGCGCCACAGGGCGAGCACGCGTACCCCGTGGCGAGGCCAGCGCTACGGGCACCCATCGCTTTGTCTATTGGGTGCCATCAGCGTGGCTCAACGATCCTGCGAAAAAGCGCACACTGCTCGATCTACTCGACACCGCTCACTCCGGTGGCGTGGAATTTCTCGACGACGATCCAACGCGTGCCGCACAACAATACGCCAGCGGACGCGACCATCTCGACCAGCTCGCCATTCCACTCATCGCCGGCAACCCCGCACTCGATAACATCGGTGCCGCGCTACTCGACTGCCCGGACGTACAAACTCAAGACGCCGACAGCGACAGCGGAACCGCGAACGCACGACTCGACTTCCTTGCAGCCGCCGCACGCGTTTGTTCTGCATTTCTCCTCGTCTGGCGTCGCGATGCCATCCGCGACAGACTCGTTGAATCCATGCTCACCGCCCTACGCGAACGGATGGCATCTGCTCCGCTTTTCCTGCTGATCAATATGATCCGACCAGAGGAAGACCAGCCTACCAGGACTCTCGACGACGCAGATGTCACACGTCTCATCGAGCGCTTCCAGATCTCCCGCGATCATATTTATGGTGCTTTCGACTTTGCCATTGAGGGGCGCGAAGGACGACCCGGATGGCGCAACCTTACTCCCGACCACCTCGTAAAACGCTTTAAAGAAAACTACGACGCGGATAGTAATGAGCTACCGCAATTCTACCCGCTCGACGAAGGTGTCGAGACAAAGTCTGATCTCCTCTCCCTACCAGCCAACCTCGAAATCGCCGATTTGCAGCAGATCAAGATCGATGACCATCGCACGGAGCTAGAGAAATTGATCACCAAAGCCAGACACGCGCTACACGAATGGCTACGACTATCGACGACCAAAGTCACATCCACACACGCCGGGCTACTTGAGTTTTGCGTCGCCATGATGACCGATCGCGCAACTGGCGAACCCTTGCAGATTCCATCATCGCAGTTCGCTGCGGCGCTCAACGAGAGCTTCATCCGCACCGCACCATTGCCACTCCGCGTATCGCTGAAACTCGCAAGACCGTTTGACCGTGCGCTCGCCCAAGGCAGGAACTTGATCACTAAACTCAGCTTAAAAGGAAAGCTCAGCGACATCGAAGGTAAAGTCCGCGACCATTTGCACTTTGGCTCGCTAAAAATCGCCAATAGCGAATCACTCGCCCGTGAAATGCACGCCCAACGCTGGTGTCCGGCCGGAATTCCAGAGGAAGAACTCCTCGAGGCCTGGCGAACCATCGTCAAAAATTTCAGTGAAAACCCCATCGAGAAATTCGACCAGCAAGCACTCGACGCAATGGCTAAGACCATGTGGAAGGGGTTCGGCGGATGGAAAAAATTCACCATCGGCAGCCGTGCGATCCTCGGAGCACTCGGTAGCGCCGCAGCTCTCGGCGGAGTCGTCACCGCGGCTGTCGACGGAGGCGCGACGATCTATGCCGCCACCGCGATTTCGTCTTTCATCCATGGTGGCACCGCACTCGCCGTTGCTCTCGGCGGAGCGGGCGCTGCCTACATCGGGTTCCGAAAAGAGCTTATCGACAAAAACACCCTGCCCTATCTATCGCGTCTGTTCGCATTTTCCTGCGACGCCTTTGGACTCCCTCGCAGCATCGACAATAAAACACCGATGATCCCCTTCGCCGACGCTCAGGGAAAAAAGTCCACGTTTCCTCTCCCCCCCAGCGATGAACTCGTAAAAACCGCTACTGTCACCCCCTTGATCGACGCCCGACTGTGGCGACCAACCGACGCCTTATCCGTATTGTCAGCGGACGACTTCAGCCACTAGATTACACTCATGGAATCCACTCCAACACTCAGCCCAAGTCTCGCCGACCGCGTGGATCAATCCGCGGCGCTGTTGTTCGGACAGGATTCCGGAAGCACCCTCCGCCTCAACAGAATCACCGCCGAGCTACGGCGCGACTGCGACCGACTCCGCGCCAGCCAATCCACCGACGTCACTACTATCGCTATCGTAGGTCGAATCGGCGAAGGCAAGAGTTGGCTTGCACGTACGATACTCAGTGACGAGCCCGCGTTTGATCAAACCCGCGCCATGCTGCCATCAGGGCAAAATGCCGACGACCGAACACACGAACTAATCTGGGTCGGCACGAAACAGCCATTCGCCGCCATGAACCACGGCGAACGTTTCGTGCAAGTTCCCGAGAGTGCACTACTCGACCTCGGAGCACCCTACGCGATCGCCGATTCGCCCGGATACTCAGACCACGACCCAACACTCGGCGCGCTTTCCAGTGTCGCTCTCAGCTCGTCGCCAGTAAAACTGCTCGCCACTTCGGTGAGTCAAATACGCGACGGTTCACTGGCGCAGTTTGTCGCATCGATGAATGGATCGATCATCGTGCCGGTGGTTCGTTTCCGCCCCGAGAATGGTCAAGCAGCTCCTGCAAATAATACCGTCAGCGACTGCCAAAATGAAATCGACCGTTGGGCGAAACTCGCACCCTCTTCACAATTCTATCCGGCGATTTTCCTGCCTGATGCCGGAGTCGCTGGCGAACAAACAGCACGCGAAGCAGCACGACTTCACCTCGCTGAGACGCTAACGAAACTTTTATCCGAGAGCACGTCACTCCACCAGAGCCTCGACATTCAACTCAACGAACGAATTACCTTCGCTCAGCGTGAGCTCGCTGATGAGTTGGGCGACTTCCGTGCCAGACTCGGCGCGCCGGTGGACAGGCTTGAGCAACTCACCACCTCGTTCCCAGACATTGTAGAACACGGCCTCGTCGGCGAGGAAGCACTGCTGCGCGCGGCGATGCGTTCACGCTTCCGCGGTGATGCCCTCGACCGCACATCGATGTTATTTTTCCCGTTTCGCTCACTGCTTGGAATTCTTGGTCTGACTCTCGGCGCGTGGGACAAAGTCATCTTCGCCGCCTTTGGCAGTGTGCCTTCCCTGGTCATGACCGCGGTCCAGTCGGTGAAAAATATCCGCGAGACCGGACGGCTTGAATCCACTTCATCACGCCTCACCGATCGCACCGAAACCCTGCTGCGCGACGCCTATGCGGAAGACCTCCGCACCTTCAGCGATGCACTGGCAAGCACCACCAACCAGTCCAATCATGCCAGTAAAAGCCCAGCCGGAAACATCAGCGTGCACGGCATCGCGGCGCTAGAAAGCGAGTCGCACAAAACGATCAGCGACACCGTGCGCACCCGACGCCTCGCCAGCCCCTTCCTTTGGCTCGGCGGACTGATGGCCACGCTCGCATTCTGGGGCTTACTGCTTGGTCCACTCATCAGCCTCTACAGCGCCTACTTCGAGGGTCTCCAAAGCTTGGAAGAATCCGTCGCCGGTCAGTGGCAACGCTTCCCAATGCCGCCATCATCCCTCTGGATCACCAGTCTCCTCCTCAGCATCGCGCCAGTCGTCGCCATCGCTATGGTCACCATGTATCTTGCCAGCGCCCCGAGGCGCATCGCTAGCGCAGCACGCCTGGTTCGCCAAGGGATTGTCGACGCCATCCACCAGCGCATCGGCAACGGCAAACTGCGGATTGAAATCAGCAACCCACGCCTCGAAGCCGCACGGTTTTTACTCTCTCTCGGCGAACGTTAAATCCTCGGGAGGGAACCTCTCCACCCAATCTAAAACGGCGGCTCAATCACTGCGCGGATCAACCTTCCGCTGCGCATGATACGTAACTCGATGATCTGCTGATCACGCCCGCGAAGCACCGCTCGGTTGAACTCTGCAGGAGTGGTGATCACCGTATCATTCACCGCAGTAATGAAGTCACCCGGCTGGACAAGCAACGCGGCTTTACCCCCTTTACGAACGCTCTCAACCTTCACTCCGCTGGGGCTTCCAGTAAACAAGGGGCCAACCTGCACACCGAAGTGACGCAAAAAATCCCTGTCCACCTTGCTCCCCGATTGCGGCAATTCCGAGGACTCATCATCAGGTCTTTCGGAGACCACCCCCTGGTCTGCCAAGCTCTCGACATCGAGCATGAACTTCATCACTTCACCACGCCGACGCGTGATAATCTCCACCTTCGCCCCCGGCTCAGTATGGTGAATCAAACGCGCAAGCTGGCGCTTTGATTGGATCTCTTCTCCATTGAATGTCATCGCCATATCGTGTGCTTGGATGCCCGCCTTCTCCGCAGGCGATCCGGCAAACACTTGGTCAATAAACACACCCTTCGCGTCAGGGTATCGGGCACGAATCTCCGCAGGAATATCACTAAACGCCAAACCGACATATCCGAGAACCGGTGCGCCTTTTTCCAAAATCGCCTGTAACGCCACCGACGCGTCGTTCGCCGGGATGGCAAACCCAATCCCCTGTGCAGCTTGCTTGCCCGTCCCACGAACAACGATGGAATTGATCCCGATTACCTCACCGTAAATGTTCACCAAAGGCCCACCCGAGTTGCCCGGGTTGATCGGCGCACTGGTCTGTAGATAAGTCGGGCCGCCATCGGAAATCCTCCGGTCGAGCGCGGAGATATTCCCCTGCGTCACCGTTTCCTGAAGTCCGTATGGGTTACCGATAGCAAACACCATCTCACCAACATTCAGTCGATCGGAGTCGCCCAATTTTAGCGCAGTGAAGTCAGTGCGCTCGGATTGAATTTTCAACACCGCGATATCGAGGTTCTGCGTGCTGCCAATGATGATCGCCGGGTAAAGCACGCTGCGTCCTTGGGCATCGCTGAGCTTTACACGAATCCGACTTTTTCCTTTCACAACGTGGTAGTTGGTGAGGACATGCCCTTCGGAAGAAACAATCACACCAGACCCGAGATCGAGCTCACCGTATCGCGGGCGATTCAACGCACCAGCGTAAGATGGCAAATTGATCTCAGTCGACGTTTCAATCGACACCACAGCAGGCGTGACAGCCGATGTAAGTTTTGCGATTTCTTGATTCAAGGCATCGAGTATCGGCACATCCGAGGACTGCATGGCAGGAAACGGCGCGAGTGTAAACGCCTCGCTTTCAAAGCGCGGCGGGGCCTCTCCCTTGATAAAATCGAAGAAGGAATAGTTGTCGCTCTTAAAGTGGAGCATGTAAATCGCCCCGGTCGCCACAGCGATTATGGCGGCAGCAATAGCGAATCTGCGAAGAATGTCCTGCATAATAGAATGGTCAGTAGTCTATCGCCACGGGTCAATCGGATTGTCTAGGCGATCACTAACCAATATGCGCAAACCGACTACCCAGCGGATCGCCTTGACGAATAAGTTCCTCGCGGATATTCACGTGCGCCGGGTTGCCCAAGTCTGGATCAGCATCAAATAAAGCTTCCGCCATGCCGCGAGCGGCGACAAGTAATCGCGTATCGCCGAGATACGCCCGCGTGCTCGCTGGTAGATCAGGCAATCCCGACTGCGCCGTGCCCAGCGCATCACCGGGGCCACGCTGGCGTAGATCTTCTTCCGCAATCCGAAACCCATCGCGCGTCTCCGCAAGGATCGCCAACTTCCCAGCTGACTCACGGTGCTTCTTATCGAGCAACAACACACAATAAGACTTGTGCTCGCCCCGCCCGATCCGCCCACGCAACTGATGCAACTGCGCGAGACCAAAGCGGTTCGCATCGTGCACAACCATCACGCTAGCGTTCGACACATCGACACCCACCTCGATCACCGTCGTGCTCACCAGCAGATCAATTTCACCACGGCGGAACCGCGTCATCACTGCGTCCTTTTCTTCGCCAGACATCCGACCAGTGAGCAGCCCGACTTCATATTTCGACAAACGCTTCGCCCACTCGACATGCGCCGTCGTCGCCGCTTTTGCATCGCTCGATTCCGACTCCTCAACCAAAGGATAAACGAAGTAGGCCTGCCTACCGAGCTCGAGCTGTTCTTTGAGAAATGCCGTCACTTCACTGACTTTCGGCGCTACACGAATGCCCGTGATAATCTTCCCTCGACCCGCCGGAAGCTCATCGATAATCGACACATCCAGATCCCCGTAAACAGTCATCTGCAAAGTGCGCGGAATGGGGGTGGCAGTCATCACCAACACATCCGGCACCGACGTCGTCTCGCCGGCTTCCTTCAAACGCGCACGCTGCGCCACGCCGAACTTATGCTGCTCATCGACGATCACCAGCCCCAGGGAATCGCGACGCAGTAGCTCGTCGTTATCAAAAAGCAGCGCATGCGTGCCGATAACGATTTGCGCATCTTCCTCGTCATCGTGGCTGTGTTGAATCCCCGCACCAGTACGCAGTGAAATACGAATCCCCAGCGGTTCCATCACCTTGCGAAAGTTGAGAAAATGCTGCTCGGCGAGGATCTGCGTCGGAGCCATCACCGCCACCTGCCAACCGTCCTCGACCACCAACATCGCGGCAGCCATTGCCACCGCCGTTTTTCCGGAACCCACGTCGCCTTGGAGTAATCGGTTCATCGGCTGATCCGACTTCAAATCGTTTCGAATTTCACGCACCGCACGCGTCTGCGCACCCGTCAGTGCGAACGGCAAGGCATCGGCAAAAGTTTTCAACAGCACACCACGACCAGCATGACGCTTGCCGTCGAGCGCGCGGTGGTGGCGTTTTCTATCCACCACATGCACCTGATGCAGGAACAAATCCCCCAAAGCCAACACCCGCCGCGCGGCGTCCATCGCTTCCATATCCGGCGGGAAATGCGCGGCGCGATAGAGCTCAACAGCAGGCTTCCGTTCCACCACGTTTTCCGCATCCTCCGTCCACGCATCGGCGGGAACACGATCGGGAAAGCTCGTATCCTCGGGGTCAATACGACTGAGCATTTCGAAGATAAATTCGCGTAGCGGACGTTGCTGCAGACCATTCGACAAAGGATAGACCGGCACGATACGGCGCAGATGAACCGACCGCGAAACCGGGTCGGCTTCCAACTCGCTTCCACTCACGATAACTTCTGTCTCCGGATGATCGATAACGAGTCGTTTTCCCACCAACTTCACCTTGCCGTGAACGATCAGCTGTTGGTCGACCGCTATCACCTTGCTCATGAACGGTAAATTGAACCACCGGGCGGTGATCTGCTGCCCTGGCATCCCGCCCGACTCGCCGGGAACCAATGTTGCCTCAAAAATCCGCCGCTTCGATCCAAAGCGAAGCGTCCGCACGTCATCGACGATCACATGCAAGGTCACCGCGGCCTCGCCCGGGTCCGCCGGAAAGCGCTCAAACCGCCGCCTGTCCTCATAGCGACGCGGCAAATGGTTCAACACATCCGCGACCGTCCGCCACCCACACTCATCCATCGCCTGGCGAAGTTTCGCAGGTAATGAAGGCAAATCAGCAAGCGCCTGATCAGCTCGGATGGATGGAAGGTCGTCAGACATCAAGGTCAGCGACCCTAGCCCACCCGCCCAAGCAATAGCAACCCTGAGCCAACGACCAAGCAACCCAAAATCTCTAACAACACAAATAGATCCTATAGGACTGATAAGACCTATCAACTGCCCAAACACCTTCCAAACCACCTCAGAACCCGCCAATCTCCCAAAGTGCCCATGCTACCAAAAAATCATGCTCCATTCCAAATTTCCTAGTCTTTTGTAGTAGGCATCATTCCTAACACTGCCTTATATCGGTAGTGTGAAAGAAATCTGGGAACTCTCAACCTCTCCATGGATCATGCCTATCACCCTTCTCTTGGGGTTCTGCATGCTCTACTGGCTGCTAAACATCATCGGCTTGCTCGACTTCGATTTCTTGGACTTCGATTTTGACAACGACGTTGACATTGATGTCGACGCTGACGTTGGCGGAAGCAACTTTGCCGACAGCATCGTTGGTCAAACCTTGCGATTCATGAACGCGTCCGAAGTGCCGCTGATGATCGTGTTGACTATTCTGTTCCTCACCATGTGGGTCACCAGCGTGATCACGACATCGGTAGTCAATCCGGATCAAAACAACCTGCTCGCAGGCGCGATCTGCGCCGGGTCGTTCATTGTCGGTGTAACTTTGGCAAAACTCATCACTCAACCGCTACGCCCGCTATTCAAGGCGCTGCGTCGAGGTGAAAACGACCAAGAACCCGTCTTCGGTCGCGAAGCCTTGGTTGTTTCGCTGACTCTCGACGAAAACGGCGGCCAGGTCGAGGTGCCGCGTGAGCACGGCGCACCGGCACTCCTCAGCGCCAAACTCTCAACCGGCGACCCAGTCCATCGTGGTGAGCATGTGGTGCTCTTCGCCTGTGACAAGGAAACCGGAACTTATCTCGCCCGCCGCATCGGCAGCGAAACCAACATTGACTAATCCAACACCACCGACCCCTTTAACTCCAACACAAACTCAATCCAACACATCCAATGAATAGCGCAATAACCGCGGACCTCGCGTCCCATCAAATAATCGCCCTTACCGTTCCGGGCGGAGTCTTCACGATCGCCATAGCGTGTGTCGTCATTCTGATCATCGGATTCCTGGCGTTTTACGCCAGTGTTTTCCGAAAAGTGGAAAAGGGCACCGCTCTGATCCGCACCGGCATCGGTGAGACCAAGGTGACATTCACCGGCCTCGCCGTATACCCGGTCATCCATCGCGGCGAGATGATGGACATTTCCGTCAAACGCCTCGAGGTCGACCGCACCGGAAAGAACGGTCTGATCTGTAAGGACAACCTCCGTGCCGACATCAAAGTCGCGTTTTTCGTCCGCGTGAACAATGTGACAAACGACGTGTTGCGCGTCGCCGAGTCGATCGGTTGTGCACGAGCCTCCTCGGAAGAGGAAATCCGCGCACTCTTCGATGCCAAGTTCTCCGAAGCCTTGAAAACAGTCGGTAAGCGATTCGATTTCTCGGAGCTTTATGAAGAGCGCGATACCTTCCGTGACGACATCATCAAAGTGATCGGAACCAACCTCAACGGCTTCGTCCTCGATGACGCCGCGATTGATTACCTCGAGCAAACGCCGATCGAAATGCTCGATCCGGACAACATTCTCGATGCCCAGGGTATTAAGAAGATCCACGAGCTCACTGCCAGCCAGGCCAAACTTTCCAACCACATCCAACGCGATAAGGAAAAGGTCATCAAGCAACAGGACGTCGAAGCCCGCGAGGCCATCCTCGAACTCGAGCGTCAACTGGCCGAGACCGAAGCCCGCCAACAACGCGAAGTCAAGATCGTCCAAGCTCGCGAAGAGGCAGAAACCGCGAAAGTTCGCGAAGAAGAGCGTCAGAAGTCCGAGCGTGCACGCATCAGTGCCGACGAAGATTTGCAGATCGCCGAAGAAAACAAGCAGCGCCAAGTCCTCGTTGCCCTACGCAACAAAGAGCGCACCGACGGCGTCGAACTCGAGCGCGTGGAACGCGAGCGTATGCTTGAATCCATCGAGCGCGAACGCGTCACCGAGCTCAAGCAGATCGAAAAAGAGAAGGCCCTCGAGATCGAGCGGAAGAATATTCAGGAAGTGATCAAGGATCGCGTTGCGCTTGAAAAGACCGTCGTCATCGAGCAAGAGCGCATCAAGGACACCGAAGCCTTCGCTGGTGCCGATCGTGAGAAGCAGGTCAAGGTCACCCTTGCCGAAGCGGATGCCCAGGACATCCTCATTCGCGAAACCCAACTCGCCGAAGCACGTAAAGCCGCTGCAAAACTCAAAGCCGAGGAGGAAGCCTACAACGTCACCAAGGCCGCTGAAGCATCCAAGTCAGCTGCCGAGATGAAAGCTGAAGAGCTCATCATCGGAGCCGAAGCCGAACAAACCGCCTCGACCAAAGTGGCCGCAGCAAAAATAGAACTCGCCGAAGCGATTGCCAAGGAATCCGCCGCAGTCGGAATGGGCGAAGCCGAAGTGGTCCGCGCCAAGGGCTCGGCAGATGCCGATGCGATCAAGCAGAAGGCCGACGCCATGAAGCTCTTCGAAGAAGCCGGTCAAGAGCACGAAGAGTTCAAGCTCAAGCTCGAAAAAGAGAAGGCCGTGGAACTCGCAGGAATCGACGTTCATCGTCAGATTGCCGAGCAGCAAGCGATCGTCGTTGGCGAAGCGCTCAAACACTCGAACATCGACATCGTCGGTGGCGAGACTCAGTTCTTCGACCGCATCACCAATGCGATCACCAACGGCAAAGCGGTCGACCGCCTGGTCAACAACAGCCGCGTGCTCGAAGACGTCAAGGACACCTTCTTCAACGGCGACCCGGAATACTTCCGCGCCAAGATCAAGGACTGGACCAGCCAGTTTGGCATCGCCAGCGAGGACATCAAAAACCTCAGCGTCGCCGCCCTCCTCGGCAAGATGATCCCACTAGCCGACGGCAACACCCGCAACGAACTCATCGGCCTCCTAGGAGCCGCCGAAAAATTCGGCCTCAAGGACGCCAAAGCGTCCGAGGTGCTGAAAGGGTAGGTGAAGACTGACCGCGAAATACGCCGATTACGCGAAAGTTTATGAACGATGAAAACAAGCCGATGAGCCTCCTATACAAAGAAGAGAGTTACTCCATTATGGGAGCCTGCTTCGAAGTATACCGAGAAAGGGGCTGCGGAATGAGTGAACCCATCTATCACGAATGTCTGGGGCGGGAGTTTTCACTTCAGAAAATTCCCGCCGTGCATGAGCCTAAAGTTGAACTCGAATACAAGGGTCAGAAACTTACCCAATTTTTGCGCCCAGATTTCATCGCCTACCAAAAAATCATCTTAGAGCTCAAATCTGTTAGCAAGCTTAACGACGAACACCGCGCCCAAATTCAAAACTACCTAAGGGCAACCGGTCTCAAACTTGGCATCCTCCTCAACTTCGGGCATTACCCAAAGTTAGAATGGGAACGCATCGTCCTAGAAACAAAACATCCAATTCCCAACGCATCTCCACCCCGTCTCCAAAGCTAGACGAACTTCAAAAAGTTTCTCACATACCCAACCCTGCCTTCCTTTCGCGTGTTCAGCGTTTTTCGCGGTCAATCCCGCCTTTTTCCACTCGTGTGCAGTAACTATCTCCTCCTAAATGCCCGACTCCACCAACCAACTAGAAGGCGGCGCCTACGAAGTCATTCGTGCCCGTCTGGATAAACACGCCGTGGTTCTCCGCGAGCGTCTCGATGCTCTCAACGCCGACCGCCGCGACCTCTTCGGCGCCGTCGAGTCCGCGTTGATCGCCACCGAGCGTATCACCACCGATCACAACTGCGTTCCGCGCGACATGGTGCCCATCGGAAAAGGGCGGTTTATCTTTGGTTACAACATTCAGTTCGGACTCAAACAAACCACCGATATTCGCGATGTGTTCGACGTCTACGACTACGATCGTAGTTCGCACACATTCACTGTAGTCGAGCCTGAATCCGTGCTCACCGGCCGAGCGGGCAGCGGCACCTTCGCAGAGGATTTCGGCTACCTCTACAAATACTACAAAAACACCTCGTTCGTAAAATTCCGCAGCATCGGGCCAAACCTCTATATGGCGATGCGGATCGGTCGCGAGGTCACCGACATCAAGACCTTCAAGTGGCTCGTCAAAGGCGACGGCACACTCGAATACCTCGGCAACCGCTTCGACCACGAATATTCCTTCCCCGCTCAGCACGAGTTCGATTGGAAACGCGCCAACCGCGACATGCAGCGGTCAGGCGAGTTCCCACACGTCTCCATCGAGGACAGAGTCTTCGTCGAAACCGTCGGCGGCGATCTCACCATCAAAATCGAAGACAACACCTCCGACGGCGCTGGCATCTACTCAGAGCCCGTCGACGAGGTCGACCAAACCCTCGACGACGCCGAGATCGACTACGCCGTGATTGGCCACCTCGTCCTTCTTCGCATCCGTCCCTACCGCGAGGAAAAAACCCGCCACTTCATCTTCAACGAAAAGACCAGCGAGGTCACACGCATCGATGCCATCGGAGATTCCTGCGTCCTCCTCCCGGACGATCACGGCGTTATCTTCGCCAACGGCTACTACTTGCTTAGTGGTGAGAAAAAAACCTTCGATCACGGCTTGTTCAACATGCGCTTCGAGCGTCGTGTCATCTCCGCCAATGGCGAGGACACGCTGTTCGTTTTCTACAACCGCGAGACCGGCGACTACGTCTTGCTCAGCTACAACCTCATCCAACGCGGCATCGACAACCCGGTGCTTTGCAGCGGGTACTCCGTCTTCGATAGCGGCGAGCTCATCTACTTCAAAACCGAAGACCAACCGCAGAAATACCATACGCTACAAGTTTGGCAGACGCCGTATCTCAGCGATGAAGCCGTCGTTTCACAGCAAACGAGCAGCGACTCCTTCCTCGCGAAAATCGGTAACCCCGACCTCGTCAGCGCGATGGCGGATTGCCGGGAAATCCTCACACTCCTCGCCAAGGACGACTCGTTTGGCGATCTCTACATCGATCTGGTCAAGCGCACTGGCGATGTCATCGACGCCTATTTCTGGGTTGCCAAACCGGAAGCCCACAACCTCGCAGAACCGCTCAAACAGATCAACGAGGCCGCCAACTCCGCCATCAGCGAGTTCGATAAAGTCCGCCGTCTCCGTCAGTCAGCCGGCGACCGGATTGCCGAAATCTCCAAGTCGTCCGAACGTCTACTGCGCGATGCCGAACACTCGCCGCCAGATGATATCCTCGGGTTCGTCAAACAACTCGGCGCACTGCGCACCTTACGCGGTGAAGTCATCGGCCTGCGAGAAGTGCGCTACATCGATACCGACTTCGTCGATCAATTGGAAAACCGCGTCAGCGATGCCACCGACATGGTTTCCGGGAAAACCGTCGACTTTCTCCTACTCGAAGAATCGCTCGACCCCTACCGCACCAAGGTGAACGAAAACGGTGCCGCCGTGTCGAAGTTGACCAAAGTCATCGACGCCGATGCACTCGGCAAAGAGATCGACGATGCCGGGCGCGAGCTGGAAATGCTCATCGACGTGGTCAGTAACCTCAAAATCGAAGACGCCACCGAGACCACGAGGATCATCGATAGCATCTCGACCATCTACGCCACGCTCAACGCCACCCGCGTCGAGCTGAAGAACAAGCGCAAAGCTCTCTCCAAAGTTGAAGGTGCAGGTCAGTTCGGTGCCCAGGTGAAATTGCTCGGCCAAGCCGTCAGCAGTTACCTCGACCTCTGCGACACCGCCGACAAGTGCGACGAATACCTCACCAAAGTCATGGTCCAGCTCGAAGAGTTGGAAGGTCGCTTCGCCGAGTTTGACGAATACATCGAAGAACTCGGCGACAAGCGTGAGGAAGTTTACGCCGCCTTCGATACCCGCAAGCAGCAGATCAACGAGAAGCGCAACAAACGTGCCAACACCCTCGTCAAATCAGCCGAGCGCATTCTTGGCGGCATCAAAAACCGTCTCTCCGGGTTCAAGGAGATCAACGAGATCAACGGCTACTTCGCCGGCGATCTGATGATCGACAAAGTCCGCGACATCATCGACGAGCTCACCGGGATGGACGAGTCGGTCAAAGCCGACGACATCCAAACCCGTCTCAAAACCATCCGCGAAGACGCCGTCCGTGCCTTAAAAGACCGCAAGGATCTCTTCATCGACGGCCAGAACGTCCTCAAGTTCGGCAAACACGCATTCTCGGTAAACACCCAGGAGCTCGAGCTCACCGTCATCGCCCGCGATGACGTCATGGGGTTCCACCTCGGCGGCACCAACTTCTTCGAAGCCATCACCGACGAATCCTTCCTCGCCACCCGCGACGTCTGGGATCAGGAAGTCGTCTCCGAAAACCGCGGCGTCTATCGCGCCGAATACCTAGCCTACCAGTTTCTAAAAAGCAGCAACGCTGCGCTCCCCAACGGAGTGGGTGCGCCCTCGCGCCCACCGAGCGATGACACCACCACTTCCACAACCAAATCACCAAAAACCTCCACCTCGGACCCCTCCCTACCAGCTACCAGCCCCTCGCTACTCGAAAGCGTCCAACGCTTCATGCAAACCCGCTACGCCGAAGGCTACACCAAAGGCGTGCACGACGTCGATGCCACCGCCATCGTCGAGGCCCTCCTTCCCATCCGCGAAAAACTCGGCGTCCTTTCCTCACCGCCGCGCATCCGTTCCCTGGCCATCCTTTTCTGGCTCACCTGGTCCGGGCGCGAAGACTTCGCCCAGCGCATGGCATCCCATCGCCGCATGCGCTCCACCTTCTCCGCCGACGGCGAAAAAGCCGACCTCATCGAAAAACTCACCACCGCCCTGGAAGCTGCCGACCATCTCTATAATCCGCACGTGTCGGGCGGCACCACATCCCCGTCGCAACGCGACGCAAACCAACCCTCGCTTCCCGCTACCCGCTACCAGCTACTCGCCCGCTCTGCGGCCACCTACCTCTACAACGAGCTCTCCACCTCCGAAGAATTCCACGTCTCCGCCGAGGCCCACGCCCTCCTCAAATCCTTCCGCACCTTCCTCGTCCAAAAGAACCTCGACAACGAGTTCGACGAACTGCTCCAAAGTGGCGGTGGCTTCCAGCCGCCAAGCCAAGCACAACTCCAGTCACCCAACCAAGCACCCCTAACCACCTTCGCCACCGCCCTCGACTGGCTCACAGGCTACCACACCTCCACCCTCCCGGCCGACTACGTCCACAACACCTCACCCAACCACACCACGTCCAACGTCTGGCTCCTCGAAGCCGCCGCCCACCTCGCCCGTGGAGGCTACGAGCACCGCCTCGTCATCGACGTCCCCACCGCCGTCAGCCTCACCGGCATGAAAGGGTCGCACGGCGTCCTCGAAAACGCCACCTATCAGGGCGACTACATCGCCATCCTCGAAAAACTCCGCGTCTTCGAGCATCGCGACGTCCCGACCTTCCAGCATTACCAGCAGGAGAAAAAACGTCTCACCGAAGCCAAGCGCGACAGCATGCGACTCGACGAGTTCAAGCCGCGCGTCATGAGTTCCTTCGTCCGCAACAAACTCATCAACGACGTCTACCTCCCCATCGTCGGCGACAACCTTGCCAAGCAGCTCGGCACCGCCGGAGTCGACACCCGCACCGACCGCATGGGCATGCTCCTGCTCGTCTCACCACCCGGCTACGGCAAAACCACCTTGATGGAATACGTCGCTAACAGATTGGGCCTCACCTTCATGAAGATCAACGGCCCCGCCCTTGGTCACAGCGTCACTTCCCTCGACCCCGGCGAGGCACCGAACATGTCCGCCCGCGAAGAGGTCAACAAACTCAACCTCGCACTCGAGATGGGTGACAACGTGATGATCTATCTCGACGACATCCAGCACACCAACACCGAGTTTCTACAAAAATTCATCTCCCTCTGCGACGCTCAACGCAAGATCGAAGGTGTCTACAACGGCAAGGCGCGCACCTATGACCTACGGGGTAAAAAGGTCGCCGTCGTCATGGCGGGCAACCCCTACACCGAGTCCGGTGGAAAATTCCAGATCCCCGACATGCTCGCCAACCGCGCCGACACCTACAACCTCGGCGACATCCTCGGCGGCCATGAATCCGCATTCAAAGCGTCCTACGTCGAGAACTCACTCACGTCCAACCCCGTTCTCTCCAAACTCTCCAGCCGCAGCCAGAAAGACGTTTACGCCATCATGCGCATCGTCGAATCCGGCAGCCAGGAAGGCGTCGACTTCGAATCCAACTACACGCCCGCCGAGATCGACGAGATGGTCAAAGTCACCCGCCACCTCTACACCGTGCGCGACACCATACTGCGGGTGAATCTCCAATACATCGCGTCCGCCGCACAGGAAGACGCCTACCGCACCGAACCCTCGTTCAAGCTCCAAGGGTCCTACCGCAACATGAACCGCATCGCAGAAAAAGTGCTGCCACTCATGACCCACCAGGAAGTCCGCGAACTCATCATCGACCACTACCAGAGCGAGAGCCAAACCCTCACCACCGGCGCCGAAGCCAACCTTCTCAAGTTCAAGGAAATGGAAGGCATCCAGAC
>JAGXGH010000029.1 GCA_024636835.1 Verrucomicrobiales bacterium | reverse complement strand
TTACCAGAGAAAGCAGTTGGCTGAATAAGCTCGAAGTGACTACACTCATCTCCGGCCTCCTTGTTGTGGGTGGGGTTGGTTTTTCATTTCACCCCGATTTCACTCCTTCAAGGAGGCTTTTTCAATTACTTGTTTTGGACACTAGTGGTTTTCGATCCTCCGTGACTTTCCTTCACCTCCACCCAATCGCGTGAGACTCAGACCTTAAACGCGTCCGCAAAATACAGTGGCCGTGGCTTCCAGCCGCGAAGCCAAATCCGTTTTAACATCTCTAATGCATAAAATTTTCTCGACCATTTTTTTGTGTGATCAACGATAATACCAGCGTATTGATCATTTAGGACTCTCCCTTTATTGCTATCTATCCACGTCTATGAAAACACCAAAATCACTCATCGCCGCCCTTTGCTGCCTCACACTTGCTCCGGCACTTGTCGCAGAAGACTTCACGCCGCTCTTTGATGGCAAGACCCTCGAAGGATGGAAAAACCCCTATACATGGGGAAATGTCGAAATCGTGAATGGAGAGATCCATCTCAAGGCCGATAAGAAATTTTTTCTCGTCACCGAGAAAACCTACGGCGATTTCGTTTTTGAAGCCGACATCCTTCTGCCTGAAGGTAAAGCCAACAGCGGCATCATGTTTCGCGCTCACGCGGAACCCGGCAAAGTCTTCGGTTACCAAGCTGAAGTCGATGGCGACCCAAATCGCGGATGGTCAGGCGGACTCTACGACGAAGGACGGAGAAAATGGTTCATCAGTCCGATCAAGGGGAATGCCGAAAGCGAGGCAGCCTTCCGCAACCGCGCTGGCGACACCTTCAAACGCAATGATTGGAACACTTATCGCATCACCTGTAAGGGCAATAAAATCAAGATCGAGGTCAATGGCGTCGTCACCACCGAAGTCGAGGATGACAAAGATGCCACTGGCGTTATCGGCATCCAGCACCACGGCGAAAAAGGCGCAGTCTACAAATTCCGCAATCTGCGCATTAAGGAGTTAAACTGATACCAAATCTTGGTATTGATCTGACGCGATCGGGCGGAGAGTTGGTTGATAGTGAGCTACTTGTGCGCGGCGAACAGTCATGTTTTTATTCGAAACCGGTATGACAGCGAAGCCGGAAAACGTTACGGACGCGCGTAGCGCACCCTCTGGGAGGGATGCTTTTCAAGCGTCCGTAACTTTCCTTACGCTACCGAATAACATTACGGAACCCTCAAGCTAAATTCACTTCGCACACTATCGTGGCCGTGGCTTCCAACCGCGAAGCCTACACAGCTCAAAGTCACGGACGCTTGAAAGCGTCCGGCAAGTCACTCCCTCCGCCGCTTTCAGACACTAAGCTTCGAGTAGGTGAACTGATACTTCCTCGCGGTTTCACGGATGAGGAAGGGCTCGTCAGTCTCTTGCCGAAACAAACTACGGCTCCGTGACTCGTTCATTTGGCTCTAAGCCCGTGAATAAATTCTTATCCGAATCGAACTCAAGATTACGGTCGTTCGGGTCGGGATTAAACGCGTAGGAAAACTCAATCCTGCCGCGAGGATCGAGTTTAAGGGCTTGAAAAAACTTCGCGTAATTGGCGGAAACAAGTTCTCCATTTTCATCAGTCTGCTCACGCACCCGCAGGAAATACCCTTTTTCCTCCACTGGCACCGCGGTGTGATTTTCGCCCTCAATCACTACGGTCTTCCGATACTCTTGATCCGGCGCACTATTCGGCATTTTTAAACCTGAGTAGGAGTGGTATTCATCCACTACCTCAAGAATCCCTTCATAACGCCCCGAAAAACGAAACTCCAACTCCGCCTCCCACTTTCCAGAGGAATGGCGTAATGCAGATTCTACGGTTAATTCTTTAGTGGATTCGTAGAAACGATTGAACGTTTTACTTCTTTCACGATAGCGGTTGGGGTCATCGAAGTCAGCCTGCGTTCTTCTCAATCCCTCTTCTTCGCCCATAAAGAGTTGATAACCGACAAACTCATTCTTAAACCTCACCTCAAAATCCGCGACACGACCGTCGCCAAACTCACCTACCCAGTCCCCTGCCTCTAAATCAAACCCAATCCATTTCTCATCCTCAGGAATCGCTCGATTGACCTTGCGAGCTAAGAGCGCTCGGGGCTCCAATATTCTCCGCATCACAATAGGAAGGGGAAAATTTCTTATCTTTCCCCCATCGACCTCGCTACGGATCAGTAGCCGTTCTATTTCTACTCCATAGAACCCATGTGCGCCTTGAACTGCACACTGGAAACAACCTTATCTCGAGCACTGAATCTTCCTTCACTGTCTGTTTGTCCTCGATGGATCTTCGCCTTCTCGTCCAAGAGGTGGTAGAAGAACAACTCAACCCGCCCACCAACCACCGGTCGCCCATTTTCATCCGAAAGCTCGACATCTATCTCGGTCGAGTGCGATGGCTCGATACCTCGCGAACAGCCTCCAGCGATCAACAAAATCGAGAGCAATACCACAGATGACTTCATGTTTTTCATTGGCTAATATCACGACAGACAGTTTCTCTGTAATCCGCACCGCTCATACAATACTAGGCAAATCTAATACAATCACACGAATCATTCGATACCCACCCTCCAAATCTAATCGCGTGCCCCATTATATCGGGGCTATACGCGACCATGTCGCACAAAATCGTGGCCGTGGCTTCCAGCCGCGTAGCCCACACAAGCAGAATGTCCACGGACGCGTGAAACGCATCCCTCCCAACGGGGAAACTCGTTTGACGATAAATCCTTCCGAGGAATTACCTATCTTTCTTGATATCACCCCCGTCTTTTCCAGACGCTGAGCTTCGAATACGTGAACTGATACTTTCTGGCGGTTTCGCGGATGAGGAAGGGTTCGTCAGTCGCGGAAAGAAGATCGAAATCTGCATCAAGTAATTCGCCGAGTGCATCAAAGCCACTCTGCTTTTCGCTTCCCAACCAGTTTTCACGAGGCGTGAACTCTTCTAACCACGTAAACGGCGTCGCCAATACGAGCAAACCATCCTCCCGCACTAGATCGCGAAAGCGTGTGATCAATTTCAGCGGATCGGGCAATCGGCAAATCAGATTGGCTGCGTGGACACAATCAAACGCGCCCAAGTCGTCTCGCAGATTCATCGCGTCGCCCTGCTCGAATCTCACACGTGATGGATCAACACCATCCGGCACCATCGCGCTGGCGGGAAGCGTCTGACTCGCTTCCACTAAAATCTGATAATTCAGCGATCCTTCGTCGCAAATCCTCTCTGCCGCGTCGACGAAGGCTTGTGAAAAATCGATCCCAATCACCTCATCATAAGCGCGAGCCAACTCGAAGGTCGAACGGCCAACTGCACAGCCGAGATCTAGCGCACGTGCACCACCCTTTTCTAAAGCTGGAACCGCCGTGCGCAGCGGGAAGTTTAGCCCTTCCAGCGGCACTGGATACCCCGCCTGCATCTCGCTACGACTTCCGTAGTGGAAGAGCAGGTATTCGTTGAGCAGCTTGGACGATTCGTAACTTGTTGGATTCATCACAAAGAAAACGCCCGAACGGAGATCACCGTCCGGGCGAAAGGTTAGTCGAAATTATTGATCGCGAACTTAGGCTTCTACAGGAACAATTCCGCGTGCGGCGTTGAGGATATACTCGCTCGGACGGAAGTGCTGAATGATGATTTCCTGAGTTCCACCACGGTTCATCCGCACCTCACTGATATCAAAGTTCGGAGTCTTGTGTGGGGCAAAGAGAATGTCGTCGTGTGTCGAATTCTCATGCTTCTTAAACATACTGGGAACAATATCTCCGCCAAGATGGTCATCGCGCCCAGTGGCCAAGTGACAGGTGCCTAGCACTTTCTCGTCCTGAATGTCCGACAACGAAACAGGAAGGACCTGCGTTCCAAACCCGAGCTCACCGAGGGTTCCCGTCATCGGATCGTCTTTCAGACGCTCGTTGTGTGCGTCAATCGTCGATTGGCGACCCTCGATAAGCGTCGAGCTAACGATACAACGATCAACCACTTCGAGCACACCAAGCGTGCCATCCTCATACTTCATCGGGAATTGTCCACGTGCATCTATGGGGACGAAGTAAACCTCGCCAGCCGGCAAGTTCGCCACATCTGGAGTTTTTCCCCGACACAAGCCATGGCTTTTTTGCGCCTCCTGACCATCAAGCCCAAGCCATGCCGTAAGCACGCGACCGTCTTCAAGGGTGAAGTCGATCTCGACGGAATCCGCTTTTGTCATCGCAAGGCGAATCTTCTCGGCATCGGCACTGACCTCGTCGTAATCAACGGCGAGTCCGCTGTTAAGGATCACATCATTGACGCCGTGGAGCGTTGCCCCACGGAATCCAAACTCCTTGCACTTCGCCGTGAGTGGCGCCGTCGCCGACCAGGTGGAAATGCAGAGAATGATATCGTAATGAGAATAGATGTCCTTATCGAGGCTGAGTTGCTCACCATCGGTGTTCCAGCACTCGTCTTGGAGGTCGAGGTTACTGCCGTAGGTTGGCTTGAAAGTGAACATTTCACCGCCGGTCATCCCAAGATCATTCATCACGCCCTCTTTCAAACTTAGGTAAAAATGCTTGTAAGCGTTCTTCTGAACCTCAAGCCCCTCCTCATCCATGAAGGCAAAATCTTTGATCAGATCGGTGTTTTCCAGATCGATCAAGACGCAGATCTTGCAGCCGTCGGTCGGATCGAAAACAGAGCGCAACAAACGCTCGAGGCTAAATGGTGGGAAGGTTCGTTTCTCCGGATGAAGGACAATATCGTCGGATAGCTTGGAAATCATGGTCTACTTGTTTTGAATAATAATGAAAAACCGTACTGCGGTGTTCTCAGTGATTACGCATCAAGAGACGGAAAAGCGCGAATAAATTCCGCCCAATCTCGATCAAAGATCGACGGAGCTTCCTGATTCCATAAGAAGCGATTAATCGCGACTTGCTGAACCCACTGTAGTTACCATGTTCAGTAGCCCCTCGCGGAAACGGCGACGACCGAACTGCTTGGCAGGCGATTTGTCGCGGTTTGAGGACGAAAACTTCACATTCGTAGCGGTTCTGCGTGGAATGCGGTCTTTCAGCAATGAGGAAACATGTTTATCCCAATAGCTAGATGTTGTGGTGACTGCGCATTGCATACACAAGGGATACCCATTTCTCTAAAATGGTCAATGCTTTTTGTTAAGTTTTCTTAAATATGAAAATCTCTTAACTTCCACAATCTCAACACACAGGCTCAAAGATCTGCCGAATTTCGAAATCCACTCTTGCGTTTTCCTCACTCCTTGATGATACTGAGTCTCAACTGTAACCCATCGTTTGATGTTTTTCTCTCGTCCACGTGAACCTAAAGCCACTGCTAGTGATGCTTCGAAGACACTTTTCGACGCTTCAGCAGGCATTCGTTGTCGTGTTGTAGCGCTCACCGGCTGCCAAGGAACCTGCCATCGCCTGCGCGAAATGGGGTTCTGCGAGAACGCACAAGTGACGAAGATTTCCAAAGGCGGGAGCACCGTGTGCACGGTCTGTGGATCACGCGTCGCGCTGAGTCGCAAACTCGCCATGAGCATCGTCGTTGAGTAGACGTTTCTTCCGCGGAATACGTACTGATCTAAAGTTCGGCATAGGCGTAGAAGTGAATGCAATCATCCGACTAAACGCAGGTCGAAAATTTTCTAACCCATGACCAAGCTCACTCTACTATCTGAGATTGCCCCGCACAAATCGTGCACGGTGCTTGCGATCTTATCAGACGCACCCGGCATGCAACGGCTACAAGAGATGGGAATTCTTCCAGGCACCAAGATCTCGGTGATCCGCCGTGCGCCCATGGGCGATCCCATTGAACTCGAAGTCCGTGGCTACAAACTGAGCATTCGCAAACGCGAGGCAGCGGAAATTTCCGTCCAGCCCGCTTGAACCCACCACCCTTTATCCTCCCAACTTAACGATGTCCGCGTCCCCTCGTCAGATCGCTCTCGTCGGCAATCCCAACAGCGGGAAGACCACGCTCTTCAACGCCTTTACCGGACTACGCCAGAAAGTCGGCAACTACCCCGGTGTGACCGTCGAGAAAAAGGTCGGCGAGGCTCGCACACTCCATGGCGAGAAAGTGGCAATCCTCGACCTCCCCGGCACCTACAGCCTCTCTGCGCGCTCGGAAGACGAGCGCGTCGCCCGTGACGTTCTTCTCGGAGACCTCAGCGGCATCCCTCGCCCAGACGTGGTGATTTGCGTGGTCGACGCCTCAAACCTCGAGCGCAACCTTTACCTCGTCCTGCAAGTGATCGATCTCGGGCTTCCGGTCATCATCGCGCTCAACATGATCGATGTGGTCGAGGAGAACAAGCAGCGCATAGACCCCGAAGCACTGAGCGAGAGCCTCGGTGGCGTAACGGTAATCCCCTGCCAAGCGAACGCGAAAATAGGTATTGCCGAGCTGAAGCAAGCGATGGCCAAAAAATCCTACACGCCCGTCGAAAGAGTTTGGACGACCGACGACGACCTTACCCAACTGTTGAGTGAAACCGCCGATGTGCTGGCCGCTCACAACACCATCAATCCGCGTGCCCATGCATTGACGATCATCGGTGATCGAGCGATGCGCGACCCCTCGCACCCTAACTGCCTCGACAATGAGATCCTCAGAAAGATCACACCTCTCGTCGACGCCACGCTCAAGCAACATCCGACGCCAGTGGAAAGCCGCATCGTTGCCGCTCGCTACGATGCCATTAGTAGAATCTCCGCTGCCTCTCTGCGTGGCGAAAACCGCCCGGACGGCTTAAGTGTTAGCGACAAACTGGATGAGGTATTGATTCATCCAATTCTAGGATGGCTGGTGTTCATCCTCGTGATGGCAACAATGTTCTTCTCGATGTTTACACTCGCCGAGACGCCGATGGATTGGATCGAAAACGGCTTCGCTATCTTGGGCGATTGGGTAGGCAGTTTACTTGGTAAAGGTGACCTTCGCGACCTTCTCGTCGACGGCGTGATCGCCGGTGTCGGCGGCGTGCTGGTCTTCCTCCCGCAAATTCTCATCCTCTTCCTGTTCATCGGCATTCTCGAAAGCTCGGGCTACATGGCACGTGCGGCGTTCATCATGGATCGCCTAATGGCACGTGTCGGGCTCAACGGAAAATCGTTTATCCCGCTGTTGTCCTCCTACGCCTGCGCGATTCCTGGCATCATGGCGACGAGAACCATTGAAAATGAGAAGGATAGGCTGGTGACCATTCTCGTCGCCCCGATGATGAGTTGCACCGCCCGCCTCCCGGTATACGGGATTTTGATCAAGCTGATGGTGCCTGAGGCAGACAACGACATCTGGATTCAAACCGGACTCATGTTCGCCCTCTACGGTCTCGGCACATTGGGAGCCTTCCTATTCGCCGCCATCTTCAAACGAACCATCGCCAAGGGTGACGCAAGCCCATTCATGATCGAGCTCCCCCCCTATCGCCTTCCGGGTTGGAAACTGATTGTCCAACAATTGCTCGACCGAGCCGGTATCTTCATCAAGCGCGCGGGAACTATCATTCTCGCATTATCCATCCTCATCTGGGCCGCGTCCACTTTTCCCAAACCCGCCGACCCGGAAACACCCAAGGACATTGCATTGGAACAATCCATCATGGGGCGTACCGGAAAAATGATTGAACCCATCATGAAGCCGCTAGGTTACGACTGGAAAATCGGAAGCGCCGTCATCTGGTCTTTCCTCGCACGAGAGCAATTCGTTGCCGCCATGAGCGTCATTTACAGCGTCGAAGACGAAGAGGACGAACCCGCGCTGCGCAGTAAACTGGCCGCCGCTGAATCGCCAGACGGCATTTCGATTTTCTCGATTCCCGTCTGCGCCTCGCTCCTCGTTTTCTATGTCTTCGCGCAACAGTGCATCGCCACTTTCGCCGTGGTGCGCCGCGAAACCTCCTCTTGGAAATGGCCTATCTTTCAGCTGGGCTACATGACCGTCTTCGCCTGGATAGCGGCTTTCGTCACTTTTATGATCGTCAGTCACATTGTTTAAACCATGCCTGTAGAACTACAATCCATCGCCGCCATCACCATCGTGATGATCACCCTTGTCGTGCTCTGCGTGCGTTATGCTCGGAAGCGACGCAAAGCTCGCAACGGCAGCGCCTGCGCTGGTGGGTGCGGATGCACAAAGAGCGCGCCTCCACACTTTGAACCACGTTCATGATGAGGCGATTCCTTCTCGCCAAGCAAAAGCTACATCCTCAGAGGAAAATTTGCATGTCGATCTTGGCATAATTCGTCGTCATGGAAAATCCCACTTTGCGCGCTGGCTTGGATTGTCTAATGTTCGCTCAGTGTCCGAATCCCAGCCATCCGCAAAAGCTACCGAAGATCCTCGTCCAAACCGCAATCCATCGCTGCGCTGGCCCTTGGTCAAGTCGCCAATGATACGTCTTGGCATTATCGCCATCATCATGGCAGGACTGGCCGCACTGTTTCTCCAGCTCGGTGCCGAGCTCATTGAGACCACCAATCAAAATCCTCAGAAATCCGATCAGATGCACAACATGAAGTTGGCTCGCATCGCCTCTGAGCGTGCTGATTGGAAAGTTGAAAAAGGAATCGGCAAGTCGCTCTGGCAATGGATGCCTCACTACTCGGAAGGGGTCGTGCAACCGTTCTGGCCACGCGTCGCTGCGACATTTTCCAGTGAAGACGATGACAATTTCTTCACTGCTGGTAAGCGTTGGAACTTAGGGTTCAGTGCGATATTCATCTCAGTCATCGGAATCCTTCTTGCTCTGCGTTGGTCGATCTTGGCGACAGTTAACTTCGTGATTATCGCTGGGTTTGGCGCATTTCTCCCTCGAGCGGTTTTCTTCCAACCCGAACCTCTCTACTATGCTTTTTTTCTACTCAGCTTCATTTGTGCACTCGGACTGATCAAGAAGAACGCCTTATGGTTGTATCTACTGTTCGGCATCGTGAGCGCATTGGGATACCTGACCAAAGGATCCATGCTCCCGCTGATCGCCGCGTTCTTTGGCGTCACCGGCTATCGATTTCTCGCCGCGGTGCTCCCTAGATTATTCGGCGGTGTTGGCCTTCGTCCCAAAAGCCGCTGGAGCTGGCAGAACCATCTGTTCGGCACCTTACTTTTCGCGTTCGCGTTTCTCTTCATCAATGCGCCCAGCATGAGCTACCGATATGAGCGCTTCGGCTCCGCAACCCATAGCTTCCCCAGCTACTGGATGTGGATGGACAGTTTTGAAGAAGGGTATCATTGGATGGCAAATCATAATACAGCAGAGAAGCTCGCTACACTCACACCGGAGACCAAGCCGTCCGCCAGCAATTATTTCAAATCACATGACTTAGCCACCGCAAGAATGCGCCTTACCGACGGCACATGGATGCAAGTGAAGCGCTTCCTCGCACCCCGCAAGACCAAGATCGCGCAATCACCGAGTGATCAGAAAGCATGGCGTGAAATCCTCCCCGCACGCGGGTGGCATTTGTTCCTCATAGGACTACCGGCGATCGTCTTAGTTGGCCTCGGCTGGTGGCAAAAATCTCATATCCGACGAAAGACCGACACTACGGTGAACCTCAGCCCATGGTTCGAAATCGGTCCGCAGGCGATCTTTGTGTGCGGTAGCTTCGCCATGTACGCCATGCTCCACGGCTGGTATACCCAAGTCGGCGACGGCGACCGCTTCATGATGGCGTGGGTGGCACCACTTGCTTTTTGTCTGATTGCCCTCGGTGAGAAATCGCTTCGCCGACTACGTCGAGGTGCAGATTCCGCTGCCGAAGCCCCAACAAAGCACGTCGCCATGATCGCCACCATTTTCTACTTAGTCGCGCAAGTAACCTTGCTCAGCTTCCTCGCGTATCGACTATGGCAAATCACCAACGCTCCAGTATTTTCCTGAAGCCCCCCCTTAAGTCATTAAGTCATGCCCAACTCCGCCCCTACAGCTCTCTTGTCGATTGACTTCGATGGGACACTCGTAGACAGCCGGCGACCAGACCCCATCCTCGAAGAACTTTCGGACACCTTGGACTCGCTCCGCTCGCAGGGTGTTAGATGGACGGTTAACACGGGCCGCACAGTCACTCACACGATGGAAGGGTTTGTCCATCATCGGCTTCCGTCACTTCCAGATTTCTTGATTGCACGAGAACGAGAAGTCTACCTGCTCAACAACTTCAACCGCTGGGTTGACCTTGGCGACTGGAACCACAAATGTGAAAAAGCCCACGTGAAATTGTTCCGCAAATCGAAGAAGATCATTAGAGCCGTGCGTGAGTTCGTCACAAAATCAACCAGCGCTCAGTTCATCGAATCGATCGAAGAACCCTGCGGCGTTATCGCAACTCACGATGATGAGATGGACACCATTTGCAGGTTCATCGAAACTATCAAACCAGCCGCTGGCGATCTCCACTACGAGCGAAATTCTGTTTACCTCCGCTTCAGTCATCGCCAATTCACCAAAGGCAGTAGCCTGCAATTTTTAGCTCAATCGATCGGCGTGCCCCCCTCATCCGTATTCGCCATTGGTGACAGCTTTAATGATGTCACAAAGCTACGTCGAGACGTCGCCGACATGATTGCGTGTCCTTCAAATGCCGTCATCGAAGTAAAATCCCACGTCATCAAAAACGGAGGATACATCGCCTCCTCACCTGAGGGCGAGGGTGTTATCGAGGCCCTTCGCCATTTCGTCTCACTGGGTCAACTCCCACAAATTGCCCTATGTGAAGAAGCATAGAGATCAATTCGCCAGGAGGCGTATTAAATGGCGATTAAGAACTGGTATTATTGACCGCGTTTGATGCGATCTTGTTGAGCTTTCCTTTTAATCGCAGCGTCGATCTGAATCTTCGCCTTATCCAGATAGGTTTTCATCCTAGGGTCTCGCTCATGAGGTTTGAGCAAATCCTTCGCCCATTCATAAGGAACGTTCGCCAAACCATTGAGCACGGACAATTTCTTCTGGCTATCAGATCCAGCCAGAGCAAATGCGCGTTGCCACCATGACTTCCACTCGGTTTCCGTGCGTCCTTCTCGTGGATTAGCTATAGCACGGATATAGGTATCGAATGCAAGATCACGCATCTGCTTCTCTTGCGCATTGGCAGCGATATCGAATAAAATATCCACCTGACTGTCATCGGGCCATGCACCAAGGGCACCTACCGCCTGCATCTTCAATTCCTCTCGGCTGCCTTCGATAATTTTCTTCAATTCTGCAGCAGCAGTCGGGGTGCCGGTTAATCCCAGTAAACGCACCGCTGCCTGACGCGCCGTAACATCCACGTCATCGTCGAGACTGCGTTCCAACTCACTAACCAAGGCCCCGCGATCCGACACTGGCATCACTTCAAGAATCATTTGCAAGCCTGCCTCAACCCGTCGCTGAACGGCCGAGCTCTTTGACGTCCGCATCAAGTCGATCAAATCGATCGCTCCTTTGACTCTCTCGGACCCCGAGGTAGCCGCAATCAGACCAGCTGCAGCCTGAGCCGCATAGTCAGAAGCCCTGTCAGCTTCACCACCACGGGCGATTCCCAAAAAGATATTGAAGGAATCCTGATCTCCACGACGCGTCAAGATCTTCATCAACTGCTCTTTCAATGAGCTGCTCTTGGCCGACTCCAGGGCTTCCCGAAGATCGCTATTTACTTCATCGCCTTCAGCTTCCTCCAAGGCAAGTTCGACGCGTGAGATCAAGGCGTCGCGGTCTTTGATTTTGATTTTCCTCGATGGGTTCAAAAACTCCACCAATTCTTCTGCCTGTTCGCGCGAGGTGGCGGGATCTTCAGCTTCGAGAAACTCAAGCACTGCATCACGCCTCTTCTCCGAATTATCCGCGAGCTGTCCGATCAAAAATATGCCACCGATAAGGGTCACCAAAGCCAATCCGCCGACCATTACCCAGCGCTTCTTCATATTTACCGGAGCAGCTGCGAAGCTCTGCGTGGTGACTGGAACACTGCCAGTCAACGTTTCCACTTCACCGGTCAATGGATTCACTCGCTGCGTACCTGGACCGCCCACTGGGGCAATCTGCCCGGTAGCGGGATTTATATACGCTGTAGTCGCTGGACGTACAGCTCCAGTAGGAGGCTCGCCGACTACTGACGTTCCGGGATTCACCGAGCCTGTGCTAGGAACCACGAGCCGACCTGTTTGCCCACCTGGGATCGTTGCGTTCGGGTTAAGGAAAACGTCCAAGGCGTGCTTCGCATCGCGAGGGCGGTCTTCCACCTCACGACTGACTAACCACATCACCCAGTTCGCGAAGCGCCGAGGCAGGTCAGAGCGGAAATCGTGAACCGGCTTAATATTATGCTGCAAGTGCGCAGCCATCACTTCAGCCGCTGTATCGCCATCAAACGGGTAGCGCCCCGTCAGGCCAAAGTAATAAATACACCCGATCGCATAGAGGTCAGTGCGACCATCTAACGGGCGGCGCTCAAACTGCTCTGGCGCCATAAAGTGAATCGAACCAAGAATCGAATCACCGAGACCGATGGTTTGCTTCGATGGACGTGGACTGAATTTTGCTAGACCAAAGTCGAGCAACTTGAACTGAAAGCGTCCACTGGGCAACCACTTCACCATCAAGTTCGTTGGCTTGATATCACGGTGAACGAGGTTCTTATCCTGCGCCGCAATCAATGCTTCAAGCGATTGACCAACAAGCTCGGTAAAGTCCTCCATGGTCATTAACCCACGCTGGACGACCTCTTCAAAAGTCTCGCCATCGACGAGTTCCATGACGACAAAGGCACCGTCATCATCCTTACCCACGTCATAGACAGAGACGATGTTCGGGTGCTGTAGTGTCGAGAGCGTTGTCGCCTCACGCAGCAAACCTTGGGTTGGGTCATCATCAAAGGACTCACTCTCTTCTGGCGGGAGCAATCGCTTGATCGCAACGTCACGCTGAAGGTGGGTATCTAGGGCACGATAAACTGCGCCAATACCACCTTGGCCAATTTTACTTTTAATCTGATAGCGTTCACTCATGGAAAAAATTCTTAATGCAATATGTCCTAGAAAACTGCCCCTTGTGGCAACTCGTAAACTCGGAACTCAATGACAAATTTAATAAATTGCGTCTAATCGCCGCGCAACCTTGAAGGGATTAAAAAAAGTGGTTCAAATTTCATGCTGGTTAGAATCCCTACGTTCAGTCCCTCCAATGTAATCGAAGACGACCTGAGTCAACGAGGACATCATACGCTCTCACCGGCTCGGTAGCCGGTAACGTGACTGCTTCACCAGTTTCAAGGGAAAATTTCGCCCCATGCCAAGGACAAACCACACACGCGCCATCCACCTCACCAGCCGCTAGTGAAGCCTCGGCATGACTGCACAAATCATCAATCGCTCGAACTTCTCCATCATCAAGATGGAATACAGCTACCCGCCGACCGCGAATCTCAAAACATCGAGATTCTCCACGGGGAACTTGGGTGGCATCTCCCAAATCAATCGTTTCTGTAATATTCATAGCGTGCGATTCCTAGGACGAATCATCTGACAAGTAAATAGGGGGATTTCAGAAGACAAGAGGTATCGAGTTATTTCGGTTAAATAAAGAAACGTCAATCGCCCCTTCCTTGGCAAGTCATTAGCGCTGAATTTCGTGCATTAAGCCATCTTTTTGCGATATTTCTTCATATTTACGCCTTCCTCAAATTCGCGAGATTGCAGAATTGACGCTAAGGAATTGCCGTAACTTGTTGATAAGATCCATTTTATTCACTATTTCAAAGAGACTGATGAGTTCTTTTGGGGCCAGATTGTTCGATTACGAGTCGTCTCAGTTCCACCATATTCTTAAAACCTGATAACCCTATACCCAATTTCACGTTTTATCTTCGCCAATCAGACAACTCTTTCTTATTCTTTAGCTCTGGGAGTCGAGTAATCTAGCCAAGGTGTTTTTAATGACCTAATAAGTTAAGCCTCCTAGGCTACGCCTTGGCTTCGCCACGCACACCACAATGTCATCAGACAAATCATCCCAAAAAAACAAGAGGCGCACATCAGCAGCCGGTACCCCCGCGCGGTCTGTGAATCGACTCAGTCGGAGCATGATGGCCATCGCGACCCTACTAATAGGGGTTGTCGCGAGCTTTGTCTTCTATCAGTTCTCAGACCGCTCTAATCAGAATAACTTACGCGAGCTCGTCACCCGCGACGTGCTGCGGATGGGGGAGCGACTCGGCGACCGTATTGGCTACGTCGGTCGCGATGTTATTGCGCTCGGAGAAGCCTTTTCCCAGGATTCAGATAAAACAGAAACGCTCCAAAGGTTCACAGCCGATGCCACAAGAACGATTGAGGAAATGGCACCTAGTTCCGCTTTGGTTCTATTGAGTGGCGATTCTTTCGAAGATAACGCACAGATGGAGCTCTTGGATGTCGTCGGTGACGAATCGTTCACTGCTGCAATTAACGGAGAGTGGCTAACCGCAATTCGCTCAAGAATTGACCTAAAACCACGAGGAGTTCTCGCTGGTGGCGTGCTTGAGGACGTTCCTATTGAGGGAGGAAGACTCGCACATGTCATCTGGTATGGAGCACGTTCAAAAACCGTCAAAGGCGATGAAAATCTAGTCCTCGCCTTCACCGAGATCACTAGCGTTGTCGACTTCTCGCTGTCGAACCAACTCAGTATGAGTTACGACGTCTTAGTGGGAAAAAGCCGTGAAGACGGATCCCATCGATTACTCACGTATCGCGCCGCAAACTTTCGCGAGACTCCAGAACTGCCTACATATCAAGATCTCCGTGGACGCCCAACTCAGCAATATTTGCTCCAAGTTGGCAACGACTCGATCTCTATTCTGTTCAACCCAACGATGCTATGGATCGCTGAACACAAAAGCCCGCTTCCAACCTTTCTGTTCGCACTCGCGCTCACGATCACCACACTCGTTGCCATTCTACTGATGGTTCTCTCCAGAAGAACGGCGGTCATCGAAAACACCGTCGCCGAGAGAACCCAAGAACTCGCAGAATCCGAACGCCAACTTTCCTTAAGAAACCGCACGCTGAACTCGATCCTCGATCGGTCACCGGATCTCATGATCCTTCAGGGGCCAGACGGAAGGATCCTCTACGCCAATCCTAAATCCTTGAAAATCCTAAGCGCCGACGTGGCCGAGGATTTGATCGGCACATTACCTAGTGAAATTGCAGCCAGCTCAAACGGTATCACCTCTCAGGTGATGAAAACCATCGCGGTAGGATTCTCACAAATGAAGAACGGTCGTGCTCCAGAGCCCGCCAAACTCCACGTCATTGATGCAGCCCTTCGCCACCAGACCTACCTGGACCTCGTGCAGGTGCCTATCCGAGATCAAGAAGGCAAAATTATTCGCTCACTAACCGTCGCCCGCGACACCACGGAAGAACATTTGCGGGTGGCCGACATCACCAAGGCAAATCAACGAATCGAGACTCTCGTTAAAAAGAGCGCGACCGCGATCATCGAATGGGATATCAACAGAAAGATCGTAAGTTGGAACCCTGCCGCTCAACGTGTATTTGGTTACACGCCTAGTCAGGCAATTGGCCGCGGAATTGACATCATCCTTCCAAATCCCTCTGCGAAAAGTTTCCAAGCCTCAACATTATCCCCACTTGATCATCTTGATACCGGGGTCACGACACCGCTCACAAGTATTACCGCAAATGATCATGAAGTTGTATGTGAATGGCAAAACACCTCACTCACTGATGAAAAAGGCGTACTTGTTGGAATCACCTCATTCGTTCAAGACGTCACTCAGAGAATTCTTGCCGAAAACTCACTACAGGAACGCAGCCGAGTTCTTGCCAACCTGGCAAAATCCTCAGTTGGATTTCTCCGCGGAGACGATTGGACACAAGAGGCAGGAGCTCTGCTCTCCGCACTCATCGACGAAGATAGTATCTTTCGTGCGGGAATCTTCGAGCAATCGAGTGAAACCGAAACTCCTGAATTTGAAACCGTTGTCGCCTGCGAAAAATTCAACGGCACCGCCTCAGTCGTCGATTCGGCAAAAAGCGAACAACTCTCGGAAGCCACCGAAACTCTCGTTCACCAGTCATGGCTTGATCAACTTCGCTCAAATGACGAGATCTCGGGAGACATCGGCCAGTTCGATTCACGCGCAAAAGATCTTCTCCACGAGGAGGGAGTCACCAGCATACTCATCCTCCCAATTTTTGTAGAACGCCAACTCTGGGGGTTCATTCGATTCGACAACAACAGAGAACTCCGGCCGTGGAGTCCTGACCAAGTCGACGCACTACGAGTTGTCGGTGCTGTTATGAGCACCGCAATCAACAAGCAAGCACTGGACACCAAGCAAACCGGCCTCGAGAGACGCCTGTTGCTCGCCCAGAAACGCGAAAGCCTCGGACTGCTTGCCAGCGGCGTCGCTGACAACTTCCGCAACCTCGTAGACGAAATCCTCGGCAGTGCCTCATTGGCAAGGACCCAGGTAGACTCCGACACAACCGTCGATAATTGCCTTGGATCCATAGAAACAGCAGGCTTAAGAGCTTCCGAACTATGCCGGGAGATGCTGCTTTACTCCGGTCACAGCGGGAAAGAAATCGGTCTCGTCAGCGTGAACTTGATCTTGATGGGTGCGATCAACCAACTCCGTCATTCAATCAGCGAATCCATCCAAGTCGTCACCGACTTCGCTAACGGCTTACCAGTTATCGAAGGCGATGCGAACCAACTCAGACAAGCTGTTTACAACCTGCTGCTCAACAGCGCAGAATCCATGGAGTCCGGCACAGGACTTATCAGAATACAAACCGGTCTCGCAGAGCCAACCCAACGAACCGGCCCCATCGACAGCAATGACGAATCCGCATTTCAGCGCGTTTTCATCCGCATCACCGACACCGGACGCGGCATTGATGAACGATCACTGGAGCATATTTTTGACCCGTTCTTCTCAACGAAGGAACATGGTCGAGGGCTTGGATTGACTCTTGTTCAATCTGCCATCGAAGCACATAGTGGCTTCATTCGAGTGAAGTCGGAGTTAGAACACGGCACCGTGGTAAACATCCAAATGCCTTGCCGAAATCAAAAAGAAGTCAAGACCAGCACGGCCAGACAAAGCCCGGCTCTTCAATTAAGCGGCACCATTCTCTATGCCGAAGCGGACAGTGAAAACCGCGAACGAGGCAAAGCCATTTTCAAAAAATTCGGCCTTAAGGTAGAAGCCGTTGAAAACGGTAAAGAAGCTGTTGATCGAGTCATACGAAACCCTGGCCGCTATATGTTCGTCTGCCTCGACATGAAGCTACCTGTCATGGATGGCCTGACCGCCCTCACATCAATTCTTAAAGTATATCAGGATCAGAGAATCCTCCTCACAAGCTCACGCAGTGTAACATCAGAAACGCATCGACTGGTCGATGAAGGTCTCGCGGTCACCATCGCAAAGCCCATTGACGAGGGGGAACTCTCCGGGGCCATCCGTGAATTACTCGATCGCTATCCGATCAAACGTTCAGACGCTCACTAAACCTTTCTTGAAACAAGCTCCAGGCGCTCCTTCCGATAGGCGGTAGGAGCCTTACCCAGGACACTTGAGAACACTCGGTTGAATTGCGACAATGAGCTGAACCCCACCTTATAAGCAATCTCCGACACTCGCGTATCCCTACGCAGCAACTCCTGTCGCGCCCATTCGATTCTCTTGCGGTTCACCCACTGAACACAGGTCATTCCCATACTGTCCTTGAAGACACGACAAAACGCACTCACCGACATACCAGAATATGATGCCACGTCGCTGAGCGTGATTGGATCGGAGAGATTTCGTTGAATATAGCGTTTCGCTCGTTGAACAGATTCAGGTTCTTCGTCACGCTGCGACGCAGTAAGGTCCAATGCCTGCTGTGACAATTGCAGGGAAAACGCTTCAAGGAGCTTCACCGTTCCTTCGTAGCGTGCCGTCTCGACAACGGAAATCGAGGACAGTGCCGCAGAAAACTCATCGACTAAACTCTCGTCGCCGATCAAGCCCAACAAAGCATCCTTCACACGCCGACGGTCAGCAATGTGCAAGGTCGAATTGAACACCTCACCAGTCCGCAGGAACCCAATCGTTTCACGTCCAACGCGGATGGGCACAAAGGTTTCTGTCAGTCCGGCAAAGCAGACCGTCGATGCTGTATGGTGACGTGCCTCGCGCTGTAGACGCCGAGTTACTTCCACACAATGCTGACAAGTCTGTTCATTACTCCTGACCAAGTCACAAAAATCGTTGCCCTCGGCTGATTCATTCTTGATCTCAATCTCAGAATTTTCCGCAGAAACCAAATACAAAGGCATTCCCGTTGCCGCCTCAAAGGCACCACGATAAGTCCGATACAGAGCGCCCTGCTCAAGCGCTTCAATGCATCTATTTCTGTCCTCAGTGCTACTCATACCGGTTTCGAATAAAAACATGACTTTTCGCCGCGCACAAGTGGCTCACTATCAACCATTTTACCTCTCGCTCGCGTCAGATCAATACCAAGATTTGGTATCATTGAATCTCAGAAAATACCTTAAAGAGAGAACTCTGCAATAGTATCTCTCAGAAAGAGCTTAATCGACTTAATCGACTCCTTTCAATGAGCTTGACCGAAAGGTGGTCACCACAACGAGCAGGCTCAAGGCAGAACCCAGTGGCATCAAGACAGCCGCAAGTAAGGGGTGCATCATCCCAGCCAAAGCCAGACTTACCGCTGCCACATTATATACCGCCGCAAACAAAAACGCCCCACGCACCGCTCGCGCTCGAACCCTCCCGATGGCTAGTAAGTCGGTAACAAATCCCAACCCATTCCCAAACACGCTGAAGTCAGTTCGATCCACCAAAGTCGAACGGTCTGCTACCACTGTGCCAGACAGACTTGCCTCGGCGCAGGCCAGCGAGTCATTCGCTCCGTCGCCAACGAACATCACCGTCTCTCCTCTAGAACATGCCAATTCCACCAAGCTCGCTTTCTCCTGAGGCAGCATACCGGAGAATAAACGATCAGCAGGAAGCGACAGCTTCTCGCCAAGCACCCTCACCTTCTCCTCACGATCCCCACTAACAATCGACGTCTTCAATCCAAGTAAAGTTAACTTCCGAATCGCTTCAACCGATTGCGGACGCACTCCATCGCCAAAGATAAAACTGGCCACCTCGGCACCGTCCCGCGTCAACATCGCATCGATATTATCCGCTCCTTTGCCGCTCGCTGCCCACGTCGGGCGACCAAGCCGCCATACAATACCGCCATTCGTCCATTCCACACCCATCCCCAAGGAATCCACCACATGGCGGCTTTGCTCTCGTGCGCCCTCATCACGCAGCAATTGCCCTCTCCTTCCCATCGCGTCGCGAAGGCTTCGCGCCACAGGGTGCAAACTTCCAGCAGTGAGCACACTCAACGCGAACCCCGCCTCATCATCAAGTTCATTGACCACCAAAGGGTCTCTTAATACCGGGAGTTCCATCGTTAAGGTCCCTGTCTTATCGAAGAAAATGGACGTCACCGCTGCCAGACGCGCCCAGAAATTTTCACGCCGAATAAACACTCCAATCGACTGCGACTTCGCCTTTGCCAAGTCATCAGCCAAGGGTAAGGCCACTCCCAACGCGCAGGGACAGGACACCACCATTACCGAGACAAATACCTGCAGTGCCGCGACAAGGCCTGCGCCAGACACCAGCCAGGCCCCACCACCAACCAACGCCAACACCACAACAATCAGCACATAGGCTTTTAAGGGGCGCTCGAGCGCTTGGTTCCTAGGCGGAGGAGCGTGACTCGCCGCTATGCGCTCCAACATCGAGCCCACCCAGTCCTCCGACGCCTCTACGCGTAACATCCCCTTACCAAGAAAAATCGCACCCGCCGGCAAGTCGCCACCTCTCTTCCACGACCTCGGCTCAGCTTCACCGGTGATCCATTCCAAACTACACACCGCCGCTTCATCCTGCAATACTGAGGCCACTGGCACCACGTTGCCTGACCGCACTTCAAATACATCACCGGCCACCAGTTCCGAACAGTCGACCGATTCACCCGTCGAGCTAACGACCGAATCCGGCCGCAACGACTGCCGCTCCGCCTCCTGCCGTTGACGATTCACCGCCGCGAGCTGCACCCATCGCCCACCGAGCATCAGGAACAAAAATATCGTCACAAAGTCGAAGTAAAAGAGCTCCGTCCGCCCTATCAGCCAACCCACCAGCGACCCGACGTAGGCGACCGTAACACCAATCGCGATTGGCACGTCCATATGCAAGGTGCCCATGCGAAAGGCTGACCACGCACGCCTAAAAAAGAACGAACCACCAGAAAGAAATGCCAGCGTTGCCGATAACACAGCGATCCAGTCGAAGATTCGCGCCAGGAAAAAATCTTCTGGCATGCCCAAATACCGAGGCAAAGTAAATGCCATGCTATTGAGCGCGAGCGCACCACACAAGCCCGTGCGTATTTGCAGATCCTTGAGCTCTGGCGACCCTTTCTTCCGCCCACTGTTCGGTAATACTCGATAGCCGAATTTGAGCAACTCCGAGCAGAATTTCAGCACACTCGACTTCCCCCCTTTATCCCAACGCAAGGTGATCTCACCAGTCGAAACGGAAACCTCCGGAGGGAGCACGCCATCCAATCGATCCGCCAACCGATCAATCAACCATACACATCCCACGCACGTTAGACCATCGACTTGCGCGACGATCTGACAAATCCCACCATCCGACGCGTCGTCGACCTTCACCAACTTCTCATCGAGCCACGAAAAATCGCCTTCGTCAAAAACCCGACCACGCACCGGCGGCAAAGACTCACCACCCTTAATATCGTAGAATCGATCCAAACCCTCATCGTGGATGAGCTTGTAAACATACTCGCATCCTGAGCAGCAAAAGCCTACGTGCTTATCGTCTGAGGCAACTGGCGTACCACAGTGCAGACAGTGTCCTCGGGAGGCAGTAACAGTTGATTCCTCTTCGCTCATCAGTTGCTAGCCACCGATACAACAGTCTGGAACCCCTTGCGAACTTTCGATGAAAAATAGCGTACCCCGCAGCCGCCAAATCATCATCGCCGCAGCCGCCAAAGCCAATCCCTTGCGCATCATATCGAACCCTCGCGGGGAAATCTTCACTCGCAGGCGGTTGAACGATCCCTGAGCCAGCCACAATAGCGGCACAGTGCCCAAGGCAAATGCCGCCATAAACTCGCCTCCTGTCTCCGCAGAACCACTCAATAGCGCTGCCGTCAGCACCAAATAAAGAGGCGCACATGGCAGCAGTGGCGTCACCAATCCAAGCAAACCCGCACCCTGCGCTGCTGGCATGCGAAATACCTTGAGCTTAATTCTCGCCGTCAGCATCTGCACGAACTTCGGCTTGGGGATTTTTTTATCCCAGCCAAACGCCACCATGAGAAACACCAGCACCACCGCCCAGGGAAACAACACTGCAGGACTGTCCATCAGCCAGGCAAGAGGTTCCGCACCGATAGCTCCAGCGACAATACCCAACACCGTGTAAGAAAGAAAACGACCACCATGATAGAGTGCCGCGGCAGTGTGAGCCGAAGCTCCCTGTCCACCTGCCACTCCGCATGCCAGCGGACCGCACATTCCAACACAGTGAAAACTCGTCACCAGTCCGGCAATAAACGCCGCACTCGCCGTATCGATGGAAGCGCCATCAATCATCTCTCGCCCTCCTCAGTGTCTGCATTTTGCGCAGACGGATGACCGGATCCCGGAACCACCCCCTCGGGAAGCGGTTCACCCGGTTCGACACGTATAACCGGTCGCTTAAGAGCTAGATTAAAAAGCACCACCCAAGAAAGAATCAGCACAATGAAGGCAATCACCACCCAAATCCACGGGCGCTCACGAAACAATCGAGTGATCACGAGGCACCTCCTTCAGAGCGACGCTTCTCCTCCAGGCTCTTCTCAAACTCATCACGCTGGCGCTTGAATTCCTCATCGCTCATTCCCGTAGTGTCCGGCCCCATGAAGGTTAGTGATTTGGTCAGCTTTAAATCTTCCTGTGGATTTACCAAAGCGAGATCAAAATTAAACCGACCATTATAGCCTTCCTTCTCTTGGGTCACCACGATGGTAAACTCACTGCGCCCCAAACCATCGACGGAGAACTCATGATCGCCACCCACCAGCGATGCTCCCGCGGGGAGCTCGTCAGCGGTGAGCAGATACATCATTGGATCATTACGCTTGTTCGTCACCGCGATCACAAATTGATTACGTATCACATCATCGGTCTCGTAGAACTGCGTTCCTGCCATCCTTGTTGCTTCGATCCGTGCGGGCTTCAAGCTGGATAATCCGAACGCCATCACAAAAGCACCAATGACTAACATAAGAGTGTATCCAATCACCCGCGGACGGATGATTCGACGCTTCCGGCCTTCCAATCCATTCAGAGAATCATAGCGCACCAATCCTGTCGGGCGCTTGATCTTCGTCATCACCGTATCACAAGCATCGACGCAGGCCGCGCAGCCGATGCACTCCATCTGCAGCCCATTGCGAATGTCGATTCCCGTTGGGCAAACCTGCACACATCGCAAGCAATCGATACAATCACCACCCGACGCACCATCTTTCACCCGCTTCTTACCGCGTGGTTCTCCGCGCCCCTCGTCATAACCGATCACCATGGTATCATCATCGGTCAGCGCCGATTGAATCCGACCATAGGGGCAGAGAACAATGCAGAATTGCTCACGGAACCAGCCAAAACAAAAATACAGAACTGCCGTAAGAAACGCCACCACTCCGAATGCTTTCGTATTCTCCGCAGGTGACATTTGCATGTAGCCGTAGAGCCTTTCCAACGAAACAAAATACGATAAAAACACGTGGGCTATGATTGCCGCCAAACAGATATAGATCCCATGCTTGAGCGCCCGTCTGACAAACTTCCCAGCCGTCATCGGAGCCTTGTCCAATTGCCGCCGTTTCGTACCGTCACCATCGATCCAGCGCTCAACCCGACGGAAAACATGCTCGAGGAACACGGTGTAGGGACAAGCCCAACCACACCAAAGCCGACCGAGCAATGATGTCAGGTAAAATAGGGTGAACCCCATTCCTGAAATCCCAAAAAACAGCACCCACAGATCCTGCGTAATCAAGGTGAAGCCAAAGACATGGAAGCGCCCGTGCAACACGTCAAAAAACACCGCAGGGTGGCCATTGATCGGTATCCACGGCAATAGCACATATACCGCAATCAGCACGAACCCGAAGATCCTTCTAGCCAAGGTGAAGCGTCCTTTGACGTCAGCTGGGTGCAGGACTAAATGTGACCCGTCAGCATTAATCGTGGTGACGGTATCGAGGTTGGGGGTTTGTCTCTGGTCGCGGGCACTCATATTGATTTCCCGACAAATTGTAGTGTCGGATCTACTCTACGCCGGCTGACTTGGCTCAGTCCTTGGTGATGATCTCAACAGGGGCGCCTTCTTCGTGGTGACTCATTAAGAACGCCACTACCCTGATAATCTTGTCTTCACCGATAACCGGTCCCCAAGCCTGCATACCTGATTTCTTGTCAGGCGAGCCATCGACAATGATTTTCATCACATCCTCCGGCTGACCACCATAAAGCCATGCATTGTCATCCAGCGGCACGCCGGGCAGCTTAATCCCTGCGCGCATCGCCGTAAGGTCATCACCATGGCAAGCCGAACAAGTCTGCATGAACTGCACCTTACCATCATTGACGAACTTTTCATCCCTGCTGAGTTCCCACAATTTCACATTATCCACTACGCCCAGCGAGTCTTCGATCGCTGCCGCTTTTATCTGAGCGATGCGCTCCATCCCCATCTCAACCTTCACTTCATTCGACTTAAATCCTCCACCTTGGTAATACATCATCCAATAGATAACGTAGAATACCACCATGATGTAAAACGTCCATAACCACCAATTGGGGAGCTTATTGTCATACTCCTGAATTCCATCGAAAACATGGTCACGAAGCTCCGGTCCCGAGTCCGCTGGCGGCTTCTGATTTGAAGTCTCTTCTTGTGGGTTTTGTTGTGAGTCACTCATCAGTTCTCGTCGTTTGAATCTTCATCCAATGGCAGATGCGAAAGATGTTTCACGCTGCTCTTGGATTTCAACAAAGTGAATATGGTCGCGCCGAGGAAAACCCCGAACATACAGACGAAGGAAATGATCGGAATCATTCCCGCCCAGTCTTCTAATATCACTCGTTTGAACATATTTTGGCTTTGAGGGTGTTAGTTAATACTCGGGGTTTTCGATCAGTCGCTCGCGACGCTTATCAGGGGAATCAAACAAGGGAGTAGACGGGCGCTCACCTGGCTTCACTTCTTCCTTCTCCTTCTTGACCTCTTCATAAGTTCCGATTTTCTGCAGATAGGCAATCAAGGCAATGATCTGCTTGTCAGGTTCGGCATTCCGCCCTTCGTCACGAAGACCTTGAGCAATGTCGAATGCCTGCTTACGTGCGTTGTCGATGATGACATCAGCGGTCATCTTCTCATACGGCACACCGAGTTTCACTTGCACATCGATCTTCTTCGGTAAGGACTTGTAGTCAGTATCCTTCTCGTAGAGCCATGAATAGTCTGGCATGATGGACCCTTCCGTCGTCCGAGGATCCAGCATGTGATCGTAATGCCAGCTGTCCGGGCGTTTGCCGCCCTCTCGAGCCAGATCCAGACCGGTGCGTTTTGATCCCCACTGGAACGGGTGATCGTAAATGCTCTCACCCATCCGGTTGTAGTCGCCATATCGCAACACGTCGGACATCATTGTGCGGATCATCTGCGAGTGACAGTTATAACAACCCTCTGCAACATAGATATCACGACCTTCAAGCTCCAAAGGCGTGTAAGGCACTTGAATTCGATCTTCCATGGTCTCCGCCTGGTTGATAGCCACCAATGGAACAATCTGGCTCACCCCACCCACCGCTACAGCGATGAAGGTAAGAATGGTGAACGGCATGTAGTTATCCAGCAAGCGCTCATACCAGAACGTCCACTTCTGATGATACTGCTTGAAGCGCTGAATGGTAAACAAGATGAAGAGCAGGAAGCAGCCGAGAGAACCAAAGTTCAATCCATTCGGAAGGAATATCCAGCCGATCAGGAACAACAAGGCAATAAAGAAGAACAGAACAGGATCGTTCCAGAAGGTGATCTTTATTCCCATGTCATCCTTCTTGAGTTTAACAGGAATGACATACTCACGGGTTTCCACTTTCGGAGAACCTTTCTTCATGGTCATGAATAAGTTCCATACCATGATCAGGAATCCAGCGACATAGAGCACACCACCAATTCCGCGGAGCAAGTAGAGGTGCTTGATCGCCGAAACCGTCTTCACAAAGTCAGGCTCACGAAGCATCGTGCCCGCTTCATTCAATCCGTTGAGCATCAGACCTTGCATGATTCCAGCCACCCACATCGATCCGACGTAGAAGAGAATCCCGATCAGTCCAATCCAGAAGTGCGCATTGGCTGCCGCCTTAGAGTATAGGTCGCGCCCGTAAAGACGTGGTGCCAACCAGTAGAATAAACCAGCAGCCATGAAGCCGTTCCAACCGAGCGTTCCACTGTGCACGTGACCGACAATCCAGTCCGTGTAGTGCGCAAGAGCACTCACCGCAGGAATCGAAAGCAGCGGACCTTCGAAGGTCGACATCCCGTAGAAGGTTAACGCCACCACGAAGAATTTAATCACCGGATCGGTGCGCAATTTATCCCAAGCACCACGCAGTGTCAGCAAGCCGTTGAGCATACCACCCCAGGATGGAGCCCAAAGCATCAAGCTGAAGAAGGTTCCGAGATACTGAAGCCAGGTAGGCAACGCGGTGTTCAGCAAGTGGTGAGGGCCAGCCCAAATGTAAATGAACACCAAGGACCAGAAGTGCACGATCGACAGACGGTAGGAGTAAACCGGACGCTGCGCTGCCTTCGGCAGATAATAATACATGATCCCGAGAATCGGAGTCGTCAGGAAGAACGCCACCGCATTGTGGCCATACCACCACTGAACAAGCGCGCCCTGCACACCACCGAAGACCGGATAACTGTGGATGAGACTGGTTGGAATTGACAGGTGGTTGACGATATAAAGCATCGCCACCGTCACGATGGTCGCGATGTAGAACCACAAGGCCACGTAGAGTGAAGGCTCGTTACGGCGCTTGAGCGTCCAGAAAAAGTTCCACGCAAAGATCACCCAGATTACCACCACCAAAAGGTTGATCGGCCAGATCAGTTCCGCGTATTCCTGGCCACGAGTGAATCCAGCGAGCAGCGTTATAGCCGCCAAAACGATGATCGTCTGCCACCCCCAAAAGTGAATCCATGTCAGCACCTTGGATGCCGTGCGCGTTTTACAGAGCCGTTGCGTCGAGTGATAAACACCCGCGAAAATCATATTCCCCACGAAGGCAAAAATCGCTGCGTTGGTGTGTAACGGGCGCAAACGACCGAAGGTGATGTATTCCACCCCCTTTGGATCGAAGACGGGGATAAACTTGAGGCCGATATTGTGAAGAAAACCGGTCACATCCGCAAGGAACGCACCATTCAACTCCCACCAGCGTAGCTGAAACGCCGCCATCACTCCGGCAAGCATCGCGACAATCGACCAAATGATCGATGCCCACATAAACCAGCGAACCGACTTATCCTCGAACTCAACGACCGTCTTGCGGACGTCGGCGACGGCTCCTTCACTCTCTGCTTCTTGATGCATAATTGGTAATCTCAGTTTTCTTGATCAGAATTCGTCTTGGTCGTGGTCTCGGACTCCACCGAGCGCCCATCGCTGTCATCGAGAGGCAACAGCGAGTCACGTTCGACATTGGATCGGCCACGCCTCGTAGCCTCAACAGCAAAACACACCACAAAAATGCCTGCCAAGCAAAGACTGACGAAAACTGTAATGTATAAAACGCTCATCGCTAGGAAGCCCGAAACGAACCCAACTTAACTCTGGGAAAAAGTAGGCGCTGAAACCTCTGTTTGCGCCGCATATCTTGTTCAAGACTCCGCAATTTTTACCACAGATATCTCCTCCCAAAAGATTTTTAATTTTTCTATTTTCGCTCTCGCCTGTTCTACCTTCTCTTATCTGATGATCCGAACCCGCTTCGCACCCAGCCCAACTGGCTATCTCCACGTCGGAGGCGCACGCACTGCGCTCTTCAACTGGCTCTATGCACGCCAACACGGCGACAACGGGAAATTCATTCTCCGCGTCGAAGATACCGACGAAGCACGCAACACCGAAGAAGCCTTCAATGCTATTTTCGACGGTATGCGCTGGCTCGGCATGGAATGGGACGAAGGCCCGGACAAAGGCGGCGAATTCGGTCCCTACCGCCAGTCTGAGCGCACGGCCATCTACGACACCTATTTCGAAAAACTCGTCGCTACTGGTCGCGTCTACGAGGACGACGGCGCATGGCGGTTCCGCTTTGATCGCCGACCCATCACCGTCCACGACAAAGTAGCGGGAGATGTCACCATCGACTACCGCGACGAATCCAACACACCGGACATGGTCGTCAAACGCAGTAACGGCGGCTACGTGTTCCATTTCGTCAACGTTGTCGACGACATTGAAATGCGCATCACCCACGTGATTCGCGGCGATGACCACCTCAGTAACACGCATAAACACGTGCAGCTCTATGAAGCCTTTGGCGTGGAGCCCCCCGTGTTCGCCCACATCCCCCTCATCCTTAACGATAACGGATCGAAAATGTCGAAACGCGACGACGGCGCATCCGTGCTGAGTTACATCGAAGGCGGCTACCTCCCCGATGCCGTGATCAACTTCTTGTCGCTCCTTGGATGGTCACCAAAAGACGGCTCGGAAGTGCTGGAGCTTGCAGAAATCATCGAGCGCTTTGGCTTCGACGGCATCAATCGCAAGAGCAGTGTGTTCGACCTCGAAAAGTGCCGATGGTTCAACGGGCAATACCTTCAGGCCGCAGAGCCTCAGGCAATTCTCGGCATTATCACGCCGGCACTTTCCACCGCGGGCATCCCCACCGATGACCGTGCACTACTTGAGCGCATCCTGCTCCTCGTCCGCGAGAAAACTCGTCTCCTCACCGAGCTCCCACAATGGTTCGGCTACTTCTTCGGCCATACCGTCACTCTCGACGACGACGCCAAGCAAAAAGCACTCAACACTGACGAGCAAATTGCAACCGCCAAAGCCATCGACGCTAAACTACGCTCGCTGACTGACGACCAATGGAACGAAGCCGACATCAAGTCCGCCCTTAACGATCTTGCCACCGAGCTCGACGTGAAAATGGGTAAACTCATGTTTCCCCTTCGCGTTCTCGTCACCGGCCAAGCCGGAGGTCCAGACCTCATGCCACTGCTCGACATCATCGGCCGTGACACCACGATCACTCGAGCCAAGTCCATCCTCTCCCAAGCGTAGATTGGGCAGCTTGCCCGACTCTCTCCCAGACGTAGGTGAAGCACCCTGCCTCACCGATCCGACGCCGCAGCACCCAATAGGTTTCAAAACCCATACCGTTCGCTCAATACACCAGAACACGCCAATCGCCCTGGCGAGCATCCGTGTCCCACGCGGCGCCTCCATCATCGTCCAAATCCGCTCCCGGCGAGTAAATCACCGCTCTGCCGTCTGCAAATTGTTTCCAGAGAAATGACTCACCTGTCACTGGGTCGAGAGTATCTTGCTGGCGCCATTCCGCGCCCAACTGATCAAGTGAATCGGGAAGTTTTCCGTGCTCGCTGCGATACAGCTCAACTCCGGCATAAAGGCGAATCATGCGCCCTTCCGTAAGCAGTTGAAGTTTTCGGGTGAGAAATTTCGGCATCGAGGAACCCGCCAACTCAGCGCTCATAAGCACTTCCATCATATCCGACGAACCTTCCAATTGATCCGCACAGAGCCGTTCGTATTCAGATTCCATCGAACGCGCTAAGCCGAGGACATTCGGCAAACTTGGAGACGCCTCAAAATCCGCTAGCGCCGGCAGAGCAATTTCTAGAAACAGTCGCTGCCCCTTCGCCATGTCTGACAGATTAGGGCCGCCTGGATCGACTAACTGCATAAAGTTCTCCCATGGGCTAGCACCCGCGGTGGGAGCGTTCGAAAACATCTGCGCATCAATGAAGAACTCGACGTTCTGCGCGATTTCTGCCTTCATAGAATGCAGCTCTCTGTCAATCCATTCTGCCCCTGGATCCGAGGAAATTCTGCTAAACTCCCGTAACTCTTCGTCGCTCCACTTTTTCGTCACTATTCCCTCGTAAAACACTGCCATCGCACGTGAAAACAAGGTGCTGCGTTTGAGCGAATCGATCAAGGCGTAACCCTCATCGAACCATCTCGCGATCATCAGCATTCGCCGTAAATCGTCCATTGCTCCGCGACTATCTGAGAGTTCCAATCGAGCCTGCGCACGCAGTTCGAACAATCGCGAAAGCGGAAAACTTGCCACCTCACCTTCTAACCCGCAGTCGATCATCGGTCGCCCACGATCCGCGTATGGAACCATCCAATGAGGACGCCCAGTCACTTCCTCCATCACGGCTATGATCGCAGCGCGCCGGTCGAGAATCTCTAGCAGAGCTCGCGCTCGATCGTTCTGAGATTTTACCGATTGACCGTCGGTAAGATCGGGAAGCACGGCGCGCGTCCCAGATTCAGGAATCGTCGCTTCGTAGCTGGAAATTTGAGACGTTAGCTCTTCTCCCCAGATTTCATTCTGCAAGCCAACGATCCCACCATCCACTGTGTGAGCAACCATCCACGGGTGCAGTGCGCCATTCTCACTCTCCGGTGGCACTGGAGAAACGAAAGCACCAAACTTGAAGTTCGCGCCCTTTTCCTCCCACGCTTTCTTCGTAGAAAAGAATTGTCTCGATGGGGATGAGCGATACATCCACACCATCGCTACGACAACCGCCAGGCCGATCACCGTCAACAGAACAACACGCTTTCTATTCAGCCTAGTCACATCAGGAAAAATCAAAACTTCTTGTCTAAAGCGGCGTCACACCTTTACGCAGAACAACCTTACCGTAAACGCACAGCTCAAACAGAATACGACCTCACATTGAGCAGAAAAGACGCAACCACAAGGGTTGCGTCTCCTTAAAATTCTCGAGCATCAGGCCGCCACTAAATCGGCGGGCAGATCCTGCTCGGTCTCGATCCTCACCACCTTGGTACGTCCTTTTTCACCAGAGACCAGTCGCATCTCATTAGTTCGAATTCCCCACAGATGGGAGAGAAATTGCAGTAGCTCGCGGTTGGCTTTTCCATCCACTGGCGGAGAGTTCAATTTGATGCGCAACATTCGATCGTGTCCTATGCAATCGTCGGCGGCGGGTTCCCAGCCAACGACTTTTGATTTACGGGAATTAGGGACGACTCGAACGGCAATTTGCATCGTGTTTGGCATAATCGTATTTGTATTTTTTGTTATGACGGAATCTTTCCACCCGTAGACAAAGCCACTAACATCGAGCGCCTGCCCGACGTCTTCGCGCACATCGCAATGCGACGGCGGCCACTTCATCTGCTGATTTGATGATTCCATGGGGTTTTGGGTTTGCGACACGACCCAAAGATCGCGCACAATGAAAAGACTAGAAAATCGCTCCACAACAATCAATCAAATCCGGTCGAACGACCCGCCAGCCCTTTTGTGAACGTGAAAGAAAATTCATCGAGCGATCCCAAAGACGTTTCCGCCCCCTCTCGCGGAAAATTACGCACCTTCGTGAAGCGCGTGATTGTCGTTTCCCTGATACTCGCCCTCAGCCTTGTTGTCACGGGGATTCTCTGCCGTAAGCCCATCGCCGCACGGGTCATCAAAGAGCAATTACTCGCTTCCGGATTCTCGCGCGCCGAGGTGACCATCGATACCTTCGGAATCGAATCAATAGGTGGAACGATTAAAGGCGATACAGCCATTAACGGCGAGTTTACAGAGGGTCAGCTCACCTTTCTCATCCATTGTCCCTGGCAGGAAGTGGTCAACCGCACCTTCGGACAGCTCGACATTACGCTAAGTGACACCGCCATTCTTATCGATACGACGATCCCGCTACCAGAGCTAAGCTCGAAATCCGATCCATCGCCATTCACCACAGCGAGCCCTCCTACTCCTCAACCATCGTTGCGAGAGAGTCTAGCCGATATCCACAGCAGAATCGAAGGGTTTAATATCCTCGACGAAATCCGTATCGGACGCCGAATACCCGATCAATCGGTTATAACTTATGTAATCTGGATGAGCGATACGAGTTACCATCGCGGCGACCAACTGAGGATCGAAATAACTGGTTTATACAGCCCGAAAATTGCAAATATCCGTGATCTAATGCTAGTCCACCCCAACTGGGCACCTCATCAAGGAATCAGTTATTTCCGTTTTTCCACCGATCTAAATTTCGCCGCACACGACACTATCGATACAACATTCTCAGGATACATGGATCCGCGCTACTCTATCCCCTTCCTCCCGGAACCGTGGCGCAGTTACAAACCGTCCTTCAGTTCGTGCCATATCATTACAGAACTCCAGTGGGCACCCGACGATACTCCTGAACTCCGCAGCCTCGACGTCGCTACGGAAAAACTCACCATTAACCACCCTGACTACGGCAAGCTCACTGTGAAGGAAGCCCGCTACGCTCAAACCGAAGACACCCAACAACTCGAGCTCACCGAAACACATGGCGAAATCCGCCTCCCCACCGGCGCGACGATCACCCTTCCTGAAGCCACACCGCTCAACGCTCACGCAGCAGCGACCTACAAGGGCGACAACCTCGATCACCTCACCGCCACTGTCTCCACCGATGCCTGGACCTACAATCACGGTGTTCCCATGGGGTCCGTCGATCTCGGCGACATCAGCATCACCAACTTGCAGGCAAGCATTGACTACCGCGACCACCCATCGCCCTGGCAACGCCGCGCGTTCATGACTCTCCGCGCCAACACCTACGGCGCCGCCATCAACTCCGTTGGAGCCTTTCTCACCGATCTCAACACCACCGATCCCTTCCGCGCACTGGGCGGCATCGCATTCTCCGACCTACCCTTGGACACCGTCGATCTCCCCGACGCCCTCGTCCCGGTTCTCGTCGACTATGAACTCGCCGGCAGCATCAACGGACAACTCGCCCTCGGCATTGATACCACGAAACCCGATCCCCTCACCACTCTCAGCCTCACCGCCAACGGCACATCTCTCGGCATCAAACACCGCAAAGATCCCGTCCACATTTCCGGCGGCGATCTGACCATTCACTTCCCCAATCTCCGCGAGCCAACGACTCTCCACGATCAACGCTTCTCCATCGCCAATGCCGACACCGGATCCATCCACGCAAAAAACATCACCGGTAAAATGTCCCTTAATGGAGATGCCAATCTCCTGCTCACTGAGGTCGTAGGCACCTCGTTCGGTGGAACGGTTAAATTGAAGCAAGCCACCATCCCAGCCGACGATTCTCCCTACACACTCGACCTCCGTTTCGAGCACATCGACGCCGCCGACCTCGCCGCTCTTTACCCGGACTTCAAAGGATCCATTACTGGCGAACTCAGCGGTCGCGTCCCCATCGTCTTCGGCTCGAAAACCCTCCCGCGCGCCGGACAACTTCAGCTCGACCAGGATTCCGTCTCCACCCTGCGCTACGACGCCAGCGATCTATTCAACACCGATTCAGAGCGCGATCAGATCATTCGCACCGCACTTGCCGATCTCAACGTCACCACACTCGATGTGTTCATTTTCGATCCCACCCGCCCGAAAGGACAGGTCAACATCGTCATCGGCGGCATCTCCAACAAACTCTTCAAAGGCGAAGCCGTTCCCCTCGAGGCATTCAACATCAACATGGATCTCTCAGAAGCCGAAGAGTTCATCTTCGACCTGCTCACCAGCGTCGACGGACTGAGCTTCGAGTGATCGCCCCACAACCCGGTGGAGCCGCATAAAATGTAGGTTAGACGTGCCGGCTAACACCCCTCTCCGGCGCAGCCGCACTTACACACCACCCTCCGACATTTAAAAAAAGCCGCTACCTTTCGTTACCCCGTTGGGGTAGATCGTTGAATGCGCCTTCTGCAAGGATGTATTCTGCAGCTCTAAACATCACAGTGAAATTTCACAAAACGTAATGCGCGCCAGTATATACCCTATCCTCTATCACCGACCACAACATCCCTACCGCCCCTTCAACTGCGCGTAGCCACCCTCGTTCACCACATTCGTGTACCCCATACCTTCAAGGGTCTTCAAGGCGATATCAGACCTGCGCCCCGAACGACAATATATATGGATCTCCGCATCCTTGTCGGGCGCTACTGCCGCGACCTTATCGCCGATCACATCGTGCGGAATATTCACCGCCCCGTCCAGATGACCTGCATCAAACTCACTGGCTCCGCGCACATCAATCCAGGTGCCAGTTCGCACCTCAGCCACCTCACTTTTCGGTGGTGAGCTTTCACAAGCAACCAACAAGGCTGAAACCGATAACAACAGTGCAAATCCGAGGAACTTCATAAGCCTACCCTAGCAGAAATTTAGTCAACTTAGCACGAAAAATCATCGATTCGACGCATCTGACTGATAGCGCGCATACCATTCATTGTTTACCGAATCCGCCTGTTTGCGATAGTGCGATTGCGGTTGCTCATACCCCTCGGGAACTTCAACGCCAAGAAAGTGCAGTGCCTCGATCGCTGTTTCGGAATAGCTCTTCACGAAGTTTTCATACTCGATCACAAAGGGTGAAATCCCATTCTCGCTAAAATATTTCTGCCAAGCCGCCTCCTCTTTTTCAAAGCGCTTAAGCTCTTTGTCGATACTGTGAAAATCGTAGACCAACTCCACATCGTCCGCGGTGCGTCCACTATCTTCCTGCATCGAATTGTAAACCTTCGTCTGCTTCGCCTTACAGAGCGAGATCGCCTGCCTCACTTTATCGCGTCGGCGCACCCATAAATATTTCAGATTGGGAAAAGCGTGGTCGAGCATGGCCGCGACCGTGTCCGCCCCAACGCCTGCATTTGCGGGATCCTTGCGTAACTGCTCGGCAAACCAATCCATGTGCTTCCACATCATTTTGGCACCGAACACACCGTTCTCTGTTTTGCGTTTGGCGAGCAGATCGGACAAATACCCGGCAAAGGAATCGTCAGGAGACATGAGTCCGTGCTCATCCGCAATGATCGGCGACCGGGTCGGCGAAAAACACTCCTGAGGAAACCCAGCGAGTTCACTCAACCAAAGCGCCTGGCAGAACAAATTGCTTCCACTCCGGTGCGTGGCACAGACCAAATAACTTAACTTCGCTTGCTTCGACTCGTCGTTCATCTTCCTTTAATCTACCCCGCTCACCCCACGCGTCGAGAGGATTTCAGGGGCATTCGATACATCGGAAAAATTTCCAATCGCGGCATACAAACAGGGGCTCTCTTTCATATCCCGAGTTTACTCGGTGGCGGAGGACGCTGAGTGACATTTCGTTGGACACCAAAGCACCCTGTTCCCCATTTCTCAGGTAGCAGGTAGTAGAAGTCAGGCTCCAGATAGCGACGGGCGCAAGCCCCACCCGTGGCAGTGGCATCTTGCCGCCTTGCCAAAGCACCACCCGTGGCGGTGGCATCCTGCCACCAAGCCATTCTCCATTCTCCAATAAGCACCTCCCTACTCACCAATCTCTGCGATTACTTTTTCCAAATCTTCACTGACCTCACTCCAATCGGAATAGGCCTTTTCAAGAATATTTTCGTTGTCGCGGAAGCGCTTCAAGAATAGCTGTGCTTCCTCTTTGCTGTCGAAGGTTGAGAGATCGTCCATTCGCACCACCATTTCTGCTTTGGTCTTTTCCAAATCAGCGATGAGTTCTTCAATCCCTTCCAGCTTCTCTTCAAGGGGCTTCAAGACCTTGGTGCGCTTCTGGCGAATCTCCGCTTCAATGCGCCGTTGCTCTTTGCGGTTGGCGCCACTCAGACTTCCAGTCAAACCCGCCTTCGCCGGTTCATTTGCAGGCACGGCTGGCCCCTGGATAGCTTCGCTGCGAGCGAGTTCACGCTCTTCTTCATCGCGCTTTTCGAGGTAGTAACTCACGTTTCCTAGATAGAGACGAGGCGGTGCGCCAACACGGAACTCGAGCACTTTGTTGACCAGCGGGTCCAAGAAATCGCGGTTGTGCGAGACGATCGCAAACGTTCCCTCGTATTCCTGCAGCGCAGATCGCAAGCGCGCCTGCGACTGCATATCAAGGTGGTTGGTGGGTTCGTCGAGAACCAGAAAGTTCGATGGGCTGAGCAGCATTTTTGCCAAGGCCAATCGCCCTCTCTCACCGCCGGAAAGAACGCTGACCGATTTAAACACATCGTCACCTCGGAAAAGGAAACAGCCAAGGATGGATCGCTTGTCGATCTTCGCACCTCGCGTATCCACTTCCTCCAAGGTCTCGAGCGCGGTAAGATTTGGATTGAGCTCCTCGGCCTGGTCCTGGGCGAAGTGATTCAGAATCACATTGTGACCAAAGGTCATGGTGCCGCTTGTCAGCTCTTCTTTGCCAGCGACCACTCGGGAGAATGTCGACTTCCCTGCACCGTTCACCCCGACCACCGCAATTCGATCACCCTTCTCAATGGTGTGTGTCCAGTTGTTGATGATTTTCTTGTCGCTGCTGTAATGTTTTGAAACGCCCTCCAGCTTCACCACGGCCTGACCGCTCGGTGGCGCAGGAGGAAACTTGAATTTGATCTCGGGGCCTTCTTGTTCGAGTTCGATCCGTTCGACCTTCTCAAGCATCTTGATGCGGCTCTGGGCCTGCTTTGCCTTGGACGCCTTGGCTCGGAAACGGTTGATGAAATCCTCGGCTTTATCAATCTCACGCTTCTGGTTGGCGGCTGCCTTTTCGAGCTGCTCGCGGCGGATGATACTCTCCTTTTCGTAGAACGAATAGTTGCCTGCATATTCCTCAACCCGTCCATGACCGAACGCGATAGTCCGTGTGCAAAGTGTATCGAGGAAGGCACGGTCGTGGGAGATAAGGAGAATCGAGCCACGATACGTGCGCAGGTAACTTTCCAACCAACGCTGAGCCTCAATGTCGAGGTGGTTGGTCGGTTCGTCGAGCATCAGAACTTCAGGCTCTTGGAGAAGGAGCTTTGAAAGCGCGATACGCATCTGCCAACCGCCGGAAAACTCTTCGGTCATCCGGGAAAAGTCAGCCTGCTTGAAACCAAGGCCGCGCAGAATCGTCTCGATCCGCGGGCGGATGCGCGAAATATCATGTTCCTCGAGCTGGTTCTGTAGATCCGCCATGCGGTCGAGAGTTTCGGAATATTCGTCACTTTCGTGGTCGAGAGTCTCCAGATCACTCACCAGCTCGTCCATACGCTGCTGAATTTCCATCACGTCGCCGAAAGCGCTTTCCGCTTCCTGCATCAGAGTCTTGCCCGTGGATTCAATCCCCTCCTGAGCCAGGTAGCCAACACGCACTGCCTTGGCTTTGACAATTTTTCCACCATCGGGCGTGATCTTACCGATCACCACCTTCATCAAGGTCGACTTCCCCGCACCGTTCGGGCCGACACACGCAACGCGCTCCTTACCTTGAATAACGAAGGACAGGTCTTTGAACAGCACTCGGCTGCCGTATTGGATACGAACATTCTGGATAGCTAGCATGACGCCGCACCTTACCCACGATAGAGACATTTTCCATGACGGAAAATGCGTGCGGCTGACGAGTCTAAAAAAAGGAGCGTTTAAGAAAAATCGGATACCTTCAAGAGTGTCGGTTCTCCGGTTAATTCTTTAATCCCAGCCTTCGAGAACGAGCTTGCCGATCGTCCTACCAGATTCGATCGCCTGGTGCGCAGCTACCAAATTTTCGACATTTATTGTGCCCATCACTTCGCCCACCGTCGTCCTCAGATTACCGGACTCAATGAGCTCGGTAATCTGATCGAGAATCCACGCCTGCCTGCCTACATCAGGCGTGTTAAAAATAGGTCGAGTGGCCATGAACTCCCACACAATGGTGACGCTTTTGCTTTTGAAGGCACCACCTAGCTGGAGTGCGCCCTCTGGCTCGACGATAAGAACTACTTTGCCCTGAGGAGCAACGATCTCGCCCATCGCCTCCCAATAGGCTGACGTATTGTTGAAGTTCGCAATATAATCCACTGCCTCCACCCCCAACTGTTGCAGTTGGGGAAGCAAGGGATCTCGATGATCAATCACATGATCGGCTCCAAGTTCCCGGCACCAGGCAGAACTTTCTTCACGCGAGGCTGTGGCGACAACCGTGAGACCTGCGAGTTTTGCCAACTGGATCCCCATCGACCCCATTCCACCTGCACCACCAATAATCAGCAAAGTCTGGCCGCTATTGCCGCCATTTCTATCGATCAGAAGACGATCGAACAATGCTTCCCAAGCCGTAACCGCAGTCAAGGGAACCGATGCCGCCTGCGCTGGTGATATCGAGCCAGGGCGCCTTCCGACCAAGCGCTCGTCAACCAATTGAAACTCCGCATTCGACCCCGAACGCTGAATATTACCGGAATAATACACCATATCTCCAAGTTCGAGACGGTCTACCAACTCACCACACTCCACAATCGTGCCCGCCGCATCGAACCCCAATATACGATCATCGTCGCCCACCTTCGGGCGCACCTTTGTGTCCACTGGATTCATCGCGATTGCGTCAACTCGCACCAACACATCACGCCCTTTCGCAGAGGGTTTTTCAATCTCGATCATCTCGGCAACAATCGAATCCGCCGCCTTAAACTGAATGGCTTTCATCATTCCCAACCCTAATACCAACAATCATTGATACCAAATCTTGGTATTGATCTGACGGAAGAGAGAACGCGAAATTGGTTGATTGTGAGCCACTTGTGCGCGGTGAATAGTCATATTTTTATTCAAAACCGGCATGAGACACTTTTGAAATGAATGGCCTCAGAGTTTTTCCTCAAGGAGTGTTCACCGGCAGCGTCATCGTGAAGCGAGTGCCCTCATTCACTTCAGATTCCACAGCTACCGCTCCGCCTTGTGCCTCCACCGCACGCTTGACGATCGAGAGCCCGAGTCCCGTCCCCTTGACGTCCTGCTGGTTGTGACTGATCTCTCCGCGAAAGAATCGGCGGAAAACGTGCGGCAAATGACGGCCGGGGATCCCTCTCCCGTTATCCTGCACCCACATCTCAACCAAACCATCGGCCACCTGTGCGCCAATCGTCACGCATGGTTTCACATCATTACGACGATATTTGAGCGCGTTCTCGACGAGATTGTAAAAAACCTGCTCCCAGTAAAATTCATCGCCCTTGAGCTCGGGTAAATCCTCCGGGATTTCATTGAGCACCTCCGCGTCAACTTCCTCGATCAATGGATGCAACTGATCCACCACTTTTTCCACCAATGGACGCACCATCATCGGCGCGAGATTCAGCGAGTCATCTGGATTCTCCGCTTTCGATAGTGTCAGCATATCGTCGATTAGACGCGCCATTCTCTTGGTATTCCGCTGGCCACTTTCCACCATTTTTTGGCGAATCGATGGCGGCAAATCATCATCTGAAAGCGCTTCAAACGACCCGCCAATCATCGTCAATGGTGTCCGCAATTCATGTGAAGCATTCGATACAAAATCGCGACGGACGCGATCGAGTCTCACCTCATCGGTAATATCGTGAATTAAAACGCGCACCGTTCTGCGACGCTGATTGGCGGCGAACACCGCAGCACCCACTCGCCAAAATGTATCAGCACTCTGCCTTGCCGGCCCTTCGATCACCATCGATTTCGATTGTCCCGATTGGAACACATCACGAACGAGTAAGGAAAAACGGTGCTCTCCGGTAACTTCCAGTAAGGTTTTCATCGGAGCTCTCCCTTGCTGGCTCTCCATCATTGGCAAACTCACTCCTTGGTATTTCTCACGAACCCCAGCATTGGCAAAACGCACCAAGTGAGCATCATCGACCAATAAAACTGCATCGGGCAAGCTGTCTAGAATCTCTCCTGCGGCAACGTCTACCGTCTCCACAATCTCTGTCGGCTCAACAGGCTCTTGATTGCTTGGCAACTCGACTTTTGGTCGGCGCTGCGCCATGACCAACCCAACAGCGACACCTGCAATCAGCCCAAGAATTAAAAATACAAGCCATTCCATAATCAAGTCGTGGGACGGAGCTCATTAGCGAACTCCTCCGGCTCAATATTCTGGCTCGATTCCATGATATTCAAGGCGTGATTTCCAATCCGCTCCAACTGAGCTGCCATATCGATGTTGAGCATCTCGGCTTCTGGATCTCCAGTCTCACGCATCCGCTCGGTGGCATCTGCCCGCAACCCCTTGCGCATCCTATTCGTCATCTTCTCTAGCTGCTTGGCGCGTGCGATCGCCTCGTCATCCACTTCGCTGAACAATCGCTCACCATAGAATAAAATAAACTCACGAACCGTTTCCGAAAGCCTCTTGATACGCTCGTCAACTTCCGGCAAAAACTCACTCCCTGTTTTGTATTTTCGCGCCACCAACTTGGTCAAGCGACGGATACAATCCCCGACCTGTTCCATCTCGGATACGGCGTGGAACATGGAGGCAACCGACCTCGCGGAGACTTCGTCCAACTCATGGGTAGAGCTTTTCACCAAGTAGCTGGTAATATCCTCAAGCATCTGATCGGTGTGCTTTTCCATCTGCTTGAGCTTCACCACCTCAGCACTTTTGTTCTCCCCCGGATGGTTATAGATCTCCAAAAAAGTATCCATCATTTCGAGGTTCATCACCGCCATTTGGCGTACTGCATTTTCAGCTTCCGGTAAATTCAGTTCACCTACATCCACCATGCTTTGGCTGATGTAACGCAATCTCGGCTTCACTCCCGCAGATCCCTCTGTATCCTTTACCCAGCACTCGACGATCTTTGCCAACTGTGGTGCAAATCCAATCAATAGACAGATATTGATCAGATTAAAGGTCGTGTGAAAGATCGCTAGCGTGAACGGCAGGTCACCAGTGAGTTTATCTGAAACGCGGACGGACGCCGGCAGCATATCTGCCAAAGAGACGACGAATGGCGCATACCAGTTGAACACCAGAAGCATCCAGCACACGCCGATCATATTAAAGAGAAAGTGCACTCTGGCAGCACGCTTCGCATTCACTGTTGCGCCGAGAGATGCCAACCACGCCGTCACCGTCGTTCCGATGTTCTCACCCAATACGATTGCCATCGACATCTCCAGGTTGATCCAGCCGTTCAGGGCAAGCATCACGGTAATCGCCATCGCCGCCGAAGAGGACTGCACACAAACCGTCAGAACAGTACCAATCGCTACAAACAAGAGCAGAGAGAAGAACCCATATCCACTGATCGATTCGATAAACCCCTGCACTGATGTCGCAAAACCAGGGTCGGTTTTCATCATCTCCTGCACGTCGGGAACGGCGTCCTTGAGCATGACAAGCCCAAGAAATAGCAGACCAAATCCTATCAGAGTTTCACCAAAGCTCTTCCACTTCCCCTTTCCAGCGAAGATAAACGGGATACCCAGGCCGACCAAAGGTAACGCTACCGCACCAATCTTAAACTTTGGGACGAAGGCGATCAACCACGCTGTGACGGTGGTGCCCAGGTTCGCACCCATGATCACCCCCACGGATTCCAAAAGAGTGAGCAATCCGGCGCTCACAAAACTCACCGTGATCACCGTGGTCACCGAACTCGATTGTAGTAAGCAAGTAGTGAACATCCCCGTGAAAAGACCTGCAAATCGGTTCTTGGTCATCGTCGCCAAGAAAGTGCGCATCCTATCACCGGCGGTCTTTTGCACCCCCTCTGAAGTGATCTTCATTCCGTAAAGGAACACGCCGAGGCTACCGAGGATTTCAAGAAGGGTGAGCATAAAGGAGTCGTGGAGTTCTGATAACCAAAGCGACCTTTACCACCGATTGCAACAATTTCGTCACAATCATCTCGGTTCTCGTTTTGCACAGGAGATCTAGACAAAAAACGCTACAAGGTATGGGTAGGCGAGAGAAGAGGTTCTCGCGCAGAGCCGCTGTGACGCGGAGGTAGGTGCTGATTTTAGCCACAAAAAAGCGCAAAAATGGGAAGAGGGAAGTGCGGCGGCGCCGAAGATGAGGTGTTAGCCGACACGTCTAACCTACATTTCATGCGACTACACCAGAGTGTGGCAACGTCCGTTCGGCGCTTACAAAGCCACCGCTACAGGGGGCTAGGCGCTCTACTCTTACTTGTAGGCCTTCCGTGTCGAACCCTGCTACCTGCTACCTGCTACCTGCTACCTGCTACCTGCTACCTGCTACCTGCTACCTGCTACCTCTCTACTTCCCACAAACTGCACCATGAAAAACGCCGTGCCTCCAGAGAGACACGGCGCTATACAAAACGAGTTCAAGTCGGTTACTTACCCAGCACTGCGTTCCACTGGTCGACGTAGTTTTTATTCTCCTCAAGAAGCACATCAACTTTGTCGGCATCAACGATTTCGATCGTATTGATGGTATCGCCCTGACGCACGGCGTGAACAATTTCGAGGTTGTCGGTCACTTCACCAAAAACCGTGTGTTTGCCGTCGAGCCAATCGGTCGGGACGTGGGTGATGAAGAACTGCGAGCCATTGGTGTTCGGTCCGGAGTTCGCCATGGAAAAGATACCCGGCTTGCTGTGACGCAGGTTCGGCTTGCACTCATCGGCAAACTTGTAGCCTGGGCCACCAGTGCCACGACCTTGAGGACACCCCCCTTGAATCATGAAATCGGGGATCACGCGGTGGAAATTCAGACCGTCGTAGAACCCACGCTTAACGAGGTTCAGGAAATTTGATGCCGTCACCGGCACTTCACTTGCAAAAATCGTAGCGGGAATGTCGCCACGGCTGGTCTTCACGATAATGTTAATGTCTTCTGCCATAGCAATCGCTACCCCATCAGACATCGCGACGCAACCGCATGAAGTAAAATCCCACGGACGCTTCTCATAATTCGCAATGAGCCATCAACAATATAGTAAACACATCGTTTTAACTAATTGATTATCAGAAGTATGTAGTATTGACAGCTCTCACCGAGATCGATCAATATCTAAGCGATGCCTTCCCCACATCGCCGCTCATTTCGAATTGCTGTCATCTGTGCATTTGCCGTCTCGCTACAAGCCCAAGCGCAGTTTTCTAAAGTTTTCGAAGTTGGTGAGCGTGATGGATCCAATACTGAATTTTCGCAGGAAAATTGGACGTCTGATCCCGCTCCAGGGTCACCTACACTTCTAGACGACCACTTCTACATCGCGGGCACCTACCCTGCACCTATCGGTATCATCGCTAGCGATGAGCCTACAGCAAATTTCGAAAGAGCGCTCGTGCCATCCGACCCAGTGAATGTCATTCACTTCAATCTCATTGTGGAGCAAGCGCTGCCAACCGCACACATCAGGTTCACAACCCGCTTCATTGGACCAAAATCCGGCAGTAGCCACAACGTCGACATCCTACTTAACGGCATCGTGATGCAGACGCTTTCATCAATCGACCAATCGACCGATATCTCGTTCATCGTCCCCGGCGATAATCTGGCGCTCACCGCGGGTGAGAACACTCTGACTCTTCGACGGACCGGCGGCACTCCCTGTTCGTGGATCAGTATCGACCATGTCAAACTGGAGGTCGATCCCACCGCTCTGCGTGACCAGGACGAAGACGACCTTCCGGAATACTGGGAACGTGATCATTTGCTGGATGACAACGACGGCACCGACGCATCCAGCGACCAAGACAACGATGGCTTGTCCGCATTCGCCGAGTTCCAAGCCGGCACCGACCCCAGGAATCCCGCTACCGATGGAGACGGTCTGCTCGATGGGACAGAGACTATTACCTCTCCCGTTCTTGCAGATCACGATAACGATTCACTCAGCGATGGTGCGGAAGTGAACGGTTCACCCGCGACCAACCCCACTCACACCGATTCCTCTCCAACGACTCACGGATCATTTCCTCAGACGGCAAGCTGATCGATCGCTGGGGCGTCCCTCTCTTCTTCCACCTTCAGTCTGTCGACAAAGTCGACGTCCGCTCTGCCGGCCCCGATGGCAAGATGTTCACCGACGACGACATCTCCACAGCCACGCATTGACGTAGTTTCGATTCCCCCTAGAGCTGGTTGAGCAGGAGCCTTTGCACGGGACCACTGAGAATTTTAAAGTCATCTTTTTTAACCAGATATGACTTCGCCATATCCGGCAAAAAAAGCTCATCGACCAATTCTTTCACCGCCTTCGGATCAGAGTAACCAATGTTCAACTCGCTATTAATTCGCATACTTAATCCGTCAAAATTCGCAGACCCAATACACGCCCAATCATCCACGACGATCGCTTTGGCATGCGAAAAAATCGGATAGGCATAGATCTTTCCACCGTATGGCAAAAGAGCCTTCGCCACCAACTTATTGCTCCGGTGCATCAGTGACGAGTCGTTCTCAATTGGGGCAATTACCCGCACATCCACACCTCGTTCGCAGGCTTCCATCAAAGCTCGTACCATCACACCAGAGGAGATATACGGATTGTGCACGTAGACGCGATGTTTACTCGCGCGAATGGCAGCAATGACCGACTTTCGCACCTCTCGCGCTCGGAATCCAGTGCGTAGGATACGAATCCCATACTCACCCTCGGCCGCCTGAACACCTTCAGGCACTTCCAGACGGCTACGGAATGGCATTTTAAAATCGCCGAAGAGACTTTGTAGCGTCCACGAGCGGTTAAACAGATCTTGGAGGGCCGTGACGATCGGGCCGTCGACGCGCGCCATCATATCGTGCCACTCATAGAGATACTCCCGCCCGATGTTCATTCCTCCCAGATACGCATGCTCGCCATCGACGACGATCAGTTTCCCATGATCGGCAACGAGCCAAGGCGTCCTTCCAAGTCGCATCTTTATGTTCTCTCCCTCGTTGACGTAGTCGACAATATCCTTAGGAAATACAAACTCCTCCGGTGGTGACGTTTTGCCATCGCTCCACCACGACCCTACCGACCCAATCCTATCTGCAAGCACCCGAGTCCGCACACTGGCATCCTTCGCCTTCAATTGATCCGCCACCCAAACCGCTACATCATCGTTGTCATAGATATAGATGCGCATATCAATGGATCGTTCTGCCTCGGCGATCGACCTCTCAAGAGCACGAAAAAACGGCTTCCCATCAATGAGCAAATTCACCCGACCAGGAATTGGTGCAGGCATTCCAATCTTATCGAGCACCTCCTCAATCGAATCACCTTCCACAGCGGGCTGATCAAAACTCGGCAGCATCGCTAATGATTCTGTAGCGGTAATTGCCCCACGGTTCCACCACATCGAACAACCCTTCGCCGTTCCACTGACGGGATTGGAAATCAACGACTCCACCGTACTCTCCAACAAGATCTTGTTGGCCATCATTGCTGACTTGTGTGCCTTGTTCGGTTGGTAGCCTTCGTCACGAGTCAACAGATTCGTCGAAACACAAGACGAAAGTGTCAGGGTGAGAGCAAGTGTGAGGATTTGACGACGCATCACGCAAGATGACACATTCTGCCTCACTCGTCGAGAGTCTGCCTGCAATGAATATTATCGCAAACGCTAACCACCAACCTTAAGCAACTCAGCCCGGACAAACACGACCAGTTTTTTCGCGCGGTCGAGTTTCCCGTCCTCGTCAAAAGGCGTCAAGGTCGTCACAAGAAGATATTCACCGGGTCGAACGATCAAATGTATCTTGAAGCGGTTAGTGTAAAAAATCGGCATCGTCATGTCCGCTTTCATACGTTCATCTTTATATGTAGCGAATTTGTTTTGAGACACCAGGTTCACCATATCGGCATACATGCTTAGGCTGAACGTATTCGTCTCCGAATCATAGCTAGGATCGATCTCAACGCTGACTCCTGTGTGTCGGGTCTCGAAGGCGGTGGGAACAAACCCGCTTAATCCTTTGCTAGATGAAGTCCATACTGGGGTGGTATCAGCTTCAGAGCTGAACGTCCCTGGCAATGACGGTGGATCATATTCTGTCGGATAGATCTCCTCGCGGACAGACTCATTTCTACTTGGTTTGCCCATACGACTCGTCGTCACCTTGCTCTCATACATGACGGCCTTGTCAGTGCTTATCAGCTTATCCACTTGATTCCGCAGGTCGGAATCATTCGTGGTTTCTCGAGGTGTCCGCAACAGCTCTGTCGCATCGCTCGAACTCATTTCGATCCACTCGACCGAAATACGAACAATCGGCTTGGCCTTCTCCTCTGCATGAGCTGATGCCGAACAACAAAAGAACACAGGCAACCAAATCGAAAGTGCGAAAAACTTCATAGAATCACAACGCACCATGTCACCCTCTTCTTGGAACGAAAAGCGAATTCCTAACCAATTTCAGATAAACCTCCCGACTAACTTGAATGTTACTCCGCTTCGCTCCGGTGCAGCGCGGGTTCTGATGCTAGAAAGGAAAAATATAAACCTGATTTTACGAAGCGCACAAGGACGCATAGATCAGCTATCACATACCCAGCGGCTTCTCGATCCGGCGTTCGCGCCAGGTGAGGATTTCCGCCTTCTTCTTGCCGACGAGCACCGTGTGTTCGAAGTGTGAGGAATTTTCGCCATCGCGGGTCACGACCGTCCATCCGTCGTCGAGAATTTTTACCGCAGCGGTGCCGCCGTTCACCATCGGCTCGATGGCGAGAATCATGCCCTCACGGAGGCGAGGACGAGCGCCCTTGCGTCCGAAGTTCGGCACCTGTGGCTCTTCATGAAGTTTACGTCCCACCCCGTGACCCACAAACTCACGCACCACACGGAACCCATGCTCTTGCACACAAGCCTCAACACTATGACAAAGATCACCAAGCATCACCCCGTCGACGGCATGCTCAATCGCCGCGTAGAGCGAGTCCTCGGTTGCATAAAGTAAACGATGCGTCTTCTCGTCGATTTGTCCGACCGGCACGGTGATCGCGTTATCGCCGATCCATCCGTCCTTGATCACGCCGACATCGATTTTCACAATATCGCCGAGCTGAATACGGCGCTGGCTGCCGATACCGTGCACCACTTCCTCGTTGAGTGAGATACAGATGTTTCCCTTAAACCCACGATAACCAAGGAAGGCACTTTTCAGCCCCAGCTTCGCGATGTAGTCGGCGGCGAATTGATCCACCTCGCCAGTGGTAGCCCCCGGCTTGATAGCGTCTGCGGTGGCGAGCAATACTTCAGCCGCCACTTCACCGGCAGCGCGCATTCCATCGAGTTGTTTTCCTTTGCGAATGGGAATCGTCATGATCTGGAAGGTTGTAAATCGAGCAAGTTTTCGATCTCCGTAAAGACCTCGTCCGGCAACTGTCCGCCGTCAACCGTTTGCAGTAAACCTTGGCGTCGATAGTAGTCGATAACCGGGACAGTAACCGCCTCAAATTCACCATAGCGCTGGTGAAACATTCCAATATTATCGTCAGCGCGCTGGCCCAATTGTCCACCACACTCCGGGCACGCCTGATCCACCGAAGTGACGCGCTCACCCAAACGGAAAGGATATCCGCAGTCCAGACAGACCACGCGTGAAAGCACTCGTTGCTCGAGATCTTCTTTGGGCACCTCGAGAGAGATCACCGCGGTCAATGCACTAACTCGTTGATCCAACCAGTCATCAAGCATTTCCGCCTGCTGTAAAGTGCGCGGAAACCCATCGAGAACGTAGCCACCATGATGATTTCCAATTTCCGAGGCGACCACTTCCATCACAATCTCATCGGGAACCAGTCGTGCTTCGTTCATCGTGTCGCGGCAACGCTCACCCAATTCCGTTTTGCGACGCATGTGATCACGGATCACGGCACCCGTCGATAAGTGACGAATTCCCAGCTTTTTAGCGAGACGCTTGGCCTGACTCCCCTTACCCGACGCCGGGGCTCCAATAAGGACGAGACGGTGGTCTCCAGTTTCGCTAGGTGGGGCACTCAATGACATGATGATAATAGAACCGAAGAGACTTAGAAAAGCAAGACGGGCGCACCTCGCAAAGAAGTGTGCCCGTCAAAAGTGTCCAAAGAGTGGAAAATAAGTTTAACCGTGCTTGGAGGCGATCAATGCAACCACACCGAAGATTGTCAATATAGCGATCACTATGTAGAGATAGAGCATTGTGTTCGTCGATGCCCCGCCTCCGCCCGATGAACGAGCAGCAACACCTGCCGCAGCAGAACGCCCCTTGATCTTGCCCTTACGAAGGAATCCTTCGTAATTGCGTTGAATCAGGTGTGTCTCCACTTGGCGAAGAATATCCAAAAGCACACCGACGAGAATCAGCAAACTGGTGCCACCAAAGAACTGCGCAGCCTGAGGCTGAATGCCGAACAAGGCAGTCACCAGTCCCGGAATCACATAGATCGCTGTAAGAAAGATCGAACCAGCGAAGGTCAATCGGCTCATCGTGAAGTCCATAAAGTCAGCCGTTGGCTTTCCTGGACGGACACCGGGAACATACCCACCGCTCTTTTTCAAATCGTCCGCAATCTGGGCTGGCTGGAACATGACCGCCACCCAGAAGTAAGAGAAGAAGAAAATCATTGTGCCACCCACCAAGTAGTAGAGCCAGTGGCTAGGATTACTCAGCGACTGCACCATATTCTGCACAAAGGCATTGTCCGGGAACATGAAACCAAGGATCAAACCAGGAACCGCAAGAATTGCGGAGGCAAAGATGATCGGCATCACGCCACTGTAGTTCACCTTGAGTGGCATGTATTGCTTCTGACCACCGTAAACCTTGCGGCCGACGACGCGCTTCGCATACTGAATAGGAATCCGACGCTGTGCTTCGGTGATCGCCACCGTTCCTGCAATCACAATTGCAAGGAAGGCAAAAAGCATCACCGCAATCGCAGGTGCCAATGGGTTATCGGCCACATCGACATTGATGTAGTCGTTCCAGATCACGAAGATCGCAGCCGGAAGCGCTTGGATAATATTGACCGTAATGATCAAAGAAACTCCGTTGCCAATGCCCCGCTCGGTAATCTGCTCACCAAGCCACATGAGGAGCATCGTTCCCGCGAGAATGATGGTCACAGCCATGATGTAGTAGGAGATTCCAGGATCCCCTCCGTTGACGAGAATCAGCGGACCGAACTCCTTCGGATCATACCCATTTAAGAACGGGTTATTATTATCCACCAAGGACTTGATCAACATCGTGCCCTGTACCAAGGCGAGAATGATGGTTAAATATCGAGTGTATTGGGTGATTTTCTGACGCCCTCCGTCTTCACGCGCAAGCTTGGAAAGACGTGGAACCACGGCTGTCATCAGTTGCAACATAATCGAAGCACTGATGTAAGGCATGATGCCAAGTGCGAAGAGTGCGCAACTGGTAAGGGCACCTCCGGAGAAAACGTTCGCCAAAGCGGCGACGGCTGCCGCTCCACGATCTTGACCACCTGTAGCGGCCATTGCGTCTTGCCATCCTTGGAGGCCAACTGAGTTCACACCGGGAAGTGGAATCGCAGCGCCAAGTCGGACGATGACAACGAGAGCCAAGGTGAAAAAGATGCGCTTACGCAGCTCAGGGATTTTAAGTGAGTTTGCGAATGCCGAGATCATTGGAAAAATATTCTGTTCGCTGTGCCAGAGGCAAAGTTGGAATGACTAACGAGTTTGGGCTCTGCCGTGGCAGCGCCCTATGTAACCGACAAACGGTCGGGGGATAGTTCACCCCGACCGCGCCGCAGCTCAACTATTAATTGTGAGCTGTTTCATATTCTTAGAACAACAAAGCGTGAGGATTTACTTGGCAACGACGGAGCCGCCGGCTTTTTCAATCTTCTCTTTAGCGCTGGCGCTCACTGCGGCAACGTCAACGGTAAGTTTCTTGGAGATGTCGCCATTTCCGAGAATCTTCACGCCGTCATATTGACCGCTGAGTAGACCTGCTGCGATGAGAGATTCATCATTCACTGTGGCACCGTCTTCGAAACGCTCGTTCAGAGTGGAAACGTTGATTGGTGCATAGGTCGTGGTGAAACGCGCATTGTTGAATCCTTTCTTGGGCAAACGACGGTGAAGGGGCATTTGGCCACCTTCAAAGCCTGGACGAATGCTGGCACCGGAACGGGACTTCTGTCCTTTGTGTCCTTTGCCGCATGTCTTGCCAAGACCGGAACTTTCACCGTTACCAAGACGCTTTTTACGGTGCTTGGCTCCGGGGTTGGGCTTGAGATCGTGGAGTCTCATAATTGTATTCTATTAATGGTACTGATGAACGGGAATTTCCCGCCATCGGATTAGATCGCCTTTTGAGCAGAAGTTTTTTTACCGCGCAGCGCCATGACTTGGTCACGAGTGCGGAGCTGACGAAGTGCGTCGAGTGTCGCCTTGACGACGTTGGCGTGATTGTTTGAGCCCATGGACTTGGCAAGCACGTCTTTAATACCGGCGGCTTCGAGCACAGCACGCATTGAGCCACCAGCAACAATGCCAGTTCCCTCGGATGCGGGCTTAAGAAGAACACGACCACCGCCGTGCTCACCAATCACCTCGTGAGGAACGGTCGTTCCCTGAAGCGATACACTCTCAAGACTGTTCTTGGCGAAATCGGATGCCTTGCGAATGCACTCGGCAACTTCTTTAGCCTTACCGAAGCCATAGCCAACCTTGCCGCCCTGATCACCAGTGACCACGAGTGCGGAGAAGGAGAAACGACGTCCACCTTTGACCACTTTGGCGCATCGGTTAATGAAGACCACTTTTTCGAGAAGTTGTGGACCGTCGAGGATTTCCTCGGCGTTGCGACGGTCGTTACGACCACCACCACGGTTGTTACCACCACGTGGACCACCGCGATTGTCACGTCCACCACCGCGTGGTGAGCGTCCGTCACGAGAATCTTCAACCTTCGCAGCAGCCGGAGCTCCCTCTTTGGTTTCAGGTGTCGCCTCAGCAGCGGGTGCTGGGGTTGCCTCTTTGGTTTCTGGTTTCGCCTCTGCAGCGGGTGCTGGGGTTGCCTCTTTGGTTTCTGGTTTCGCCTCTGCAGCGGGTGCTGGGGTCGCTTCCTCTTTGGTTTCTGGAGCTGCTTCCTCAGCGGCTGGCGCTGGGGTAGCCTCTTCGGCAACTGGTGCTTCTGGAGTTGCTTCGGCTGCAGCAGGTGCTGCCTCCTCGGTTTTTGCACCCTCACCACCATCGGTAGCGGCTGCGTCTGTTACGGGAGAATCTTTCTTCTCCTCGTCTGCCGGTGTCGGCTCTTTGTTTTCAGCGTCTGCCATGATATTTATTTCCTTTGGAGTTCGGGATTAGAATTTCAGTCCGCCATCGCGTGCTGCGTCGGCGAGCGCCTTCACTTTACCGTGGAAGATAAAACCACCACGGTCGAAGACGACGTTTTCAATTTTGGATTTCTGTCCGCGCTCGGCGATCAGCTTGCCGATCTTCACTGCCGCTGCCGAGTTGGCTGCGCCAGTTGCTTCGACTGCTTTTTCGGTGGTCGATGCGGATGCCAATGTGCAGCCTGCTTCGTCGTCGATCAACTGCGCATAAACGTGCTGATTCGAGAAGAAGACGGCGAGACGGGGACGGGCGGCGGTGCCGGACACTTTCTTGCGGATGCGGAAGTGAACGCGACTGCGGTTTGCCCTGCGATTCTTGATACTCATGATAACAATTCTTAAAAGCTAAATATGTTTTCGTTTTGAATTCGGCAGGGATTACTTACCGACACTCTTACCAGCCTTACGGCGAACTCGCTCATCGGAGTAACGCACACCCTTACCCTTGTAAGGCTCCGGTGGATAGTAAGAACGAACGTCCGAGGCGAATTGACCGACAAGTTGCTTGTCGATGCCTTCCACCTTGATCTTGGTATTCTCATTGACGGTGACAGTGAGACCGGCAGGGATTGGATGCAGCACCGGGTGGCTGAATCCGAGGCTCAGGTCGATATCGGAGCCTTTGACAGCTGCACGGAAACCGACACCGTGAATCTCGAGGTCGCGGGTGAATCCTGTGGATACGCCTGTGACCATGTTGTTGACCAAAGCGCGGGCGGTGCCGTGCAAGGCGCGGACCTTGCGGTCTTCGCTGGTGCGCTCGGTGATGATTTGTCCGTCTTCCTCTTTAAGGCTAATGCCCTCTGGAAGTGTGTATTCAAGTTTCCCCTTGGGACCCTCGACGGTGACGAGACCGCTGTCGTCAACTTTCACGGAGACTTTCTCCGGAAGTAGAATGGATTGTTTTCCAACTCGTGACATGATGAATGAATAGCTAAATGGTTAATCGCCTGATGGTTCAGGCTGTGCGGTGATCCCGCAAATGATGAAGTCGGTGGCTTACCAAACGATGGCGAGCAATTCTCCGCCGACTTTGTTTTTGCGGGCTGTAGCACCAGTCATGATGCCCTTCGATGTGGATAAGATGGAGATACCCAATCCGCGACGCACCGGTGGGATGCCGTCGGTTGGGACATAGTTCCGGCGACCTGGCTTGCTGACCCGCTTGAGGTCGGTTAGCGCCGGTGTGCCTTCAACGAACTTTACCTTCACTTTGATTTCAGGGAACTTACCGTCGCTAAGGACTTCATAGTTCCAGACATAACCTTCTTCTTGAAGGATACGGGCAATCTCCCCTTTGATTTTGGAATACGGTGCGGTGAACTCATCGAGTCCGGCACGGCTGGCATTCTTAAGGCGGATAAGGAAATCCGCGATTGGGTCGGTCAAAACGCTCATAGTAGATTCTGCGTAAAAATGTTTGTGTGTTAGTTCCGTAGCTCAGCGTCAATTATGCCGCCTGATCGCTCTTCTTACCGATCTTGCGGAACGGAACGCCCATCTGAGTCAGCAGCTCGCGTGCTTCGTCATCTGTGTTGGCTGTGGTGGTGATAATGATGTCGAAACCAATCTGGCGCTTCACCTTATCCAACTCAATCTCAGGGAAAATGGTCTGATCGTTGATACCGATCGCATAGTTTCCACGTCCATCAAAGCTCTTTGGGCTCACTCCACGGAAGTCACGAATACGTGGCATCGCAGTGCGAACGAAACGCTCGAGGAATTCATACATGGTGCGGCCACGCAGGGTCACCTTGGCACCGATTTGATCACCTTCGCGGAGACGGAAGTTAGCGACGGACTTCTTCGCAACGGTTGGGATAGGCTGTTGACCAGTGATCTTCGCGATTTCCGCGAGCACATCTTCCACCGCAGCTTTGCGGTCAGCTTCTTTACCAACGCAGGAGTTGATGACGATCTTGTCGACCTTCGGCACCTGATTGACGTTTGCGTAGTTGAATTTTTCCGTCAGTGCGGGGATCACGCGCTCACGGTATTCCTTCTGTAGAGTGGGTAGTTCTTTGCTCATAATAGACCAGTGGTTCCCGTAGATATGTAACACCTCCCACCATGGGACATGTCCGCGGTCTTCGGGCCTGCGGGTTTGATCCTTCTCGCCAAAAGTCGTGAAGGGCACGTAAACTCGGGCAAAAAGCGAATACCACAAGTAAAAAGTGCAGACTTCTCGTATTTGTTGCCAAAAAGTGCCTTCATGGCTTTTCACCAACAGCTCCGGTCAATAAACCAAAAACACAAGATGCCTGATATCAATGTATTTCGAAAAGAGCGTCAGTTCTCCGTAAAGGTATAGTGATCTTTGCTCGGGGTGAAAAAAAGTCAGGCTGCGTCCATCGTCAGCTCCTGCTCCGGTAGGATTTACAATTCTTTAGTCGAGTAAGATCAATACGATAACTTGGTATCACTCCTGATACACATCCACCCGCAGGTCTTTCAATGTATGTATCCCAAACTCCGCTCGCTTCCCACTATCGCTCGGATCACGCCAAGGTCGCGATGCATGCTTCCTACCTTCAGGAAACTTCTCTCGGTTCGCCTCGAACACCCGCTCAACAAACGCCTTGCTCCCAATCACCGCTCCGTCCGTGAAATACCGCACTCGCTTCAGCAACAAACTCCCCACCGACATCCGCTTGCGATCTCTCGTAGGCGAAGTGGTAACACTTTGTTCTCCCTTAGCCACCACCTCAAGCTCCTCCCCTCTCAAAATCACCTCCAACGCCCTCGCATAATTCTCCCGCGCATCTACCCTTCCGTTCTCCCAGCTGTCCAGCGCACAATCCATCACCCGGCATATCCCGCGCTTCGCACGACGACTTCCACTCAGCGCCTCCGCCCACCCGCACCAACGATACTCAGCCGGATCATCCACCAGCTCAGCACGCACCGCGTTCAAATCAATATATTGCGCCATCGCCCGCAGCGCCTCGCCATTTTCCACCATCACGCTCTTAAACCGATCCATCCACAGCGTCCCTCGCCGCCCATGACGTTTGTTATACCAGCGAGTAAACCGCTCCTTCACCTCCTTCATGTAGCGTGACAGGTCGCCCATCCGAGCGATCACCGACTCAACCACTGCCGCCGCATCTTCCGCGCGCCCTTGCTCCCGCATCCGTTGCAACTCAGCCTCCAGCGACCGCACCGCAGTGGCTGAATACAAGCACTTCACATGCGTCAACAAGCGCTGCTCACCCTCAGGTCCGGCGAACTCCTCCGCCAACTTCGCCTTATCGGAAACCTCCACTAGCACATGGAAATGATTTCCCATCACCGAGTATGTCAGCACTCGCACCCGGCAAAATCGCGCCAGCTTCCAGATCAGCGTCTTCAGCGCTTCTTTCTCCACATCATCGAAAAAGACCTCACCGCCCACCGTCCGGCTCATGGCGTGGTAACACGCCAATTCACTTTCTCCGGCAAGAATCCGCCGACGTCCACCGCGCACCGACCGCGAAACCCCGTCCACATCCTTCCGCCTATCCCACCATCCCGCGCTAACATTCGCCGCCGTCTTCGCCCGCACTCCAACCATCGCCTCTTTCACCTCACCAGACTCAAAATCAATCACTTGTGCCGTTTTCATACCCTTTGCTAACCAATAACCTCGCGCCTGTCAATAACTGTTTGTCTGGCATCTTTTTTTTTGGCATCTTTTTTTTTGTCTGGCATCTTTTTTTTTTTAAACAAGCACTTATGACCAACAAGTCATGTGATTCAGCAAATGTTGAGCAAAACCTAAACGCCGGAGTAGGCACTGAACCCGCCATCCACCGCTAATGTAACTCCTGTCACGAAGCCCGCATCATCGCTGCAAAGGTAATTCACCGCACCGATCAGCTCTGCCGCATCACCGAAGCGACCAAAGGGCGTGCCTGCCAAAATCTTTTCGGCGCGTGGTGTGGGTGATTTTCCATCCTCACCCATTAGTAAGAAGCGGTTTTGCTCGGTGACGAAAAACCCAGGCGAGACGGCATTCACACGCACACCGGAGGGAGCCAAGTGCACCGCCAGCCAACGAGTGAAATTTTCAATTGCTGCCTTTGAGGCCGAATACCCCGCCACTTTGGTGATGGCGCGGTCCGTCGCCATCGATGATACATTGAGCACACATCCCTGCCCTGCTTTTGCCATCGGCTCAGCAAACACTTGGGTTGGCAACACACTGCCGTCGAAATTCAATTTCACCACGCCATCGAGCGCTTCCATGTCCATCTCAAAGAATGTTCCGGACAAATCCCCGTCCTTGCCCACCATCTCCTGCTGTGTGGTCGCGCCCGCCACGTTGCCTCCCGCACCATTGACCAACACGTCGATGCGTCCCCAACGGGAAATCGCCTGATCGCGAGCCGCCTCCAAGGCAGCTCTATCTAAAACATCCGCAGAACAGCAGAGCAAACGCTCCACATCGTAGCCAGCACCGCTGACTCTTTCGGTCAGCGCCGCGAGCTTATCCTCCGACCTCCCGAGAGCCAGTACCTTCGCGCCCTCGCGTAGAAATCCCAACACCATCTCCGAACACAGGCCACCGGTCGCTCCGGTCACCACCACCACTTTGTCATTAAATCGATCGTTCATAGTTAAGACTACAATGCGCACAACTATTCCGCATGCGAGAAATTTCCATGCTCAAGTGCTTGGTTATACAATTTGAAGAGTGAGATCGATTGAATGACGGTGAATGATTTTTCGTTCAGCAGGACGTGTCATCCAACTCTGCGTAGTAACGCCGCCAATAAGGAGCGGAGGTCTCCAGGCTTCCGCAGGGCGATACCGCAGCTCACCAAGTGACCACTATCACAATGAAACTTGGATTGCGCTTCGCTTAGGACAATTCAACTAAAACGGAATGTCATCGCCGGCCAACTCTTCGGCAGACGGTTCGCCTTGGTTCGCATTCGAATGATCGCGAGGATCTTCGTCACCAGCGCTTCCCTTCAGCTTCCAACAGTTCAAGTTCACGTAATACTTCCCTTTGTATTCGTTGCCTCGGATGTCGAAATTCACCGTCACATCACTCCCCTTAATGAAATCATCGAGCAGCGAGCACTTGTCCTTCACAAGCTCGAACTTAATATCCTGCGGGTAGTTCTCATCCTTGGTCGTGATAACAAATTCGCGCTTGGTGAATCCGCTAGGGAACGTCTGGGTATCGAAGATCTCTTTGATCTTACCGGTGGCTTCATACATGGCACAACCTTACAAATAGGTTACTGACATGCGCCACCGAAAAATCAGATTTTTGTGAGCCTCCTTAGCTGGACGTTGTTGGCCAGACCAAATCGTAGAAATGGAATCCGAATCCCTACTCATACTGCGCACGGAGGGATGCCTTTCAGTCATCCGTAACTTTCCTTCACCAGCACTCAATCGCGGAGGCGCAGCCCTTTTACGCGACCCCAACAAAACGTGGCCGTGGCTTCCAGCAGCGAAGCCAGAAATGTTAAAATGTATTACTGACGTTTTTATCCGCTCACCCGTTTGAGCCGTGTTCGCGGTTTTCTTAAACTGCCGAATAAGCGCTCAGAACAGCGCCCTTTCGGTCATCGATGGACTTGTATTTGGTTGTCGAAAGCGGCGAAGCATCCCGATCATCGATGAGCTACCAACACCACCCTCGCCACGTTTTCACCAGACTGTTGCAAAACCTCCCTCGGTTTTTAGAATAACTGTGAAAAATCGTAGATCGCCCGCAATTTGATAAAAACAAATAACACCGACGTGTAGATTGACGCTTTGCTGAGGTGATTTCAGCCGCACAACCCATTTAAC
>JAGXGH010000028.1 GCA_024636835.1 Verrucomicrobiales bacterium | reverse complement strand
TATAGCTGGTGCCGCTGCTGGAATCGCAAAAATCATCTTCTACATCTTCATCGTTCTGTTCGTGGTGTCGCTCATTTCTCACCTGATGAAAAAATAGCGCGACTCATCAACCCAAAACCCCACAAAACTATGAAACTAAAATACTCCACAATCGGATTCCTCGCTATTGCTACCCTAGGTCTCGGTCTGACCTCATGTGAGGAAAAATCACCTACTGAAGAAGTCGCCGACGACATCGAAGACGCTGCCGACGACGCTGGCGATGGAATCGAAGACGCTGCCGACGAAGTAGAGGACGCTGTCGACGACGCAAGCGAGTAAATTCTATTGATCCTACAAATCGACGTTTTCTTAAACCCCCACGTTGCATCAGCGGCGTGAGGGTTTTTTAATAGCGTGACGACTCCGTCATCGACTCCCTCACATTTTCTAAAGCTTACACTGATCCCTATGTCCGACACCTCTCCCCAAACAACAATCCCATCCGCAAAATTCATCGGTGAGGGTTTCGAGATGATCGACGACGAACTGACGTTTCTCGTCGACTGCTTCCATGAAGTGCTCGACCGTCTCGGCGAAGGCGAGATCGCCAACAGCCTACCCTGGCTCAAAAATATTTCAGACTCGTCAACCAAGGACGAGGAACTGCACGAGGTAAGCAACTCACTGGGGCAAGCCTACTCTATCGCCTTCCAACTTCTCAACATCGTCGAAGAACGGGTGGCCTCCCGCGTGCGGCGTAAGCGTGTGCTCTCGGGCGGTCCAACCTTCGAACGCGGCAGCTGGTCAGAAGCGGTAAGCTCAATGCTAAAATCCGGTAAAGACGAGGATCAAATCATCGCCGCTCTGAAGAATACGCAAGTGGAACCGGTGCTTACCGCACACCCTACGGAAGCCAAACGCGCCACCGTCCGTGAGCGCCACCGTCAAATTTACCACCTTGTGCGCAAGCGTGAGCGTCCCGGCCGCACACCACGCGAGCTCTCGCAGCTACGCACACAGATCATCAACGAACTGGAGATCCTTTGGCGCACCGGCGAGATTCACGTTCACCGCCCGCAAATCGCACAAGAGTTCAAGAATGCACTCTACTACCTTCGCCATGTGTTCCCTGTCGCGCTCGATCGTGGGATGCGTTCACTACGCGCAGCATGGATCGAAGCCGGACTCAACCCCGACCGCCTCGAAGCCGAACAGGCGTTTCCACAAATCACCTTCGGAACGTGGATCGGTGGAGATCGTGACGGTCACCCCTTCGTCACCTCTGAAGTCACCGCCGATGTGCTCAACGACCTGCGACGCGAAGCACTCGAAATGCACGCCGACCGGCTGGAAGAAGTCGCCTTCAACCTACCGCTCAGTAAATACTTCCAAAAGGTTCCAACACGTCTCAGTGACGCGATCACGCAACTTGCCCACGACCTCGACAGCGAGCCACGAGTCGAACAGATCCAGCAAGTATTTCAAAACAACATCGATGATCCTTGGCGCACTTTCTGTTTGTTGGTGCAGAGCAAAATCCGCCTAACCGCGAATCAGGCGGATCACCCCGCAAGCTATAAATCCTCTGCCGAGTTCGCCGCAGATGTGGAACTCCTTCACAACACTCTGATCGAAGTTGGAGCCGATCAGATCGCTCTCGAAGTCGTCGCTCCACTGCGCCAGCTAATCCGCGCATTCGGGTTCCACCTCGCGCGTATCGACATCCGCCAGAACTCGGCTTTTCACGACAAAGCGATCGCTCAATTACTCGTCGCCGCAGGTGTGGAGGACGGGACGAATTTCCCAAACTGGCCGGAAGATCAGCGCATTGAATTACTCGAACGCGAACTGCAGTCGCCGCGTCCGTTCCTCACCGCAGGAGTATCTGCGGGACCCGAGGCCGATACCGTGCTCGACTGCTTGAAGGTCGTCGTCGCTCACATCAACAAATTCGGTCGCGAAGGTATTGGGGCCTTGATCGTTTCCATGACGCGCCAGACTTCCGACTTACTATCGGTTTACCTTCTTGCCCGCGAAGCTGGACTTTGCCAGCACTCGTCAGATGGACTCAGCGTGCCTTTGCAGATCGTCCCCTTGTTCGAGACAATTGACGATTTGGACAACGCGCCCGACATCACCGATCGCTTCCTTTCGCATCCGGTCACCAAGCGCAGTTTGATCGCGGCCCAGCGCGATGACCGCGCACGTCCGCTCTTGCAAATCATGCTCGGCTACTCGGACTCCAACAAAGACTGCGGCATCCTCTCCAGTCAGTGGGCCTTACACAAAGCGCAACGCAGACTCACTGACACCGCAAACCAACACGGCCTTGACGTCACTTTCTTCCACGGGAGAGGCGGCACCGTCGGCCGCGGATCGGGTCCTATCCATTGGTTCCTCAGCGCACTCCCAGACGGCGCACTTTCCGGTAGCTTCCGGATGACAGAACAAGGCGAAACCATTGCACAAAAATACGCCCACCACGCTTCAGCTACGCATAACCTGGAATTGCTTGCTGCTTCAGTAACGGAAACAACCGCGTCACACCTCGCCGCATCCGATGAAGCGCGATCCAATTTCGACTTCAATCCAGAACTCATGGAGCAGCTCGCCGGATTCAGCCGTGAGGCTTATCGCAGCTTCCTCCACCAGCCTGGGTTTATGGACTTCTACCGTCAGGCCACACCGATTGACGCCTTGGAGCATTCACGTATCGGTAGTCGACCTGCTCGACGCACCGGTCAAAATTCCCTCAACGACCTCCGCGCCATCCCGTGGGTATTCTCGTGGACACAGGCGCGGTTCTATCTACCAGGATGGTTCGGCGTAGGCTCCGCACTAGAGCGCATGGCAAAAGAAAACCCCGCAGGCTACGAAGAACTTAGTAGTCAGGCACGGGAGTCAAAATTCGCGCGATACGTGTTCACCAACGTCGAGGGTTCTTTAGCGAGCACCAATGAAGAACTAATGATGAACTACGGCTCACTAGTCGAAGACGAAGAGATCCGCGAGCGACTTCTCGGGTTGATTCTCGGCGAATACAAACGATCCATCACAGAACTCGCCAAGCTCTTCCGCAGCGACATGACAACAAGACGTCCGCGCTTGATGAAGACACTGGAAGTCCGTGAAGCCCCGCTGCGCTCACTTCATCTTCAGCAGATTGAACTACTTCGCGACTGGCGTAAAGCCACCAGGGAATCGAGCAAAGATGCTGAAACATTGCTCTCTAGTTTGCAGATTTCCATCAACGCCATCTCATCTGGACTCCGCACTACGGGCTGATCGAAAGCGCAAATCTTTGCCTTACAGGCTCAAAAAATATACTTTTGGTCAAAAAAATGCACGATTTTTTGCTAAATCTGCAACTTTTCTGACGTTATGGCTCATGTTTCAGTTTTAAATTCAAACCCAAAAAACACCTACTATGCACTCACGACGTAAATTCCTTCTCGGTCTCGCCACTGGCGCACCAGCTCTTCTTGCCATCCGCAGCTTTGCTGACGACGCACCAGTGAAGCTTACCGAAGACGACCCTACCGCCAAAGCACTCGGATACAAAGAAGACACCACTAAAGTGGATGCGACCAAATATCCAATGCACAAGCCCGGGCAACGCTGCGACGGATGCGTACTCTATACCGGAAAACCCGGTGAAGACTCCGGCCCTTGTAGTGCCGTGGGCAACAAGATCGTTACCGCTGGCGGTTGGTGCATGGTCTTCGCTGCAAAACCTGTCGCTAAGTAATGCCTTATCGGGAAATATAGCACGGCTACAGCCACCACACTGCGGCATAGCCGTGATCCCAGCGTCGAGGAGTCGCGCTGACGTCCGTTACTCGGTACCCCTGTCCATAGCCTGCCCGCACGTTCCCATTAGGACATGGACATGCTCGGTTCACCCTCGCTGACGGAGGGGGCTGCGCCCCGCGCCCCTGAGCGATGCCGCAACAGGCAAAATCCACAAGCGTAAATCGCTCAACTCATCACACCACCCCATGGGGACGAGGCGTCCCCACTCCATTGCCAAAGCCTTCGAACAAGTCTTCATTCCGCAGCATCATCCAGCCTCGGGGCTTGGACACTCCTGTCCATTGAATCTGGTGAAGCAATGGTAGCGCGCACAAATCACGGCAACTCCAAACCGACAAAAGTGTCGGTTCTCCGATACTACAACTCGATGGAAGCCCCAGGCTCAGGGATGATAATTTCCGCATCGGGGAGATCTTTACTCAAGGTCTCCTTGAACCATGCCAAAGCATCGGCGTCGCCGTGAACGAGAATTACCTTTTTCGGGCTAACATCATTGGCAAATTTACGCAGCTCATCGCGTGTGGCGTGACCACTAAAGTCCAAACGATGGACGTCGCAGTTGAGCTTCTCCGCCGGATAGCGCGTATTCAGAGTCACCTCATCACCCTGTTCAGCCGCGAGCATTGCTCCAGCGGGTGAATCGGTAGCTGCATAACCCACGAAAATCACCGTATTCAGTGGATTTTGGAGAAATCCACGAGCGAACTCGTTCGATGTTGTATTTTCCGTCATCATCCCGCTCGACAGCGCGTAAATGTGACCCGGCGTCGGCTTAAGTTTCGACTTATCCTTGCGTTTCTTCAGGCGAAGATCCACCTCACGGAGAATGTGAAACCCTTCATTTTTTCTTCGAGCTGTGCTCGCATGGCGGTCAAAAATTGTCGTCATCTTGACACTCAACCCACCCATATGGAGCGGTGCATCACGCAGCACACCTCTCTGCTTACAGCCGTGAAGGATGGTCAACAGTTCCTGGGTTTTCCCCATCGCAAACACCGGCATCAACACAGCCCCTCCACGCGACAGAGTCTTCTCGATGATCCCGACCATCTTATCGATCTCGGATCCGCGTGTGTAATCTTCCCGCCGAACGAACGCGCCACGCGTTGTTTCCATGATTAAGGTATCGACGTGATCGCGGGGAAAATCAGCAGCCTTAGAGATGGTTTGATCTTCGAAATGCACATCGCCTGTGTAAAAAATCGACTTTCCTTCGTGCTCCATCCGCACCCCGACGCTGCCCAATATATGCCCGGCATCGAAGAATTCGACGGTCACCGGATCACTGTTCTCACCAACGACAAATGGTGCCCGTGTTTTCATCCGCCGCCAATCGTCCACGCATTCCTCCACCTCTTCGTGAGTGAACAACGGATACTCAATGATATCTTCTTCAATACCGCGTGAAGTCATCACATTCACCGAGTTGTGCAGTAAAGCGTCAGCCAGGTCCGCCGCAGGTCGGCTCAAGAACACATCAGCTTCCTGATGAGCACGCTGCATAAGTGGAATCGTTCCCACGTGGTCGAGGTGAGAATGGCTCACGATGATGGCGTCGATCCCCTTGCCCTCAAGCGATTGGATATCTGGCGCCGAGTCCATCCCGTCCCGCTTCGGATGCATTCCTGAGTCGAGGACCACGCGGGTGGCTCCACATTCTACAAGGTAGGAATTCGATCCGATTTCATTGCCGCGGGAAAGGTTGGTAAACTTCATGAAAAATTATATAAAGAAAAGTGCCGATCGTTTACGGCACATCTCTAACCATAGCGCCGTTAGCGATCTAAGCGAATCATTTGGCGATTCGTTAAAATCTCAACTATTCGCGCAACCGCTGTCCCTTTCAAAGGTTCACTTCTCTATCGGCAAACTGTTCACTCACATCGCTCACTTCTAGTTCATAAGAAATGCTCAATAGACTTCCCACCTCATCTTGGTCGCAGACAACAGCTGCCCACCTTCTGAATCGAGCTGGATTCGGGGGTGCGCCGGAACATGTGGCCGCTTTGCATGAACTCGGATGCGAGCAAGCCGTGAACGCACTCCTTGACGGCAAACTCCCTTTCACTTCCAAGCAGTCTGCGCCTATCCGCCCGGATTGGCTGGATGGCGAGGCCGATCCAGAGGAGGAAGAGATTAAAAACAAGCTCCAAGCACTACGAGGAAAGCGCCCAAAAGCGAACGACCCATCAGGCGTAAAACAAGCTGAAGAGCGTCGTAAGCTCCAGCGCATGATTCGCCAGATCGCCAATCGACGCAGCGCAGAACTCAACAAATGGTGGTTCGAAACACTCTGCACTACCAAGCATCCGCTCAATGAAAAGGTCACCCTGTTCTGGCACGGGCATTTTGTCAGCAGCCTGGAAAAAGTGCGCACACCAAGACTCATGTTCGAACAAAACGAGCTATTTCGAAAGATGGGTATGGGCGACTCACGCGAGCTCACCAGACGGATGGCGCGCAACCCTGCGATGATGATTTATCTCGATCTAAGCAACAGCCGGGCTGAGAAACCAAATGAGAACTACGCCCGTGAGCTCCTCGAACTCTTCACCCTCGGTGAAGGGCACTACACGGAAACCGATATCAAGGAAGCTGCGCGCGCGTTCACCGGCATGCGCCTCAACCGCCTCACCGGTGAGGTAAATTTCAGCCCGAGAAATCACGATAACAGTAGCAAAACCTTCCTCGGAAAAACCGGTAACCTCGGGGCAGACGATATCGTTGAAATCATCTTCAGCACCGACCGAGCCAGTGAATTCCTCAGCCACAAATTGCTGCGCTACTTCGTCATCGACACCCCTCCTGACGATCTCGTCAATCAACTCGCAGCCGAACTCCGGCGCAACGAATTTAACATTCACAAAACCCTCCGCGCTCTGTTTCTCAGCGCGGAGTTCTATGCCAGACCCTTCTTGCGCGGACGCATCAAAAGCCCCGTCGAATTCCTCACTCAAATCAGTCAACATCTGGAACTTGACCGCATCCCCGATCAACTCGCAGTTCGTGCACAACGCGACCTCGGTCAGATTCTTTTCCGACCTCCCAACGTCGCCGGCTGGCCCGGTGGCAAGCTGTGGATCAACACCAACACCTTGCTCAATCGCTACAACCTCGCAGGCGTGCTATCCCGTGGCCACGACGACCCCGACTACGCGATGGAGGTCATTTCCCTAACCGGCAAAGGAATGGGAAAAGGAATGAGCAAAAACCGCAATGCCAAGAACTCAAAAGTCCGCGAGGCCATCGCCAAGCGCTTCCCCAGACCCGATTTCACCACCATTGCCCCGGACCCACTGCGCAGCGATCCCGAGAAATTGATCGAATCCCTCACCTTCCGGTTTTTCCAATATCCAGTTCGCAAGGACGACCACGAGCGCTTCCTCTCGTTCGCAAGGACCAAATCTGAATCCGGAAAAACCATCGACGACACCGAACTCGCCGAGCTCATTCACCTGATGCTTTCAACCCCCTACTACCAGCTCACCTGAGCCCCACTCTCCATTGCCCAAGAGTCAGATTGTCAGATAGCAACGGGCGCAAGCCCCACCCGTGGCGGTGGCATACTGCCACCAAGCCATTCTCCATTCTCCATCACTGCCATGACCCCCCATCTTTCCACCCGCAGAAAATTCCTCCGTACAGGCGTCCTCGGCGCGGCCGCTACCGCCAGCGTCCCTGCATTCCTCGAGCGCACATTCGCCGGTATGCACAACGCAGCAGCTGCCAGTGCCACACAATTCGCCACCGGCAAGGACAGCCCGATCTTTGTTGTCGTCCAGCTGGCCGGAGGAAATGATGGCCTGAACACCATCGTCCCCTGGGGGCACGACGACTACTATACCGCCCGCAAAAAAATCGCCATCCCTCAAAATGAGGTCACCGTCATCGACGATGAAATTGGATTCGCCCCGTCGATCCCATTCATCCGCGAAGCCTACGACAACGGCGAGATGACACTCGTCCAAGGAGTCGGCTATCCGAACCCAAACCGCTCTCACTTTCGCTCCACGGAAATTTGGGAACAAGCCACCAGCTCTGACCGCACTGCGCGCACCGGATGGCTCGGCCGTTACTTCGACAACGACTGCCAGGGCGCAGACCCAACCGTTGGAATCGCACTCGCCAACCAACAACCCGACGCCTTCGCAGCCGAAGAGAAACAAGGCATCTCACTCAGCGCACCGGAACTTTATAAATGGATCGACAACGACGAAGAGCACGAATCAAGAAACAATGTCTTCGAACAACTCAACGAACCCAGCTCAGACAGCATGACCGAGTCCGGCGCATCCACCGGCAACATGACCGCCGGCACAGTCAAGGACACCGGACTTAAATCTGCCGCAGATTCACTCGATTTCCTCGAACACACCGCTCTGGACGCCCGCGTGAGTTCCGACACCATTGGCCAGCTCATCAAGAAATCGAACTCGCGCACCGTATATCCAAACACGCCGATCGGAAGAAACCTCCAGCTCATCAGTCGCATGATCGAGGGCGGACTGTCCACCCGAGTTTACTACGCCAGCCATGGCGGGTTCGACACCCACACCAACCAAACAGGGTCCCATCCGATCCGACTTGGGCAGCTTGATGATTCACTCCGCGCATTCTTTAAGGACATCAAAGCACAAGGAAATTTCAACCGCGTCGTGCTCATGACATTCAGTGAGTTTGGCCGCCGGGTGAATGAGAATGCCAGCGGTGGAACCGATCACGGTGCGGCAGCTCCTCTCTTCCTCCTCGGCGGCGGCATCAAGCCCGGCGTCGTTGGCAAGCACCCTAGTCTCACCGACCTTCACCAAGGCGACATCAAGTTCAACGTCGACTTCCGTTCCGTCTACGCGTCAGTGCTCGACAACTGGCTCGAAGGCAGCAGCGAAGCTGTGCTCGGCGGTAAGTTCCCTAAACTCGATCTGTTTAAGAAGGCGTAGTCGGAGTTTTTGACAGGATGAACAAGATTGTCAGGATTTTAAGAATCCCAATCCGCCAAATGACAAACTTGCGCCCGAAGTATCCCACGCCGACGCTTGATAGGCATGAGCAGCAAGCCAACGAAACCAACTTGGGGTGTTCCGAACATCCCATCACTCGGCGATAAAAATCCGCCGGTCGCCGACTGCTGCGCCAAACCCACCCAGCCGAAGACGTGCTGCGGATCAGAGAACAAAACTTCCGAGACTACCGACTGCTGCGGATCGTCATCGTCTAAATTCGACTGGCTTTTATGGGGGTCGCTCGCCGCATGTGCCACCGCGATATTGCTCAACTTTACCGGCTGGGATCAGATAAACACCAAGCTTGCCGAGTTCTCACACAGCATCACCATGCTTCTCGGCGAAATGTGGTGGGGACTCGCCTTGGGCATCGTAGCCGTCGGCGTACTAAGCCGCATCCCGCGCGAATTCATCATGTCCGCTCTCGGTCGCCACGCCGGCATCAACGGATTATTTCGTGCCACTGCAGCCGGACTACTTCTCGACTTGTGCAACCATGGCATCCTCCTCGTTGGAATGACACTCTACAAACGCGGTGCCACCCTCGGGCAAACCATGGCATTCCTTATCGCCAGCCCATGGAACTCACTTTCACTCACACTAATCCTCGCCGCACTCATCGGCTGGTGGTGGACACTAATATTTATCGCCGCGTCCGGCCTGATCGCATTGCTCACCGGCTGGCTCTTCGACAAACTCGTTGCCTCTGGAAAACTTCCCGCCAATCCCAACCGCTCAAACCTTCCTGAAGATTTCCGGTTCTGGCGAGAGGCCAAATCCTCGTTCAAAAGTATCTCTTGGTCACCACGGCTTATCCTCGACTTGGCCTGGGAAGGCATCAAAGGATCGCGAATGATCCTCCGATGGCTGCTCTTCGGCACACTCATGGCAGCCGCCATCCGCGTCTTCGTTCCTGCCGATGTGTTCAGCCAATTCTTTGGCCCTAGCGCGATCGGTCTCCTTCTCACACTCGTCGCGGCGACCGTCATCGAAGTCTGTTCCGAAGGTTCCACCCCCATCGCAGCCGATCTCTTCAACCGCGCCGCTGCTCCAGGCAACGCATTCACTTTTCTGATGGCTGGCGCCGCCACCGACTACACCGAAATCATGGCGCTCAAAGAAACCACAAGGTCATGGAAAATCTCACTCTTCCTCCCACTACTCACAGTCCCACAAGTTCTCGCCCTTGCTTGGATCATGAACCTCTCTCCAGCTTCTTAATTCTGCGACTTAGTTTCTAAAATTTGAGTGATCTGATCAGATTGCGAGAAGGAGGCAAAAGCCCCTATCTTTTTCATCATGAAAGCTCCTCACTTCTTCGCGATCACCGCGTCACTCCTTTGTCTCGCCGTTCTTCCCGCAGCCAACGCCGGGTTACAAGTCGCTGGTGGCGCCAACTACCTCACACCAACAGATAGCGGGGACAACGCCGACGACGGTTTAATCGGCGCTAACTTGGAACTCGGATTGTTTGCCGAGGGTGTGGTCGTCGACTCATTCTTCGGAATTAACGCACTCATCTCCGGCGACGAAAACAACAACTTCGGCACAGATACCGAGTCAGACTACCTCTCCGCGTTACTGCTCTATCGTGCGATGTTCAAGTTGAGCGACTCCGTCCCCATTCGTCCCTACGGCGAAGCTGGACTCGGGCTTAGTCGCACCGAAGTGTCGATTAACGGCGTAGGCAACAATGATTTCAATGTGGATGACTACGGCCTCGGCTACAACCTCGGTTGCGGCGTTGAGTTTGCGCTAACCGACAACTTCGCCATCGACTTCGGCTATAGCTTCCTTGGGCTTACCGATGTCAGTGTCTTCAAGTCTGACTTCGGCGGCAACTTCCACAGCTTCCGCCTGAACGCTGTCTTTCGCTTCTAATCCGGCAACACTGCCCGCAACAGTCTATTCCAGTTTCGAATAAAAACCTGAGTATTCGCCGCGCACAATTAGCTCACGACAAATACCAAAATTGGGCATCACTTGCTAATCGCGTGCCGCGCAGCGGTTCTACGCGACGCGTCAGATCAATACCAAGATTTGGTATTACTTCCTCAAGTAGACCCAAGTCGCGCCCCACCCGCCGGACCCACCCCCGGCGAGCTGAAAGCTCTCCACCTCGGAGAGCTTTTCCAGTAATCTATGCACACCTTCCCGCAGTGCTCCCGTTCCTTTTCCATGGATCACCCGCACCGAAAAAATCCCCTCCTCCCTGCATGCGCGAAAATACTCCGGCAGCAGATCGCCGATCTCATTCGGGCGAAAGGTATGCAAATCGATCTCATTGGTGATCGGCACTTCTACAGGTTCTTCAGAAAACTCGTCCATACTCGATGACTATCCATGAATCGTCAGATTCCTCATCGTAAAACTTCTTTTTTGTTGAGATTCTTCTTCCCGGGAGCGCTGAGCACCAGCCCGGCACGCCACTGCCCCGCCAGGCTAACTTTCGCTATTCGCGGCCATTTCGGACCGTGAGCCTTGAGGCTTCGTCGAAAACCTCAAAAGGTCTTCACCACCGTGAAGTCAACAAATATCAAAAATCAAGGACTGACCCTTTGGCTTGCGCTTCAAACTACTGGATAGGAAAATGCACCAATCAACGTAGTTATGCTGGTAACAATTTGCCCCCCACTGATACAAGACCATGAAAACCTTTCTCGCACTCCTGCTTTCCACCAGCCTCGCCTTCGGAGCCGGAGAATCCTTCTACAAGGAACCTGCTCTTTTCTCCATGCGCCCCAATGAAGCGACTTCTCTAAACAACATCACCCGCTTTGGACCGGTTGGAATGAGCATCGACCTGATCCACCCGGCCTTCACCATGAGGGTAGGAGATATCGAGGAAGGCTCGCCCGCCGCCGCAACAGGAAAGCTCGCCAAGGGACAGATCATCGAGTCGATTAACGGGCAGTCGCTCAAGGACATCGACCCGCGCATCCAACTCGGCCAAATCCTCGCCGCCGCCGAGGCCAGCGACGGAATCCTCAAGTTTGCGATCAAGGGCGAGGCAGAACCGGTCGTCGTCACGCTTCCGGTGCTCGGTACCTACAGCGACACCTGGCCACTCAACTGCCCGAAGTCGAAAAAGATCGTGCGCAACTTCGCCGACTACCTCGCCAAACCCGATTCGGACAAAGGTCGCTTCGGCATGGGCATGCTCTTCTTGCTCTCCACCGGTGAGGACAAGGATCTTGAGACCGTAAAACAATGGGCACACGACCAAGACTCCGCCACCATGGCCTGGACACTCGGCTACGCCGGCCTTCCCCTCTGCGAATACTACCTGCGCACCGGCGACGAGGAAATCCTTCCGAAAATCCAACAATGGGCCGATAACGCGGTGAAGGGGCAGTATCTCGACGGCTGGGCCGGTCGCGGCGGTGTGCCCTCGGTGACTTATGGCAATGGCCACCTGAATGCCGCGGGCACGGGCGTCGCCACTTTTCTCCTCCTCGCTAAGGAATGCGGCGCGGAGGTGCCCGACCAAGCGCTGCTCGGTGCACTCACTCACTACTACCGCTACGCAGGTCGTGGAGGCAACCCATACGGCGACGGTCGCCCCGAAGTAGGATTCGTGGATAACGGCAAGAATGGACTCCTCGCCTTCGCCATGGCCGCCGCAGCGTCGCTCACGCCGGACGGTGAAAACTCGGTCTATGCCGAAGCGCGCGACTCTTCTGCGATGACCAGTTTCTACACCACGACCTTCATGCTGCACGGCCACACCGGCGGTGGCATCGGCGAAATTTGGCGCAGCGCCGCGATGGGGTTGATGGATGAAAAACGTCCGAAGCAATATCGCGAGTTCATGGACAATCGCCAGTGGCACTACGACCTCTCGCGTCGTTTCGACGGATCCTTCGGCATCGTTGGTGGCGCTGGCTACGACAAGGTGGACTGGGGTGCGGGCTACTCACTCGCTTACACCATCCCCCGCAAAACGCTGCGCATCACCGGCGCACCGCCGACCAAGTATTCCAAATCCTACCAACTGCCGAAACAACCTTGGGGCACCGCTGCCGACAATGATTTCCTCTCGCTCGATGCCGTGCCCGATGCCTCGGGTAAGATTGCCGACCTCTCAGGAGAAACCATCGCCAAGGATTCCAGCATGCCATTCTTCCGGCACTTCCACGGCACCGATCCGATCAGCGACGACGAGATCCGCCATTACATCCACCATCAGGATCACAACATCCGCTTCATTGCCGCCAACAAAGCACTCGGTATCAACAGCGGATACATCGGTTGGCGTGCACCTGGCGGCAAAGAGCGACCAGAGTTAGTGATGGAGTTTCTCCACTCGAAATCACCGCGCGTTCGCCGCGCGATGTTCTACGCCATTTTTGAAACACTTAAACGCGAGAAAAAGGCCGAGTTACTCACCAAGGAAATCTTCGACCTCGCGGTGGCCGCGTTGAAAGATCCTGAGGAAGCGTGGACCATCAAGGACGACGCGCTCCAGATCATCGGTCAGGCGGAGTCAGACTGGGTGGTCCCTCAAGTCGATCTCATCCTCCCCTTCCTCAAGCACGACGAATGGTATCTGCGCAATGCCGCGCTCAGCGCGCTCGCCCCAGTGGTCGCCGACGAGCGGACCTATCAGAAAGTGCTTCCCGCCATCGGCGAACTCGTTCGCACCAACCAACGCTCTGCGGTCACGCTCGGCATCAGGGGCGATCTGCTCGGCCGGATCAAGGAAGGCCGCCCTGCCGTCACCGCCCTCGCCACCGAGACACTCAAGGAAACCTACACCGACTATGCAGGTGTGAATACCGCACCCGGGGGACAAGACATTTCCTCTACCCTCGATGCACATCTTAAATACATTGCCGAATCCCTGGCCGACGTTCCTGGAGGTCTGGACGTGCTCTATGAGATCGCCCGCGAGCGCTACCCCGATGAAATTCTTCCCTACAAGGAGTTCTTTCTCAGGGCGGATCCCAAACAATTCGGTCCGAAACTGAAGTCCGTCATCACACCGATCATCAATGACGAATTGATTCCCGAGTTCGTCGGCAAGAACCGCAAAAAACTCCGCGAGATCGCCGCGCTCGAAGTGCAGAACACCCAGTGCGGAGGACCAAACGACACGATCGACCAACTGGTTGCTCTTCATGAACGCGCGGGGAACGACAGCTACGTCTGGCACATGTTCCTCGATCTCAACATGGCCGAATGGTCATATCACACTTTTGACCCCATAAAATCCGAGCAAGTGCCCTTCGATCAACTCACGTGCCGCTACCGTAAAGTGACGATGCCCGACGGAATGGACGCGTGGTTTGCCAACGACTTTGATGCTTCAAAGGCCGGATGGAAGAGAGCTCAGTCACCCTTTGGCAACTACAATGAAAAAATCCCCGATGGCCCGGTCTCGAAATGCACCGACAAATGCGTCGGCCCGGTCTGCTATGGCGCAACCAAGGTCAACACCCTGTGGGACAAGGAAGTGATTGTGATGCGCGAGACCTTCAAGGTACCACCACTCAAGGACGGCCATCGCTATCGCATCCGCGTCAACCACGCCGTCCACGTCGGTAATGGCACCGGCTACGGGATTTGGATCAACGGCAAACCATTCATCGAGCGCGACAAAACCATCGGTCGCGGTGGCGGCGAAAAACCTTACGGAGCCTTCATCACCAAAGAATGGGTGGATGAGTTCAACAAGGGGGAGGTGACCATCGCCGTGATGAGCTTTATCCGCTATAACGACAAGCGCGACATGAAGCCTACCGTGCGCATCCCGCAAGGACGCATCAGCATTGAGTTGGACGAGCAAAAGCTGCCACCCATCGGCGACGACCTCGTGGCGAAATCCGCCACCGTCATCCCGATGCTTTCCTCGACCTGGCAGGCAGCCCAGTTCTCCGATAGCGATGAGGAACGCGAAAACGCACCGATGTTCCGCTGGGACGGAAAGTTCGTGGCCAACCCACCAGTCCTCGGCACCTGGAAAGTCATCGCTGATGTTCCGGAGATCGACGCCTATGATCCAACGAAAAAGTCCGGCTTCCGCAAGCCCGCCTTCACACAGATCACCCTGATGGACAAGGGCCAGAGCGATGTTCCCTACTGGGCCTGGTCCGGCGACCACCTCATGGATCTCACCCGCTATCAAGCCCTTGAAATGCAGGTAAAGACCATTCAAGGCACACCGTATTTGTTCATCGAATCCGGTGGTTTCAGTAACCGCAACAAGCCCGGCTGGAAATCCTCCTGGCTCGTGTTGGAGAAGCAATGATCGAACGATCAATGACGAGGATCACCACCCGTCAGTGATGCGACTGTCAGTTTAGTCTTGGCCTGCCCAATGCTTTCATCATGAATTTTTGAAAGCAGGGCAGCCCATTCCGCTGCCTACGACCAAATTTCAAAACAAGTTATCCGAACCCCACGAGTTTTACCTACAAAACCGAACCCCACGGATAATAAAACTGTTAGCCCCAAAATGAAGATCGCAATCTGGATCGCAATCGCTTTCGCACTTATTCGAGGACTGTTCGTTTTCGATCATGGTCCATCGGCTTTAGACTCATACCCAACGGCATCAGCCTTATGTTTTATAGGAGCAATTTTGTGCGCCCTGCTCATGACGAGCCGAAAGGGAAAGGAATAAGGCTAACGCGATTTAAGGAAAAAATATTAGGACACCCAGTGCTTCGCTTCGCGGCGCACTAGGTGTCCTTGTTCTCCTTCCCTTGTTCTCCTGTGTCTTCTTTGTGAGAGAATAAGTTTCCATCTGCACCCATCTAATTCAGTGTTGTTGACTCATTAAAGATAAAAAGGTATTTATATCTTGTATAATCAAGCAATCGCGTTTAATTTAGCCAAAGAATCAACCACAAACCACCATGCCAATAGATCACATAGACGTAGGCTCGCCGGAGATGGCGAAGCAAATCCACGGCCACGAAGTCCTCGAAATGATGATTCAGTCCGGCCATTCCTATAGCAACGAAAGCCTCAAGCAGACGATCGAACTCAAATTCGGAACCGACGCTCGCTTCTACATTTGCTCGGGCGGCGGCATGAACGCCAGCGAACTAATTGAAGCTCTATGGGCGAAAGAGAAGTTCACCGGCAGCAGCGAGTCCTTCGTCTTCGACCCGGCCAATCGCTGCAACCACTAGTCCTCATAACAAAATATTATGGACACCCATAAATCACTCTGAGATTCTCAGGGTTTACGTTTATTTCTGCAAGCCAATTTCCCTCAAATCGCCATTCCGCCCCAAAAAGCGCCCTCATCACTCGCTGCAAAGTTCAGCCGATTGCCCGCACTATCCCAAATCACACTCAAGTCGCCTGCATCAGGGCATGACTCTCCCCTTTCGGTCTCTTCCTCGCTCCACCACTCGCTTTCCGTTCTCCTCACTATCCAGGAACCTCTGCCTCACCTCGCTCCGGCGGATCGGTCGCATAGACCCCCTTCGCCCCGCTTCCTCGACAGAACCACTTTTTGCCAGCTACCTTTGCCATTTTTACCAGGCGATCACGCCTCCCCGCCATCCGCTGGAATATTGAACCATAGCCATCCACTGAGCCCACCCAAGTTTCCGCCCGTAACTCCAGACGCGTGAGCATTGGTGCCAGATGAGAGGGAATTGCCCCTCGTTTCCCCTCGCTGATCATTCTGCCCGTCACGTCCACCAGTTCCAAATACTCTGCCAGCGATACGCCCCAACAACCAAACTCTTCATCCGCCACGATGTCCTCCACCGGGGTGAGCCACGCGGATGCCTGCTGCGGGTCTGGCTCCTTCTGGTCTGTGCTCTCGCTCTTCTGCTTTGCTGATTCACCACGTGCTGCGCACTCGCTCTCAAAGCGTTCGCGCACGCTGGTGAACTCACTTGTTTCAGGCGTTTCCGCCAATCCTGCCCGCACTGGGTTCAGATCCACATAAGCCATGCATGCCATCACCGCTCCCGCATCGCAGAGAAGCTGGCTTTTAAACCGTCCCTCCCAGAACCGCCCCTTACACTTGTCCTCTTTGTTCGCCCGTCGGGCCAGCGGTTCGTTCAACGAGCGCATGACCCAGCTCAAATCCCCAAGACGTTCGCGCCACAACGCCAAGGTATCCTCGTCCGCCAGCCATGTGCTCATTTGGTCTTTCGTCGGTTCCAGCGCTCGACCTTCGGCATCGCGCCCTGCGGGATATAGTCGACGCCAACGCATCACCACCTCGCGATCGCTCCATGTCTCAACCTTCCTCGGATCCACCCGCATCACCACGTGCAGGTGGTTACTCATCACCGCGTATGCGTAAACTTCCACCGCATAGATCCCAGCAAGTTGCTCAAGTCTGTCGCGCACCCACTGCTTCCGATGGCTGTAATCCCCTCCAATATTTCCGCCCAATAGATCTCGGCAAAAATCTTGGACATTCAGATTCGTCGATCCTAAAGATGCACGAATGCTTATCAGCACGCTCCTAAAGCGAAGGGCGAAATCCCTGTCAGTAAAACTGATAATAGGTACGATAATACCACATGGATGACGTAGTAAATATATTTCACGCATGATAATGTAGGTATATTGTATATTTTATTGAACCTGCCTTTTATTGAACCTGCCTTTTATTGAACCTGCCTTTTATTGAACCTGCCTATGTCGTATCCGAGACGCAAATCACACCCTGTTCGCAGATCCCCTATGGCGAATTATCAGGTGTTCCATGGTCGCAATAATAACGGCTTTGCCCTCGTGGCCACTCTTTCATTGATGGTCTTGATTGTAATGCTTCTGGTGGCAATGATGAGCCTTAGCACCATACAAACGCGATCTGGGCAGAATGGGAAGGCAGAGGCGGAAGCCAACGCCCGACTCGCACTGATGATGGCGATTGGCGAACTCCAAGTAGAACTCGGGCCGGATAAGCGCATCTCTGCACAAGCGGAAATTCTCGACGATATACCTGAAACCGACGATGCGGATGATGTCGTTCACCCTTATTACCTAGGTATTTGGGAGTCCTGGGACACTTGGCTGACTGACAAAAAAGACTCTCTAACCATACAAGACACTTACAAACGCGGACGTGACCGCACACTGTTCCGCAAATGCCTGGTGAGCCATCCCGATGCTAGCGATATTGAGACCGCCATTAATGGCGTGCCTACTAACGAGATGGTTGTGCTGTGTGGTGAGGGGTCAGCAGGACCGAACACCGCTAACCACGTCAAGGACAGTAGGGTTTCGGTGCTGAAAGATAACATTCAGACAGGTTCTAAGAAATGTGTTGTAACTTTTTTTGTGAGAGCATAACCTCATGTGTATCTACAATGTAAATTGCCCTCAGCCTCTGGTTATGAAGAAAAAATCTTCCGACCTTCTTCCCTCCACACATAGGCGCATTCCACTTGGATGGGCATCTGATTTACGTTCAGGCTTCGCCTTGATCACGACGCTGGTGTTGATGTCGCTGATTGTCATGTTGTTGGTTGCGATGTTGAGCCTTAGCTCCATTGAGCTGCGGCGCAGTGGGAGTGATAATCAGGTAGCAGAGGCCCAAGCCAATGCGCGTATGGCGCTGATGATCGCGATTGGTGAGCTTCAAAAAGAGATGGGGCCAGATATGCGGGTGAGCGTTGAAGCGGCGATTTTCGATCAGAATTTTGAGACCGAAGATATCGAGGGAGTTGACCAACCCCATTGGCTTGCAAGCTACGAGTCCTGGGGAAGCTGGCTGAATGACTCCTACGTAAATCCTGAAACCGGCAAGACTCTCAGCATAGGAGATACTTACACGGCGAAGCGCGAAGAGATGTTCCGTAGGTGGTTGTTGTCGATGCCGGACGGCATCGCTGATGATCAATTGATTAACGTTCCGATCAGTCTCAGCGGATGGGATGATAGTAATTCTATCATCATGGTGGGCGAGGGAAGCTCGAATCAGGAAACCCGCGCGTATTTGAAATCGATTGGTCCATCTGGGCGCAGCGCTTGGTGGATTGGGTCGGAGAATCAAAAAGCCAAGATCAGCTTGGCCAAGCAGCCCCGTGATCTCAGTGTCTCCAATTGGGAGACCGCCCAAGGTGATACCGCTGAAGTCGGTGTGGGTGCTCTACCGGGGCTCGAAGATCTTGATTCAGATGAGAGCGTTAGCGACAGACTCTTCACACGCCTATCCCTCGGCCCCGCTGGTATCGATGCTGATCTTGTGAAGGAGCATTTCTTCGATCTTACCTCATCGAGCAAGGGTGTGTTGGCCAGTGTCCGCACCGGACATCTGAAGAAGGATCTGAGCCTGCTTTTTGAAAATGGGAAGAGTTCGCTACCGGACCCCTATCGTTTTGATTCCGGTGACGTCCGTGAGCCCTCGATCCGCCCGATGAGTGCGGAGATCGCCAGTAAACCCGTGTTGCCAGGCCGTCATTTCGCCTCATGGACGCGCATGCGGCATTTTTATCGCATGTATAGGCAAGACAGCGATGCACTGGCACCTAGAACAAATTTGGCAACAAAGGATGGCGGCGGAACTGATGGTAGCCCGGGGCTGGTCTGGGACGGTGGTAAACCAGTGGCAGATTGCAACGTCAGCAATTACGAATCTACAATAAAAGTTGTTCCGACATGGGATAATCAGGATTCCTACATCAGGTTTCCGATTCTCACCAGTGTCACCTATATTCTGAGTCTGAGGGATCAGAGGCCTAGCCCAACATCATCCTATGATTTGTATTGTCTCTCGACGCCTGTTTACGTGTTTTGGAATCCTTACAATGTGGAATTAAGGTTGCCCAATTCAAAGCTTTGGGTAGAGATCGATATGTTAACCTTGCAACCGTTGTTGGGTCGTATTGTCAAAGACTCAGTTTCAGAAAATCCGCAGAATTTACAATTCGCGCAAGATAGAGGAGGCGTGCAAGACGGTAATGGAGAGTTCATCACATTCAAACCTGGCGAGTTTCGCGTATTTACGGCAAGCCCGATATTTATCAATAGAGGCGTAGGACCTCTCGTGCCTGGTTTCGACGCACGGAATGTCGGGGGTATGCAATTTAAACTTGGGACGTCAGACGGTTCGGATAAACCTAAATTGGGAATCAACTTCAGTCCTGTCACTCTCGGAAAAAATCTATTTAATTCACAGTATGGCAATACCCCGGGTTCCTTTTGCACCCATATGCGCTGGTCGGAGTCGTCGAATGGAACGAATGACACTACCATGCCATTTCACAATCATGTCGACTGGCTAGACGCCAGTAATGAACAAGCTTTCGCTCCCATCACTCCTCTTGGCTCGGAGCCGGGCTGGTTGTTCGACGGCGAGCCCTATCCCGTCGGATACATCCAACTAGCTCTTAAGAGCACTTTCAGCAGCAAGAATGAAGGATGGTATGATACCATCGTTTGGGAGAAGGACTGGCGTTGCCGCAACTGGATCCAGGCTCCTCCCTTCTCCCTAGGTCAAGGCTTGTATATCAATAATGATGCAACCATCGCAAACACACAGAGGATGGACTGTGCCTATGAATTCAGATTCGGCTCACTGCTCGGAAAAGACCCTGGAGAACTCATTCCTCACAACCCGTTATCAAACAGTGCCCTGCTAAGCCAAAGCGAGAAGGTTACTGCCGTCCCCGCTCTGGAGCTTCCCACCGCGCCCATCGCCAGCCTCGCCGGTTTCTCGGGCATGCGGATTGAGCCGGGATGGACGGAGCTGAATACCATCAATCCGGACTGGACGTATGCTCGAAGAGGGAGTGGCGGAAACGACACGAGCGGAAATACCAACACTTTTGCATCAACGAAAGTTCTTGCCTACCAGAGCGGCATCACAGGACCAGGAATCGGCAATTCGTTTCTCCATCCGATCATTCCCCGTACGGATGTTTACCGTAATTTCGACAATTCCACAGCCAGTGAACCGAAATACTTCAGAGCCGATCCTGGCTCAGATCCATACCAATATGATGATTACAACCAGACAGATAACAAAGCTTATCGCGATTACTGGGATCACGTTTTCTTACTCAACGACGCGCTTTGGGACGACTACTTTGTGTCCTCGCTGGCAGACCAGACGCGGCCTGGTGCGACTGCGAGCGCAAGTCTTGCCGAAAATCTAGAGAAGCTCGCCGATGGGGAGGAATTGGCGAACTCGCGCTACCAACGTCACTTTGGCAATCCGAATGCAGATGATGTGGAGAACGAGCTGAATGCTGCTGATGGATATCTCAAAGCGGCAGGCCACCTGATGGTGGATGGTATGTTTAATGTGAATAGCACCTCAGTGGACGCCTGGCACGCGCTCTTCGCCGGTATTCGTGAACGCAAGGTCGTCTATCGCGATAAGAGCGGTATCTTGAAAACGGTCGACATTCCTTCGGACAAGCGGATCGCCGTTTCTCGTTTCAACGTCGCGACTACCGATCAAGAAGGGGACGACCCAGAATTCGGCATCCGCCGAGACGACGGACAGGATGCTTGGTCCGGTGTGCGCTTCTTGACTGACGCGCAATTACGCAAGCTCGCCGAAGAGTGCGTGAAGCAGGTGAAACAGCGTGGGCCCTTCCTCAACTTTTCAGAATTCATCAATCGCCGACTTTCCAATGATAATCTTGGCATCATGGGTGCCTTGCAATCGGCGATCGATTACGACGACGCGAACCCCGCTTCAGGATCCATCAACTACCCATTCAAAAGCGATTCTGCCTTTATGCTTAAGGCTAGTGATCTTGGGGACAACGCCTACGAGACTCCCGAGGCCGCCGTGGGCTCCCGTTACGCAGGCATCCCTGGCTATGTCATCCAATCCGACATCCTCAAGCCCATCGCAAACACCCTCTCCGTGCGTGACGACACCTTCCGCATCCGCGCGTATGGCGATTCGCTTGACGAAAATGGCAATGTCATTGCCCGAGCATGGTGCGAGGCGATCGTTCAGCGTGTTCCCGAGTATTGTGATAGCACCAATGATCCAGAGGTTCCTGCTCGCGAGCTCGGTGCCAATGGCGAGTTTACAACGATAAGTGCCAGTGACCTAACGGACGTCAACCGCCGCTTCGGCAGGAAGTTCAAAATTCAAAGCTTCCGTTGGTTGGACGATTCCGAGATATAAGTGCTCAACATTCCTGTCATCATCATGAGAAGCATCCTTTGTTCCCTTTGTATTCTGGTTTCGACAACTTTGCCGCTACTGGCACAAAGTGAGTCTGGTGCCGACACCGGTAAAAAATTCGCGCGCTCTGCCTGGTTTGCCTGCACATCCATACCAGACGGCCTTGAGAATCCAGTCAAGGTGCTGACTGGTGACGAGATCACCAAGCTGGAAGTTCACGAATTCATGACTAGTGATCCGGTGAAAATCCCGGAGGATGGGATGATCCGTATCGTCCGCGAGGTATCTGATCTCGAGGATCCTAAAAAGCCGAAATATCTTGTTCTTGCCGTAGCGGAAATTCCGGAAGGGGTTCGCGAAGCGCTGATCATTTTGGTTCCTCTGCCGGAGCCCAAAGGAACTCTGGTATTCCGAGCCTTGGTTCAGGATCTTGCCGATTTCAAAGGAGGAGACAGGCTTTTCATCAACATGAGCAATACCAATATCGGCGTCCAAATCGGCAAAACCAAAATAGCTGTCCCTGCGCACCAGTCAAAAATCTACGAATCGCCGAAACTCTCCAAACCGGCCAACATGCCGATCATCTACCAGTTCTATCATCCCGTGAGAGAGGAGTGGAAACTGCTGACTGCTTCAACGGTAGTGTTGTATCCTACCCGTCGGCAGATATGTATCTTCAACAACGGCTCCCGTATAGGTAACGTCAAAAGGCACAATATACTCTTTCCCGTGCGGGTGGAGATCCCAGAAATTACCCAGTGAGGGAGGGCTCACCGTAGCAATGGCGTCATACCCAAATGGCACTGTTTTAAGAGCGCCATCGGCGAGTTACCCTCAAGGAGCGAGGGCGTCCCGCCTGTTTGAGCGGTGTTTGCTGTTCTCTCCAACTCCCGAAACTCCGCTTAATTCAATGCCATTCATGCCTGACAGCAAGTTGTTCAAGAAGCTCACGCTTTTACGCCCGTTCTCCTCATTGTGACTTTCCAAATCTTTTCAGGTCTTCAAGCGCCAGATAGAGGCAAGGGACGAGGAGTAGGATGATGGCGGTTGCAAAAACGATACCGAAGCCTAGTGAGATTGCCATGGGTATTAGATATTGAGCCTGCATTGAACGTTCCAGTATGATGGGCGTAAGTCCTCCGAATGTCGTCAAGGTGGTGAGGATAATAGGACGGAAACGCCTTATACCAGCTTCACGAATAGCGACAAAGGCGGAGCGGTCCTTACGCTTGCGGTTGGCGTAATCGATCATGATGAGTGAGTCGTTGACGACCACGCCGCTGAGCGCGATGACCCCCATCAGGCTGATGAGTGAGATATCAAAGCCCAGTAGAATGTGGCCGATGACGGCGCCGACGATTCCAAATGGAATGGCGGCTAACACGATGATGGGCTGCGAATAACTTTTAAACGCTACTGCGAGAAGAGAGTAGATCACGACCAGGGCGATCGCGAACGTGCTCCATAGGGCTTGGGTGGATTCACGCATGTCGGACTCACTACCCTCGAAGGTCCAGGTGATGCCTGGGTAATCGGCGCGGAGTTCCGGCAGGACTTCGGTTCTCAATGCGGTGATGACTTGGGTGATGGCGCGTTTCGGTTCGACATCGGCCTCGATGTTTACCACACGTCTTCCATCGCGTCGGTTGATGGAGTTAAAGGCTTCGCCACGCTTTACCTCGACGACGTCCATCAAGGGAACTTCACTGCCATCCGGCGTGAAGATCACAAGGTCTTCAAGATGGTGAAGTGCCTTGCGTTCGGCTTCCGGAAGTTTAACCCGAATTTCCACTTCGTTGGTGCCGCGTAATTGGCGTAGAGCGAGAGAACCGTAGAACGCATCACGCACCTGTTGCCCAACTCCTTCACTGGTCAGACCAAGCGCCCGACCTTCGGGGCGGAGTTTGAAATCAAATTGTGTTTTCCCTTTGTTGTAGTCATCGCGGACATCACGTGTGGTTTCGAATTCCTTGACACGCATGAGCAAAGCCTGACTCGCCTTTTCCAGAACATTGATGTCCGAGTGGCTGAGACTAACCAAGATGTCGGGCTTATAGCCGCCGGGTCCGGACTCTGCTTCGAAGGTGATTTGGTCGACTCCTGCGATATCGCCAATTTCATCGCGCCACAGTCGAATGATTTCGGGTGCGGTGATGTCGCGCTCATTCGGTGGCTTGAGCACAATCTCAACATCGACAAAGGTGCTGCCGCGGACATTGGTTTTGATGCCTTCAGAGAAGCGGTGGAGGTCATGTTCATCGAACATTCTGCCTGTAGCGGCGGTGACGTCGTCGGCGACTTTAGCGACTTGATCCGGCGTCGAGCCGACGGGTAGGTGGACGCCTGCTTCGATTTCATCAGCTGAAACTTCGGGCATCAGGATCATCCCCATGTGAGCGCTGGTCGCGAAACCACCGATGACAATGAACAGGGCGATCGCCGCGGTGATGGTTACATAGCGAAAGCGCAGAGAGGCCTCGAGCAATCGGCGGTAGTGGGTATTTACAAAATGGGTGAAGCCTTTGGCAAAGCGCTGTTGAACTTCGTGAACACGCTGGCCGATACGCGTGCGCTTCGGATTCTGCTTCAGGTGAGCAAGGTGGGAAGGGAGGATAAATAGCGCTTCCACCAGTGAGACCAAAAGAACGACGATAACCACAATCGGTAAGGGTCTCCAAAAATTGCCAATAGTCCCGGGAATAAAGATCAAAGGAATGAAGGCGATAACGGTGGTGAGGATGCTGAAAATAACTGGAGGGGCGACTTCTCGAGCCCCGAGAATGGCAGCTTTCAAAGGATTGGATTCGCTTTGGCGGGACTCGTAAACGTTTTCACCCACCACCACGGCGTCATCGACGACGATCCCCAGAACAATCAGGAAGGCGAACATCGAGATCATGCTGATGCTCACTCCGACGACGGGGAGAAAGACGATGCCACCGATAAATGAGGCGGTCATGCCCATCATCACCCAGAATGCCAGCCGCATTTCCAGGAACAGCGTGAGGATGCTCATGACGATGATAATGGCGAGCAGTCCGTTGTCGAGGAGTAGTGACATGCGGTCGCCGTATTGCTCGGCTTCATTGCTGTCGGTGCGCCACAAAACACCGGGGGGGAGGCCTTTTTCAAAGTCCTCCATGACTTCAAAGACGGCCGCGGAAACATCCAAGGGAGATTGTTTGCCGACGCGGAAGACTTTCAGCTCGACAGCCGGTTGTTGGTCGAATTTGGAGTGAAATCCGCGCTCCTCGAAGCCGTCGCGTAAGATCGCGATATCTGCTAGACGAACCGCTGAGCCATCTGCGGACTCGATGATTTCGATTTGGCCGAATTCCTCGGAAAACTCTTTGCGTTCCTTCATTCGTAGCAAAATTTCACCGCCACGTGTTTCAACGACTCCAGCTGGCACATCCTGGCTGGAGCTTCGAATGACCTCTGCCACCTGACCCAAAGTCAGGCCGTATTGGCGCAAGCGCTCACGTGGAATCTCGACGTGAGTGACGTAATCGGGAACGCGGTGGAGGCTGACTTGAGTAATGTCATCCGCGCTTTGCAATTGATCACGCAGTCGCTCGGCGAGCTGGCGTAGAGACCAGATATCGACTTCGCCATAGAGCACCACACTGATGGCTTCGCGTTCTTGCGATTGCAGACGCACTTCCGGTTGTTCGATATCCTCGGGGAACGTTCGGATGCGACTGATGGCTTGGTCGATGTCTTGATAGGCACGCATGCGATCGGTGCCCGTCACGAGTTCGATGAGAATTTCTGCATTTCCTTCGAACGATTCTGACTGAATCTCTTTGATCCCCTCCAAGCCGCGAATCGCTTCTTCGACGGGCAAGACGACGCCTTGCTCGACTTCCTCGGGAGCGGCACCGGGGTATTCGACCATGACCTCGACGATATCGAGTTGGAAATTTGGAAAGACTTCCTTCTGAATATTGAATGCCGTCCAGATGCCGCCGAGCAAGAGCACGACCATCAACAGGTTGGACGCGATCGGATTGGATGCCATCCACGCGATGGGTCCCCGGCGCAGGTCATCGGTATCATTTGAGTCGCTCATTGCTTCCCTCCTTCTGTCCGTAGAGGAGCGCCTTCAGAAATGGTGGTAAGGCCGGTGATGACGACGCGGTCGCCATCACTGAGACCGCTTTTTACATAAGCGAATTTTGTGTCGCGGAAAACGATATCGAGCCGCACGATTTTGAGTTTTTGATCCTCGTCCATCAACCACGCGGTATCGTCCTCACGCAGGTAAGCGCGCTCGAGCCGCACGACATTTTCGATCTCCTTGCCTGTGATGGTGGCCTCGATAATTGAATCGAGAATCAAGGCTGGCTTGCCTTGGTTTTCAGCTTGGCGTGCCAGTGGATCGTCCACGGTGATCAGCAAGCGAGCGAGGCGTGTCTGTTGATCGAGTGTGCCGATCAAGCGCTCAACCGTGCCGTGACGCTGCATGCCCTCAGGCCACGCGCTACGGTCCCTTAAGACAGCGGACGAGCCTTCGTTTTCCACGCCCATTTCGATCCATGGTAGCGTCGATAAGGGCACCGTTGCGAGAACCCAGTAAGTCTTCTGGCCAATGAGTCGGCCGAGGTTTTCTGCGGGAGTAACTTGAGAACCGACATCGATCTGGCGGTCTATCACTTGCACGTCGAAAGGAGCGGAAATTTCAGTGCGTTGCAAGTCGAGCTCGGCCTGACGGACGGCTGACTTTGCAGCTTCCACTGCTGCTTTGGCGATTTCGAGTTGAGGTTGTCTTAGGGCAAGGCCGCGGGCATCGACAGGGATGTCTTGATCGAGAAGCTCGAGGTCGGATTCGGCTACCCGTTGGCGCCCCATTTCAATCTTCAAATCTGCCTCTGCGCGATGCAAATCACTGCGTCGCTGGAGCAAGATATTTTCGTAGTCCGCAGGATCGACTTTTAAAAGCGGCTCGCCCGCGGCAATAAATCCGCCAGGGGTGAAGTTGGGTGAGCGTTCGATGACTTCCCCGCTGACGCGCGGGCTCAATTGAATCTCGCGTGCCGGATGGACTCTGCCGAGCGCGGAAATTTGCGGGCGATAATTACCAAGTTCGACCTCCACCACCTCGATCAGCATGGCGGTTTCACGGGTTTCGGTAGAGCGCTCGGCCTCAGGTTCTGTAGAGAAGATGACCACATACAAGCCGGCCGCCAAGGCGATAAGCAGAACACATACGATGATGGTAACCTTGGCGCTACCTGCCTTGGGATCCTCTTTTTCGTTGTTGGATGAATCAGTCATGAATCTTGATCAGTTGCTGGGTGTCTTCTTCGGATAAGCTAAAATCCGCCGGCCAGGGAGCGATACAAGCCGACGCGAAAACCGATCAACTGACGGCGCGCGGTGAGTAGGTTTCGTTCCAGACGCTGGCGTTCTGTGAGAGCAGTGAGGACGTCGATGTAGTCACTCACACCATTAAAATACTCGACCAGCAATTGCTCGTAACTGCGATCAGCATGACCGAGTTGATTCTCCAACTCAGTAATCCGTGCGCGTTGTTGGGTTTCCTGTACGAGATTGTCTTCGACCTCTCTGAGCGCATCGAGCACCGCCTGGCCGTAGCTTGCGGTGAGTTCTTTGCGCACGGCTTGCTGTCGACGGATTTCGGATTTGCGTTGGCCGCCGTCGATGATGGGTGCGACAAGGCTTCCTGCAACGGAACCCAGCCAATCGGAAAACAAATTCGACCCACGCTGACTGGATGTTGTGAGGAAGGCTGTGAGATCGATGCGCGGGAATCGGTCACTGATCGCGGAAGCGAGGTCGGCGTCGGCTGCTTGCACCCGGTGAAAGGATGCCATGAGATCGGGGCGTCTTTGAATCAACTCAAGGGGTAAACCTGTCGCCGGCAAAGCGGGAAGTGTTGGAAGAGATCGTCGTTTTTCAGTGATGACGGTTTGAGGGGCGAGTCCCTGAAGAACAGCCAAGCGATTCTCCAATACGCCGATATCAGATTTTACAATGGCCATTTGCTCGCGGGTTGCGGCGATGAGTTGTTCCTGGCGCATGACGTCGACGGCGCGTCCTTGGCCTTGGCTAAGGCGCACCTTGAGTTGGCTCAAGACTTTTTCGTTGGCTTGTATTTGAGCATCGATGAGGTCGCGTTGTGCACGTGCCTCAACCAATGGATACCAGGTTTGTGCGACTTCCGCGGACAAGCTCAGAGCGGCTGCCCGATAGTCGGCGAGGCTGGCTTTGGATCGCAAGCGTTCTGCCTCGACTCGCGATCGAATCCGGCCCCATAGATCAATTTCGTAGGAGGCGGCAAGGCCGGCGGTAACGCTTTGACCGTCGTCATCAGTCGTTGAGCCGTCGAGCAGTGCATCGAAATCCGGGAACAGACCTGAGCGTTCGCGCTGAGTGATGGCTTCCGCTTGTTGCAGACGTTGCCAAACTACCTCCAAAGAAAAGTTGGAGCTAAGGGCCTGCTCTTGCATCCGATTCAAATCCGCATCGCCGAAACTTTGCCACCAACGATCAGGAACAACCTGCATACCGGTCGTCGAGAAATTGGCGGGTATTTCCGGACCGTCGACCGGCGCGACTCGCCAAGAACAGGAAGCCAAAAGTAGCGGCACTAACAAGGCAAGGAGTTGCCGCGATAGATATCGGGCGATTGAAAATGGCGCGAACGTCCATTTTGTTGGCGACAGCGGCGCCAAACAAGTCTCCATGCGATCAATCAAAAACATTGCTAGCACTTACGATTCGAGTGGCGGTTCTGGGCAGAAAGTTTTCGATGATTTGAGATTGGATAGTGGAGATGCTTGATTGGGCACCAAGAGTGTATGGCGAATAATCCTGTTTTTATGCGGAAGCGTTATAAGTTCGGGTATGAAAATTCTCGTCACCGCATTCGGCCCGTTTGGAGAGCGATCGGAAAACGCCTCCTCCCTGGCATTGGCGGGACTTCGAAAAGCGTTTCCAAAAATCCGAACGCGCACACTTCCCGTCGATGCTGTGATTGCTCCCTCACGCTTGAAGCAAGCCATTAGCCTGATCCGCCCCGACGCACTGCTTATGCTTGGTGAGGCGGGAGGCAGCACGGAGATTCGGCTTGAGACGACGGCATGGAACGAACTCGATTTCCGCATTCCTGACGTCTCCGGCCGGCAATACATGCAGCGAATTATCCGCGAAGGTGCCACTCCCTCAATGTCCTCTACTCTGCCTCTTCGTGAGATCCATTCGAGTATCCATTCGCTGGGGCACCCAGTGACCCTCTCCGACGATCCCGGGAGATACCTCTGCAATCAGTTGTTCTTCGTTGCACTGGATCATCTCGCACGCAACGGCATCACAATACCTGCTGGTTTCATCCATCTCCCTTTGGAATCTGATTACTCTACTAGAAACGCAGTAGAGGCGATTTCGGAAGTGATACGGACGCTCGAGCGCCGAGAATTTAAGCTATCAGAACCATAGGCGAGTTGCCATATCGACATAAAACCATAAATATGGCAATCTTGTTAAATGAAGACCACTCTTGATCTCCCCGATCACCTGATTACGGAGGTGAAGATCCGGGCTGCGAAGGAAAGGCGGAAGATGAAGGATGTGATTGCGGAGGCTTTGGAAAAGGGACTGATGATTTTTCTCGATACCAACTATCTTATTCGCGGACTTATCAAAGGCACCGAGGAGTCTGGTCATCTGCTCCGCTGGAGCGAAACCGGGACAGAACTCATTACCAAATCTTGGTATCACTGAAGGAGGATGGTCTCGGTGCCGCCGGAAAGGGTTTCCGTGATGCGGATGAGGGTGTCATTTTCATTAAAGAAGACTTTCAGCGTTCTCCCTTTACCCTTGAATACGAGAGGGTTTTCACCCTTCGCGGAGGGCTTGCCGATGATCTCGATCACCTCTTTGCGAGTCATGCCGATACCGAGCTTTATCGTTTTGGCCTGCGATTCACCGTTGCTGAAGTTGATGGTGCCGATGTCGATGCGCTCTTTCTCCTTTTCGAGTCGAATAGTGAGAACCTGTCGCTCTTGGTTGGCACGACCCCAATTGGTGAAGACAGTGGCGGTGACCGTGGCAGGCCCGATGACAGTCTGTTGTCTCGATCCAAAATAATTCGTGCTGATTGCGTAGTCGCCGGTGGGCGCCTTGCGGATGAGGTATTCCTCTGGGCCGTAGCCGTCGGTGATATCGTGAGAGACCAAGCCGCCACGGGCGGTGCGGTTGTGGCTGTAATAAGCTTCCTCGCCGCCGGGTTCTATGACATGAAGATCCATGTCGGTGGCGTCGCTATCCCATGACATGACGATGCGGATGTCGGTATCGAGGTTGTCTTTGAGGCGTTTGTCGAACTCGGGTATCACCGGCTTTTTGGTATCTGACCACTCCTGCCGATTCACCCATGCAATGAGGGCGTTCATTTCCTCCAGCGCAAAGATCGGGATACTTTCGCCATGTCGGCTCCAGGTGCCTAGAGCAACTTTGAGAAAAAGTTCCATCGCCTCCTCAAGGTCGGCTTTGGATTTTGCGGCGCGTCCGCGTTCGTCCAAGGCAAGGGCAAGGTCGCGGAACGATTGAGGTTCTTCCGCGCGAAGTTTGGTGACGCGGCGCAGGATAACAATGGCGGGATCGAGCTCACCAGCCTGCTGCAAGCGCCATGCAAGAACGCGCAGTAGACCTGTATCCTCAATGCGGAGTTCGGCGAGGTTGGTCAGAATGCGGCGGGCGAGGGCTTTGTCGCCGGCCTCGTAAAACACTCCGGCGCAATCGAGGAAGAAAGCCGGACTTTGCGCAAACTTTTCGCGCTCGCCGAGGTAGGCAGCGTAACGCAGGCCGTCCTTAGCGGCGCGGATGGCTTTGAGATAAGGCGTGTCCGGGCTCCATGCTTTGATTTCGATGGAGGCGCTGGCGGTCTGCTTGCCACCGCTGGCTTTATCCATGCGGCGACCTGCAGTAACTTCGGGCATAACAACGGCACTGCCTGCGCCACCAGTAGAAAATGCATCGACACTGTCGCTTCTATCTGAAGGTGCGACGCTCATTGGAACTGCTGCGGCTCCTCTGCGCCGTGGCAGTTCCTCATGCAGTTCGTCAGCGGATTCACGACTTCCCTTGCCTTGAGGCATCACCTTGGCTTTCGAGAAATCGGATTTCCACCACTCGACGCGCTGCTTCCAAAGCGCCACGACCTGTTCGAGCCGTTGCGTGGGATTATTTTGCTTGGTGCGGGCTTTCATTGCCTGTTGCCACTGGCTGCGCATGTCAGGCAGGGAGGCTGGGGGTTCGATTTCATGGCGCACCCATTGATCGAGGGTTTCCAGAACAATCAGTGAGGTGGCCGGGCTGACGAGGCCGTATGACCTGCCGAGTGCGAGCAACTCGTCTGAAAATTGATCGGCACGCGGGGTGAGCTGGCTGACGCGGGCGGCGGCCCAAGCGGTGGCGAGGACGCGGCCTTCAACCGCATCTGACTGGCTAAGCACGAAAGGCTCCGACTGCGAACCGTCGGCATAACGAATACAAATGTTGGTTTCGTCACCGGTGAGTTCACCGAGTAAACTGATGCGGCCATGGGCTGGTTGGCCTATGCCCTGAACATTCGCGATACCAGTGCCTTTCACGCCGGTCACCCGACTGGATGGGCTTTTAATTTCCGACCAAGCGGTCTCTGGATCGGTGGTTTGCAAGTCGATCAAGGCACCAGCGCAGGCTTGACGCAATGCTTCACGATTGCCAACAGTCTGCGAGACGATGGCAACGGGAGTGCTTCCGGCAAACTCCAGCGTTTCTCCGGACAGGGTGTCGAAGCCATCGGTAAAAAGTAGGGTCCGCGCTGGGCTTTGGTTTGATCGCTTGTGTAGAGAGGTGGCGAGAGCTGCGATATCGGTTCCGCCGTCGAAAGGCGCCTCTTTGATGGCGGCGATAAGTTCCTCAACGGTCGCGAACTCGCGGGTGGTTTCCGGCACGTCTCGGAAGACGGTGAGCGTGTAAGCTGTGGCCTTGATCTTTTTGAGGAGCGCGAATTCTTTTGTGAGATCAGCTCCCGCGCGGCTGCCTGATCCGTCCCAGAGCACGTCGATGCGTCTCAGCCTAGCCTGTTTCCGTTTCGCTTTAGGTTTCGCGATGGGCGCCACAGTAGTGATCATGAAACGCGTGGTGCCATCGGCGTCGCGCTCTAGTTGATGGAACGAGTTGGGCAGTTTCGGCAGCGCAACAAGGACGTCTTCGCCGGGCTTGGAGTTCTCGCTTGTGGACTCGACCTTCCAAACTTTCTCAGCTTTCTCGAAACGGGCGTCACCGAGTCCACCGACTTCCGGCGCAGTGCCGTCGGGTGAGGCGACTTCGATTTTCACACTTAGCTTGGCAATTTCCTCGCGCGGCATCGGCAGCATCAGGGCGGCATCGCCGTTCGGCGCGGTGGCCAGTGGTGTGGTGTAGGTCAAGCGGATGCGTCGCTCACCGTTCGCGGGCAGTGGGTAGATGCGGGTGCGGTAGAGGTTTCCCTGTATGTGCTCGACCAGTCCTGGGTCGACGTTGCGGCGCGTCTCTGTCTCGAAGGCAACACGGGCACGCTCCTTGGTGACGACCACACCATCCACAAGCACGCCGGTGATATCCAAGGCATAGCCACATACCGCCGCGCCGTCAGGCAAGGGGAAAATCAGATCGCCTTCAAGATCGCGGGCGTTTGGGTTGTGGAAAACAAGTGTTGTCTCGACTGTAGCGTGGAGCCCATTGACCTTGGCGACCACAGACATCTCGCGGGTTTGCATCGGTCCGACATCCTTGCTGCGGACTTCGATGCGCGGCGGCGGAATTGGCGGCATGAAGTCGATGTCATCTCGCGTTTGCGCGCCAGATTCCGGTGCAAGGAAAAGACAGCCTAAAGCCGCCGAAAGCAGGATGGTGATTGGCCCCTTCTTCATGATCGTATGTGTTTGAATGATGAAGGATCACAATCCTCCATCTATAAAACACGCGAGATGGGAAATCCTTGGATGTTTTTTGAAGTTATTTCACCGGAGTCAGGGTGAATTCCTTGATAGTGATGCCGCCATACTCGGGGCCGGCATACCTCCAGCCTTCCTTGACGAAATCCACAGGTGCGGTGCGACTGAAGACCAATTTGTTCTTACCCTTCTTCAGGGACGAAAACCTATCAATATCAAGATCATTGACTGTAATAATGCCGCGCGTGCTCCGTATGTATCTATGCCGTGACTAATTCCATTGCAAAAATTTGAATAGGGTCACAAAACTACACCCCCAGCTATCAACCTTTGGTTTAAGCTGCCAATCACACACAAAATAATGAAATATTTCGCACTACTCTTTGCCCTGTGTACGCTGCAACTGAATGCAGAAGTCAAACTTCCTGCGGTCTTTAGTGATCACATGGTTATCCAGCGGGGAGTCGAGGCACCTGTGTGGGGGTGGGCGGATCCTGGTGAAAAAGTCAGCGTGTCTTTTGGCGGTGAGACGAAGACAGCAATAACCGAAAAGGACGGCAAGTGGTCGGTGAAGTTGACCAAACTTGAGGCATCTGCAAGCCCTCGCGAATTAACCATTAAGGGCACCAACGAGATCACGTTGAAGAACATCCTTGTTGGTGATGTGTGGATTTGCTCCGGGCAATCGAACATGGAATGGGCGTTGAAAAAATCCACAAAAGCCCCAAAGGAGGCATACGAGACGCAAAAGAACAACAAGCAGCTACGTCTGTTCCGCATACCTAAACACATCAAATTGTCTGAGCCTGCCGAGGACACGGAAGGGACATGGACAACAACCGAAGTTGAGGAAGATTGCATGGTGTTTTCCGGGGTCGGATTCTTCTTTGGCGCCAAACTTCAGGAAGATTTGAATATCCCCATCGGACTCATTGACACTTCATGGGGGGGAACTGCGGTCGACCAGTGGATTTCAAACAAGGCATACAAGGACTTTCTCGGTAACGAGAGAAAAGGCGGCAGCATTTATAACGGCATGGTGGCACCGTTGGTCCCGTTCGCCATTAAAGGGGCGATCTGGTATCAGGGAGAATCGAACAGAGGGAATGCCTTCCCAGCCTATTTCACCAAGATGGATGCGTTGATTACGGGTTGGAGAGAAGACTTTCAGGTCGGTGATTTTCCTTTTTATCAAGTGCAGATCGCTCCCTACAAATACAACAAAAAGAAGCCGGGCGATGACGAGACGCTCTGCAGAAATATTTGGGCATCTCAATACAAGGCCGCTAAAGAGATCAAGAACTGCGGGGTCGTCCCTATTCACGACACGATTCATGGTGTGATTAATAATATCCATCCATGGGACAAAAAACCCGTCGCCGAAAGGCTGGCTCACCTCGCACTGAAGAATGATTACGGCAAAGACGTTCCTTTCACCGGCCCGGAATTCGCATCGGCGAAGATCACCTCAGGCAAGATCATCGTATCCTTCACCAACGTCGTTGAAGGATTAACCACCAATGATGGACAAGCCCCTTCCTTCTTCGAGATCGCAGGAGCTGACAAAACCTTCGTTCCTGCCAAGGCTAGTATCGAAGGTGACACTGTCGTCGTCAGCGCCAAGAGTGTAGCTTCTCCAAAATATGTGAAAATGGGGTGGCTTGAAACTTCCGTGCCCAACCTTTCGGATAAAAACGGCTGGCCGGTATTCCAATTTCCAGCTCAGGAAGCGAAGTAAAGACACCTCAGGAAACCTATATTCGCAATGTTTAGGTTAGAAAAGGCACCTGGGTAAACACCAATGAATGGTTGTGCCCGGTGCCCGTCAATGGACATGGGTCAATAGTCATAGGGTATTAATCCCCGAATAGGTTGCCGAGACCGCCGATGGCAGAACCCTCCCCTTTGTTGGAGGAATACATGCTGGTGATGCGTTGGGCGAGGCGTGCGAATGGCATGCTCTGTAGCCACACAGAGCCAGTGCCCTGCAGCGTCGCAAGGAAAAGCCCCTCGCCGCCGAATACCATGGATTTAAGGTTTCCTGCGCGCTCAATGCTGTAGTCGACGCCGGAGGTCAGGCCGACGAGACAGCCGGTATCGACCATGAGTTTTTCGCCATTGAGTTCTTTTCTGATGATGGTGCCGCCGGCGTGGAGGAATGCCATTCCGTCACCTTCGAGTTTTTGGAGAATGAAACCTTCACCACCGAAGAGACCGGTCCCGATTTTTTTGTTGAAGGCGATGCCGACTTTGGTGCCAAGCGCAGCGCAAAGGAATGCGTCTTTTTGGCAGAGGAGTTGCCCATTGAATTCCGCTAAGCTAATGGGCAGAATGGTTCCGGGATAAGGAGCCGCGAAGGCGACATGCTTCTTGCCACTGCCGACATTGGTGAAATGCGTCATGAAGAGCGATTCGCCAGTGATCGCGCGTTTGCCCATGGAGACGAGCTTGCCCATGAAGCCGGCTTCCGGTTCGGAGCCATCGCCCATTTTCGTTTCGAAGGCGATACCGTCTTCCATGTAGTTCATCGCACCGGCTTCGGCGATGACAGTTTCTCTGGGGTCGAGTTCGATTTCCACCATCTGGATGGATTCCCCGGTGATCTTGTAATCGATTTCATGGGAGCGACGTCCAGAGCTGGATGTAACGATTGGAGGCGGGGTGCCTGGACCAGCGAACAAGGAAGGTAGGGTAGTCGATGCCGGTGCCCAGTTTTCCATTCCCGCAGACCAGACTTTAGTGTTTGGGTGGATCGTGCCTGTTGAAGCGAGGTCGTTGAGGTTCTCTTCGTCGGTTTGGGCTTGCCCCCCGTCTGCGGTGATGTAATGCCAGGTTTTCATAACACTGATACTTAAAAAACCCGACCGCGTGGTCAACTTTCAACGGCTTATAAAACAGCTGGCTGTTTGTAAGCGCAGTGGAATCAAAGCTTTTGTTGGATCTCAATCAGCCGCTTCTTGAGCTTGGTGTAGTCGAGGGCTTGAACATCTGCTTCAGCGTCGATCACCATGGACGCCGCGGCACCGGCGCTCTGACCAAGGATCATGAAAACCGGTTCCATGCGGATCGAGCCATAGGCGACATGCGAAGCCGACAAGCATCCGGGCACGAGCAAGTTCGTGCATTCGCTTTTCCTGGGAACAATCGCCCGATACGACACAGGGTAAGGCTTCGGCGGAGGGTCGCCAAAACCACCTTCGTTGCGCACGGTCATCACACCATTTTCCTCGACCACCACCCGCTGGCAAAAATGGGAATCCATCGCGTAAGAAGCCAGGCCAACGGAATCCTCGGAGGTGCGCTTCGATTCGCAATCGACTTGCGTAATGACGTAGTCGGAAACCATCCGGCGACCTTCACGAATATAGAGCGCATGCGGCCAGTGACCGGAGTCGGGGAATTCATTGGGGTCGAGCCCGAAGGTGTTGACCCTCTTCTGTAGCTTCTCCGGAACCGCATCGTCGTTAGCCAGAAAATACATTAACCCTTGCTGGTAGTTTACATGATCCTGAAAAATCTTTTCCCGCAGTTGATAGAGTTCGCTGAGCGGCACCGCTAAGCCACGACGAGGAGGTGGCAGTTGAGAAAAGGAAACCGGCGTGTAGGTGCCGTCCGCCCATTGGTGATTGCCACCGACGTAGTCGGTTGAAAAACTTCCCGCATTGTTGCTATCGCCATTGCGCATTTGCACCGGGCCGTCGGTCATTGGGCGCGTGGTGTAGTTGAGCGTCCACTTGAGTTGAGGATTTGCATCAAGGAAGCGAGCCAGCAAGGCATAGCGAACTGGATCGTAACCTGCCGGTTTGGGAAACTTCACTTTGTCCGGTTTGTTACTGAGGAACATCCTGAAGTTGTAAGCTTGAAGTCGGTAGTCACCGTCGCCGGGTTTTCCGAAAGGCTCGTCAGAGATTTCTGGTAACAAGCCCGAGTTTGGATCGTCGGGAATTTTGTAGGGACTAATGGGCAAGCCACAAAATTGGTAAACGCCTATCCATGACTCGTTCTGCCACTGGCCTGCTAATGATTCATCGTAGGCCGATCTCGGCTCTCTGCCGACATAGTAGGACACTCCCGCTGCCGCGTAGAGATCGCCCTCGTAGGTGGCGTCGATAAACATTTTGGCTTCGATAGTCTCACCCGTTTCAAAGGTGGCGGAGCGAATGCGAGCTCCCTCTTTCTTTACCGACTCCAAAGGCCTATTATACAACACCGTGACATTGGCCTCCTTCAGCATTTGCAGGAAGAGCGTTTCAGCACGAGCTGGGCTGAAATCTTTAATGACTCCTATGCGCTGGTAGAACTCATGTGCCAGTCCACCTATCGATTCCTGTTTGCCCACATCGGTCGCTGTCAACCCTCCCGAGGTCAGGCCGCCGACAAATCCATTGAAGGATAGCAGCACGACGTTTTTGCCATCACGTGCTGCCTGAATCGCTGCGGTAACGCCTGCAGGGGTTCCGCCATAAACCGCGATATCATACTGAAGCGTTTTCGCTTCGACGCGCTTGATGGGTTGGTAGTAATACAAACCGTTCGCTTCATCAGCGATGACAGCTGGTATAAATAACGCCGCTAACAAGATGGGAATCCATTTCATCATTTATTGTTCTTTCTCAAATGTTGTCCAGAAGTCGACGCCTTGCTGGTTGGTCAATTCATAAGGTGTGTTGCCATCGTTGAGGCGAACGCTATCTTCCTTGAGCAGTTTGCGAAGGCGCTGGACTGTTGCTTGTTGTGCAGGCTCATTCGCGAGGTCCTTGGTTTCCTGCGGATCAGTTGTTAGATCGAACAACTGCGTGTGGCGCTCACCCTCGACGCAATACTCAATCAATTTATACTGGTCATCGCGAACCGAACGCTGCCAGGACATGAACGCAAAATAGAGATGATCGCGATGCTTTGCATTCTCATCCTTCACGGATTCATTGAGGCTCTTGAATTGCACAGTCTCCGGAGTCTTTAGGCCTGCACGCTCACACAGCGTCGGATAGAGATCGTAGATGTAGCAGAGCTGTTCACGAATTTCTCCTTTCGGAATTCCCGGGCCTGTGATGATCAAGGGCACGCGAACAGAGTGCTCATAGACATTCTGTTTTCCCATCAAGCCATGATTTCCCATTCCGAGGCCGTTGTCTGAAGCGAAAACCACAATGGTGTTTTCGGCGAAGCCGGTCTTCTCGAGCGCCTTTAACACACGGCCAATTTGATCATCGGTGTGAGATATCGTGGCATAGTAATCCGCCATATGTTTCTGGATCACGGCTTCCGTGCGCGGGAACGGCGCGAGCTTTTCGTCACGGATTTTCAGCATACCATTGTCGAAGGGATGCTGCGGCATGAAGGGAACGGGCAGCTTCATTTTGGCGGCATCGTAGGACTCGTGATAAGCCGGAGGTGCCTGACGTGGGTCGTGCGGGGTTTGGAAGGCGAGGTAAGCAAAGAAAGGCTTGTTGCTGTCCTTTTGCGACTCAAGGAATTTGATGCAGGCATCGGCATACACTTCCGCCGAGTGCTTTCCGCTGTAGGTTACTCGATTCGCTTTCGAGTAATCATTGGTAGGCGAATACGCATACAATTGCATGCTGAACTGGCTCCGAGTCATGCCTTTGAATAGGATCTTATCGCCTGTACTGAATGATCGGTTGAAGTGTCCTTTTATGCCGGGCTCGTTCTTACCCGTGCCAAAAGTCACGTAGCCATTGTCGCGAAACACTTCCGGCATGGTTTTGTATTTCTCCGAGATCTCATAACCATAGGGACCTTGATTCTCGACGTTCCACAAGGTGAGTCCGCTGAACAAGCAGGCACGCGACGGAGAACACACTGCCGGCGAGGAGCCGCCCATGATGTAGGCATTGGTGAACGCCACCCCGTTTTCCACGAGACTGTCGATATTCGGTGTGCGGATCGACTCATTGCCCAGCGCGTGGATGGTGTCGTGTCGTTGGTCGTCAGTAAAAAAGAACAAAACGTTCGGTTTCTCGGCGAAGGCGGAGGCCAGCGTGGTAAATACCAGTAGGCAAACGGTGCTAGAAAAGGAATACTTCATGATCGATTAGTGGAAAGACGATGAAGTGAGGATCTACTTAGAGAAAAGCTTAACCATCAGAGTCATGTCGATCTCGGCGCTTGGCTTGAATTTGTCTGAGCCAACGTAACTCAATAGGCTGTGTAACATTTGCCGACCCTCCGGGTTGTCTTGGATAGCCATCAAATCGATGGCACACACCAAGAGCGATCCATTGCCCACTTTCATCTCTGTGATCAGACCCAACTTGTGATTGCGATCGAAGTTGTCGATGGTTTGAACGATAGGTCGGAAGTCATCCGGCGTCTCATCGAGGATGATGGGGCGTGAGTTTTTCACCAACTGCCACCACTGCCAGTTGCTGTGGAAATCTGTGGGGAAGTTGGCGAGTGCAGGATGCTTAGGGTCGCAGAGATGACCCAAGGTGCCCGGCGGTTCAGGCTTGCCGTTCTTGCGCGCACTCTTGGCAAACATGGGCGACCAGAACTCGGTTTGAAACGCGCCTTGCACGCTTAGTGGGAGCTTGTCCAATTCCGGAACTAACAAAACCTTGCCACCTTCTTTAAGGATAGTTTTGGCCTCTGCATAACTGCGCGTAAGTAGCACGCCATCGGGCACGGTGGTGTCGACCTTTGCGGGGTAAACCCAAACCGGATAAGTATTCCGCACATCGCTTCCTTCGATTTGTAAAGTGAGCTTGAGCTCCTGCGCCTTGGCGATGTTGAGTGATGAAAAGTCGATTGAAATCGAACCCACATTACGCAAGCCGCCCGATTGAATATCTGTAGCCGCCAGTTTTTGCTCAAAGAGAATTTTTTCGCTTCCATCTGTTAGGGAAACCACCATTACGGCATCATCAAAATCATGCGGCCCGTAATGCGCGACCTGCACCATAGCCAATAGCGTTTGGTCATTGGTGTAAGTGTAGCTTTTCATCCTGATCAGCGGTACGACCGGCGCGCAAAACTGCTGCCACTTCTCGAGTTCGACCACGCCCTTGGATTCCATGAACACATTGAGTAGCCCGACCAAGGCTGTGCCTTGTCCGGGGAAGTCCATGATGTCGAGCAGTTGGAATCCTCCAAAACCTGGTGTCCTCAGCGCGGATTCAATGTCTTCTCGGTAGCAAATAGCAGCTAAAGCGCCGGAAGCATCCACGAAGTCTTGCGCTTGATCGAGCATCCCGGCTGCTTCCAGTCGTTCACGAAAAATCTCATAGTTGCGCGCACGGGTGACACCAGTGAATTTTTCGATATCGCGAAAGTCGGGGAATACCTGAAACTGTCCCGTTTCATGGCCAATCATTGGAACCGTCTGGCCTTGTATTGAACGAGAGAAATCAAAAATTGTCGACGGTGGATAGCTCTCTATGGGAGCAATGGGCATATCCTGTAAGGCGAACGAGCCGCGTAATGGTTTCGCATCTTTCTCTACCTTCCCTGTGACCCAAAAATCATCGCCTTCAGCGAAGCTTGGGTTCCAATGCATGTTGTTCGATCCCTGGGCATAGAGGCGGCGCGGGTCACCATCCCGGAAGTAGTTTACAAGTTCATACATCGCAGGGGTGCGACCAAGCTCGTTGCCGAGCGCGAACATGGTGAAGGATGGGTGGTTGCCATAGAATTTGGAAATCAAACGGCCTTCACGCTTGTGGTAATCGTAGAGCGAAACTTCGGAAGCGGATTCATCGACATGTAATCGATCAATATTGTTGATCGCCGCTTCTTCATTTTCCGGAGCATTGAACCCGCTGCGCTTGTTAGGAAGCTCCGCCTGAAAATAAACACCAAGTTCATCGGCCGCCTCAAAAGCGGCCTTTGGCGGACACCATGAATGGAAGCGGACATGGTTGATGCCCCAGTCTTTTTGGATCTGAAGGAGTCTGAGCCACTCGGCTTTGTCCATCGGCGCGTAGCCGGTCAGCGGATAGTTCGCGCAATCCAGCCGTCCGCGGAGAAAGACCGGCTCGCCATTGTTCAGCAGTTGGTTGCCGTCTCGGGTAAACTCTCGCATGCCAAAGGTAGCCGACTTCGTGTCGCGGAATTCAGCGTCTCCGGCCTTGGAATTGAGGGTGATGGTAAGGCCGATCAGTGCGGGGTTGAACTCGTCCCAAAGCGGAACGGAGTCGCCGAACTCATAGACAAACTCGACGACCTCTGTCTTCTCAATGGCATCTACTGCCACGCTTTGGATCGAGAAGTTTTGAGGTTTCTCGACGTTGGTGCTCACGCCCTGCACTTCAAGTGTGCCAGCCGCGGACTTGCCGGTGGTGTTGCCCAAGGTCACGAGCACCTTGGCCTGGTTCTTGGCGATCTCGGGATACACTTGGATCTCGCGAATCCACACCGGATCGGTGGCGCGCAGTTCGATCTCGCCGATGATGCCATTCCAGTTGGTTTGCGTCCGCTCGTCCACAGCATGTGATGGGCCGCCGGGCGGGAGCTTTGAGTTGTCGGTGAGCACTGTGATGGTGTGCTTGCCCGGAGACATGTATTGGGTCAGATCATACACTTGCGGAGCGCTGATGGTGTCATCCCATCCGCAAAATTGATCATCCACCCAGACGCGATTGTTTTTGGTGCGCTCGAGAAACAGGGTGATGCGCTTGTCCTTCCAGCCTTCAGGAATCACCACATCGCGCTGATACCAAGCAGGGCCTTTCCAATACCAAGGACGCATCAAGCGGTCAGTTGGCCGCTCATCCTGCTGGATCCCTTTGTGGTTTTCATCGGTTGTACCGGGAAGATTCACCTGGTCTTGGAGTGATTTTGTGAACCACATTTCCTCCGCCCCCACGCCCTCGGCATCGAGCTGAAAGCGCCATTCTCCAGCGAGCGATATCACCTCGGATTCAGCCACACTGACGTCCGAGGCTTCAAGAGTTGAACACAAGGCAAAACCAGTAAATGTCAGCAACAGCGCGCCTGTGGAGAGAAAAGAGAAGGGGTGCATGATTAAAAGTGGTGAGGCCATATATCCATACGGGACGGGACTTGATGTCCTTTCCTATAGCCAGCCCTGACATCAGCTTCGCGTTACGATAAGAAATAGGCTACTCCTTCGGACCTCAGAATATCCTCTCGCTATTCAAATGAGATGTAGTGAAATTTACCGGTGATCTTTTTCATTCCTTGGTAGGAGCGAATGGGCTATTTATCAGGGATGATCACGTCCTCTTATGTGAACTTCGTTAGCGGGCTGCTGTTTACCGTGGTTCTGGTATCCCTGTCGGCCGCCGAGTCAAAGACGAAACCTGTGATATTCAAGGTTAGTGATTGCGAGTTGTCAGATGTGCCGCTGAAAACACGTCCCGCCAAGATAGCTCTTGGCGAGGTTCTAGGCGGCGATCTAGAAGCGTTTTCTCCAGAGGCAGACGAAGATTGGATAGAAAGAAAGTTTGAGCTAAAACATCCATTCCTTCTGGCGGCTCACCTATCTTTCGCAGAACACCGTCCTCTAGCTCTCAGCCCTGACATGATCTGGCAGCTGTTAATTATGCAAGCATCTGTGGAGGTCAACGCAGATCCGGAGAAATACCGCGAGCTTTTTGCGACTCATGAACGTGGAGCACGCACACTGAGTGTGAGGCGGGATCAATTTCATCTCGGAGATCCTAGTAACGACTGGCCCGGGGTGTTTGCCGAACTCGAAGGGCAAATCATCAAGAATGTGCCTGACTCGCCTGCGCGTCTGTTCGCCCATGCATTCAGCACGAGTTCACCTACGGATATCGCCGCAAGACATGTGCTCTTGCTCAATGCTGCGTCGGATTTCTACAGCTACTACCTTGGAACCTTTTGCGGTATTCCTCAGATCGAATTACATGGCACCACGGACGACTGGATATGGCTTCGCGATAAGGCTTCGGAGTTAAAACATTTCAACATGGAGCGTAGGATCAAAGCGTTGCAGCCTGTGCTGGATGAATTCATTTTGGCCTCTCAAGGAAAGGCCAACCCTGAGTTTTGGAAAAGCTTTTATAAATATGGATCTGAAAGCGGTGGTGCCCATGTCAGCGGATGGATTAATCTCTTTTTTGTAACCGAAGCCGATAAGAAATTGGATGTCGTTTTAGAGCCGGATTTTTTGTGGACGACTCCAGTCGAGAAATCAAAATTCGGTCCTACGCATCTTGCCTTAGCTCTTCATACGACACATTTTGATACCACAGGCTTGGTGGAGGTGGAATTTGTCTGGAACCATCTCGGGAAAACTTACCCGATGCTAATTCGGGCCGGGTTTATGGGGGTGGAGCAAGACCCAAAATCACTGACGCTAAAGCCGAGCACTGCATGGCAAGTCATTCGGGTAAAGCTGTCCTTGGATGAGCGCAAAGCTGTGGATTATCTGAGTGAATTGAAGCATATCCACCAAGCATTCAATAGAAGCTTGTATTACGACTTCGTGTTGGACTCAGAAAGCGGAAACATCAATTTGGCGATAGGAGAGGGGAACGGAATTCTCGATAGTCGGTTCTGGCGTAAGGCGTTCCCGTTAATGCACCGCTTAAAGTCTATCAATGCTCCTCAGATTATAGGTAACAACCATAATGATGAAGAAAAACAAGCCACCTGTGAAGCCATGCTTTCCGCGAAGTCCGTAACTGTGGTTTACGTCTCGGAAGACTTTGACAAGGAATGTCTTAAAATTCTGCAAACCCGCAGGGACTGGGAGATTAAAGTCATCGAGAAAGAGAAAGACTAATGCTCTCCCACCCTCACAAACGCCACGGAGTCAGCCACAACAACGCCATCGGCACCTTCGTTGGAAATCACGACCTGCGCTGGCGTGCCCTTTTCAAATCGATACTCACCGACCTCCACAGCAAAGCCATACTTGTCGCCTTTTTTCATATTCCATTTCAACTCGCTCACGCCGTCCGCGTGATGAACTGAGAGCTTTGCATTTGATGCGTTTTTTGGATCAGGCAGATAGAGTAAGGAGATCTGATACCGGCCATCTTGCTGGATGGGTAATTTGTAGCAGATCTTCGAGGGTGTTTTGGATTTCGATTCTAACAATTGAAAGCTGAATAAATTCCAAAAGCCATCGATCTCGCGTGGTTGCCAATCTCCTTGGTAGGAAACCAGCTCTTGATTCGAATAATGCACCACGCTGCCGATGCGACGTGTGCCTTCCAGATCGATACCATTCGTCGCCGTCCCCTGCGGACCAACTTCTTCAGAAAACCCCGGGGTGATCTTCTTCTGAGAGGTTTGGTTGTTTTCAATAACCAGGTTCCAATTTCCCATGATGTTTTTGATCGGCTTGCCTCCCGCGTTGTATATCCAGTTGTCGCGCACCGTCGTGTTGCTTGTCGCCCAGTCGAGGAAGACACCATTGGCAAGATGTCGCTTTGGCTTTCCGCTTGGCAATTGCTCGTATCCCCAGATGTCATGCAGCCAATTATTGAGAATATAATTGGGGGCGTTGAGATGGTTCATCGTCGCGAAGTGAATGCAGGCTCCGTCGATGGTCGTCTGCATCGCGTCGTAGATGTGGTTGTATTCGACCACATTTCCGCCCTGGTTTCGAAACGCGAACACTCCATTGCGAGAGAGATCGGCAAACTCATTATGGCCGATGTAGTTGCCCGGCGCCATCGCCATGCTGGCCGGACGCGAGTCCAAATGCACTCCGCCTCCGTAGTAGCGAATCTTCCCGCAGTGCTTCACCGTGTTGTGCGAGACGCGATTGAGAATTGGAAACGCCTCCGCGGCTTTCTTGCCAGGAGTGTAGAGTTTGCTGTCGTCCATGTAGGAAAATCGCGCACCTGTGAACAAGACACCGCCGCCGCCAGAGTGCAGCACAGTGTTTCCGCAAATCTGGTTGTGCTGGCTATCCAAGTGTAACCAAAACGCATAGCCACCGATATTTTCAATCCGGCAGTCCTCAATGCTACAATGCTTGGCGTTCTCCAAGCGAATGGCCGCATCCGTGTGAACACGGGCTTCAATGTGACCGAGGGTAAAGGTGGTATGGCGGAACTTGAGGCCGCTAAAGTGAATATACTCTATGTGCGTCCCTTCTTCGACGTCGCCCTTGAGTTCGATCAAGCGATCCAAGCAAGGCACGACGAATTCCAGACCGTTCGGATCCACCCCTTGCTCCGGCAGGTAGAACAAACGACTTTGGTCACGGTCAAAATACCACTCGTTGGGCGCATCTAGTTCTTCTTTGACGCCCTCAATCCAAAACCAATTGCCCGGCGTGACTTTAGCGTGTCGCTCACTGTCTGCGATATCGATCCTACCCTTTTCCATGTCGACGGCTGTGATCGTGTTCCATTGATTGAAGAACTTCCACTGCGGCACCAAGTTGATCTGCGCATCCGTCTCAGTGCCCCAGCTTTTTTTGACTAGGCTTGGATCGATCAACACATGATCTCGTCCGCCGCCTGTCGCATAGAGCAATGGATTACCCTCATTCGCGTTCGGGTAGCGTGCGCGGATCGCTCGTTTGCCGTTTACGAACAACTGCCGAAAATTGGCATTCGATGGCAATGTTAAATCCACACGCCAGACGCCTCCGTCACCGCGCGACCACTTGTGGGTGATTATCTTGCCGCCGCTGATGACCACTTCCGCACCATCCTCGGCTTGCCAGACCATCGGGTGATCTTTTGAACGTGAATCTTCAGGCGTGAACAGCAGGGGTTTCTCCAACTCATAGACTCCGGCTTTCAAGATGACTCGCACTGATTCATCTTTGATCAATCGAGCCGCCTGTTGAGCGCGGTGTAGCGAGAAAAACGCTTGGCCTTGAGTGCCTGAGTTGTCGTCATCCCCTGTGGGCGATACATAAAACTCCGCGCCTATCACCAGCCGTAAACTCATCAAGCCGATCAGAAATGGGATGACGATAGGTGATAGTGAGCGGCAACTGCGACTTCTCATCAAGAATCTAGTCCGTGTTTGTATCACATCAACGCGCCGTGTCGGCCTCGTAGCCTAGGCCAATTTCATAGCGCCACCAATCGAGTGCTTTCATGTTGCCGAGCGTATCGTCCAAGCGCATCCCAACGGCATCCTTGCCGATGGCTTGGCCGCGAAGTTCCGACGCAAAGGCCGCAACTTCGTAGGTGTAAAGCGAAGGGGTGGTCGCCGCTTTGATCACTTCCACATTCTCGCTCCCATCCAACTGCACGCGGATTTCCTTGTCGCATGCCCAAGGACGCTCGACGGTGATCCGCCCTTTTTCACCATAGACCACAGCCTTCACATCCGTATTCACGCGAAGGGCACAAGTCAGTCGCGCCAACACATCGCCTTCGAAGCGCAACACTGCCGTTGTCCACATATCCGTCTTCGTCTCATTATCCAAATGCCCGACCGCCTTCAATTCGAGCGGTTCGGCGAATAGTCGATCCACCGCACGTCCCGCGATCAAGCGGGCAAATGACATCGGGTAGCACCCGAGATCCAAGATGCCGCCGCCGCCCAAAGGTTTCGCTTGGATGCGATGCTCCGGATTCACGCCGCTGTGGTAACAAAAATCCGCCTCAATCATTCGCACCTTACCAATCACGCCGGAGCTCACCAGATCAGCGACTTTCTGGGTTTGTGGATGGTGGCGATACATAAAGGCCTCACGGAGCAGGCGACCCTTTTCCTTCGCCAACTTCTGCACCTTCTTGGCCTGACGCAGGTTCATCGTTATCGGCTTCTCGCAGAGCACATGCTTCCCCGCCAGCAGACAGCGAGTAATCCACTCGAAATGCAGCGGATGGATCGTCGAAATATACACCGCATCCACTTCGGGGTCATCCAGCATCGCCTGATAGCTGCCGTAGAAGTGTGTAGCGCCATGTTCTTCGGCAAAGGCTTGTGCCGAATCCGCAGCGCGAGCTGAAACAGCATGAAGGACACTGCCGTCTGTTTCGTTCACCGCTTTGGCAAATTTATTGGCAATATTACCGCAGGCAAGGAGGCCCCAACTCACTGTTTTCCTAGTCATTGTCACAAGAGTCCTCCTTTAGGCATTGCTGATCAATCTAATAGTGCAAAGACGGTCGGCGTCACGCACCCTGGCATGATTGGAATCCAGTAGAATCGCAACCCGAAGAAATCCTCACCACATGAGTCCTCTTTATCCCGATCACATTCGTAATCATACGTATACATAGAGAACACCATAGCCCCCTAGTATCATGAACATCTCCCGCAGAAAATCGCTCAAGCTTATCGGCACCGGTGCCGCCGCACTGGCCGTATCGCCCTCCACCGTTTTTGCGCAAAGTGCCAAGACAGTGACGAAAAAAATTCCGTCATCAGGTGAAGCACTCCCTGTGATCGGTATGGGTACCTGGCGTACCTTTAATGTGGGTAGCGACAACTTCCTGCGCGACGCCCGCACCGAAGTGCTCAAGGCCTTTTTTGCCAACGGAGGCGGCACGGTCGATTGCTCGCCGATGTATGGCTCCGCTCGCGAAGTCTTAGGCTACGCGCTCGGAAAACTCGGCTATCCAAAGACACTTTTTTCAGCCGAAAAAATATGGACCGAAGACGGCTCGGCAACCCGCGCCCAGACTGCAGAATCCGCTGGCATGTGGGGTGTCAAAAACTTCGATTTAATGCAGGTCCACAACCTCGTCGCATGGAAAGATCATCTCGCCACTCTGCGCGAAATGAAAGAGGAAGGCAAAATCCGCTACATCGGCATCACCACCTCACACGGTCGTCGCCATGAGGATTTGGAGAAAATCATGCGCAGCGAGAAGCTGGACTTTGTCCAACTGACCTACAACCTCACTCACCGCTCGGTGGAACATCGCCTCCTGCCCGCAGCTATCGACAATGGTATCGCTGTGATCGCCAACCGCCCCTTCGACGGCGGCAACCTCATCGGCGGACTGCAAAAGAAAAACACACCACTTCCCGCATGGGCCGCGGAAATCGATTGCAATACATGGGCGGAATTCCTACTCAAATTCATCGTCTCCCATCCCGCTCTCACCGTCGCCATCCCCGCCACCAGCAAGGTCGCGCACATGAACGAAAACATGGCAGCCCGCCTAGGCCGCATGCCCGATGAAGCAACACGCAAGCGGATGATTGAGCACGTCGAAAACTTATGATACCGCTTCCGAATATAAATATGATTATTTGCCGCGAACGAGTAGCTCACGATCAACCAACTAAACAGCCACTCGCGTCAGATCAATACCAAGATTTGGTATGAGTTTCATCGACAAGCTAAACAGTTACTCGGTTAGCAATTTCATCTCCTTCATGGATGAAGTGTATTTCCGGCTCTTTGCGCGGCAGTTCGAAGCATGGTGGCCCGCCCACTTGGTCATGCTCGCACTAGGGATAGCCATTATTATCCTCGCGTGCATGGGGAAAGCCCGCGCGGTCGCAGTCGCCTTGGCCATTCCCATTGCAGCCTGCGCTATCACATTCCATTTCCAGCTCTACTCGGAACTTACCCCTGTGGGCAAATTCTTTGGATGGGCGTTTCTCATCCAGATTCCACTCATCCTCATCTGGGGGTTCGTCACAAAATCCCGGGAAACCTTCCGCCCCGCGCTCCACACCATCACTGGAGTCGCTATCGCCACTTTTGGCCTTGTCGGCTATCCCATTCTCACCCAGCTCGATGAGCGAACATGGCAAGGAGCAGAATATTTCGGCATGGCACCCGATCCTACGATGTGTTTCTTCCTCGGCATCGCCCTCATCTGCGCCCGGCCGGTGTGGTTTTTCCTGCTCATCCCAATCCCACTCCTCTGGGCATTTGCCACCTGGGGAACCCTCGACGTCCTTGATGCTCCCTTCGCAATCACATTGCCGCTCATCGCCACAATCACCGTAGTAGCCGCCGTCTGGAAAGCGATTGCTCAACGCTTTGCCCCGAGCTGACCGGAATCGATTTTGCCAGTGCGAAGAATTTGCAAAATGCCCGGCAATTACGCTTCAGTAGAGATCGCCCTCCTGGATCTCACCTTGCTCGTTGGTCTGCCAGTAGTGATTGGTGTCGACGTTAAGACAGGTTAGCCACTGGCCACCACACGCGTTTGTGTCGATACACACAGCGCTATCGAGGACAAGAGGTTCTCCGGTAGGTTGCGCCGTATGACCACATATCATTCGTTTGCCGGATTGATGGGGCGTGAATTCGGACAATCTTCTCCAGTAGCGGAAATCCTCAGATTGATCTTCAATCGCAACATCGGGATCCGCGTTGGCATGGATAAAGAAATCGCCCCCCAATTCGTAGTGAGGAAGCGTCGCAGCGATAAACTCCCAATGTGACTCAGGAATCTCATCCATGTTGTCACCGCCGTAGTTGTTCATGGTGGTGTTGCCGCCGTTCATCATCCAGTTCAGTCGAGCAAACCCGCCGGTGCGGGACTCCATCATCATGATCTCGTGGTTGCCCCGTAGCGTGATTAAATGACAGCGCTCGCGTAATGCCCTAAGCTCGTTGATGACTCCCCTGGAGTCGGGTCCCCTATCGACATAGTCGCCAAGCGTGATCACGGTGTCGTCCGAGCTAAAGTGCAGCTCGTGGTCAAGCCGCCGCAGGGCGTTTAAACAACCGTGGATGTCTCCTATGGCAAATGTTCGCATGTTGGGATTAAATAGAATGGGCTACTTTTAGTGCTCCGAGCATTGATGCAATAAAACCCGACCCTGCAAGTAAATGCCAAACAATTCAATCACCAGATGAGTCTGCAGGCGACTCCGGATTGAGAATGCCATTTGTGACTTCGACCAAACAACCATCCAAGGCCAGCATCAATCTGCCATCAAATGATTGAATTTGACGGCAGTCACTGCTGCAGAAGTTATGAGCGCCAGCTCGGCACGAAGTAGGACCTTCTAACGGACGATCTCGAGAAGCTCGATGTCGAAGACAAGCATACCGCCTGGACGTCCACTGCCTGGGACTACCGGGCCGTAGGCGAGATCAGCGGGGATCCAGAAGCGGCGCTTTTCGCCGACCACCATCAGCTGCACGCCTTCGGTCCAACCTTTGATCACGCCATTCAGCGGGAATTGCGCAGGCTCGCCACGGGTGACTGAGCTGTCGAACATCTTGCCATCCGTCGTCCAGCCGGAATAGTGCACTTTCACGGTATCTGTGGCCTTGGGCTTTTCCTCACCCTTGCCTTCAGTGAGCACCTTGTAGGCGAGCCCGCTTTCGGTCTTTGCTGCATCGTCTGGAACAGCTGCGACATCTTCTGGAACTGCAGGTGCCGGTGGCGCGTCCTTGAAAGAGATCAGCTCAATATCCGCCACGATGAATCCACCGGGGGCCTGCGGCTCAGGCAACCAGCTTTTTCGCTGCCCGCCGGCCTTCATGTCGGCAAAAAGCTCGCCGAGTGCTGGCGGCAGTTTATCGAGAGGCACGCTTGGAGGACTTGGTGCCGTGCGGCTATCCTGCACAGTTTCACCTTCCATGGTCTTGGCGGTGAAATGGAAAGTAACAATCTGATTGGATCCGGGCTTTTCGCCGGCACCTTCCTTGATGATCTTGTAAGCGACTCCGCCTGCGGTTTTTTCGGTATCTGCGGGTGGCTTGGGAGCTTCCTTGATGCCAATAAGCTCTACGTCGAAGCACAGCATGCCGCCAGGACGGCCGCTGCCTGGCACGACCGGGCCGTAGGCGAGTTCTTCCGGGATCCAGAAACGACGCTTCTCTCCAACCACCATCAACTGAAGGCCTTCGGTCCAGCCGGGGATGACTGCGCCGAGCGGGAAGCTCGTCGGTTCACCGCGGGTCACTGAACTGTCGAACATTTTGCCGTCTGTGGTCCAGCCGGAGTAGTGAACGGTCACCGTGTCGGCAGCCGTCGGTTTCTTTTCGCCGGTTCCGGCTTGGAGGACTTTCGAGGCCAGACCGCTTTCGGTCTTGGTGGCATCGGCGGGGGCGGCGGCTACATCAACGGGAGTTTCGGGCATTTTCTTTTCAGGTTCAACGGCTACTGGTTCGGTGACTGCGGTAGTGTTAGGGTCCGGGGTTTCCTCGGAATGAACAAGGGCGGGCACCGCTACCATTGCAGCAGCGATCATCAGAGGTGTGGTAAAACTACGGACTTTCATAAATAAGCATCATCCATGCTCCTCACCGTCTGTCAACCATCTGCTCCACTTTACCTGAGGTATGAGAAAGCTTTCTAATAAGTATATCACGATTCGCCGCGCACAAATTGCTCTCGACCAATCAATTAAACACCCACTTGGCAATCGCGTGCCGCGCAGCGGTTTTACGCGACGCTTCAGATCAATACCAAGACTTGGTATCAGAGCTTGTAGTATTGCTCCCAACCTTCGCGCGGCGTAGGATCGAGCAGTGCTTGCGCGTCTGCATTGCCAGTAATGGCCCTCGTCTTAGGATCGAATGTAAGGTCCTCACCCAATCGCTGAGCGATAATACCAAGGTTGAACACTTGGCAAAGCGGGCCAGCCACACTGAATGGCGAGCGGGCTTCCTCTTCCCCTTTGCAGGCCAATAAGAAGTTTGCGTAGTGATTGGAGTTTTTGCCACTAATGCGCGGCAGATCCTTGCGCATTTCGAGGAATTTTTCACGTGGAAGAATCGTAAGCGTTGAGGCATGGCTGCCCCCTTGGAAAACCATGTCTTTTCCATAGAGAATCTTACCAGGCGACTTGAGACTCACGTCACCAAGTGCAGGGTCGACCTCTGGCAGATTGCCGACACCGTCGTACCATGTCACTTTACAGGCGGGTAGTCCTTCACCCCGCGCATCAAAGTTGAAGCGGATGGTCGATGCTTGTGGGAAGACAAAATCATTGGGCCCCTCGCGCTTGAGCACCTGCACCGATTGTGGCAGACCCAACTTGAGAAAACGATGAGCCGTATCGAGGATGTGCGGACCCCAGTCGCCAAACGCGCCGCTTCCATAATCAAACCAACTGCGCCATTCTTGCGGATGCAAACGCTTGCTGAAGGGGTTTACAGGAGCCGGTCCGCACCACACTGGCCAGTTCATGCCGGCTGGCATCGGATCCTCCGGGTAGGCTTTCACCGATGTTCCCCAGCCGTGCCAACGGCGCCGATTGTTCATGTAGGCATCAATCTTGGTAATGTCTTTGATGATGCCTGCCTCAGTCCATGATTTGAATTGGAAGTAGTTGGCACCGGAGTGTCCTTGGTTGCCCATCTGGGTGACCACTCCGCTTTTCTCGGCCATGGCGATCAGGCGTTCAGATTGACCAAAGGTGTGAGCAAGTGGCTTCTCGACATACACATGCTTGCCAAGTGACATGGCCAGCATCGCCATGCAGAAATGAGCGTGGTCAGGTGTGCCAATGAGCACCGCATCGATGCCATCGGCCATTTCATCAAACATCTTACGGAAGTCCGTATAACGCTTGGCTTATGGATGAGCCTGCTGAGCTTTTTGGGTGTGTTTACCTTGGAGATCGACATCACACAGAGCGACAACATCGCAGTGACCCGAATCCACCATGATCTTCATGTCGCCACCGCCCTGGTTACCTATGCCAATCACCGCCAAACGGACTTTTTCATTGGCGGAAACCGTTTCTGCTCGGCTCCGTGTGCCCATCACCAGCGAAGCCGGCAAAATGGTAAATACACTGGAAGCAGCAGAACGCTTGAGGAAATCACGGCGGGAAAATTGAGAAGGGTTGTGGTTCATATTATTGATAAAGATAGACAGACTAAGAAATGGTGCAAGAAAATCTGAAGGGCTTACTACAAGAGCCAGTGTTTGGAGCAGCTTGCAATCCTTTCACGTGTGAGAGGGTGGAGATCATTCCTCCTCCATGAACTTATCGTGCCCCTCTTTCTTAATGTCGCGCATGGTCGAGACGATTTCCTTGACCTTATCGAGGTCGTTGTCGAGGAAGGCGAGTTCCATGCTCGCAAGGGTGGAGATGAGGCCTCCGATACTCTTGCGGTATTCCGCCGAGGCCTTGGCTTTTTCCGGACCATCGGGCATTTCTTTCACCAGCTTGGGAATCTCCGAGACCGCTTTGATCATCGCGTCCTGCGCCTCACGTGCAAGGACGGCACCTTTAGCAGGGTCCTCTGTACGGCGCATGGCCTTGTAGGCATCGCTCATGACTTCCATCTGCTTGCCAAGCGGGGTTTCCTCGTCCTCGGCGATACCGGATTGGACGAACATCAAGCTGGCGGCAAAGCCGCAAAGGATACGTTTCATTTTCATTGCAAGCTGTATAACGAATCACTTCCGCTGGTTCTTCCAAGGAGAAAATCAATCCGAACAACTTTGTGAAAAGAACGCCATATCCGATGTCTCCATACCCAGTGATGACACATCGTGGACATGGTGACCACGCTACATGAGGGCAAGAGATGTTTATGCGTGTCCCGAAGCTGGATCTCATTTTGGATCCACTGGCAGCAGGCTTTATTCAGATTCTTCCTTCTTATCGCGGTCAAGAAAACGCTTCGCCTTCTCAGATGCTGCCTCAATCAATTCATCAGATCGCTCTGTCGCCGTCTTGGAGAGTCGGTCTGCATCGATCTTCTTGATGGATTCGATAGCCTTACCAGCTCCCGCCGAAACCACGGGCTGTACCTCGTCTGCAAACGACTGGAACCGCTGCTCCACACGTTCGGTGGTTTGAGCTACACGCTCCAACTTGGGAAGAAGCCCGACAACAAGTCCTCCAGCACCGATAGCCATGACCAGTAGGTTGGCGGCAAGTAGATATGAGATACGATCAAGCTTCTTGTTGGTTTCCGGGCTGTCCATTGTTCTGTGCTAATTCTTTGGCTAACGCATGAAGAGTGGCACTGCGCTATTTGGACGACAAGACTGAAGCGAACTGGATTGCCTCTATCTGATGCAAAGAAGAAAAACTTCAGCCATCTCGCCACAAAAAAAGGCTCCCAGCGGCAAAGCCGTGGAAGCCTTTTGAAAGAGAATTTCTTCGCTTACCTGCGGCGGCGGAGCAGGGCGAGGAAGCCAAGAGATCCGAGAATTGCTGCGGATGGCTCTGGAATAGTATCGGTGAAGACTACTTCGTTGAGACCAACACGCGCGGAGTTACCACCATAGGTGATGAACTCAAGTCCGATATACTGTGCGCTGACACCGAGAGTCTCAATACCATCGGCACCTGTGCCATCGGACCATTGAAGCAATGAGCGGGTTCCGCCAAGCTGTGTCCACCCACCGCTTGCGAAGTCATAGTCAAGGCTAGCAGCGGCATTGCCATTGCCGGAAACTGCAGCGACGGTCGGAGCGTTGGAGTAGTAGATATTGTAAGTGTTCACCCTGCGATCCTGCGCTGTAGCTTCAGACAAGTTCCAGATGAAAATCTCGTCGAGTGCTGTTACAGAACCGAAGTCAAACGTCACCCAGCCAAACTTGCCGTTCGTGCCGGAGGCGTTTGTGCCGACATTAAGGGGTCCGTTTCCCTGCCAATCGTCTGGCCATGCTTGACCTGTAGCGGTCCAAGTGTTCGGATCGTTGGCATCCGGCTTAGTAATTTTCGAACTTCCACCATTGTCATTATCATCATACAGGGAAGATATGCCTCCACCACCTTGCAGGTTGTGCGCTTGGGTAGTGATCGGCGCGATCACGGCCGCGCTGGAAAGCCCGGTCATCGCGACAAGCGCTGAAACAACGGCAAGAGATATGGATATTTTCATAACAACCTAACTCTCATCCACAGACACTGACCAAGGCAAGAAAAATATCATCAATTTTCCCTAACCCCGTATTGCTCCACCAAATAAGTCACCATGCGAGTTCCAGTGTTCGCACCGCGCGGACGAGGAGCGCCCACGCTCCTTAAAGAGAAGCAGCTTGCGCTCATTGTTCTGGCGCTGTGGCCTTGCATCCCAATCCATCCTGCAAATCCTGTCTGAAAAAAATATCGTTGGGGCGGCATGGCTGCGAAAATTTACGTAACCGTCACTTGCATTCGAACGTATCTGAATCACTATTCATAAAATGAATACAGATTCACCAATATCCACCCGACGAGATCGGAAGCGCGAGGAGAAGCGCCAAGCCATCGTTGCCGCTGCCGAAGAGGTATTCGGTGCGAAAGGCGTGGCGGATGCCTCGATGTCAGAAATTGCTGATCTGGCAGATGTCGCAGCCGGCACGCTTTACCTCTATTTCTCGGGTAAGGAGGCGTTGTTTTTCGCCGCGTTCGCAAAGCGCATCTCGACGCTTTTCGAATCCACGCACGCGCACTGGGAGGCAAACGGCCCGTTGCGCGATCGTCTCGCCGAGGTTGTTCGGCTCCACCTGAGCTTTGTCCGCACCAACCGCGGGTTCTACGAATTTCTGATGACACTTGGGCACCCGGATCACACCTCACCTGGTGAGTTCAGCCCATTGATTGAATTGTGCGACTCCCAACTTAGTCTACAAACCGCCGCATTTGCCAAGGCACAGGCCAATGGCGAAATCTCAGACAAACTTGCCCCGGAGTTTCTCTCCCGAGCTTTACGAAGCCTCGCCTTCGGCATGGTCACTGATGCCGTGAACCGCCGCAAAACCGAAGACCTCGAAAGCGTCGTTGAACCATTGGTCGAACTTTTCTGGAACGGAATCTCAAAATGAACACACGTGCCCTTCAACTTCTTGCCGGAGGAATACTCCTCTCCGGATGCGCTATCGGTCCTGACTACAAGCGCCCCGAAACGGCGAACGTTCCAGTAAACTTCGACGATCTGCCCGCCGGATGGAAACCCGCATCGCCCGCCGATCATCTCGATAAAGGTTCGTGGTGGAAACGATTCGACGACTCGGAGCTGAACCGCTTGATGGGGGAACTCGCGACCGCCAACCCCACAGCCGCCGCAGCGCTCGCTCGACTGGAACAGGCGCGCACCTTCTCGCGTGCCGCGCGCTCAGCTCTTCTTCCCGCAATCAATTTCTCACCACGCGCCCAGACCAGCCGTACGTCAGTAAACACCTTCTTCAATTCCGCTGCCGTCAACTTCCAAGGGATCGAGAACGACAGCTTCCGACTGCCGCTCGATCTTACATGGGAAATTGATTTATGGGGGCGGGTGCGCCGCGAGCGCGATGCGTTCGATGCCGACACGGCACAAGCCGCCGCCGCCTACGAGAACGTGCTGCTCAGTGCGCGTGCAGAACTCGCCCAAAATTGGTTTTCGCTCAGATCGACCGACAGTGAGATCGATGTGGTGCGCGATACGGTAAAACTCCGCCAAGATGCGCTCGACCTTCTAACCCGTCGCGCCAAGGAAGGACAATCCAGCGATCTGGATGTCGCGCGAGCAGATTCCGAAACCGCCACCGCAGAAGCCGAACTCGCATCGCTCCAACGTCGGCGTGAAGAGCTCGTCGGCTCGATCGCCATGCTCACCGGTAAGCTCGCGCCGGGATATCGCGTCGCCCATCAACCATTAACTGGCGAACCGCCGCGCGTGCCGTTGACTTTACCCTCAGAACTACTCGAGCGCCGTCCAGACATCGCTCAAGCAGAGCGGGCCATGGCTGCCGCATCCGAGCGCATCGGAGTGGCAGAAGCTGCACTGTTCCCCAAGATTTCCATCGACGGAACCCTCGGGTTAGCGAGTCGCACGTCGACAAGCCTGCTGGAATCGGCAAGTAAATACTGGACCTACGGTGCCACCGCGAGCGTCCCTTTGATGCAGCGCAATATCCTCCGACAAGATGTGAAGCGCACCGAAGCGAGGTATGACGAGTTACTCGCCAACTACCGCGGAACCGTTCTCAACGCCTTCCGTGAAGTCGACACATCTCTTGCCAGTTTGCGTTGGCTCAAGACTCAGGAAGCGGCTGTGAGTCGTGCTGCCGAATCGTCCACCAAAGCATCAAAACTCGCCAACTACCGCTACAAGGAAGGCATCACCTCACTGCTTGAACCCATCGATGCCGAGCGCACACGCCTACAGGCACGTCGCACGGAAATCCAAGTCCGCAATCAACGATTTCTCGACACCGTTCAACTCATCAAGGCGCTTGGCGGCGGGTTCGACATGAACCCCTAGATCACCACCTCAACACTTTCCATCCACCATTATTTCATTTATGAAACTATCTACGATTTCTCTAGTAGTAATTTCCGCATTACTGGCTTCTTGCAGCAAGAAGGAAGACGACGCCGGGGCCGCCCAAGGTGGTATGCCACCACGTAATGTTGAAACATCCACCGTCACCCGATCCACCATGCAGGATGTGCTGTCGCTGGTCGGCACCGTCGAAGCCAACGAGAGTGCGGAAATCCGCGCAGAGACCAGCGGCGTCATCGACTCTATTTCCTTTAAAGAAGGACAGACCGTTAAAACCGGCGACGTTCTCGCAACGATTGACCAGCGTGAACTCAAAGCGCAGTTGGCGGAAACAGAATCGCGGCTTCAACTCGCGACGGTCACGCGCGATCGATTGAACCGCTTGATTGAAAGCAACTCGGTTCCGCAAGCTGAATTGGATCAAGCCTTGTCAGAAGTAACAGGTCTTGAAGCGTCGCTCGAACTCATCCGTGTCCGGCTCTCAAAAACTGAGATTCGCGCACCCTTCGACGGCACCGTTGGTTCGCGAAGCGTATCGCCGGGTGACTACGTGGACCCCACTCAGGCACTGACCACCGTGGTCGACACATCGAAGCTGAAGATCGATTTTCTCGTGCCCGAGCGCTACTACCGCATGCTCAAGCCTGGCGGTAAAATTGCTGTCCGCAGCGCCACTACGGCCAACGGCAAAACCTTGGAAGGGACCATCTATTTCGTTGCTTCAGTGATTGATCGCGACACCCGAGCGGCTCAAGTGAAGGCGTGGATCGAAGGTGAAACTTCAGCACTCTATCCCGGTATGTTCACCAATGTGGACCTCATCCTCGAAGTGCGCGAAAACGTCCTCACTGTACCCGAGCAAGCGCTGCTCGCCGACCCGCGCGGCGATTCATTGATCGTTCTTGGGCCAGCCGGTGAAAACGGTGCGCACCCTATCACTATCTCACCTGTGAGAGCCGGGTTGCGCGAACTCGGCGTTGTTGAGATCACTCCGATCCAGCCAGACGTGGTGAAGGAAGGCACGCAATTTGTCGCTGCGGGTGTGGGCGGAATCCCCCTCTTCCCCGGCATGAGTGTGATGCCTGTGCCGATGCGTCCTGCGCCGACGAAGACAGGGTCAAACCTACAGACCGGTAGCTACGATGAAATTTTAAAGAACCCTGAGGCTCCTGCCGAGGACGACAAGGCAGCTGAAGAGCGGGCTGAAAAGTAGAGAACCGCGAGCACCACTCTCCACGGGCCGTACGCCCGCGCTCCTTGAGGGGAGGCAGCTGAGTTCGAGCACTAATAACAAATAGCTTTTAACGGATAACTTTTCTCACAGACCATGATTATTTCCGACCTTTCCATACGGCGTCCAGTAGTCGCCAGCGTGCTCGCCTTGGTGATATTACTCCTCGGCGTGCTGTCGTTTTCCAGCCTTCCAGTGCGTGAGTATCCGAACACCGACCCCCCGGTGGTGTCAGTGACCACCGTCCTTCAGGGCGCTGATGCGGCCACCGTCGAGAGCACACTAACCGAACCGCTCGAAGAGCAAATCTCCACCATCGATGGAATTCGCCTACTCAAGTCGGAGTCGTCGGAACAGGTCTCGAAGATCACTATCGAGTTCAACCTCGATCGCGATGTGAACGAGGCGGCCAACGACGTGCGCGACCGCGTTAGCCGTGCGCGTGGACGCTTGCCAGATGAAGTCGACGAGCCCCAGGTTTCCAAGGAAGAGGCCGACGCTTCACCAATTATTTGGTTTTCACTCAACTCCGACAAGCGCTCACTACTAGAGCTCTCGGACTTGGCAGACAGGATCGTTAAACAGCGGATGCAAACCGTCCCAGGCGTGGGCAATATCATCATCGGCGGAGAGAAACGCTTCGCGATGCGGGTGTGGCTGTCGGGCGAAAAGCTCGCCGCCTATGAACTGACACCGAACGACGTCACCGCAGCACTGCAGCAGCAGAATGTCGACATTCCCGGCGGGCGTACGGAGTCGCTCACGCGCGAATTCACCGTCCGCGTGGAAGGCGACATGAAGTCCGCCGACGACTTTAACAACTTGGTAATCACCACGCGCAATGGGCATCCAATCTTCCTCAAAGACATAGGGCGCGCAGAGTTGGGCAGCGAAGATTACCGCACACGGACCTTCTTCAATGGATCGCCCACAGTTGGTCTCGGCATTGTCCGTCAATCGCAAGCCAACCTACTCGACGTCGCGGACGGCGTGAAGAAGGAACGCGAGACCATTCTCGAAGCGGGTTTACTGCCAGAGGATGTGAATATCGAACTCGCCTATGATTCGAGTATCTTTGTTCAGCGCTCGGTGGATGAAGTTTACTCCACCCTCGCCCAAGCGATCGGGCTCGTGGTCCTGGTCATCTTTCTTTTCCTGCGAAACATCCGAGCGACCTTAATCCCACTGATCACGATTCCCGTTTCCTTGATCGGAACCTTCGCGGTGATGGCTGCGCTTGGGTTCACCATCAACGTGCTTACCCTGCTCGCGCTGGTGCTTGCCGTCGGCCTTGTGGTGGACGACGCGATTGTTGTTCTTGAGAATATTTACCGTCGTGTTGAAGAGGGCGAGAACCCCATTCGCGCGGCTGTGCGCGGTTCGCGGCAGGTGGCATTCGCCGTCATTGCCACCACGCTAACACTGGTTGCGGTCTTCGTTCCAGTTGCCTTCCAGAGCGGAACGACGGGACGACTATTCTACGAGTTTGGTATCACGCTGGCGGTAGCTGTTGTTATTTCCAGCATCATGGCTCTTACCATCGCGCCGATGATGTCGTCGCGATTGTTGAAGGTGAAGATGATCGATGGAAAGTCGAAGCATTCGTGGTTCTACGATAAAACCGAACCACTCTTCACCGCGATGGAGCGTGGTTTCGCGTGGATGTTACGTGGCGCTCTCAAGTTCAGCGTGGTGTCCGTATTGTTAGTGATCGCTGCCGGCGCATCGGTTTTTTACCTATATCCGAAACTGAAGAGCGAACTGGTTCCGCTCGAGGATCGTGGACTATTCATCTCCATCCTTTCCGCACCTCTCGGATCGACACCGGATTACACCCAACAATACGTCGCCACTATGGACCGCATCGTCCGCGATCAAGAAGAGACAGCATCGAACTTCTCCGTGACGGCACTTGGACGAGGCACGCCAGGCGCGGCGGACCAAGGTCTAATGTTCACCCGTTTGAAGCCATGGGAAGAACGCGAACGCACCACCCAGGCAGTGATGGGCGAAGTCGCTGGTCGCTATGGCGCGGAAGTCACCGGGGGTATTGCGTTTCCTATCCCAAGGCGCCCGCTCGGTGGTTCTAGCCTTGGAAGTAATTTAATCTTTGTTCTTCAAGGATCAGACTTCGATCAATTGGAGAAATTCGGCGGTCAGTTGATGGGGCAAATGCGCCAGAATGGAATGTTTACGAATGTCCGTCCTGAGCCACGAACCAATAAACCTGAGGTGAAAGTGATTCCAGATCGTCTGCGCTGCGCCGACCTCGGGGTGGAGGTGCGCGAGGTCGCTGAGACGCTGCAAACCATGTTCGGCGGCACCGATGCGACACGTTTCAAGAAGAATGCACGGCAGTATGACGTGGTCGTTCAGATGGAAGATTCGGAACGTGTCACGCCGTCAGATTTGGCGCGAGTTTATGTCCGCTCCGGCAGCGGAAAGCTCGTTCCCTTGGCAAACCTTGTGCAAATCAAGGAGGGCGTTGCGCCGGAGAAGTTTCCGCGTTACAACCGCTTGAGCGCCTACATCATCAATGGCGACATGGCTCCAGGGCGAACTCTCGGCGAAGGGGTGGATTGGTTGGAAACTAATGCGAAAGAAATGCTCCCCACCGGTTATTCATACACCTTCGATGGCGAGGCACGTGAGTTCGTCGAGAGCTCGGACGACACGCTCGTGTTGTTCGCTTTGGCGCTGTTGTTCACCTATCTGATTCTTGCCGCGCAGTTTGAAAGTTGGGTTCATCCAGTGACCATCTACACCGGCGTGGTGATCGCTATAGCGGCTGGCGTCGGTGCCATCTGGGCGACGCAATTTCCATGGTTCCGCGGCATATTTGGTTTGGATATTCTGACGGACAATTTGTTCACCAAATTTGGATTCATCATGCTGATCGGCATGGTAGCGAAGAACGGAATTCTCATTGTCGAGTTCGCCAACCAATTGCAACTCGACGGGCGCACCGCGCGCGAAGCTGCATACGATGCCGCAGTGCTGCGCCTTCGCCCGATTCTAATGACGGCGATCGCCACCGTGTTCGGGGTCGCTCCGATTGCCTTCGCCTCAGGTGCGGGTGCCGAAACCCGCAACCCATTGGGCTTCGTAGTCATCGCCGGAGTGGCAAGCTCTGCCCTCCTCACCCTCTTCGTGATTCCTGTGTTTTACATTCTCTTCGACTGGATGAAGCGGAAGGTCACCGGCTCAGGTACCGCCCGCGGACTCCAGCAGTCCGAAGAAATCGCCAAAGACATGGCCAAAGAAGACCAAGCGAAGTTGCTCGGTGAAGAGGCGTGATGGACAGGAAATACCAATGGGTGGGACGCGTTTTAAGCAATCATACTCTCCCTACTTCAAGCCATCGATTTCATCACTCACCTGTTGCGCGAGTTTTCGGGCTACGACGGTATCAAGCATCATACCGATGACGCGGAAGCCTTTCGCTGTCTTGCCTTTGACTTCCAGAACCATCATTGGCTTATTATTAACCGACCCATTCGAAATAGCGCGCACGCTCGAAACATCCTCCATGGCGATCACTTTCATACGTTTTAGTCCGAAGCACTTCGACATCTTGACCAACTGACGTTTGGCAGGGTCTATTCTTAAAGCAGCGCGACCAGTAATAGACGCTATGCCACCAAGGGCGGAGGCTAATCCAGCCAGCCCGAAGATAGTGGCAAACACTCGGTCGCCTGGACGAATACCAAACCACGCCGCTGCGATGAACACTGTACCGACGAGAAGAAATACCCCCCCAATGCCGAAGCGTCCTTTGCCGTTGCGCAGGTAAGTGATCGATCCATCTTTTGAGACGAATCGATCCACTCCCACGCTTTTCATTTCCTCGTTAGTCAAAGGATCATTGAGGTCGTAACCATCATCAGTTCCGGGCGATTCGATAAGTTCCTCATCACCGGCTCCCTGCCCAGCATCGACCTCGCCGAAGACGGGAATGGCGTAGCTTAAATCAACGGCTTTTTCCTCGCCTTTTCCGCGTAACAAAACCTCCCACTGCTTTTCCGTTTCGCCGATTTGATGACCACCTGGTTCTGGATCTTCGGTATCGGGTAGCCTACGTGGAATCTGCAGTTTGAGATTGATCCGTGTGCCTCCGGGAATCATCACCGGCGAGGAAGCCGCCGCCATCTTTGACCACACCACATCTTCAATTGTCCGTGTGTTTTTTCCGCTGCGAACCTTGCTCTTGTTAACCAATCGCAAACCCACTTCGAGGTCACGAGCGATCCTCGATGGCACCACGCGATTGGTTTCGATACGCCCGATAACCTCACCACCACGACGAAATGGTCCACTGTCCGACGAGAAGACGAAAGCACTCTTTCCGGTGATCATCGATGTACGCCATGCTTTAATAAACACGCCAATCAATACCAAGCCTATGAGAGGAAATATTCCAATGATTAGGTAGAGGAACCACTCTTTCGGCTCGTCCGAGGTAAGAAACCCAAGCGCAACCGTCCACGAGATGCCATTCCAGAAAAACGCGAAAGCCGCAATGCCCAGCAGCGCAAGTTTCTGCTCCGACTCCACTCGACCCGCCACCCAATCCTCGCGCCATCGCCATGGCTCGTCCGGGGCGGTTTGTTGAAGTTTAGCCACTTTTCGAGAGTGACGGATACCGAACACTCCAGCAGCCATCACGCCGCCGCCGACGAGCGCAAAAATCCCACCAAACATCAGTGGAAAGATCAATGCGAAATAGCCTTCATCCGATTCAAGCACAGCATCAGCGGGGTCATCCGGATTCAGTAATACGGGGACGATCGACTCCATATCCTTTGCTCGTTTGAGCCTGGAAAACATCTCCGACTCCCATCCTTCTTCCTTCATGGAGTATGGGTTGAGTTCCGACGTGGTGTAGTCCACGCCTTCCCAGCGATAGCTTATTTCGGCATAAACCGAGGCTTGATCTTCTCCGCGGTTGAGAGTTTTCACGCGACCATCAACCACCTCCCAATCAGAAATTTCTGCAGCGGTAAAAATGGATTGAACGCCGATACCGATGACGAAGAGCCCGGCGAGTAGGAAGGGAAGACCGAAGACAGTCAAACATCCTGCGCCCATTTGATTGGCTGATTTTTTTGCCATGATACCTTATGTGCAATAAATCACTTCTCCGCCCAGCGAGCGAGTAACCAAAGAACATCGGACAAGCGGTTGAGAAACTGAATCGTGCATTTGTTGAACTCACCGTTCGCCTCCGCTTCCGCGAGGTCGAGCACATCGCGCTCAGCGCGTCTGCTCACGGTGCGGGCGTGATCCAAATGCGCACCGGCGAGCGATCCTAGCTCACCCGGCATCACCCAACCTTCGAATGTCAGCTTCTTCTCGTTTTCCACCTTTGCGACAATCGCATCGAGAGCGGCGACCATCTCCGCATCAACCAAGCGATGTCCGGCCTTTTGGTATTTCTCCAAATCCGCCGGCTCGGTAGCCAACTCACCCATCACGGTGACGAGCATTTTCTGAATCGCGCCAATCTCTTCGGCGATCTCGATCTGGTCTTCCTGCTGGGCGTGAATCCGAGCAGGCCCTAGTGCGCCATTGAGTTCATCGACACCACCGTATGCGGCGACGCGGATATCGGTTTTCGGCAGGCGGCGACCGAACATAAGATCGGTAAATCCTTCGTCGCCTCGTCGGGTAGAAATTGAAGCCATAGTGTTAGGTAGTTTGAGTGTGTGAGGGAAATCCCCCAAGCGTTCTTTACCCATAATACACGACAAGAGCAAGGCGGATGAGAACATCGCAGCCACCATATCTAATCGGATTGTCAGAACAATCACCCGCCTATTGTCTTGTCTTGCCAAGCGATAGATTGATAAGATTACTAGCGTGATAAGGTTTCACCCGCTGATTTATTTATTGCTGTTTCAACTGCTCCAGAGCGTTGTCTCTGCCGGAGTAAGACACTCCGCCTTCACCGTAGAGACTGGAAATGGCGAAACCATCAGGTGTCGTCAAATATGGGAGTTTGACGATTACAAAATCGATGGACTAACACTTCGCGAGGCAATGAAGAAATTTCGAGAAAACTCCGGTCCGGAAGATGATCCATCAGATCGAGTGAACGTGGTGATCAAATGGTCTCAACTCACCGACGTACAAAAGAGCGCTAAGATCTACATGGACGGAACAGGACACGGGGCCGGCGAAATCATTCATGTGCTCGCCATGACTCTTGGCCTGGGATATAAGGTTGAAGAGTATGCCGTTGTGATAGGCTCGCGGGCAAATTTTCCCCTGCCCAAAATCAAATCGACCAAACTCGGCCCAATGCTGGAAACCATCCGCACCGATCCGAAGATTCTGATCCGCTACGTCGACGAATAGGCTGTGGCTCATTGATATAATGCCACGCATCAAGATTTGTGATACGGCTCTCCTTTCTTTACCCCAAGGGAGTAACGGAGTTTAGCCCAAGGTTGCCGCAATGAAATGCAGGCTACCCTGGGAAATCAGCGAAAGCTTTTCCCAACTCCAATAGGGGTTGTGTCCAAGCGCGAGGGAGATTACGGCATCGACGCAACCCCGATTGGGGTTGAATGATCATGGCGGACGTGACCTAGGGTAGCCTCCGTTTTACTCTGGCAACCCTAGGCTAACATACACAACCCCTTTTGGGGTTGATCGTAGAATGCGTCTTATTCAAAAATGTGTTCAGCAGCTCTAAACATCACAGTAAAATTTCACAAACCGTAATGCACGCCAGTATAGTGTCGTCTGGACAAGTGATCTCAGATAACACGCGACGTGCTCCAAGTTTCACCAAAGTCGTTTCACTGTTGCTGGAACTGGTTTTTCAAGGACTACCATCGGTTGCAATGGGGCTAAACTTTCCAACTGCTTTCGAGAAATCCTAAGCTCTAACGCTTTCAATTTATTTTGCTCGATTCGGTATTTCCCCAATAATTCCTCGGGATTACTCGCTGCTTTGTTGGCATTACTCCGCACCCCTGTGTCGGTATTCTCTTTCGTCGCCAAATCCAGTGCGGCCTTCGCATCTCGAACTTTTTTTCTCTGCTCAGAAAGCTGTTCATCAAGTGCAGACAGGTATTTTTGATTCTCAGCCTCCCTCAACGATGTGACTGACTCCAACACGACATCATAAATGCTTTGCGCTATATCCGCTGCCAATTGCGGATCGTCGTCTACAACCTTGATTTCGAACACATCGGTTCCTCGTCGGCTCTGAACAATTACTGCTTTTCTTAGTTCCGCAACGGCATCTTCCGCAGTATCCTTTTCCCATCGTTGTTGGAGATTCTCTTTCTCGACAACTTTTCTATAGGTCTCTTTACTGTCAAAGCTCGGTGAGCGAAGAAAAGCACTTGAGCTGGAAGATTCTGACAGAAAAGCGGTATCCTGCAACAGGATGACAATCACTGATTCATAACCCGCGCGACCAATGATCCGATGCGACAGTGCATAGTAGAGCCCGAATCCACTGAGAAGAACGAGAACAAGCAAAGAAATCAGAACGCGTCCAAGCATTCCTCCGGCTCGAGATTTTCCAGACAATAAGTCAATCAACATCGCTTGAATCGTGATGCGCATCATCGAGTTCGTCAAGCTGGAGCATGATTAGGGCAGTTGTTGCTTCATGCACGTAATGAGTTGGTGGGCAAAGGATGTCAGTGATACCAGATCTTGGTAATGATCTGACGCGAACGAGCGGAGAATTGATTGATTGTGAGCTACTTGTGCGCGGCGAATAGTCATGTTTTTATTCGAAACCGGTATTAGTTCATTCCGGCAAGCATGGCGAGACTTATGGAGAGCCATCCTTCCAGGTGGCTTGGGTGGTGAACGGACAATCTAAGCCTCACCCAGCCAGCTGGAAGCGTGGCTCTCCATAATTCGATTGAATGCGCGTTTCCTTGGTCATTTCTGACCTTTGAATGTCTTAGCTTCTAGCGCTTGAACAATCCGTAGCGCGGGCTGATGAGAAAGCCGATCGCGAAGGCGATGCCGAGGAGAAGGACGATGGTTGGCCCTTGTTCGAGATCGAGCCACCAACCGATGAAGATGGCGCTCATCGACAACACGGCACCGATGATTCCTCCACCCCAGAAGAGTTTGGAGGTGGAGTTGGTGAACAAGAACATGATCGCGGCAGGCGTGACGAGGAGTCCGAGCGCGAGGATGCAGCCGACTGCTTGCAGCGAGGAAATCAGCACGAGGATGAGCAAACCCATCAGCACGTAATTCAGAGCGCGAACGGGAACACCGAGCGATGCGGCGACGTTGGGTTCGAACATCATCATCACCAGAGGGCGTTGTAGGGCAGTAAGGGTCGTCAACGCGATGGTGGCAATGATGAAGGCAATCCACAGATCGTTGTTGCCCATGTTCATAATGTTGCCGAACAGCCATTCGGATAGCTCGTTGGTGACGCCAAGACGGCGGAGAATCACGATGCCGCCGGAGAACGCGGCGGTGTAAAGAATGGCCAAAGCGGAATCCTGGTCGATGCGCGATCCCCGCGACACGGCCAGAGATCCAAGTCCGACAATCAGCGCAGCAATTAGTCCACCGATGAAGGCACTCCAATCACTGAGCCCTGTGATCAGGATGGCGACGGCGATACCGGGAAGCAGCGCATGGGAGAGCGACCCGACTTTGAGCGCAGCACGACGCAGCACGACGAAGGCACTGGCATAGCCATTGGTGAATCCAATAAGCAGCGCAGCAACCAATGCGCGCTGGTTGTAGTGATGCTGAAGTGGCTCGAGGAGCCAATCGATGAACCCGCTCATACGCCCACCTCCTGTGAGTTTTCCTGCGCACGGGCGAAGGCGGCTTCGAGGTCTGGTGAGCGGCGCAACCCATCGCCGTAGGCCGCGCTGATGTTTTCCCAAGTGAACACTTCGCTGACATTTCCATACGCCACTTGATGGGTCGCCATGATCAGCACTTCATCGAAAATATCGGGCACCGTTGCGAGCTCGTGATGCGAGGCGATGACCAAGCGTCCCTCGGTGGATAGACGCTCGAGCACGGTGACGAGTCCTTCTTGCGCGGGACGATCGAGGCCGGTGAATGGTTCATCGAGCAGCAGGACATGCGCTTCCTGTGCCAGTGCGCGGGCGATGAACGCACGCTGTTGTTGGCCACCGGAAAGCTCACTGATTTGTCGATCGGCAAGATCGCGAAGCTGCATCTCATCAATCGCCTGCTCGACGACTTCATCGTCGTTTTTGTTGAATGACTTCCACCACCCGGTCTGCGGGTAGCGCCCCATTTCGACGACGCCGCGCACGGTGATTGGGAACGACCAGTCGATCTGCTCGCGTTGCGGGAGGTAGGCGATTTCTCGGCTCCACTTCCCAACTTTCGTGCCACGCCAGAGAATGTTGCCTACCGTCGGGCGCAGTAGACCCGCTATGGATTTCAACAAGGTGGATTTGCCCGCACCGTTTGGCCCGACGAAGGCGACACAGTTTCCGCACGACGTTGCCAATGAAACATTCTCTACCGCGCGGGTTTTCCGATAGTCGACGACAAGGCCGTCGACCACCAACTCATGGTGATGGCCGCAGTGATCGCATTCGTCGTGGATTTCGTGACTCATGATCTTGTTTAGTGTCGATGTGACCAGTCAAATTTCATCTGCTCCTCACCGAAGCCAGCGAACTTCATAAAATGCTCGATAGCTTCGTCATCACCTCGGTTTGCAGTGATGGTTAAAACAGATTCTACCGCGTCATCGCTCTCGCGCTCAACGGTCACAACGAGCGCTGCCGTATCATCGTCCACAGGAAGCGCAATTTCCGCATAGGCTTCCTGCAAACCATCATCTCCTATGCGCATAGTAGTCGTTTTGCCATCGACACTTTGCAAGGTCACCTTAGCGGGGATGTGTGAGACCCAGATCACCAAGTCGACATCTTCGTGGGTGAAAATTTCCGCTTTCTGCTCTGCTGCATAGGTCTCCGAATACGTCGGATCGCCTGACGTAAGTCGCCACACCGGCACCGCAATCGCAGCGAGACCGAGAAGGACAAAGATCGTCAGTAGTAGTGGAGAAACACGCATGATGCTTTCTATCGGAACAACTTACTCACCCAGCCCGTCAACGATTGCGTTGACGTTATTTTTGATCATCTCGACAAAGCTCGCCGCACCGTCTGGCATGAGCGGCTTACCGAGCTTCACGCCTGTTTCGCGTTGAAGGGTTTCCACTCCGCTATTGCGTCCTTTAATTTCTGGAAACACCGCGGCGATTTTCTCTTCCCGAATGATCCGAACCGCTTCCGCCATGAGCTGCGGCGTTGCCTCTTGCTCTGGGTTCAAGCCTTGGACGCTGATCATTTGAAACCCGAACTCTTTGGCAAAGTAGGCGTAGGCGGCGTGGGGGGTGACCAATTTGCGTTTCGAGCGAGGTACTTTCGACAGTTCTTTGCTGGCCCACGCTTTGAGTTGTTTGAGCTCTTTTGAATAGATCGCAGCGTTGCGCTTGTAGACGTCTTTATTCGCGGGATCTGCATCGGAGAAAGTGTCGGCAAGGATACGGGCGGCGCGGGCGGTCTGATCAATGCTATGCCACCAATGAGGGTCGATGGTGTTCCCTGCATGGGCAGCACAACAGACGTAAAGCTCGTCTTTACCAATGGTAAGCGATGGGATTTTTCGTCCAACTTCAACGACCTCGGGCTTACCGCGTAAGGTGTCGCGCAGTGAGTCGAGATAGTTTTCCATCCCCTTGCCTGCCGCTAATACCAGATCTGCATTTTGCAGCTTCTGCATGTCGGAGGGACGTGGAGAAAACGCATGCATGTCCGCACCGGGTTCGATGATTGCGATGACTGTTACATTGTCGCCACCGACTTTGCGCGCTAAATCACTCATCAATGGGTGAAGTGAGGCGACTTCGAGTTTGCCGTCGACGGCGGATGCAAGGGGTGCGGAGAGGACAGCGCACAAGGCAATAAAGCCAGCGATCCAGCGAGATGTTATTAACTGAGTAATTTTCATGAGAATATCGTGTAGTATGGTTTAGCGAACTTCATTTCCTGCTCCAAACGAGAACCCTGCCTGAATCCAAACAGAGTGATCGCTGCCAGCTTCTGAGCCGTGGTCGAAGTTATATTGTCCGCGAAGGTGGAAGCGGCGGTCGGCATCTGGGTAATAGGTTACACTCGGCGAGATACGGATACGCTCGTCGAGTCCGAGATCGGAAATTCCACCAACGTAGCCTATGCGCAGTCCGGTGTCCCAGTGAGAATTCCATTCATAGACGACCGAAGTGTAAGCGCCGAATTCAGTGAAACTGCGACTGACCATCTCCGCCGCTTCGTCGTGATCATCGTCCGCGTGGTCATCATCATGGTCTGCATGATCATCGTCTTCGTGATCGTCCTGTCCTTCGTGCAATTCTCCACTGCGCGCGGCGACGTCTCGGACGAAAAGTTCGGTGCGCCAACGAAGCGCGCGTCCACCTGTCTCCAAGCCATTCTCACGCCATACCCACTCGGCATCGAGTCCGCCAACTTGATTGTGCCTGCCGAATTCGTTGTCCCCGTAAATGTAACTTCCACCTAGCGTAAGGCTGGTGAAGTCGTCAAAACGATGGCGATGCATGACTCGCGCACTGAACACGCAGTCGTTGAACTCAGCGCCCTCGGCTTCGAAGGCATGGTTGTGTTCATCGAGGTGCTCGTCACCGTGGCCGTGCGCATCGTGTGGTCGAACCTCACCATAGGACGCGGTAAATTGCGTCGTGCTAGTCAAGGGATCGCCGATTGGCGCGCGCCAGTTAAGCTCTGCCGAGCGCGTGATAAGTCCATCCTCCCCGAGGAAGCGGGCAAGCACCATCGGGTAATCCGTTTGATCCCAGCTATGCAAGTGCTGGGTATTCTGAATACCGACTCGGTTGAGCATCTGACCAAAACGTATATCAAGTCCACCCGGGAGATCACGAACCACTCCGAACATTTCCTCTAGCTCGGTATCCCAGTTACCGTCTCCATCGGTGAATAGAATTCCACTGGCAAATCCTTCGATGTGATCCGTAAGGCGAAGCGAAATACTCGGTTCGAGACCTTGCACCGTCCAGCCCTCGCTGCTCGGATCGTGGCCGGCATCGTAGAGCGATTCCATATCCCCCGATGTTCCACCATAAATCAGCGCACCATTTAAAGATGCCGTGATCTTGCCATCGAACAGCGACCAGTTATTGAAGTCCTCCCACCAGTCGGTGCTCGGTTTTGCAATGGTCGGGGATCCTTTCGCCGATGGCGAATCACTACCTGCGCTCGCATTGAGGGCAAGCGCCAGACCAGCTAACAAAGAAAATGAAGATTGGGCATTCATACCGTCAATTTACGAACAGTCGCGCCTTAACGCAAGTAATTTGCATGAAAATTGCGAAAATTTCGCATTAAGCGATCTTTTTAGAGTTTCGAGATTATGCTAACGAATGATAGAGATACCGTGTTGCGCGTTCTATTTGTCGCTTACAGCTGGACGCGATCCGTTCATCCGCTACATTCAACACAATGAGATCCCTTCGCATCGTCAATGGCGTTCGTGCCGCATTCCTACTCCTGTGTTTTTGGCTCGGGGCGGTAATGGCGATGGGCGCTGAATCCACCCCCCTGCTAGGAGCTACCATTGGCGGTCTCATCGGATCGTCATTTGTCGCTGTTGAGATCCTCGCATCTACGTGGAGCATCCGTGGATTCACCACAGGCACCTTCGGGCTTTTGATCGGCATATTTTGCGCATGGCTGATCACCCGTATCGACCTTTTCGAGTTCCCGTGGTTAGACGGCATCCCTCACGGTGACGATGTGAAGATCATCTACGAACTGTCTGTCTACCTAGGCCTTGGCTACATCGGGACAAGTCTTGCGGTTCGCAGCAACCGGGAGGAATTCTCCTTCATCGTCCCTTACATGCGCTTCCGTCAGGAAGGGATGCAAGAATTCCCGACCGTTCTCGATACCAACATTCTCATCGACGGACGAATCCGCCGCTTAATTCTTTCGAAGTTTCTCAACGGTCCATTCGTGGTTCCTCGCTTTGTCATTGAAGAATTGCAAACTCTTGCCGACTCGCAAGCGACACATAAAAGAGAACGCGGTAAGCGCGGACTGGAAATCATTTCCTCTCTGCAAGAGATGCGTAATATCGAGGTCAACGTGCACGACGATTTTCTCGAGAACCGCCGGGTTCCCGTCGACAGCCGCCTGATCCAAATTGCCCGCCGCCTCGGTGCGCGGATTCTCACAAACGACGTGAATCTCGCGCAGGTTGCCAAAGTTCAATCGGTTTCCGTTCTTAGCCTCAACGACCTCGCCGACGCGATGCGCCCGCAGTTGGTGATCGGAGAAACGCTCCAACTTGATCTCGTGAAGTCTGGAAAAGAAGATCACCAAGCGGTAGGCTACCTACCAGATGGCACCATGATCGTGGTTAATAATGCCGTAAACCGTATTGGCGACCCAGTGCTCGTAGAGGTGAGCTCAACCATTCAAACCGCATCCGGGCGTTTGATTTTTGCCGAGCTTCACAAAGAGAACACCGCAAATTAGAGCGATCTGCAGTGTGAAAATACTGCCGCCTTCTCCCACCCGTTCACACGAAAGAAGAGGTGATCGGTCTCGCGGTGTAGAATGCGCGCTTGCAATGACGGCGGTCTCGCTCCCTCTTGATTAGATGTTTCAATCGATCGTCACGCACCCAGGTGGTGCCCATAAAGATGAGTTCCTCGCCTGCGCAGTTCTCTTGACCATATCCCCCGTCGCCATTGAGCGGCGCACCCCTACCGAAGACGATTTGCAAAACTCCACCGTCGCCGTGGTCGACATTGGACACCAGCACGACCCACAAATGGGCAACTTCGATCACCATCAGTTCGATCGCAACCACGTGCCAACATGTGCCCTTTCGCTCGTGCTCCAACACCTCGGAATCTACAAAGACGCGCGAGAATTCTGCTCGTGGTTGGAAGTGGCCGAATGGTTCGACTGCCGTGGTCCGAAGGATACCGCAAAGTGGCTAGGTATAGATCGCGACCTCCTCGGACGACTGAACTCACCGATCGAGATTTCTCTACTCAAACGCTTCGCCAGCAAATCGCTTCACCAACCCGGCGAGCCCATTTGGGAATTGATGAAGATGATCGGCGAAGACCTCGTCGACTTCATTAGCAACTTGCGTAGTCGACTCAATTTCGTCGCTGCGAATGCGGTAGTGATCGACGTACCGACAGGCGACGCGAGCTTCAAGGCGCTGATGATGCCGCGCACCGACCCGATGCCCGACGACACTTCGGCCGGGCTCGGATACCAAGTGCAAAAGCTCGGATTGGAGAACGAAGTGCTGGCCTTGGTTTATCCAGACGGACGCGGCGATGGCTACGGCTTGCGTAAGTTCAACGACACCCCCTTGCTGGACTTTTCACAGGTCGAGAATGAACACGACGTGCATTTCGCCCATGCCCGTGGGTTTATTGCCAAAACCTCAGCAACCGAAGAATCACGCTTGCTGGAATTGCTCGCCGCCGCACTGGTGAAGTGATCACCTATTGATGAACCACTCTTTTACTGGTGCTGCCAGCACGACGAAGGCGAGCAGGAGAAAAACGCACCCAAGCGCGATCTTCACCAGCACCGTGTGACGTTCTTGGAAACGAACCAGCGCATCACTCGTCATCCCAAAGAACGCGAGTATAAAGATAGCTATTAGCGGCAAAATAAACGCGACGTTATAGATCAGCAGATAGACCACCGCATCCAGTTGTCCTTGCTGGATCTTGTAAATAATCGGAGCGTAAACCTGACCTGTGCAGGATAGTTCAAGGAGCGAAACCACCACTCCTATACCGAATGCGGCAATCACGAAACGTGACGAGCGGGCACCCGTGCGGATCACACCACGGATACGATTCTTGATGAATCCAGGAAGTTGCAAGGTCATGTCCGACGTCTTGCCCGCTTTCACTTTTGCTGCATCGCGAAAGCTCAGAAATGCCAGCACCAATGCCATCAATCCGAACGCCCAGTCGAGGATCATACGCGCCCACTTCAAGCCGGTAATGGCTCCAATCATCTTGTGAAGGACGAGACCGAAAGCAAAATACGAGAGGAATACCGCAAGGATAAACGCTATGCCCACCATCAAAATCTCCCGACGTGACCGTCTCGCCACTTGGAGATAAGAAAGGAAGAAGATGATTGTCGCAAACGCGCAAGGATTAATCCCATCGATCAATCCTGCCGAGATTACTGTCGCGAGAGTAAGAGACTCGAACGTTTCCTCCACCTCTACTTGGGCGGCGAGGGTCTCTTCACTAGTAAATTCAAGCCAAGCCTCATCCTGAGGAAGCCCCATAGTCCGCGCAAGTAGCTTGGCGATATCTCCCTGGTCCACGTCTTTGTCGATGATCGCCCCGCCTTGTGCAAAGAGAGAAGGCGCCTTTCCGGAGTCAACGCTCATTCTCGATGCCAGCGCCTGATTGAACACCGTGCCGTCCGGAGAGAGAATCGAAATTTTTCGCACCTCAAGCAGCGGAAAGCTCGATTTCATCTCTTCCAAATATCGCTCCACCCGCTCGCACACGTCGCACCCCTCCTTGTAGAAATACACCACCGACAATTTGGTGCGTTCAACGACCTTGGTCTGATTCGGATCAGGCTCCACAAAGGTCGCCGAGTCTGTGGAATCTGCCAATTCAATCAACGAATCAAAGGAGAGAAACGCGTCATCATTATTCGCTCCTAATTTACTGAAAACTTTTGCGCGCTCGCTTTCCGAAATCCTCTCAATGTCCGTCAAGGCCAGTAGTGGTTGGAGACTGGGAGTCAGAGCTGATACGTTCTTTTGAAGAAAGTAGGCGAGACGGTAGCGCATGGTTTTGTCATCAATCTCGGACGCGAGTTTGACGAACGCCGACATATCCACTTGTTTCCGCTGGGTCAGCAGCGCGTACCAAGCGTCCAAGCGGAGCTGTGCATCTTCGTCCTCCATAGCGAGATTGCGGACAACGTCTTCCGAATCCGCATCCAGTGGAAGCGCCTCATGCTGGTAGTCAATTTCTGTATAGTCCGCCTGATCTGTAGCGGAGAAATACACCAGTCCGTTCCCCCCACTTTCTTGAGTGAATACCAATGGAATCGCACCCCTGACCATCGCTGATGTATCCGCAGCGATGGCTTCCAACTGCTCGTTGAATACTGACAACGCATCATGCCCAGCGGCCTCCGCTGCCGCGCGGCGCACCCACTGACTTCGATGCGCCAACAATCTCAAAAGTAACTCGTGGTCACTGGACGTAAAACTGTCCCTTAACATCACAATGGCGAGAACCATCAAGTCGTCGCCGGCATCAGGCATTGCCAATATCTTTCGACTCCATCCCTTAAGCAGCTTGCTGCTATCGCCGCGACGCAGGCATGAGATCAGTGAATACCCGTAAAGCTCACCGGGTTTCAAGTGCGAGTCGGGAGCGACAAGCACATCGAACGCGGTCTGAATAAACAGTAACGCGCTCTGTTGATTCAACGCGGAATAGGCAGCGGCCTCCCGAACCGGTGCCACGGGGTCATTGAGAAGCGCGGTAAGTAAAGGAAGGGCTTCCTTGCATTTCCCGTAGTAAAGCGCTTGGGCAATTTGCTTACGTTCATTCACCGGGCGTTCGGCCAGCCCTTCCAAAACCTGCGGAACCGACTCTGGAACCCCGATCTTCAGAAGCGACAATGCCAGGGAAAATTTCACATCGGGTTCCTTGACCGACCCCATCAATTCGATCAACCGGGAGATAAATTCCTCACTTGCGACGGCTCCCACGTCCGGCATTGCCAACTGTTGATGGGGCATCCCCGGCGACTTACCGTTTGGAAGCAGGAATGCGTTATACAGACCGTCCAATGCAGTGGAGGTCTGCATGGAATTCAACAATTCCCTGGAATCCGCCTCCAACTTACTCAGACGGCGATCATTGCGTTTGAAACTATCGGGAAAATCCAGCTTACCAACGATCGCTCGAACCTTTGCCATGTTTCCTTCGTCGAGCACATTCAGCAAAAGCTTGCGAACGACCGAATCATCCATGTGACTCGATGCAAGAATCCGTAGCGCCGCACAGGAAACATCCAAATCCGAGTGCAAGGCCAGATTTGCGATCAGCCCACGTATGTCCTTATCCTCCTCGCTCCCCAGTGAATCCAGCACGGATAAAATCTCCGCTGGCGAACGCTCAGGCAAGCCGGCGAAAAACCGTTGTTTCACTCCGGACCCACCAAGCTTCGCGGCAAGAGACGCCACATGCCCGAGCATCTCAGGGTCGTCTTTTGCCATCTCTTCAAGTTTGGGCATCGCATCGCTTAAGTTCAATGAACCCACCGCCCGAATCGCACTATAGCGAACGTAGGTATCCTCGTCATCCAAGGCGGTAATCACCTGCGGCCCCAGATCCTTGAGCTTACGCGCCGCGATAAACTGAATCGCCGCCGTGCGCACTCGCCAACGGGTGTCATCGATCCACTGCGCGGCCAGCTTCTCACTGTCCGGCACCGCGCGGCCGATATCTGATGAACTCGAACTAAATGGATCATCACTTCCACCTTTGTTTAGTGCTTCGATCGACGCTACCACCAAGTCCTCGGTCGGCATTGAAGTAAAGTGCACCAGCAACGCCGTGCTCTCATCGGTTTTGATATCTGCCAAATGGCGCACAGCAGCAAGAATGACATTGGGATCTTTCTCAGCCATCAATGGCTCCTGTAACAACGAGAGAACACGCGCTCCTCCAGCCTCAAAAATGGCATCCACCGCCGTTTCGCGCACCAAAGGGTCTGGTTCATTGATAAACTCGCGGACGATCGGAATCGCCGCGAGCCCGGCACTCCGCAAGGCGCCCAGCGCCGCGAGCTTCTGATCACGGTTTCCAAATGTCAGATCAGCGGCGAGAGAACTCGCCGACGAGTTTCCGGCAACATTCAAGGCCAGGCGATATTGCGCCATCTTCAATCGCGCCAGACCACCAGGTTGAAATTGTGGATCCGTGGCAAGGAAGGACTGCAACGCAGCAATGGCCGCCACACCATGAGGCTCCAGCATTCTCATCGCCCGCTCGGAGCGATTACGATCTGTCGCCAGCAATTCACGAATATAAAGTCGATAATCCTCCTCGCTCAGTTCACGATCGGTTGTGGAAAGTGTTCCGTCTTCACCCGCCCATTTCATCCAGGCGGCGTAAGCCTGATCGTTCGCTAGTTTGGCGACCGGATCACGCCACGGATCGAATCCAAAACTACTGCCCGCATATTCCTCCAGCAACTCAAGAGCACCCAAGCGGACAGCCAGACGTGGATTGCGCAGTTCACGAACCAGTCGCTCGCGCGGAAATGGATCCATCGTGCGCAGAGCATCCTTCAGTTTGCTTTTGCTCGGTGTATCGTGCACCGCGCTCAGAAGCAGATTCCAGTCCTCATCTGTTCCTGTAGCAGGAAGACGCGCCGCTGCCGCGTCAATAAGCCTTACATCCTCCGCCGGAATCTCCTGACCAAATACAGGCTGCATCATCTGCATCCCGAATGCGAGAATGGCAATCAAAAGGCGCGACCCATGGTGGTCAAATAATGGCGTTTTGCGGGTCATCAATTCTAGGGAAAGGGCTGGATTTGAATGGCACTGACTGAAGAACGCCATCGGCGCGTTTCCCTCAAGGAGCGCGGGTGTCTCGCCCGTTTGAGCGGTGTTCATGATGTTCTAAAATTCCGAATAAGGGCTTCAGTCACTAGCATTCGAGCTAGACTAGTAAAGGAGTGCGTAGGCAAGGATATTGGCGTTGATCTGCAAGGCATTGCGAATCTCATTGCCACCGCAGCAGCAGCAACCCTCGGTGTTTGAAGTGTCGTTCAAGCCATCTGACGAGAACACTACAACCAACTTCCCCTTGTGTGTGACCCCTCGAATTTTGGCATTGCCACTGGCTTTGGAGAGCTTCATTTCCTTGATCGTAAAGATCGTTTTGAAAATTTCATGATCCATCGGGATGTCGACCAAGCCCTCTTTTTCTTCTTCGAAAATACGCTTAATCTCACGCTCGAAAGACTTCGACCACTCCTCGTTCGAACAACCCGGCGATGACAAAAGGAATCCACCGTTGGTAAGATATTTCCTCAAGTTATCACGCTCTTGGCCGGTAAGCGTGAAATCACCCTCACCAGTCATGACGACGAAGGGAAAGCGAAAGAGCTCTTCTGATGCCAGCTTAACGGACTTGAACCGACGCTCGGTAACTATAGAGGTCTTCTGTTGCACGGTGGAAAGAAACTCATCAGCAAAGCATTTTGAAGTTTTCGTTCCCGCGTAAATTAAATTGCCAACCTCGACGGCCCCATCCTTCGCACATGCAATGGATGGCAACCCGAGCGTCAACGCTAACAAAACGGTTGTTAAGGATTTCATTTTCATAGTTCTGATTTAGTTCATTGATTATTATACTTTCCGCTGGCTGTCATGCATCGGATTCGGAGCGATTGGCCACATCCTCACTGTCATCTAAAAAGTAACGCTTTACCGCATCGCGGTAGAGTTCTGGCACGGCCTTGATGTCCGGCGTGCCTGCTCCGGAATCACGGACGTCCTCCGCGCCGTCGCTGGGATCGGATGCCGTTGCGTGCTCGACAATTCCCGAGCGCCCCGCTCGTCCCTGCGATCCACGAGCACCGGTTTCCACAAACCTCACGCGCTCCGGACCGATCATAGGCAGCGCCGGACTATCAACCCCAAAGGCAGAGAAGCCGTCACCGTTGCCACCACCAGGGCCTGCACCGCCACCACCCGGCTTTTGACCAACGCCCGCCTTGTTACACGCTGCGAGCATTTGCGCAAGCGTGCTCGCGAGGTCGGGCTCCTTGATCTCGAACTTGGGCGGCCCGCCTCCTTTGCACATCTCACACATTTGATCGCCCGGTTTCTTGATCAACTGCTCGAGTAACTGCAGTGCGAGAAGTGAGTTCGTCGTCGCCGTCGTTACATCACCGTCCTTCGCCCCCTCTTCTGCGGCATCCATTGCATCACCGATCATCAATTGATCCATTCTGGCAACAAAGGCTTCCGCGGATTCCCGCGTTTCCCGCAATCTATCTGGAAGATCCTTCGCGCGCTTCTCCAACTCATCGCGAAGATAGTTCAGGCGTTCGCGGTTCTTTCGCTGCTGCTTTGCCAGTCCGACAAGCTGCCTCGCGTTCGCTGTGTTTCCCGCGGCGAGCTCTTTCGCGATACTCCCGAGACGCTTGGTCAGGGACTCCTGATTGGCCAACACCTCGCGGAACACGACAGACATCTCCATCACCTTACCTGCCGCCGCCGCATCTTTCGCGTCCTGCTCCAGTTGTTTAAATTCAGGTTCACCCGCGCCGAGGCGCTCCTGCATTTTCTTCACCTGCTCTTTTTGTTCACCAACCGTCCCCGCACTGGCGTTCAAATCCTGTTGATTCGCACGCAGCTTCTCGGCTATCTTTCCAGCGATTTCCTTAGCCCGTTGATCCATGGCAAACGCAGGAAAATCCTTCTCCAAGCGATCGAAAAACTCAGCCGCCTTCTGCTGAGCCTCTTCGGCTTTCTTCCTCGCTTCGGCGATCTCTTGTTCATCTCCACCATCCAAGGCCTTCGCCAAATCATCCAGCGAGTCTTTTGCCTTGTCCAGTTGCTCCCGCATTGCTTCGAACTTTGCGGCGAACTCACTGGCGCTCGTTTGCATTCGGATTCGCTCAGCATAATCCTCCTCCGAAATAATATGAATCTTCACCACATCGGATGTTCCAATTCCCATCAGCGACGGGTTTCTGTCCACCGCCTCGACGAAGAACTCAAGAGTCTCGCCAGGTAAAACACCGATCCGTTGCAAGTCAATTTGGTTGGAGACCGGCACCTCGCGTGTCGTCAGCTGATCGCCAACCGTGCTCGCACGATCTCGGAATCCTGCCAGCGCACGAACCAGTTCCACCTTCGACAAGCCAAAATCGTCTCGCGCCTCCGCCTTCAAGGGCAACACCGACTTGGGTGTGGCCAGCACTAATCTGGCGGGCTCGTTGATTGCCACCTCCGGAGGGGAATCCGGAGTAGCACGCTGGTCAAATTCCAAGGGGGAATCCGAGCGGGTTCCACGAATATCCACCAAGTTTACCGACACCCGGCCGGTGCCCTTGGCCTTCCAGGTGAAGGTCGCCGAGTTGCCATCAACATCCGGATCATTGACGCTCGACTCTTGAACTCCAGAACTCTCCTCCGCCGGCACAAATGCTAAACCTCCACCGCTGAGCGGACGATTGCTCTCCACTTTTAGCTCAATCACAGAGCCCTCAATCACCCGCAACTCCGACGTGCCAAGCACAAATTCACTCTCAGCCTGCCTGGTGTATGCGGGCGGTGTGACTTTTACTTTCGCCGCAGCGAATCTCGGTTGATGCATCACGTCAACCCGTCGCCAGGCACTGCGCGCGCGACCGCAGCGGAAAGCGATCTCCAGATTGTTCGTCACCTTGCCGATCTTCTGTGCAAATTTTCCGGCAGACTCTCGATAGGAATCAGTCTCTTCCACATCACCCGTTGCTGGATCCCTCACCAAACACACAACCGGATGATCGATCTCCCCACCGGAAATCTCCACCTCCATCAATAGATCGCTGCCATACACCACTTTCGGCTCCTCCGGTGACACCACAAAGCGCAACGGCGAGTAAGGTGCTATTCCTCCATCGGGGTCGATCAACCTTGCGCTGGTTGTTCGTGATGCATCGGGAAATCTCAAAAATGCCAATCCAGCCAATCCAGCGATGACCGCAATGAAAACTGCGGCCTTTCCTAGCGCACGCCACGGCAGACTGCGAGTAAGCGGAATCAATTTCAAGGTCTTCTCACCATCTTCAAATACCCGGCTCCTCAAAAATCCAGCCATTCCCTCTTGGAGTGGGTCATTGGCCAGATCACTCGCACTAGTGATCATCCTACGCGGATTTTCCGCAGCCCTATCCGCCTCGCGTGCCGCACGCGCACGTGAGAACGTCACGACTTTGGGGATGGTGCACAAAATAGCCACCACCCCTGCGGTGACAACCAACGCTCGTGCCACCTTCAACCCGGTCTCATCGAATGCGAACGCCGCATCCAAGCCCGCGGCCAAAATAAACGCGGCCGCAGTGATCCCCACACCCCAGAGAGTAACGCGCAGAACCAAGCCAAAACGCCAACGCATCGCGAACCCGCCAAGCCGGTTACGGAATGTTTGTCCATTATTCATAGCAGTTGTTTGAGAAGGTTTCATTATTACAGCAAGCCGTTTCGTCTACGCAGCCACCACTCGCCGGCCAATGGGATCATCAACAGAATCGGAACCCACCAACGCGCCCACAGTGGATTCCAAATACTGCCGGCATCCCTGGAGCCAGCTTCCATAGGTTTCATCAATTCATCAATTACGCTTGTCGCTTCACTCGCGGTCAGCAGACGTCCGCCCGTCGCAGATGTGAGGCGAGCGAGGAATTCGGGGTCGGCCGCCACCTCGGTGAATTCATCCGGCGGAGACGTGACTGAAAGCGCCACTTCTGGACCAACGGCCTGTCCCTCGGCATCCACCAACTGAACCATCCAAAACCCGGCAGTTGTCGGCTCGAAGCTACCCCGCCAAATCGTCCGGCCTGTGGTGTCCAGCGCAGTGCCTAGTCCGATGGTTTGCGCCTCTCCTCCGGATCGCGTAGCTCGCGCCTGCATCGTGGTTGGAGCGTTCTCTTCCGGCCCGCGATACCCGGCGCGTAGATTGATCGGCGTGCCACTCTCCACCTTTGTCGCTGAGAGATTCAAGGCGTAATCCTCACCGGGTAGAAACTCTGCATAGGAAACCAACCACTGGGTAAGTTGCGACCAAAATTCCAGATACATATTCCCCAGCTCCCTCGCCTCAGGAAAGAAATCCCATTTCCACAAACCGTCAGCATTCACCAATCCCACTGCACCCTGACCGTATCTCCGCACCAGCAATAACGGCACCTTGCCACCCGAACCACCACCGGCATTTGTCGTGCCGTAGGCCAGCACCCGGGTAAAGGGTTTGATGGAGTCCACTTGCCGCGCGTCCTTCAGTGTCGGCAGCGACTCCCAGATAGCATCACCGGAACCCGGCAAGGCCTGCCCGAACAAGCCCGCCACCTCACCATCCCTCGATGGCTCAAAGTGCATCTCTCCGCCCGTGTTCCCTCCCCAAAGCACCGGCTCCAACGGTTCCAGCGCCTCCCATTTTCCCGCATAGGCCTTGCCCCTCGAAAACAACACCGCACCACCCTTTTGACTGACAAACTCACGCAACAACGCGATCCGTTCAGACGTGAGGAAATGCTCCGCTCCCTTGCCAAGTATAATGACATCGTAGGCTCCAAGCTCGTCGGCTGTATTTGGAAACACATCGGCGCTCGATTCCGTCGGCCCGGCATCTCCACTGTCGATCCGGAAATACCGTTCATCACTGATCCTATAGACCGAATTTACCGTGATGTGCGGTTGCTGTCTCAGCAACTGGGCGAGGAATTTGCTATCCCAATAGGGCGCACCTTCAGCGATGAATATCCGCGTCTTGGTGTCGATCAAGGACACCCTCACCGTTTCGGCATTATTACTATCCACCCGCTCGCCTTCCATCTTCGGCGCACGGATCGTGAACTCCGTGGAGTTCTCTGGAGCTTCAATCGTAAAGCTGATCACCTGCGACGCATCATTCCCAAGGATCGCATTGGTGGTATCCACCACGCGCCCTTCCGCATCGACTAACTCAACAGTAGCTCGAATATTTCCCAATCCGTGGTTTTGCACTAAGGCGGAGAGTTGGACTTTCTGGCCGGAAAAAGCGACCACCAATCGTCGCGGACTCGAAATCTCCAAATCACTCTGCTCCCAATCCCCGCCGATCAACACACCGTGCACAGGAATCCCTTCCGCCCGCGCCCGCAACGCCACCCCGGCTGGATCGGTGCGCACCGTCTGGCGTCCATCGGTGAGCGCTATCACTCCACCGAGTTCATCCCCACGCGCAGAGATTCTCGAAATTAAATCACCACATGCAGTAACAAGGTCACTGCCATCGCCGTCCGATTGCTGCGCGGAGAGCTGATCGAACGATTCTTGCGGCACCAGCGTGCGGTCAAATACTGCAAACTCCACATCCGCATCCCGCTTTTCCGCGATTGTGTTAATTTCATCGGCGATGTTCACCGCGCTCTGCCAGCGCGAGCCGTCGGTTCCATCCGGAGTCTGCATCGAAGCCGAAGAATCCACCACCACGGCCCAAACCTTGCGCGCCGTATCCGCCAAGGGTTGCCAGTTGCCAGGGTTACACAGAATCAGCGCAAACGCACTCAACGCCAGCGCCCGCAATATAGTAAGGCCAACGCGCAAGCGTCCCGAGGTGCGGGCATTTGATCGCCACGCAAGCCATGCTCCACCCGCCACCACCAGGACGGCGAGAGGGATCAGCAGGGGAAACGGGATTACAGGGTTAAAAGTCACTTTAGAAAATTTTCGGCGAGGGTTGTTACAAGTCGGCGCTAGGCAGCCCGAGGCGTGTTAGATGGTTTTTCGATGGGTGCCACCGCCCATCGCGCGACGACGGATTCGATGAGAAGACAGAGGAGCACGCCAGCTATCAACCACATCCAAAGAGGCACGCCTTCGCGCAGCGCGGTATAGGTGTCGATCTCTCTTGCCGTCACCGCTTCACCCATGGTGATTTCATCCGTCGCCAGCACCCGCAAATCCGATTCCCCTCCTGGGAAATTCACCACCGCACGATTCACCGCAACCTCACCTGACATCCAACGATAAGCTCCCGGACCAGGCGAATCGACAGAGACAAGTTCGTTCGACGCACCCTTTGCCACCAATTCAACCGCGACTTGCTCACCCTTATCGTTCTGTAGGGTGAGCGATTCCGCTTGATATCGCTCGTCAGGCTCCCACGCCACACGCATCCCCGGAGCAAACTCTCCCTCGCTGCTTGACAGAGCCGCACCCCGTGCGTTCAACAAAAACTCCGCAAAAAACGGAACAAAATTCTCTCCGTTCCATGTGTGCTGCGTCGCATCGATCGGCAGGTTCCAAAGTTGCACCGGTAGGACATCAGCGCGCGCCACCATCAGCGCTGGAATGCCATCCGAATAGTTCAGCACCGCGGAGTAAGGTAAATTTTCGAAACCGTCAGTGGGCAATCTTACCCGCTGGAAGAACCGCGCATCCGCAGGACTTCCAAACTCACCGGACGCGAAGAGTGAGAACACGGGGTGATCCTCTGCAATTACCCGCACGCTGAATGGCGACTGCGGGGATTGTTCCTCACGATAAACCTCCCCCTCAGCCCACTCACCACCAACGATTGTGGCAAGCGCGCTCGATGAAACCTTGTCGCCGGGCTGGCAGATCACCGCCGTCCCGTCAGTTGCCCGAGCACGAAGTTCGTCAGCCATCTTCCCCGTCCAATTCGTCACGAAAAGATAATCCGCGGATTGATCGGCAAGCGCCGAGGCAAGGTCGGGCACGACCTGGCAATCCAACCACGGCAAGGCCAGCGCTATCCGTTCAATCACCTCGGCATCCGGAGAATCCTTCGCCGCCACCAACACCATTTTCAAGGCCCGTGAAACCTCAACAACTGCGTAACGGGAGTCATCGAACGAAAACGCGTCTTCATCGATCGTAGCCGCCAACGCGACCTGACCTTCGCGATCAAATCTCACTGGGAATGCCGCCTCGCTCGACCCTTCAGCCGGCACGTCAAGAGAGATCGACTGCCGCGCGCCACCAATTTCCGCGAACAAAGTAACACGGCGATTGGCTTCGGAGAAATTGCTCACCTGGCAGCGGATCGACACCTGCTGGCCGATCACTGGTGATGACGGAACAGCCTGCAATGCGGTAACCGCCAAATTGTCGAGATCGCCGTTCGCCGCTGCGAGTGTAGTCACTTTTATACTCGGCACAGCCGGGAGGTCGACATCTTCCCAAGCGCTTTGCTGAAAGTCGGAAATCAAAATAATTTCCTTCGTTCCCTCCACCGCTTCGAGCTGGGAGATTGCCTGATCGTATGCCACCCGCAATTTTCCGGACTCCGCTGCGGGCTCCGTCCGCTTTAATGCATCCACGAGAAATGGAATATTAGGCCCAAGCTCCGGAAAGACTGCGTCCGGCATGGCATCCACCCAAATCACATTGGCAGATGCCGGACGGAGTGATCCCAAAAGCTCCGCTCCCATGTCCGCACCACGCCGAAAGCGCGTGCGCGCACCTTCGCTCGCTGCCATTGATCCCGATCGGTCCATCAGAACCACCACATGATGAGAATCCGTCGAGCGACTACCGTCCCCGCTGATCAACAGAGGCTGAAGCACCGCAAGCGCGAACAACAACACGGCAAGCGTGCGAAGAAACAGCAACAACCAGTCTTTGGGCTTCCGCGCCCGTGACGTGCTGCTCACCACCTTTCGCAGAAAGCGCAGCGAACTGAATGGCGCGGATGGCGGACGCGTGCGCGCGAAGAGGTGCACCAACAGCGGGACGGCCGCAGCGGCGAGAAACCAAAGCATCGCATTGTTCGCGAAAAAAAGCATCGTAGTGGTGTTCGTGAAGTAGGGTTAGTTTTTCACCATGCGGTCGAGAAGATGGAAGAAGGGTTCGGCGGTAGTTGTCATGGCATAATCCACCCCGCGAGAGTTCGACAAGCGACGTAGCGCCCTGGTGTGATCTTGTAGCTGCTGGCGATAAGCCTCGCGCAGTGTGCCCGTGTGAACGATCAGTTGGTCATCCGTTTCCATATCGACGAAGCGCGTCAGACCACGATCTTCCAATTCCGCCTCACCTGGTGCCAGCACATGGAAAAGGTGGATCTTGAAGCCGCGGTGAAGGTAGGGGTTCAGCGCACGGAAAAGCTCTTCGGGGTCGTCATAGAAATCTGAAAGCAGGACTAGTGTGCCGCGCCGTTTCAACAAGGGTTGCGCCTTCTTCAAGGCCTCGGGAAGTGATGTCGGCCGTCCGGGTTGATTCGTTTCCAAGGCATCGAGCATCGCGTGAAGATGTCGACGCGTCGTTCCAGGCGGAAACGATTTACGCACTTGATCATCAAACAAATGCAACGACACCCGATCGTTACGGACGGTCACGATCCACGCCAGACACGCGGCGACAAAGGAAGCGTAATCGAGTTTGCTCAACTTCCCTCCATCGATCATCCCTCCATCCGGATATCCCATCGAAGCGGAAGAATCGACAAACAAATGACACTCGAGATTGGTCTCCTGCTCGAAGGTTTTCAAGTAATGCCGATCCGTCCTCGCGAACACCCGCCAGTCCACCATCGATGGATCATCTCCAGGTGTATACTGACGGTATTCATGGAACTCAATCGACGATCCGCGCTGACGTGACCGGTGGCGGCCAGCCAGATACCCCTCCACAAATGTCTTCACGGACAACTCGTAGTTGGCGAGTCGAAGAACATTCTCGGGAGTGAGATAGCGGCTGGATGGCTGGTTCACGATAGATAAATTTACAACGGCGTTCTAGGCGGCAATCACCCGATTTTCCCAACCAAGCGAGTGATGATATCGTCCACGCTGACACCCTCGCCCGTCGCGTTGTAGTTGGACACCACACGGTGACGAAGAACCGGATGGGCAACATCCCGCAATTCCGCGATCGACGCACTCGACTCACCGCGCAGTAACGCGAGAGCGCGAACAGCACGCGCAAGGCACTGTGACGCCCGCGGTCCCGCACCCCAGCCGACGTAATTTTTCACATAGTCATCCGCTTTATCAGAAGCCGGACGCGAGCTGTGCACGAGCTGCAGAATCGCCTTCACCACGTTATCGGGAAGCGGCACTTCCAAGGCCGCATCCTGTAGCTCAATCAGTCCCTTCTGATCCAGCAATGCACTCGCTTCGGGCGACGACTTGCCGGTTGTTCTTAGGATAATCTCCTCTTCTTCATCAATCGTTGGATAGTCGATAAGAATATTGAAGAAGAAGCGGTCGAGTTGTGCTTCGGGAAGTGGATAAGTGCCCTCGTGTTCAATCGGATTCTGCGTCGCGAATACAATGAAGGGTTCTTCCAAGTGCCGAGTCTGTCCGGCGGCGGTCACCTGCTTCTCCTGCATCGCCTCCAGCAGCGCTGCCTGGGTTTTCGGCGGCGTCCGATTGATCTCATCCGCTAGAATGAGGTTCGAAAATATCGGCCCAGGCGTGAAATCGAACGACCGCTTACCATCACCGCCAACCTGGAGAATTTCCGACCCAACAATATCCGTCGGCATCAGATCCGGCGTGAACTGAATCCGCTGGAACTTTAGTCCCAGGATTTTTCCAAGCGTGCTCACCAACAAGGTTTTCGCCAAACCAGGCACGCCTTCCACCAGACAGTGACCACGACAGAGTAAGGATACCATCATCTGCTCGACGACATTCTCCTGTCCGACGATGACCTTTGCGGTTTCTTGGCGAATTGACGCGACAGTCTCGCGGACTTTCTCCCATTGCTGTTGTGAGTTGGCGGTTGTGCTCATGGATGTTTATTCAAGTTGATTGGATCTGGTATAAAAAGTGTAATAGTTTGCTTATCTATATTCACTCCGCTTCCTCGACAGGAACTTCCGCCCCTCGTAGAAAGAGAACCCATTGAAGTGAGGATAAGCCGGAGTCACTGAAGAACGATTCGAGCAAACTACTATATTCATCGTAATCCTCCGGGTTTACCTTGAAGTCAGTGATCGTGACTCTTCCATTGGCGTTCGCTGCTGAATCAATGGGATTGCCAACGATACCATACATAGTCATCACCGGACCCGTCTGATCACTCGATAAGCCCATCCGCTGTGACACATCTTCAGATTCGACGACCTTCGCTGAAAATGAAGCTCCACTACCAGTGATGGGTATCGAGAGGTGCATCAAAATCTCCTTGTCCCCATTCTCCGCCTCCCTCGCCGCCTTTTCGATTCTGTTGATCGTGTCGAGGTCGAGAACGTCGCCCACTTTCAACCATGAAAGATCAACTGAAAGTTCTGGTGCTATTTCTAACCTTCCAATCTTGCGTAGCGTACCGAGCAGCGCTTCCGAAGGCTTCTCTATTTCCAGCATGCGAGCGGCATACACCAATTTCTCCGAAAAGTTCAGCCCCTCACGAAACGCAATCAGTGCCTCGCGATCCATCTTCCCAAGAGCCTCTTTTATTTCCACTTTCTTTTCCTCTGCCACAGATTCTTGGTTGGGCAGTTTCTCCTGATCTCTTCCATCAAGAAGAGCGGCTGCGCTTGAAATGGCTAAAGAATGCGATTCAGGACCCAATTTGGAATATAAATCATAAAGCTGTTGAATGCGCTCATCCTGTCCACTGATACTAAGAATGTAGTAGGCTGTTGAACTAGCCACATCAGAGCCATCTCTATCCGAAGCTGGATTCGTACGGTGATCTTTGAGCAGTGCCTGCCACTTGTCGCGTGTGCGTGTTAGAAACTCATTCGACTCAGCAACCACCTCCTCTTCTTCGTTTGCGCTTTCGTCGTATAGCTCACCTCCCATCGCCGCCTTGTAATAATACCAAGAGTAGTAAGCGCATTGCGTCAATGTCTCGATTTTCTCGGGCGAAGCCTTGAGATCAATCGCGTTCATCAGTGCAAGCGATCTCTCAAGCCCCTTCGATTTGGCACCGACACGCACCATTGTATACACTTGATTCATGTCAGTCTCATCATCTACAATCAACGCTACCAAATCTTCCGCGCTGACTGGCTCCACAAGCAGCCTCATCTGTGAAACCGCCTCTTCCAAGTCGGAAAACGTCTCACGGATTTCATCGTCTTCATCAGCCGATGCATAAGCTTTTCTAAACAATGGCTCGTAACGGGCAAAAAATTCCGCACCCTCTTGCTCCCGAAGAGTGAGGTATACGTTCACCATGCGAACACTCGATGCGATTTGATCGGGCTGCAGTAAACGCTCCTCCAATCTCTTTATCAGCGCTGCATTCTCTTCACGAACAATCTTCGACATCGCCGAGCTCGCTTGACTTAAATCCCCATCCAACATCGAAAACAACCGATCTTCCGGAGAGGCTGTCCGCTGTTCTTTGTAATATTTTATCGCTTCGTTTCGAAGAGCGGTAGCGTCGACCTTCTCACTGCTACTGCCGCTGTAAAAGACCTGATTATTCTCGCCTTGGGATGAGGGAAGAATTGGCTGTAGGAGTTTACGAGCCAGCTCGTCAATTGTCATCGGTCGGGAAAGCCCCCGTTCATAAAGATCAGAGGCATTGACACTCTCGTTGATCATCGAGTTCATCATATAGTAGGGCTCCTCGTCTTTAACCACTGCCAAGGGAGTTTGATTATCGATGAGCGCGGCGAGCACCGGCACCGCTTCCATTTTCAACTTGAGAAGATCCCGAACCGGCCCCTCGAACCCGCGTGAGGCGCTATCCTCGACGATCCAATTGCCAAGGTTGTATTGCAGATAACCCAGCGACCCCCTCCAGTCGGTCAATTCCTCAACGATTTTCAACGATTCCGCAGACAGTGGTTCTTCGATCCCATCGAGCTTAGCTGGGATCTCGATGCCAGACCAGTCTTCTCCAAGCCTCACCTTGACCGACGTCATCACCATCGCCACGGCATCCCTGGAGTTCCAGCCCCGTGGAAATTTTTCGAGTAACACGCCCATCCCATCAAAATAGGCTTTCCAATCAGCGGTTTCGGTGAACTCGTCAACCAGCTGAGAATATTGTTGGTTGGCAATTTCATTGATAACACCATCGATCACTAGCTCCGGGCTGGTCGTCTTGGTGAGCAGATGCCAGACAACATTGTTCGCCTCGTCCTTAAAGCCCGCCCTCCATGCTTGGCTGGCGAAGAGAAGAATTTTCGCAGCACTAGGCATCGAATATTTTACTGTATAGCGATTATCTTGCGGCTCCCATGTCTGAATGGCCTTCAATGCGCGCGCCAAATCCTCCTCAATCTTCATCCCCTTCCATTTCCCCCTAAGGACGCTGTCATCGCTCTGCCCACTGCCCATGATACGTCCGATCGCAGACCCCGCTCGTGTCTCATAGGCTCTACCGTTGACGTGAATAAATCGATAACTCCCGCTTTCTCCCTTGTCCCCCGATCTCCATCCATTCCCAGTAATACCCGCTTTCAGCACTTCCGCTCCCGAACCGCCGAAGTAATTCCGATCCGAAAATTCGTCCGCGCTAAAAGTTCCATATTCCAGCCCCTCGATATCTGGTAAACCCAAGGCAATCAGCTTCTCAAATGCGGGACCATAATCAGGTGCTTTTGCCACCACATCCTCATCCTCATCCTCTACATCGGCTTCTTGCCCGTGCGCCGGAAGCGCCCACAATCCCAGGCATAATGTCGCCACCGCGATCTTCAATGGGCGGACGCCAACTGTAAAAACCGCTCCAAGAGGAGTGTCGCTGGATCTGTGGATAGAAGGCATCATTGTTGGTAGAACCCTTTGCTTATGTTTTTTCTTAGATGGATGCAAGAGCATCACACTAGTTAGTGGACTATTGGTCAAGTGCAGCCGTCAATTTATTTCTACACGACTACTTCAGTTCAGATTCCCGATGGTTTTTTCAACTCTTTTTCCTCTCTAAACTACATTTGCAAGATTCCTGCTATACGTTCGCCGTGATGAATTCCGAGAAGCAACGACTCAAAGAAGACAAAGACCGCTCGAAGAACTGGAAGCGCTGGGGATCCTACCTCTCCGAGCGTCAGTGGGGAACTGTGCGCGAGGACTACTCAGGCCATCAGGAGAGTTGGGAATATTTCACCCACGACCAGGCACGCAGCCGCGCCTACCGTTGGGGCGAAGACGGACTTCTCGGTTGGACGGATCGCAAGTGCCGGCTGTGTTTTGCACCGGCGCTGTGGAACGGCAAGGATGCGATTCTCAAGGAACGTTTGTTCGGACTAAGCGGCACGGAAGGCAGTAATGGCGAGGACGTCAAGGAATGCTACTACTACCTCGACGCCACCCCCACCCACTCCTACACCAAAGGGCTCTACAAATACCCACACGCACGCTACCCCTACACCGAACTCGTCGAGCAAAACCGCGGACGCGACAAAACGCTCGGCGAAGTCGAACTCGCCGACCTCGGCTACTTCGACGACAATGCGTATTTCGACGTGGTGCAAGAAGTCGCAAAACGCAGCCCCAATGATCTCCTCTGGAAGATCAGCGTGACCAACCGCGGCAAACAGGACGCTCCGATTCATATTCTTCCCACCGTATGGTTTCGCAACCAATGGACATGGGCCGAAGTGCCCGTTGAAAAGCCAACGATGCACCTCGACCCAAGCGGTGATTTCATTCGCCTTCATCATGAGGACTTCGGAGAGATGCTGTTTCACAGTGATGCTCAAGGAAGTGCGGGCTGTGACTGGTTGTTCACTGAAAACGAGACCAACAAAGAGCGGATCTTTAATCAACCCAGCGACACTCCATTCACCAAGGATGCCTTTCATCGCCACGTGATCGAGGGTGAAGATGACGCGGTAAACCCGGAGAACCAAGGCACCAAGGGCACGGCACACTGGACATTCAATGTGCCCGCCGGCGAGACCGTGATCATTCGTTGCCGTCTGCACCTAGTGGACGAAGACAATGGCTGCTACGGCTTGGAGCGCTTCGAGCAAACCGTGGCAGAGCGCATTGAGGAGTGCGATCAGTTCTACGAAGATGTGCTTCCCGACAATGTATCCGACGAGGACGCCATGATCTCGCGTCAAGGATATGCCGGACTCTTGTGGACGAAGCAGTTCTACGAATTCATCGTTCACGATTGGATCCACGGAAAGTCCGATGAACCGACATCACCACCCGAACGGCTAACCGGGCGCAACCACGATTGGCAGCACTTCCATGCCTGTGATGTGCTCTCGATGCCCGACAAATGGGAATACCCATGGTTCGCCGCGTGGGACACCGCATTCCACATGATGCCCTTCGCGAAGATCGACCCGGAATTCGCCAAGAACCAATTACTCCTACTACTACGCGAGTGGTATATGCACCCCAATGGACAGCTTCCCGCCTACGAATGGAACTTCTCAGACGTCAACCCACCCGTGCACGCATGGGCGGTCTGGCGGGTGTATAAAACCGCGGATCCAAAAGGCTCGCGTGATCTCGAGTTCCTCGAAAAAGCCTTCCAAAAACTGCTACTCAACTTCACTTGGTGGGTGAACCGCAAGGACGTCGAAGGGCGTCATGTGTTTGGCGGAGGCTTCCTCGGGCTCGACAATATCGGTGTGTTTGACCGTTCTCGATCCCTGCCCGGCGGCGGTCATTTGAACCAGGCGGACGGCACCGCGTGGATGGCATCATACTGCCTGTTGATGCTTTCGATGTCCATCGAACTCGCGCTCCAACGCCCCGCCTACGAAGACATCGCGTCTAAATTTTTTGAACACTTCGTCAACATCACCGACGCCATCAACTCCCTCGGTGGCGATGGCCTATGGGACGAGGAGGATGGATTCTACTATGATCAGCTGATCATCGATCACCGGGATCCCATTCCATTGAAAGTGCGGTCGTTGGTGGGTTTGTTGCCAATGGTCGCTGTCACCGTGCTCGATCAAAAAACCATCGATGCGCTGCCCGGCTTTAAGCGTAGGATGAATTGGTTTTTGGAGAACCGTAAAGACCTCGCAAAATACGTCAGTTATGCGGAGCGCGGTACGGGTGAAGACCATAAACATTCGTATCGACTACTCGCCATCCCGTCAGAAGAGCGCTTGCGAAGATGTTTGGATCGCCTCGTCGATGAAGACGAATTTCTCAGTGACTTCGGCATCCGCTCGCTGAGCAAGGTTCACGAGAAGCATCCGTTTAAATTCCACCACGCCGGCGAATACAACGAAGTCGCCTACGTGCCTGGCGAGAGCGATAGTTGGATGTTCGGCGGCAACTCGAACTGGCGCGGCCCGGTGTGGTTCCCCGTGAACTATCTGATCGTCGAAGCCCTCGAGCGCTACCATCACTTCTACGGAGACGATTTCACCATCGAAGCCCCGGCCGGATCCGGCGAGCAATTAACACTCAACCAACTCGCCGATCTGATCAGCGATCGTCTTATTGGTATCTTCCGCAAGAATTCCGACGGCTACCGGCCGTGCTTTGGCAGCGACGTTGGGCGGCGCTACGAAGACGATCCCACGTGGAAGGACTTACTGCTCTTCCACGAATATTTCCATGCCGAAACCGGTGAAGGCCTCGGTGCCAGCCACCAAACCGGATGGACCTCACTAGTCGTCCGCCTGGTCCGCGAACAAGCCAATAAACTCACCTACACCCACTGGTCGGTGGACACCGACAGATAAAGCGCGCCACTTGCCCATCTCAAATCCGTGGCCGTGGCTTCCAGCAGCGAAGCCAAACCGACGACAATTCTTCACCATCAAGAACATGAAGTTGGAAACTTTCGATTTGTGAGCTGATGCAAACGATTACCATTTCGCATTCTTCTGTCTCGTTGGGATTTGTATTTTCACCAGAAGGGCGGGAAGGGCAAGAAGAGTGGGCAGATCCCCATGTTGCGGGCACATGGGTCTCGCGATATGGAAAGCCATCCTTCCAGGTGGCTGAGATTGATCGTGGTTTCCGCACACCGCTCAAACCAGCTCGAAGCAGGCTCTCCATAGACTACGCGGCATTCACCACGTAGCCGAATTCACCACGTAATTTGATCGGCGCATTACTCCGCAGTTCACACCACACCCGCATTGTCACCAATGCAGCTACGAAATATTACGTCTGAGGTCGATATGATCCCAAACGCAACCAAACAGATATCATTGTCCATAATTTATCACATTGTCTCTCGCCTGTCGCACTCACGTCGCTAAATATTCTTACCCTCGACACGACAAACACCATCAGCAATCCGCTAGCATTCCATGCAAAAAACGCTCGATAAACTACTCACCCTTGATCCACCCGCATACGACTGGCTACCCGGCTCGTCCACTGCACTGAAGAATCTCGAACTCAGCGCGTCCGACGCGGCGGATCTCATCGCCATCGCGCAGCAAGAGCACCTTGAGAATCCGGATATACAAGAGGCTGATGAAGCATATTACGACGCCTCCATCCACGCCTACCGCCTATTGGCGGAATTGCAGGATCCCTCCCATATTCCCATCTTCCTCGATCTGATCCTATCCTACTACATCCAAGCTGAAGAAGACTTCTTGTCCGATGATATCCTGAATATTCTCCCGCATTACGGTGAGCCCGCTGTCGCGCCCACCCTCGATATGCTGAACAACCAGGAACTCGACGAAAACGCCCGTTTGTCCTGCCCCGATATACTCTGCGAAATAGCCAAAAATGGCATCGCGACCGAAGCCATCATCCAGGCATTCTCTGACTACCTGACGCAGAAACACTTCACCCGTAACCTCAACGGTTTAATCATCGCCAGCCTGCTCGATCTCGATGCCGCCTCCGAGATCGACGCCATCCGCACCTGCTACGACGCCCACCTCACTGTCATCAATATTTGCGGCGATCTCGAAGAGGTGGAAGTAGCCCTTGGCCTGAGGGAAGGACGCACCTCCGAATTACCAAATCTAAACGATCTCGAAGAAAAGGAATATCACCTCGCCACCAAGGAACACCTCGGGCCGCTTCCTGATGATGCAACCATCGTCGAACGCTTCGACTACCTGCTCAAGCTCTACCAAAGAGATTGTTCCCTATTGTCTCTCTTCGAGCTTCATGCATTTCTCACTGGCATCCTGCTGTCACCCATAGCCATCCCTCCATCGCAATACTACCCCTTGATCTGGGACAACAACCCCGGCGAGGATGCTTACACCCCCACTTGGGAAAACGAAGACGACGCCTCGTTCTTCATGCGGACCTTGATGGATTTGCACAACGCTATCATCCGCGAATTGGCATCGGGTGACATCCCCATCCCCGTCAGCAAGAAACCGGATGAAGAGGAACTACAGGTCCTCGTCATCTGGCTGCTCAGGCTTCTCGGCGGAATCACCCACTGGGCTGATATTTCAAACCACGAGGAACTGCCTCCGGAACACGTCGCGCTCATCGCCCTGATCGCCGACATCATGGAAACCGCCAAAGAAGCGGAGCAAAACGGCAAACGCTTGAACCTCTCGCGACACTTCAAAGATCTCAAAAACCTCCTTTCACAGATTCATCGCGACAACCTGGCAAACAACAAGTCCGCACTCCCCTCCTTCACCAACCACAACTTCGACGACGCCCCCTTCAGCCATCCCATCGAACCCCATCACCGCGACACACAAAAAATCTCACGCAACGCCCCATGCCCGTGCGGTTCCGGCAAAAAATACAAACGTTGCTGTCAGAAATAGCCTCAACACATTATTGTTTCCACCGTTTACGTAGCCGAATTCGTCAGAGTTTGGTCCACGCCCACGGCAGGGACGACTTCCACGTCGTCCGTGATTTTCCTTCACCGCCACCAAATCGCGTGGGGGCGCAGCCCCTTTACGCGACGAACGCTTGCAAAGCGTCCCTCCAGGCATTGATCCAACGGGGTATGGACATGCCTGTCCATCGAGTGCGGTGAGGCAACAGGTGCGCGCACGATTTACGGCAACTCCAAATCGCACCGAACCGACAGAAGTATCGGTTCTCCGGGCGTGTGAAGCACTCCCCCTCACCCTGAATGCTTATTCCTTGTTCCTTGTAACTTTCCTCACTTTACCCATCGCCTGAGTCGCGCCATGTTTGCAGACGTATGGCTGACATTTCCTCGCATTCGACCAGCTTCTGGCTGCGCCCGCTGGGCACCAATCTGATCCTCGTTCTTCTGGCGGCACTGACGCTGCTTCCTGCAACGTCGAGCCTTCCGCTGATGGATAGAGACGAACCGCGTTTCGCTCAAGCGACCCAGGAAATGATCGAACGCGACACCTTACTCATCCCCTACTTCAACGATGAGTATCGCTTCGACAAACCGCCGCTCTCGTATTGGTGGATGCGCGTTCACTACACCCTGCTCGGCGGTAAATCCGAACTCGCCGCTCGTCTCCACTCCGTGGAAGCCGCACTGCTCACCGCCATCCTCATCGCCGCGCTCGGGCGGTTTCTCTTCTCACCCCGTGCCGGACTGCTCGCCGGCATCGCCTGGCTAACGTCGTTCCAAGTTCTCATCCACAGCCGACTCTGCGTCGCCGACATGCCGATGATTCTCGCCGTGATGGCGACCGGCTACGCGCTGGCGCGATTGTTACTCGCACCCGATGACGACCCACACGCCCACAAGCGCTTCAACCGCTGGTGGTGGATGCTCCTCGGCGCGATGGTCTTCGGATTCCTCGCCAAGGGCCCCATCGCGATTATTACACCGGGCTTGGGTCTGGTTCTCACGCGATTCGTTTTTGGACGCGGCAAAAAACTACCCTGGGCACGCCTTCAACCCATCAGCTTGGTGATTCTATTCCTCGTCGGTATCGGACTCTGGGGAATCCCCGCACTGATCGAAACCAAGGGTGAATTCGCCAACGAAGGCCTAGGCAAACACGTCGTCGAACGTGGTACGGAATCCTTCAACGGTCGGAAAACCATCCCCGGTGTTTACTACCTCGCCACCGCGCTGATCAGCCTTCTGCCATGGAGCGTGCTCATTCCCGCCGCATTCAAAAAGGACAAGGACGAAGAAAAATGGACGCACCGCAATGGGAGCAATGCCTTCCTTCTCGGTTGGCTTGCCGCTCCCTATCTCGTTTTTGCTTTCTACTCCACCCAACTCCCTCACTACGTGATGCCTGGGTTCCCCGCGTTTTTCCTTTTACTAATGAGGGCCGGCACGATTCCGTTACCCCGCAGCAAGTCCACGAAGATTTTCGCCGGATTCGTCGTCGTGCTCATCGCCACACTTGGCGGAGCCGTCGCCCTCGGGTCGCAATGGACGCCGCTCGTCGACGGCCCTGCCGGACTCAGCGCACTGATGCTCACCGCCGGTGTCTTGCTTCTCACAGCAGCTGTTGCCTCCGGGTTTGCCGCGTTTGGAAAACTCACGCCCACCGTGCTCGGTGTCATCGGATGTAGTTTGATCGCCGCTCAGCTCTCCGCCCAAATTCGTGCCATCCACCCGACCGTGCTTGTCATGGAGCAACTCGCCAAGGTGCCGAAGGGCACCGAGTTCATCGCCAGTAACGGATACTCCGAACCCTCGCTCGTGTTCTACACCGACAAAGGATGGCGGATGAACAAAAAGAGCCGCGACGCCATGAAGTGGTTGGCCAAGAGCCGCTACGAAAAACGTCCGCGCGCCGGTGTTCTGATGCTTCGCGAGTGGACCGCTAACAACATGATCGAGCAACTCGGTGAAGGTAAAACGCCTACCGACCTTGTCCCTACGGAGGATGACCGCGAGTCCGTTCTTCAAGCCGTGCGTTCACAACTTCCGCTCAATGAAATGGAGTTCTACGTCGTCACCGGCTACAATGCCGCCAAGACGAGTTGGGTAGAGTTGCTGGTCTGCGTGCCGGTCGAAGAGGTTGAGCGCTAGCGGACAAGTGGCGGTTTTCTCTGCCTGATTTCGGTTGCGAAGCGTTGCGTGTTCCGTGAACGTCGAGGCGTAAAGTTTATTCATGGAAGAAACAAAAAACATCGTCATTATCGGAGGTCGCGGGCGCATAGGCTCGGCGCTCACCCGACGTTATTCTTCGAATCCACGCTACACGGTCACCAGTTTTGGACGTAAAGAACTCGATCTGGCCGATCTTGCCAGTATCGACTCCGCGCTAATCGGTCTTGAATTTGATCTGGTCATCAATGCCGCAGCGATGACCAATGTCGACGCCTGCGAACAACACCCCGAGACAGCGAAGCGGGCCAATACCACCGGACCCGCTCGTGTGGCTGAAATTTGCCGCAACAAGGGTGCGCGTATGTTTCACATCAGCACCGACTACGTCTACGACGGTGCCAGCCCCGGACTACGTCACGAAGGCGATGCCACCGAGCCGACCGGTATCTACGGACAAACAAAACTCGACGGTGAGAACGCGGTGCTCGCAGCACTTGGCGAACACGGTCTCATTATCCGGACGTCATGGGTATTCGGTCCAGACCGACCAAGCTTTCCGGACATGGTCCTCCAATGGGCGTGCGAACGCGAGGTGGTCGAAGCGATCGATGACAAGTGGTCGTGCCCATGCTACAGCGAAGATTTTGCCCAGTATCTTGAACTGCTTTTCGACAATGAAAACGCCCATGGAGTGCTCCATTTATGCAACTCTGGGTCATGCAGTTGGTTCGACTACGGACAAGCGGTACTCAGCATTGCCGAGGCCGAGGGCGTCGTCTTGAAGTGCAGCGATCTCAAACCGATCGAGCTTTTTCAGATGGACCGCTTCATCGCCCCCCGCCCAATGCACACGGCAATGGCGACGGTGAAATTTGCCGAACTTACCGGCGTGACACCGCGAGGATGGCAAGTCGCTCTGCGGGAATACTTGCGCAGCGAATTGGCAAAATCCAACGACGCATAGCAACGGCTTGCTAGAAGCGCCTGAACGGAGTATTCTTTAAATCAATTGCGTATCGTTTACCTCAACGAGCGCCTGGCTGAATCAACACGAAGTTCTGCAATGTCTAATCACGTCCTCATTCTCCTTCTCGGGTCCGCGCTCGGTGTCACTGTTCTCTCCTCATGCCAACCTCTCCCAGAACCCAGGCATAACCGATTTTCTGGTAATCGTTCACCGGTAAACGTCGCACCAAGCGTGGCCACAAATGGTGCAGAACTTTTCGCCAATAACCCACTGGTGGAATCCCAAACCACTGGCACCATCCCGAATCCAATCCGCTCACTAAGCGCGGGTGAAACTCTCACCATCCTCCGCAAAGACGGCCGCTTCACCGAAGTGCGACTAATGGACGGCACGGTGGGATACATGAACAACAGCGATATCGTCCAAGGTAACAGCGGATACACTGGCGGCTACGGAGGTAATCGCGTGCCGGACCAATACGGCAACCGCTTCGGTGGTGGAAACCAACGCACCGATGTGATCCCACCAACTCCTGATCCACAAGACCAACCAAACACCCCAACGTCACCACCTGCTCAAGATCCTGAAATGATCGACCTCGACAACTTCTAGGAGAACCTCGTCATCCAGCGCTACCAAGCAAGTAAGTATAATTTGGCTTCCAACTTCATCACACGCGCCTTGGCGAAAACTCTCAAGCAACCCTACGATTTCGATGCGCCGCTGATCATCAACGGCATAGAAATCAAACCCGGTGAACGCAAGATCATCGACATCCCGTTCGGCCAACTGGTATCGCACGACGTTGCCAAGCTACGCGTCCATGTAATCCGCGGCAAACGACCAGGACCACGCATGCTCGTTACCGGCGGCATTCATGGCAATGAACTCAATGGTATAGAAATAGCCCGCCAGTTGATTTCATCACGGCGCCTCTCAACGCTTCGCGGTGATGTGATAGTCATCCCTGTGGTGAATCTACCGGGGTTCCTGATCAGGTCGCGCTACCTGCCGGACCGCCGCGATCTGAACAGACTCTTTCCCGGCGCCGAGAAGGGCTCGCTAGGTGCGCGTTTACTCCACACATTCCTCCACGAAGTAGCGCTCAAGTGCACGCACTGTATCGACCTACACACCGCCGCGGACGGCCGAACCAACCTCCCGCAGGTACGCATCTGTGGTGATGATGATGTTGCTCTTGCCATGGGCAAAGCATTCAACGCACCAGTCATTCTTCCCTCACCGATACGCGATGGGTCGTTGCGCGCCGCATTGACTTTCTACGGCATCTCAACCGTGCTTTATGAGGCCGGCGAGGCAAACTACATCGACATTCCTGCGGTGAAGTTTGGTGTGGCAGGTATCGTTGGCGTACTCATCTCCCTGGGCATCCTGCATGAGCGCAAAAGCGATCTGAAACGCAAACACCCGTCCGCCTTGTGCACCCAATCCACATGGTTGCGCGCGCCCTCAGGCGGCTTGTTCCGTGCCTTGGTTCCCCTTGGCAAAGCGGTTTCCCAGGGCGACCTCATCGCCGCGATCGGTGATCCATTCTCCACCCAGGAAACCAAACTACTCGCCGATTCCGACGGCATTGTGATCGGGCGCACCACCCAAGCACTCGTCGACGAAGGTGATGCCTTGTTCCACATCGGTCTACCGAGCAGCTCACTCCACAGCCGTGTAGAAGAACGCATCACCCAAGCAGCCGACCACATACTCGCTGATTCAGATCCGACGCCCTACTACGACCCCATCGGCAACGAGTAGACATTTCGTGAAATCCCTCGGCTTAGGACGAGGACAGGCCCCTAAGGTGCCAGCCAGCTGAAGGGTGCCCAGGGAAGATTTCGCATGATGGTAAAGGCAATCACCAACCATGGGATCCAGAACATCCACCTGCGCGCAGCGGAACCCGCAAGCCTGGGTGGTTTCCCTTCTACCCAAATATGGATTTTCTTCGCCAGTGCGATGGGAATAATCACCGCTGCGAGAACAAAGAACAAATTGAAACTCGCCGCCTCGATGAGCCGTCCATGAAGCAGCGCATGACCGGATCGAGTCGCCCCACATCCGGGACAGAATAATCCGCTAAGACGGTGGAACCAGCAAGGTGCAAAAACGGCGCCTGATTCCTCCGGGTCGAATCGCCAGAGATAAATCGTCCCCACCAAGCCAACGAGCGCAAACAGACCAACGCAGGTCAGTCGAGCCCGAGCAGTGGCCAACCCCTGCGGCAATAATCGCGGTGCCATAGAATTTGACCAGATCCTAGTATATATCCGAAGTGAGTGGGTGTGAAGTTGGTTGTTGGAGAACTATTGTATACCTGCAATTGCCACTAACAGGAAATAGAGCACAGCGCCCACAAGGCCGATGAAAAACGATATATTGGTCCACTTCTTTGCGGAATCGCTCGATACCTTCGCCCCTTCAAAGTCACCAGCCGACCATTTACTGTCTACCTGACTGGCACTGACTATCGCCACGATCCCAAATGGCAGACAGCAAAATAAAGTCACGAGGATGGATTGAACCATGTAACTATCCGGTTTGCTCATTCCCGCCGGTACCTGAGTGCGAGTTGCCGGAGTCGCATATGGGTTATTGGTCGCCTGAGACGGTGGGAGAGGAGGGGAACCTGTTTGAGTCGACGAGTACGACACCCAATCCGGCATTCCCGTTTTCCATACCAATGAGGATCCGGCAACTTTTCCGGATTGAACGAGCTGCTGTAGCTGGGCATCATCCACGGGGCCTTGCTGCTCACCCGACGCGTCTACGTAATACCATTGGTCCATGCTGATTTTTGTTTGTTGATTTCCACTCCCGTGCCAAGACTATCAGAGCTTGATACACGACTGAAGGTTAAGCAATAATACTCAGCATTCTCTGCAAGCATGTCAAGAGCGCCCACTTCATGAACGAAGCTTCACCATCAACTTCCAAGCGGAACATCCCCGTAGTCGCCAGCTATGTGCACACCTTCTGCAAGCCGGAGATGCGCCACATCTACCGACAGATCACCGGTCTTCAAGGGTGGCGCGCTCATGTGCTGACCCACAAGTGGGAGAATCGCAAAACCTTCCATCTTCACAAACGATGGATTACCGTGCTGACAAAATATCGTTGGCGGTTTTTTCGACGCCTTTGGTGCAAACAACTCCGCAACATCCCGTGGCAATTGTCCCGTAGCGAAGAAGCGCAGATGTTGCGCACGGCACAAATTCACGGAGCAAAAGTGCTACACATCTACTTCGGTCACATGGCAATGTACCTTTTGCCTCTGATCAAATCATCGCCGATGCCTGTGGTCGTTTCCTTCCATGGCGCGGACGCCGGCGTAGGCATGGAGCGCCCCGCATGGCGCCAATGCATGCTCGACGTTTTTGCACACGCAGACGCGGTGTTGGCACGCTCGCAATCTCTTCTCGACGAACTCGCTGCACTCGGATGCCCGAAGGAAAAACTCCACCTCTCCCGCACCGCAATCCCGCTGGATACCTTCTCATTTATCCCTCGCGAACTCCCCGATAATGGAGCGTTCATTTGGCTGCAAGCCTGTCGACTCATCGCAAAAAAAGGCCTGCCGACAACACTCCGCGCATTCGCAAAATTTCTGGAATCGTATCCGAAGGCAAAACTTCAAATCGCAGGAGATGGCCCGATGAAGGGTAAACTGATGGCGCAAGCTCACGCACTCGGGATTGCAGAATCCGTGCAATTTCTCGGGTTCATTTCTGAGGCTTCGTTCCTCAATCGACTCAAAAAGGCACACTTCTTTCTCCACCCTAGCGAGACTGGAGCTGACGGAAATGTCGAGGGCGTGCCAAACAGTTTACTCGAAGCCATGGCATCAGGCCTTCCCTCACTCGCCACCACCCACGGCGGTATTCCAGAGGCCATCGTCAACGGAGTTTCCGGCGTCCTCGTTGCGGAACGCGATGCAGCCGCGCTCGCGGACGCCGCGCTCATGCTCGCCAACGACCCCGCCTCTTGGCAGAAAATGGCAGGCGAAGGACGGATCGCCATCGAACAGAAATTCTCCAGCTCAGCCCAACGCGAGCAACTCGAATCACTCTACGCGGGATTGG
>JAGXGH010000004.1 GCA_024636835.1 Verrucomicrobiales bacterium | reverse complement strand
GCGTCACGCTGCCCATCGGGATGAGCGTCATTATTACCCAGTCCCTCGGGGGCACCTACACCGTCGCCACAAGCCAAGGGCTTGCGCGAGTATCCGAAAAGGACGCAGACGCTTTAGGTATCGATCCCGCCGCCGAGAAAGCCGCAGCAGAAGCTGTTGCCAACATCGATCCCGACGACCTCGACGGCCATGTTTGGGCCCAGCTACGTAATGTTTACGACCCGGAAATCCCCGTCAACATCGTCGATCTAGGACTCGTCTACGACTGCATCATCAACGAAGAGGACGACAAAAAGGTCGTGACCGTGAAAATGACCCTGACTGCCCCTGGTTGCGGAATGGGACCAACCATCGCCGCAGACGCGCAAAGCCGCATTATGACCGTCGCAGGTATTGACGACGCAAATGTGGAACTCGTCTGGGAGCCGGCGTGGAACCAAGATATGATCTCCGAAGAGGGCAGAATGAAACTCGGCATGGTATAAATAAATAACTGATCCACCAGAAAGGTATTCGAGCACTCAGGAGAGCAACAAAAGAAAAGCCAAAAAGTCTCTGAATTTTCCCTTGCATTCGCCCACGGCGCAGCTAATTTCCTGCCCGCGTCACTGGACGCCAACCTCAAACTTCATTCCGTCATGTCCCAGCACCCAAGCCTTAAATCGTCCAAGTCTGTTGGCGCCAAGCGCAACGTCCTCAAGCGCTTCGAGCGTATCAAACTCCTCAAGTCCCGCGGACTGTGGAAGAAAGGCGCAGGCTTGAACAACCTGCCAAAGACAGCACCAGAGGCCTAAGGCATCTTGGACTTCGTCCTGCATCGCACCCCAGCGCTGCATGGAACACCCAAATTTTCCGCCTCCTCGGCGGCATTCCCCAAACCCTTCCCCATTGCACGGGAAGGGTTTTTTGTCGATTGCGCACGTCCGAAATCGGCACAGGCACTTGACGGAGTGCCAAAGCAATTTCACCGTTATCACCGCTTCCAGGAATTCTTTCAGACATGTCCAAATCGCCACATCAAGAGAACTCGCACACCGGCGTTCGCCTCAACCGCTACCTCGCGTCATGCGGGTTGGGTTCACGCCGCTCTTGTGAAACGATTATCAGCGAAGGACGCGTCGCCATTAACGACCAACAGGTCAGAGAACTTGGAAGTCGAGTCCGGACTGGTGACGAAGTGACCGTCGACGGCGAGGTGGTTACACCCGAGCGCGAAATGACCATCGCCCTCCATAAGCCGCCTCACTACGTGAGCACACGCAACGACCCGCAAGGACGTCCGACGGTTTTCGATCTTGTTCCGAAAGAATTTAAACACCTCAACCACGTTGGTCGTCTCGACCGCGAATCCGAAGGCTTGCTCATTCTCAGCAACAGTGGCGACCTCGCTCACCGACTGACCCATCCATCGACCAAAGTCGAAAAAGAATATCTCGTGCAGATTGATCGTGTATTCGACATGAAGGATCGCGCGCCATTCATCCGTGGCATCGAAACGGAAGAAGGCATTGCCAAAGCCATCGCCGTCCAGGCTCTCGAGAAACGCCTCATCCGTGTCGTTCTTCAACAAGGATTGAAACGTCAGATTCGCCTCATGTTCGCCGCCCGCGAATACAAAGTTAAACGCCTCATCCGCGTGCGCATCGGATCGCTCGAACTCGGCAACCTCAAGCAAGGGAAATGGAAACGTCTCACCGAGCGCGACATCAGAGTTCTGGAAACGAATCCCATCGGACGACCCGACTAAGGCGATCTAGTTCGATAAATCACCGAAAATTCTTGCTGGGCAAACCCACGGGTTTTCGGAATACTTCATACGACTTAACGACGTGTGATACCAAATCTTGCTAATGATCTGACGCGAGCGAACGCGAAGTTGGTTGATCATAAGTCACTTGTGCGCGGCGAATAGTCATATTTTTATTCAAAACCGGTATAATGACTGACGACTACTATCTCTGCCCGAAATGTGGCAACGACGTTAAAGTTGGTGCACCGCATTGCCCCACCTGCCAGCCACCGCAGAAGCGCCGCAAAAAAGCACCGCCGAAATCTTGGGAACAAGGCGATCACCTCGACGGCATCGACCTTCCAGACGAGGATTTCGATTACGATGAATTCATCGACCGCGAGTTTGAATCCGGCCCCGCCCATCGACAAATCGGTATCGCCTGGTATTGGTGGGTCACTGGGGTAGCTCTAATAATAGGCTTCATCGCTTACGCTCTTTGACAAGTATTCATCATCAACAACATGGGACAGTCATGAATGCCACTGTTTTAAGAGCGCCATCGGCGAGAATCATTCAAGGAGCACGGTGCGTCTCGCCCGTGTGAGCGATGTTCGCGGTTCTCTTCAACTCCCGAACTAACGCTTAAAACAGCACCATTCGGGACAGGCATAAACATCAACCGCATCACCATTTCCCAGGTATCACCCCATATCTTTCCGCCCCAGGCGGAAACGATCTGACGCGAGCGGGAGTCGATCTGGTTGATAGTGAACGACTTGTGCGCGAAGAAAAAGTCATCGTTCTATTCGACGGCGGTATCAGATGCCCTCGGGCGCAAGCCCACCGTGGCGGTGGCATCTTGCCGCCTTGCCAAACGCACCCCGTGGCGGTGGCATCCTGCCACCAAGCCATTCCCCATTCGAGGTTCATTGACGGCAGCGGAAACTGAGAGACATTGGTTCGTCGCTTGCAAAGTGTCCGCTACAGACTCTCCATTCTCCAGCTCATCAAAACCGCGCTCATTTCTTACCGCTCTTGCGTTTTTTCTTTCCTTTGTCCTTCTTCTTGGCTTTTCCCACCACCTTCGCTAAACGCTTTTTCTCCAGTTTCTTCAGCCCTTTCCAATAATCGCGTCCGACAATGTAGCCAATGCAATTGTCAGTTCCGCAGCGACATGGGTGGTCGAGATAATTCTCCAAATCGAATCCGTAGTCGAAACTCAACTCCGCACCCTTGGGGATGTATTCAGCCGCCGACAGCCAGATGCGATCATCTTCATCAATCGCACTTTCACAGTTCGGTGAGCAAGAGTGGTTAATCAACCGCGCGATGTTCCATTCGTAACTACCATCGATATCGAAGTCATCGTTGATGATGAAAATATACACCGCAGCATCGCCGGTTTTGTTGGCGTGTTCCATTCGATCGAGTCCACGACGATCCGACTCTTCTTTACCAATTACCTCCCCGACATACTCCATGATCGGAGTACCCACAGGTATGTCCTTGGCCGCGAAAATCCCACTGCCATGGATCTCTGAATTGCGCACTTCGCACCACTCGGATTCTTCTGGTCGTCTCCACATCCGACCCTCATCGTCGATCTGGCAAAAGGGTAAAGTTATCTCACTCATATCCTGCTCACTCATTCACTGCCACCTCGAAGGCTAGGGTTGATTGTTAGCAGACTGCTGACTGTCGTCGAGAATGGAGCGCATCTCAGCGATACTCGCTTGGATGTCTTCCAGATCCGCGGAATGCGCGTCGAGCAAATCGCTCACCTGACCTTTCAGTGAGTCCAAGCTTGCGGTGCCGCCGACTTCACGAGCGCGGATAATTTCTCTTCGCAAGCTAGCGAGGTCCTCGCGCATCTTGCTCAGCTTGTCTTTGTTCTGCTCTAGTGTGGCACGCACCCATTCGCGATTGAGGGAAAGGTCTCCAGCTCCGACAGCAACTAGTGTCTCCTCCTCCGGCGCAGGTTCAACAGACTGTTTCTCTCCTCCGCATGCCGTGAGGAAAATGGCAAGCGCAGGTAAAAAGAACACGAACCGCACGCGCGCAATCGCGGGAACATTTCGGAACAAGGATTGAAGAATCATCAACTACAAGCTAGGGAATCATTGCAGAAGAACAAGCCCGATGTTTACTCCGTTGACGCAAATTTTGTAACTTCTTTTCCGAGCCTCGTCGAGGCCCTCATCACACAAATAGGTCTTATAAGTCGTATAGGACCTATCTTCCAAAGACGGCGCCGCCCATTCCCCACATCCCTAACCAATGCCCCACGCCACTCCAACTCGTCTTCTCTTCGTCTGCATGGGAAACATCTGCCGATCCCCAGCCGCGGAATGCACCATGAAGGCCTTGATCGCTGATCAACGCCTGGGCGATCGTTTGGAATGCGACTCGGCTGGAACCATCGGCTATCATGTTGGCAACGCTCCGGATTCGAGAATGCGGAAGGCTGGTAGACTACGTGGCTTGGACATTTCCGGCCAAGCGCGCAAACTCGTCCATCAGGATCTTATCGACTTCGATCTCGTCCTTGTGATGGACGGCGAAAACCTACGCGACGCCCGAGCACTCGCACAATCCGACAACGAGAAAAACAAAATCAAACGTCTGCTCGATTTTACGACTACTCACCATGGTGAAAACGTCCCCGACCCGTATTATGGCGGAGAAGACGGTTTCCACCTAGTGCTCGATTTGGTCGCCGAAGCTTGCAAGGGAGTATTGGAATCACTCTGTATCGAGTCCCCTTGATGCATAGCCTCCAACAAGCGAGCGATATTGTCTGAATTTCATCAATACTCCCAGGCAGTGCGTCATGAGAATATTTGAAACAAAGACCTTCGTGCCTGTTCATCTATGGACATTCACTCCATACCCGTAATCTGAGCTGATAAATGTATGCCACCCGGCCGCCAAGTCATTTTGCAATCAAAACGACCTTCCGCTCGTGAGTCCATCCGCCGCGACTAGTCCCGCCCCGCCACAGCCTCGTGAGCTATCGACACTTCGCATTTTTTTGCTCGAATCATCGCTATACTTAGTCCCACGAAAATGCCGGCAGCGCTCCACATCATGATTGGCCCGACAAGCCAACCGCCTGTGGTGTAAGGGGTGAGTTCAGACCGAATTCGCACCATCCCATGGAGTATACCGGGATCCATCAAGGGTAATTCATCCACAACGTCGCCCCACGGCGCAATGACTTGTGAGCGCCCGGATGTCGCGGCAACGGCCATCCAACGACCATTCTCAGCCGCTCGATGTTTAAATAACTCAGCATGCTGCAAGTGCTGTCGCTCTCCCCACGAGATCGCATCCATGCTGGGAACCAGCAATATCTCAGCGCCGCCAAGGACAGCATTCCTAACCACTTCTCCATAATCACAGTCAAAACAAATCGGTGTCCCTATCTTGCCAATCGGCGTTTCAATCACCGCCGACTCCGTTCCCGGCTGACCATCTTTGAAAAAGTGTACCGGTCTGTTCTTGAAGTGACGCCCGAGCTCACCATTCAAGCCCACAGTCAGTGCTGTGTTGTAGTAATCTCCATTCTCCAAATTCGTCCGCGACCCGGTGACCAAAATGCTTGCGCTTTTCGAGCGCATCAAAGCCATCGTCCTCGCTAAATCAACGGGAGAAGTCATCAGGTCATTCGAGACCGCGTACTCTGGCCATAGAATGGCATCCACCGGCTCGGATATCGTTTCCGAGAGATCCGCATAGGCGCGGAAATAGCACTCCTCACTCTGCACGATGGCCACTGAAACATTCCCGTCAACCTCTGCTTTCTGAATATCGCGCGCCCAATCCAGTCGACTAAGAGGGAAGACCATCAGCACCAGGGCCAAAGCGCCTGTAATTCTTCCTGTCCGACCACCCAGCGCAAGACTACCTCCAGCCCATATCAGGACCAAACTCACGCCATAGACCCCGACGATACCGGTGAAGAGGTTCGGTTCAAAGCCTGTCCCCGGCGTGATCCAAGGAAAGTGAAGCGTGAACACTTCGCAGCGAAAATACTCAATCCCCGCCCATAAAACAGGGATGACCGCCAGTAGATGCAGCCGATTCTTTAAACATTTCTGAGCCATGGCTACCGACAGTCCAAAGACCGCTGAAAACAGCGCCAGAACCGCCCAGAGCCCTATGGACAAGGGACCGAACAATCCCCACAACCAACACAGCGTACCCGCGAAACTCAACATTCCATGCAAGAACCCCAAATGTGTCCCTGCAGCGAGCGATGCATCCTTTAGCGCCCAAAGAAGCGGAATCCAAGCCACCAGAGCAAGATACGAAATCCCAAACGGCGGGAAAGTCAGCACTACCAAACCAGCACTGACCACCATGTAGAAAATTCGAGCCCAAACTGACATTACACAAGATAATCAGAGCGACGCCTGGCTAGCAACGCATTTTACCGACAGCCAATACACATCCGCCGATAGGTCTCATAAGCCCTAGAGGACCTATCTCCTAAAAGCCCGACCCTGCGCCAATAACCAATCTCCATTCTCCATTTGAGCAATTCAATTTTTCAGCGTTTACTTGGACATGCTCCGCATTCACTTACCTTTTACCTGTCTACTCGTCCCGTGTTGCCTCTTTATCCTGTCCTGCCAAAGTAAAGACGAGGCTGAGGACATCGACCAAGATGCTGACGACACCAGCCAAACCACCGATGACAAGCCGCAGACCATATTCCAGTCTGCGATCGATAAGGTAGACTCTCAATGCCCGCCAGACTACCCCGATACCGTCACCCCACTGCCGGAGAGCAAAGACTTCGAAGAGATTGATACAGCGAGCTTGATGAAGATGCTCGAAAGCTGGAATCCATCGTTGCGTGCACAGGCAGCCACCGCTCTCAGCGAACGCGGCAAGGAAGTCCTCGACGTTCTTAAACAAGGCTCGACCTCGGACAACTGGATGGTCCGGGCAGGCACGACCACCGCTCTGGCTGCCATCATCAAGCAATCGCTCACCGGCCTCACTGCAGAGCAACAGGAAGCCGTCAAACAAGAGCACGCCGATATTATCTCCGAGTTTGTTCGATTGACCAGCGACGAGCGCTTGGAGGTTCGCGTTGCCGCTCTCGGCGGTCTCAGCACGGTTGCACCACAAACACCCGCCGCCGCCAAGGCTGTGCTAAACCTTTGCGATGATCCGGATGATTACCTTGCGCAGGACGCGATGATCATCCTCGAGAAACAATTCAGCATCGATTCACTCGAACAGGATGAAGTGGTCGCCGCCTTCAAGGCAGCCCTCGGGCGCTCACTGCCACGCGGTAAGGGCCACATCGTCCGCATCATCACGCGCATGAAACCGGAGACTCAAAGCAAGTTTGTCCCCGATCTCTTAGCCCACCTCGATTGGAAACCGATGCGCGACACCATGTTCGGCTCCGGGGGGCAGGAAGATTCGATTAAACTGCTCACCAAAATGAAGGAAACCAAACTCATCGAACGTCTGCCAAACTTGATGGGCAAATTCGACCGAGGTGCCGGCTTGTTTGATAGCTGTCTCAATTCTGCCAAGGCTTTCGGCAAGGATGCCAAGATCATCTTACCTGAACTCAAAGCCATCCTCGCCGACATCGAAGCCAACGGCAAAAATGCGAAGATCGCACCGAACCGCGACATCGAGGCCGGTGCCAAAGAGCTCAAGAAAACCATCGAATACTTGGAGAGTCTCTAAACCCCTTCCCCTGCAATCCTTTTCCAAAAACTCATCATGCACCGTCTAACACTTTCCACTCTGCTTGCCGCTCTTCTCCTCGTTCCATCCTATGGACAGGAAAAAGACCTCGCGAAGCTGCCCGAGTATCTCACGCCACTACCCTACGCCGGAATTCGTAACTGGCACGTCACCCAAAACCTCGGACCCATCGGTGCCCGCGGATGGGTTTACGGCCACGGAAAAGACACCAACGAAAGCCGCGAGATATTGGTCAAGAGCGTCGAGACCGGCTCACCAGCAGATGGCATCCTCCAACCTTACGACGTCATCGTCGGCGCTGCGATCCCACCCGAGACACCCGCATTCACATGGGCAGTTGCTCCCATGGAAAGGCTATTCGACACCGACGCCCGACTAAGTTTCGCTCGTGCCATCACATGGGCCGAGAGCGATGCTGGAAAGGGTCAACTCAAGCTATTGCGCAGCCGCAACGGCAAGATCAAAACGGTCACCATCACCCTGCCCGTCATGGGCACATACTCAAACACCGTGCCGCTCGACTGCTCGAAGTCGCAAAAAATCGTTGAAAACGCCGCCGAATTTCTCGCCAAACACATGCCAGCCGACGGCTACCCTCCCGGCATCGGTCGCCCGCATGATGCTGGCCTTCTCCTCGCCACCCACGACCCCAAGTATCTCGACCACGTCCGTCGCTCTGCGATGCGCATGAGCTTACTGCACACCATCACCGATGCCGGTCATGAAACGTGGCGTTGGGGGAACACCAACACCTTTCTCTGCGAATACTATCTCGCCACCGGAGACGAACGCGTGCTGCCAACCATCCGCGAGTATGCGCAAGTTCTCCAGGACGGCCAATGCAACCCAGGAACCTGGGGCCACCGCTCAGTGCCCGATTACGTGCCGCCAGGTTATGGCTCCGTGAACTCAACGGGAGTCATCTGCTTTTTCTCCATCGTGCTGGCGAACCAATGCGGCATCGATGTCGCTAACGAAGCCATCGCTAACAGCATCCGCTTTTACGGATCTTATGCCGGTCGTGGCAGCATCCCCTACGGCGACCACCCACCACACTATGCAACCACCGCCAACGGGAAAAACGGCGTGGCTGCTCTTGCCTTCCACATCCTTGGTGCCGATCCTGCCGCCCAATGGTTCGCTCGACTTTGCGCCAGTTCCAATCTCATCAACTTCGAAGGCGGTCACAGCGGCAACTACTTCAACCAAACATGGTCACCACTTGGTGCCTCACTCTCCGGTAGTGAAAATTACACAAAATTCTGGCAACGCTTTCACTCATACCGCGATCTCGCCCGCCGCCGCGATGGTTCATTCATGACTCAGCCAATGCCGAACAAACGCGAAGGCGACCTCGGCTCCGGCAACTACGTCAAAAGCGGGCCGATGTGGAACACCGGCGGATTCGCCCTGAGCTACCTCGCAGGCAGTGAACGCCTTGCCATGCTTGGCCGACGCGACAGCGTCTTCGCCGCCAATGCCCCCGCAGCATTGAAACCTGCCCTGGATCTTTTCCGCGACAAAGATTTCAACGGCGCTGCCAAAGCGGCTGCAGAACTCAAGAACTCGCCGCTCCCACGCGTCCCCAAACTCGCAGCGCAACTCGAGAGCATCTCCCTAAGCAACCTCACCAGCATTGATCTCACCCTCGCCGACATGGAGGCTAATCTGCAAAGCGGAGACCTCTATACCCTCAAATACCAACTCCTCGGCATTGAGGGCTTGATCGACCCAGCAGACGAACGTCTCAAGGGTTTCAAGGCCGCACTTGAAGCCCCCACTGCAGAAGAAACCTTGGCGCTCGGTAAGATGTATCATGATGCGACCAAAGGATCGAGCTGGGGAGGAGAGAAAGGGTTCAACTTCGTCGCTGACGACATCGAGCACCAATCCCGTGCGCGCAGTTGGCTTGGACAAGTGGCAAAGAAAACGAATACACTGTATGGCAAGTCCGCTGCTGCACTACTTGAGAGCGTGCCCTAAACACCATGAATGTCGGTGAGGCATTAATCACTCTCAAAGCAGGTCCTGAACATACTCTGCGCAAGGCCCACACCCTGAGCGGCGAGTTCGACGTCGACGACATAACAAAGATCGACAACCTCTATCTCACTTATATCATGGTCAAGAAGATGAAGGTTCAACTCAACGGAACTGTCATCCTGGACAATAAGATGGAGAGCATTGATAAACGCACCATCAATCTACTGCTCAAACCCATCACCCGCGAACTACTCAAGCCTGGAAAAAACACCCTCACCATCGATCTCGAACCCGGCGGCAATGGTTGTGAAGTGTCATTAAGAGGAAGTTAATTCCTCAGACTCGAGGATCGCCGCGCGGATTTGGTTTCGGACGGGCTTTGCATCACAGGAAAACCACCATTATGAATCCACATGTCCGATATTCAGACGCACGTCGACGCTTCGCAAGGAAAGGAGAAGGTTAATCCACTCTGGCTTTCTCTTCTGATGTTTTTGCTTGGTGGGTGCGGACTCGCCTATGAATACACCTTGAGCAAAATCGCCTCCGATCTGCTTGGCAATTCGGTGCAGCAATGGGCGACCATGATCGCGACCATGCTCTTCGCGATGGGCTTGGGCGCTGAGATTCAGAAAAAGATCGGCGAGAAAGAACTCGCTGATTTGTTGCTACGCTCGCAATTATGGCTCGCCGTACTCGGCGGGTGCGGACCTCTGCTGCTTATCGTGACCTTTGCGGAAATGCCCGCCCTCTATATCTTCGTACAATATTTGTTAGCACTGGTCGTGGGCACCTTGATCGGGTTCGAGATCCCGGTGATCATGCGCCTCAACGAATCGGAAAAACCGGACATGCGAATGAATTTGGCACAGGTTCTAAAGATGGACTACATCGGCGCACTGCTCGGTGCCTTGGCGTGGACATTTCTCATGGTGCGCTTTCTTGGGATAGAGCGCATCAGTTTCGTACTCGCTGCGATCACGCTTTTAGCGGCTGGAATCAGTGGGTTCATTTTCCGTCATCGCTTGGCGAGGAAACGCCTGATCTCGATTGAGTTTATTATCGCCATCCTGCTGGTGGTCGGTGGCTTGGTTTTTGGTAAATCGCTCGCAGTAAAAGCCGAGCAACGGCTCTACCGCGATCCTATCGTGCTGTCCGAAACAACGCCTTACCAACACATCATACTCACCCGCGATCATCGTGATACGCTAAGATGTTATATCAACGGACACCTTCAGTTCGACTCCACCGATGAATTCATCTACCACGAGAATTTGGTGCACCCCGTCATGGAACTCACCAGTGAGAAATCATCTATCCTGGTGCTCGGCGGCGGCGACGGACTGGCTGTGCGTGAACTACTCAAATATCCACAGGTGGAGACAATCACTTTGGTCGACATCGATCCAGCGATGACCGATCTGGCGGCCAAGGACGAAGGATTCGTTTCACTCAACAAGGGGAGCCTGACTGATGCACGCGTTCGTCTGCGCACGGGCGATGGAATTTCCGACGGTGAAACCTTCACTCTGGTCGAACCGCATCAGCGCCGCATCGCTCGCCCGAAATCTGAAGCCGTCGCCGAACTTCATATTTTGAATATTGATGCGGCAAGCTTCGTTCGCAGTGCGAGTGGAGCCTACGACGTGATCATCCTGGACTTCCCAGATCCATCCACCCCCGATCTGGCGAAGCTCTACGGCAGACCATTCTATGAGTCGCTAAAAACCCATCTTAATCCAGGCGGAATGCTGGTCCAGCAGAGTGGGTCTCCGGTCCACGCGAAGGAAGCATTTCTTTGTGTTGGGCGGACGCTGTCCGCGTCCGGCTTTCACGCGCTGCCATACCACGACAACGTGCCATCGTTCGGCGAATGGGGGTGGTGGCTCGCTTGGAAAAACACGGGGCCCGATGAACATGCCGTGGCCGCAAGACTACGCGCCATCGAGAAGATTCAGGCACCAACCCGCTACCTTACGCCTGGATTGATTCGCGCGTCATTGGAGTTTGGCAAGCAGCAATTAGAGACTCATTACGATGACATCACCTCACTAACAGAACCAAAAATCTACCAACATTACCTTGAGGGTTGGCAAACTCGATAATGATGTGTTAGCTATATTTTCATGAACGCACTCATGAAAATAGGCGCCGCCGTCTTCGGAATAATTTTCGTCTTCGCGATGATGGGCACCTGTGGCAAAAGCCGCAACAAGGTGACCACAGATGTAATTGCCCAAGAGTTTGCCAAAGGGCTGGATCTGAAAGCCGTCTCCGACTTGGCTAAGTCCAGCAAGAATGCTGCTGATCTCGAGGAAAAGCTCAACACTAAGGGCACTGGAGTAAACAACATCGATCTAAATGACGACGGCAAGGTGGATTACATCAAGGTGACCGAATACGGCTCTGGCGACACCCGCGGGTTTTCGTTGACGACGGAACTCACCCCAGGCGAAGTCCAAGAGATCGCCACGATTGAGTTCGTCAAAGAGGGCAATCAAGCAACAATGCACACCCGAGGCAACTCCTCGCTTTATGGCAACAATACCCACTACCGGTCATCCTTTGGACTCACGGATGCACTGTTGCTCGGATATATCTTCTCCAGACATAATAACTATTCTTCTCCTTACGGCTACAACTCCTATCCAGGTCATTATGGCGGCGGATGGTCACGACAAAATGACACCACCTATCAGAGAAATGTTTCGAGTCGCTATCCGGGACGGTCATTTCAATCCGGCGGTAGCACACCACCTAAAGTATCCTCGCCTAACGCAACAAAACAGGCTGCCCGAGCCCGCATCGTCTCCAACCCCACGAAATCGCAAAAGAGCTTTTCCACGCGCAGCGGCAAGTCGGTGGGTTCCGGTGGGTTCGGTCGCTCATCAGGCGGTTCGTCCGGACGCAGTTCATTCGGCGGCGGAAAATAATCATCGCCAAAATCTTTACCTCATTTACCTATGAACGAACGCATTCACGACTGGTTTGACATCGGTCCACTCTACGACCTCTTTTTAGCCCCCTCCGCTCTCTACTTTCTGCTCGCGCTGATCCTTGTCTTCCTCGCGCGCTGGCTAAAGTCCACCTTTGGCAAGATCAACCTCAACGAGGAACTGGTCAAAAAGGACAACAAAGCCGTCGCTGTGGAGATGGCCGGATTCACCCTTGCTGTGATGATTGTCATCGCCAGCACCTTCAAATCCTCACCCATCGCCGCGGATTCCGTGGTCTGGGAGGATCTCGGGCTTTCCGCGCTGTGGTCAGTCATCGCGATCCTTCTTCTCTTAACATCGGCGTGGATCAACGACCGCTTCCTGTTAAGCAAATTCAACAACCGGAAAGAACTCGTCGATGATAGAAACGTCGGCACTGGAGCTGTGATCGCAGGCACCTATCTAGGCACCGCGCTGATTGCTTCCGCATCCTTGCAAGGCACTACAGGGGGCTCGTTCGGATTGGAAATACTCGATACCCTCGTCTTCTTCGTCATCGGCCAGGGAGCATTTATTGCCCTCGGCGTGCTTTACCAAAAATCCTGTGGATACGATATCCATGATGAGATCGAAAAAGATAACGAAGCGGCTGGTGTCGCCCTGGGCATGACGCTCCTCGCCATGGGATGGCTGCTCTCCGCCAAAATAGCGGGAAGTGATTCGCTTATCGCACTCGTCGCTTGGGCGGTGGTTTCCATGTTAGTCCTTCTCTTCAGCCGCTTTCTCGTTGATCGCTTCCTGCTCCCGGGATCGTCACTGGATCATGAGATTCAAAACGACCGCAACTGGGGAGCCGCACTGATCGAAGGCGGTGCTGTCCTCGGGCTCGCACTCCTTCTCAACGCCTCCTTTCTCTAATCTTCGGTTATGCCAGAAAACGACGATGATCCCTGGGTAATCGGTGACGAGCAGAAATTGCGCTTCGCCGGTCTTTACCTGCTGGAATACATGATCAACCGCCCGCAGATTTTCCAGCTCTGGCTGGAAAGCGGAGATTCCGACCTCGAACCGATTCTCGAGTGGTTGATGGTTCAGGAATGGGTGGAAATTCGCGAGGAGAAAGAATACATCCCCACCCAAGCCGGGCGGAATGTGATCGAGAAGTTCATGCAGCGTTTCGCCAAGTTCGTTTACTTCTTCGATATCTTTTCTGCGGTGGATTTGGAAGCTGGCGAGTTTGCTTTTGCCAAATATTTCGACTTCACCGAAGACCACGAGTGGAAGCAATACCTCGGCGATGAACGCTTCGAGGATCTGCGCGTCGCCGTAGCTGAGTATCTCGATATCGATGCGGTGGAAATCGTCTTTATGAGCTTCATCCGCGAAGATCGGTTCGGGCGCGATGCCGCTGGCTGGCAGTTCGACCTGCTTCTCGGAACCGTATGGGATGAGATTCTGGAGATCTGTAACGAGGCCATCGATGTCAGTGAATTAGGCTACGAGAGCGAGGGTGAAGCCATTTCCGGAGAAGCCGTGATGAGTGACATCCTCGCACAAGGTGCGGCGCAGTTGGGGGAATTGCTCGCTGATGCGCAACGTGTGCTGGATGGAAAACCTCTAACCCTTCCGGGCGGGCGACCCGTTGATCGTATCGTAGAGCCCGTCGCATTCCCCGCCGCATCCGAGTTTGACTTCAGCAGCTACATCCAACCCGAAGGACGCGATCCGTTCTGGGAGGAAAATTGGTGCTAGGATCATGATTTTTATACTCATTAGACGACTGCTGGCAAAGAGCCATCGCCCGGTATTCCGCCTCGCATCGGGATTCTTCGCCGCCTTTCTGCTCAACTTCATTTTCGCTCTTGGCTTCTACTTCGCAGAGTGCGGAGCGAACCCAGAACTCACCTTCGCCGACTCGTTATGGTGGGCGATGGTCACCATGACCACAGTCGGCTATGGCGACTACTATCCAGTCACTTGGGCGGGGCGGTTTCTCGTCGCCTACCCCTGTTTTATTTTTGGCATCGGGCTCATCGGTTACCTGCTGGGAACCACCGCAGAGATTGTGCTCGAAACCTTCAACCAACGAAAGAAAGGACTCCGAACCATGAAATTCAGTGATCACCTCATCGTCTGCCACTGCCCGTCGGTGAACAAAGTTATCCAAGTCGTGCTCGAATATCGCGCGAACAAACAAGGCGTCGAAACTCCCGCAGTCGTCATTTGCAATCGACTTACCGAGTGTCCCGCAGAATTCACCAAGCACGATATCCAATGGGTGAAGGGCGTGTCCGCAATGGAAGAAACCCTTGATCACGCCGCTGTGAAATCTGCAAGCGGTGTAATCATTCTAGCGGACGACCCCACGCTTCCCGCATCCGATGCGCAAAGCTTCGCCGCCGCCAGTCTGGTGAACCACTTGCGCCAAGCCATGGAAAATCCACCACAACTCATTGTCGAAGTCGTCGACCGCGAGAATCTGCCAATGATGGAACGAGCGGGAGTGGATGGCATAGTGCCAATCAGTGGGTTCTCTGAAAGGCTGTTGGTTCAGGAACTGGTCAGCCCCGGACTGCGACGTGTATTCGATCAATTGATCACCTACCATCAAGGATCCGAACTCTATATTCTATCCCACCGGCTGCCCTCGAAAGCTTTCTCGGAGATCCAAATTGCCGCCATTCAACACCCCAGCAACATCGTGATCCTCGGGCGAATCCGGGACGGAGTTGTCCAACTCCCACCGCCAAAATCCGAACCCTTAAAACCAACTGATGAACTCGTCGTTCTCGCTGATTGCGAGTCCGATTTCCGTAATTTCGAAAACTCTATTCGCTCGGACAATACAAATCACTGATTCCACGCAACAAAGAGACACAGAAAAAGCGATTCCAAAATCCAGCCAAAATTCTACTCTTCATTTCAGGCGCAGATGTGTTAACTCAACTCACACACATGTCTTACCCAGCAAAGAAAATAAACCAACATGACACCCCTAATTAAACTCCAGCGAGAGGAAGAGCTTCCAGACTTTCTCCAAACCCATGGCTTCCAGGTCGAAGATCTCGGCAGCAACGTTTTCCGAGTAGACCGCGCGGATGAGTTGCCCGTATTCCTAAAACTGGACGAAAAGCAAATCTACTTCGAAGTCGATCTTGGCGCAGCGAGCCAAATTGCTTCCCTTGAATTCTACACCAAACTACTCGACCTCAACACAGAGGTCTTACCCGTCAGCTTCGGACTCGATTCCAGTAATCCCGATGACATCCGCTTGGTGATTGTCGAGAGTCGTGAAACCGGTGACCTCTGCGATCAAGAATTGCTCGCCGTTTTCGACGCTCTCGAACTCGCCGTCGACCGCGTGACTCCACTCCTCCAAGATGCCCTTCAAGCCTAACCCTACTAAACCATGAGTATTTTCTCCCGCATTTTTAAAATCGGACAGGCTTCCGCCAATCAAGTCGTCGAAAAGTTCGAAAAACCCGAACTGATGCTCGAACAGGCCATCCGCGACAAAGATAAACAAATCCGCGAAGCCAAAAAATCCATCCAAGCATGCATCGCTACAGAACGCCAAACCAAGGCTCAGCTTGAAAAAGAGAAAGCTGAAAAGTTCAACTGGGAGCAGAAAGCCGAAGCCGCCATGCGCAGCGGGCGCGAGGATCTCGCCGTCAAAGCCCTGGAACGCGCCGCCGAGCACGAACAGCGCATGACCGGTCTCGAGCCCAACTGGCAAAGTCAGAAGCAATCCGTGGATGAACTCAAAAAAGAGATCATTTCCATGGAAAATGAGATCGCTGAGTTCAAACGAAACAAAGATTTCATCATCGCTCAGTCGAAGGCCGCATCCGTCAAAAAGGACATCTACGAAGCCAAAGCTCGTATCAGCAAGAAAAACGATACTGATGATCTCATGGCACGACTCAAGGCAAAAGCCGAGCGCCAAGGATACGAGGCCGACGCCGCCAAGGAACTCTCCGAGACCGTCAACCCAACCAAGCTCGAAGACGAGTTCAAGGAAATCGGCGGAGGCTCATCCAATCCTGCGGTGCAAGACAAGCTCGCCGCGCTCAAAGCGAAAATGAACGACGGCCAAGGACAAGAAGCGAACTAAACATGATCAGCCCAAAGGATTCATCACCTGCTGGTCGCCATGTGCTCGTCGAACTCAACGATTGCCCGCGCGACCTGATCGATTCCGCTCCCCGGTTGGAGTCGGTGATGAAGTCCTGCGCCGTCGAAGCTGGGGCGACTCTGGTTTCCAGCCACTTCCACCGCTTCGCCCCGCAAGGGGTGAGCGGTGTGGTGGTCATCGCGGAAAGCCACCTCACCATCCACACATGGCCGGAGCACGGCTATGCCGCGATAGATGTATTCACCTGTGGCAAAAGCTCTATCGCCGATCAGATTGCCAAGCTACTGATCGACCGAATCGGGGCAAAAAACCATCACTGGCGGGCATTTGATCGTTCGCCCTCCACTCCCGCTGTGCTGTCACAAGATCAATGATCGGCAACCTCGTCACCCGCAGCCTTCACGGCACACGCGAATTACGCGATCGTATGGTTTCCGAGTCGAACGCTCCCGCCTTCGAACTCGACTTCGAGATCTATTTTCTCATTTTTCTCTGCGCCCGCATGGACGGGCGCTTCGGTCAGCGCGAGACGGCTTTCCTCGATGGAGTTTCCCGTCATCTCGAGTGGTCGTCTGTTCATCGCCGTCTACTTGATTCTCGGGTAGATGCTCTCATGAGCTACGATCTCGATCAATTACGGACCTTCCGCGATCAACCTCAATGGGGCGTGCATCTCTTCCGTATCGCCGCGGGGTGCGCCCTTGCCGACGGCCCGATTAGCCATGACGAACAACTCTTCCTCGATAATCTTGCAGCCAAGTTCCTGGGAGGAAATCGAGAGCGAGCAGAGGAATCCATCCGTTGGTTAATCACCGGCGAATCCGCGCCAGAGAGTTCCAACGAGGAGGACGACGCCGACACCGAGCGACCCAGTGTTGAAGAGTGCCTGGATAGACTCCACGCCCTCGTTGGACAAGATCATATCAAGGCTGAGGTCGAGAAACTCATCCGCTTCCTGGAGGTTCAGCAGGCACGGGAAAAGCTCTCACTAAAAAGTGCAAATCTCTCGCTACACATGGTATTCTCGGGAAACCCGGGCACAGGGAAGACAACTATCGCCCGTATCGTTGCCAACGTCTTCGCCGCTATAGGCATTCTAAAAAAAGGCCATCTTGTCGAAACCGACCGCCTAGGACTGGTCGGGCAATATATCGGACATACGGCCAAAAAAACCGACGATATCGTTCAAAAAGCACTCGATGGGGTGCTGTTCATCGATGAGGCCTACTCGCTCGCGGGCAGCGGTGACAACGATTTCGGCCACGAGGCCATCGATACCCTGGTGAAGAGAATGGAAGATTACCGCGACCGGCTCATCATCATCGTCGCCGGATATCCGAAGGACATGGAAGAGTTTCTAGCATCGAACGCTGGACTACATTCCCGCTTCAACCTCCACTTCGATTTTCCGGATTACACTAACCTGGAACTACTTGGGATCCTTCGTATCTTCTGCAAGAGTAACCAATACGAACTGGATCCCGATGCCGAATCTGCATTGTCCGAGCATTTCCAAAAAGAACTCGCTCGTGCCAAGCAAGGCTTTGGCAACGGTCGCTACGTTCGTAACTTCTTTGAGAATGCCATCCGCAATCATGCAGTGCGCATGCATTTACGCGTGAAACCATGGTCGCAGAGTGATCTCACAACCCTCAGCCAAGCAGACTTCCTGCCATGACCCGCATTTTTTCCATCTCCCCATCTATAGCCTGCTCAGCTTGCAGAACGTGAGCGCAGCAGGTGATGCCAGCGGCTCCTTTGATCGCTTGGTTTTCTGGGTTAGCGCATCGATGAGCGGTGGACAGTGAATGTGGGGCGCGAGGCGCACCCCCTCCAACAATGAATGGCGCTGTGTGCAAAGAGCCAAACGAAGCCTTGCGCGACGGAGTGTGGGCGCCCTCGCCCACATCGGGTGGTGTGAGCGGAGCGGATTCGGGGTGACATCAACCGACCGCCGTTTTTTGTTGTGAGCTTTCTCAGATTTCCCAGCCTTCGCGGCGCGGCCGCTTGACCCATTCATTGGCTTCAACATGATTGGTCACTTTCATAGCCTGGCCATCCCACTTGAGTTCCCGGCCAGGGAATCGCTTCGCCAAGTTGCCCAGCAGAGCCACTTCGGTTAATGGGCCGGCATAACTGAAATCAGCACAGGCCTTACGGTTCTCCTTGATGGCACGAATCCAGTCTTGGACTATATCGCCCTTGATTCTTGCTAAGGATTTTTCAGGGCGCTTGTAGGCTCTCATCGCGCTTTCCGGGATCAGCCGCGGGCTGTTACCGTAGACACCCGCCCAGATGGTTCCCTTGTCACCCTTGAACAATGTGCCACCACCCGACGGAAGGATGCGCCCCTCTTCAAGCTCTTTGGGGCGAGGTGGTTCCTGCCCTTCATACCAATTGATCTTCAATGCAGGGAAGCCCTTGCGCTCGGGAAACTTGAACACCACCTTGGCTTTATCCGGATGGACCTCAGTGTTCCCACCCACGATGTCAGAGCCCTCAATGGAGTCCGGATAGCCAAGCTGAAGTGCTGAAAAAACCGGATCCAGTGTGTGTGCTCCGCGATCACCCATCATGCCGCAACCGAAATCCCACCAGCAACGCCAGGTCGAGGGATGATAGCATCGATGATACGGACGCATTGCAGCTGGTCCTATCCAGCTCTCCCAATCCAGTCCCTCAGGTAGAGCCTGCCCTTTTTCCGGGCGCTCCTGCAGGATGGAACTCCAATAGGCATGGCCGGGCGGAGAATACATCAGACTACACCAGGCATCGACCTCGCGAATTTCACCGATCGCGCCGTCCTCGATCCATTCAGTGATCAAGCGGATCCCCTCCTGGGCATGTCCTTGAATGCCCATCTGACTCACCACATCGTATTTCTTTGCAGCATCGGCGAGAATTCGCGCCTCGGAAATATCATGTGTCAGAGGCTTTTGGCAAAACACATGAATGCCTTTTGCCATTGCGGCCATGGCGATGGCTGCGTGGGTGTGATCCGGAGTGGCGATCACCACCGCATCGATATCCTTCATCTCGGAGAACATCACGCGAAAATCCTTGTAGCGCTTTGCCTGCGGATGATCCTTGAATGCTCCGGCGGCAAACTGGTGATCGACGTCACACAAGGCGACGATATTTTCACCATTACAGCCATTCATGTTCGCTCGACCTTGATTACCAACACCAATCCCGGCAATATTGAGCTTGTTGCTGGGAGCATCCGGCCCGCCCAGCACACGACTCGGCACGATCATTGGAAACCCAAAGACCGATGCCGCAGTTCCAGTTTTAAGAAAATTCCGACGTGAGAATGATTGGCTGTTCATTTTTCGCAAAGTGGAAAGGTTTGGGACAGGGATTTAAACTAACATACTCATAAAACGACCTTCCCTTGGGAAGATATTCGGCATTTGCAGGGTATGTTCGCATCCATCCAATCCAACCTTTGGATCACGCACAAAAAAGATGACGAGGGCAGTATTGAACCCATGTCTCAGCAACACGCTGACCACCCCCTCCAAACCATCGGCACATTAAGCCTCAAACTGCCATCATCCCGACCAAACTTTTCCTCGGATAAATGGAAAAACAAGACAACGAACGCTTGTCGAGGGCGTTTCTGTTCTGTACACACATTCACGGCAGTCCGATGACTGTCGCACATCGCTTTTAAACCGATTCCCATCACATCCAGATTCCGCCTGTGTCCGATCCCATTTCAAGCCCCGCCCCAGACTCCATTCCGTCCGAAGTTCCCGAGCAACTCCAATCCAAGGATGTCGAAGCCATTGCCGAACTCGGCGACCTTTACAAGCAACTCACTACCGAGATTGGCAAGGTCATCATCGGCCAGGAAGAAGTCGTCGAGCGACTCGCTATCTCGATCTTCTCGCGCGGACACTCGCTTCTAATGGGTGTGCCAGGCCTCGCAAAAACGCTTCTCGTCAGCACGCTTGCCGAGACGATGTCGCTTTCCTTCAGCCGGATTCAGTTCACTCCCGATCTGATGCCAATGGACATCACCGGAACGGATATTCTTCAGGACTCCGGAATCGGTGGAAAACGTGAATTTGAGTTCGTCAAAGGCCCCGTGTTTGCCAACATCGTGCTCGCCGACGAGATCAACCGTGCACCCGCCAAAACGCAGGCAGCTCTGCTCGAAGCGATGCAGGAACGCCGCGTCACCGTGGTCGGCAAAACCTTCGAACTCGACAAACCGTTCTTCGTTCTCGCCACTCAAAACCCCGTCGAGCAAGAAGGCACCTACCCTCTTCCCGAAGCCCAACTCGACCGCTTCATGTTCCTCATCGAAGTCGGTTACCCCTCTCACGCTGAAGAAGTGCGCATCGCCCGCGAGACCACCGGCGGTGCCGCAAAAGCCGTTAACCACGTGCTCACCGGCGAGAAGTTGATGGAGTTCCAGGATCTCGTCCGTCGCGTCCCGGTTCCCGATCACCTTTACGATTTCACCGTTCGCCTCGTCCGCAAAACCCGTCCAACAGAAGAGTCCGCTCCAGCTTGGTTGAGAAATCTCGTCGCTTGGGGTGCAGGACCACGAGCCGTTCAATACATCATCCTCGGTGCCAAAACCCGCGCAGCGCTTAAAGGCAGTTACATGGTCCGCATGGAAGACATAGAAGAAGTCGCCAAGCCCGTCCTCGTCCACCGCGTGCTTACCAACTTCGCCGCAGAGAGCGAGGGCATGACCAGCCTCAGTGTCGTCGAGCGCCTGATCGAAGAAACCCGCGAGAAGTAACGATCCGTTATCCGAGATTGGTACCTGCCGCGGTTTGAAAGATGACCGGCAAGGGCTACCAACCAATAACAAATAACCAGTAACGAATAACGATCACCAGTGGCAGCTTCCACTAGCAAATCTCGCGACTTTTTTGAACCGTCCGTCATCGGACGGCTCGGCGCGCTTCCGCTTTTTGCCCGCGGACCGATGCTTGGCACCGTCTCAGGTCGCCACAAAAGCCCGCACCGCGGGTCCAGTGTGGAGTTCGCCGAATACCGGAAATACGTCCCCGGCGACGACACCCGCCGTCTCGACTGGCGTGCCTACGCTCGCAGCGATCGTTTCTACATCAAAGAGTTCGAGGCCGAAACCAACCTCCGCGCCTACATCGTCATCGACTCCAGTGGATCAATGGGGTTTTCCGCAGGCGACCGCATGAGCAAACTCGACTACGCCAAACGCATCGCCTCATCACTCGCCTATCTGACTCTCCAAGGTGGCGACGCCATCGGACTCAGCCGCTGTGCGGAATCCGGCACCGTCAATCTACCAGCTCGACGCAATCCTTCGCACCTCGAAGTCATCCTCGATCTCCTGGAAAACACCAAATCAGAGGGCCCGGCATCACTGCCAGACACCCTCCACGAACTCGCGGAAAAGGTGCGTCAACGCGCACTCATCATCATCATCTCGGACTTCTTCTACCCACCGAACGAACTCCGCGACGCCCTCCTGCATTTGCGCTTCAACAAACACGATATCGCCGCATTCCACTTGCTCGATCCTCAGGAAATTGCCTTCGAATTCGACCGTCCGCAGCGTTTCGTTGACCTCGAAGGAAGCGAAGTCGTCATCGCCGATCCCAACACCATCGCCGACCGCTACAAATCAGCCCTCTCCGGATTCCTCGAAGCCACCCGCCGCAACTGTATGGACTCCAAGTCCGACTACCACCGCGTCCTCACCGACCAACCTTACGACGAAGTGCTCGCCGACTTCCTCACCGCCCGCCTCCCGAAAAAGCGCTGACAAGTTTTCAGTTTTCAGTTTTCAGTTCCTAATTTCCGATGTCAATCAGATAGATGCCCCGTCTAAACGACGATAACACAACCCATCGCCCACTTGGTTCAGCCAACTGAAATCTGAACACTAACAAACTCCAATGCAATTCCTCAATCCATTGATACTAGGCGCGCTGCTTCTCGCGGCGATCCCGGTAATCATCCACCTGATCAACAAGCGGCGACACCGCACGATCAAGTGGGGTGCGATGATGTTTTTACTACAAGCGAACCGCCAATCGAAGGGCCGACGGAGATTGCGGCATATCTTGATCCTTACTTGCCGCGTGTTGGCGCTTGCTGCGCTAATCACCGCTATCGCGCGCCCCATCGCTGGGGGATGGCTCGGTTGGGCCGGCAACAATTCACCGGAAACCATCATCCTGATCTTCGATCGCTCACCGAGCATGGAAGTCACCGACGCCCTCGGAGAACAGTCAAAGCGCGCCAATGCCATCACCCGTCTGTCGAAAGCTCTACGCGAATTCGGCGGCGGTGCCAAAGTCGTCCTTATCGACAGCGCAACCCGCGAACCTCTCTCGCTTACCAATAGCACCAAACTCGAAGAACTCCCGCAAACCGGACCGAGCGATGCCGCAGCAGACATCCCCGGCTTGCTGACCACTGCCATCGAATACCTTTCCGCCAGCCCCGGCGAAAACGCAGAGATCTGGATCGCCTCCGACCTCCAGGAATCCAACTGGCAGCCACAATCGGGCGTGTGGGAGTCCCTCGAGAAATCCTTCGACACTCTTCCCACCGACGTCCCCATTCGCGTGCTTGCACTGACCGGCGACAGCGCAAGCGACACCGCTAACCTCGGCGTCAATGTCCAACGCGTTGAACGCCAGGGCAATGCCATCATCGTCGACCTTCAGTTCAACAATCAATCCAGCAGCGAGATCACCATCCCTGTGACTTTCGCCATCGACGGAGGAAGCGAGACCCAACAGAGCCTGCGACTTTCTGCCGGCACGACCACCATCCGCAAACGCATTGAACTCGCCTCTGGTAACAATTCCGCCGGGTTCGGCTCGGTTAAACTTCCCGCAGATCCCAACAGCCGGGATAACCTCGCATGGTTCACCTACGGCGATCTTGCACCACTAGTCACCGCAGTCGTCGCCGAACCTGGCACCGCAGCAGACCGACTCGCCATCGCCGCCGCACCCAACGCATTCAATTCGCGCACCGCAGTGAAACTCACCCCATCGGAGTGGCAACGCATCGACTGGGAAAACACCAGCATGGTCATCTGGCAAGCGGCAATCCCTCAGGACGAGGCACTGGAGTCCGCAATGCGCAGCTACGTCGAGCGCGGCGGGCAGTTAGCCATTTTTCCCCCAACAAAAGAGAGCGCCACCGGTGAGGGCGGAGTCCGCCCCAGTTTGCTCGGTGTATTTTTCGCCGACAATGAACCCGCGCCGCTCGATGGGCAGTTTTCCGTCACCGACTGGAAAAAAGACACCGGGAGCTTCGCCAACTTCGATGATGGTTCGTCCCCGGCACTCGATCTCTTGTTTGTAATCCGGCGTGCACCAGTTTCGATGGAAGGAGGCATCCCCATCGCCCTCTACTCGGACGACGTGCCGTTCGCAACCACACGTCCGATCAAAGCAGGCGCAGTCACTGCGTTCACCTCGTTGCCGGATGACCGCTGGTCCGACATGCTTCAACACAATGTGATGTTCCCGGCTCTTCAACGAATGATCATCGCCGGAGCCAGCCGGGTGGGTGGCGCACGTCTGCTCGACGTTGGCGAACCACTACCTAGCGTTGGAGATGACTGGAAGCTTGTCTCACCTGGCGATGCCAGCTCAATCAACTCTTTAGTCAGCGCAGGAATCTACGCCGACAGGGATGGGAAATTTCTCGCCGCGCTGAACGTTCCTAGCGCGGAAGCATCAACGGAGCGCATCGACGTCGCCGCAGTGAACGCTCTTTTCGCAGACAAGCCCATCCGGGTGTTTGAAGAACGCGTCACCCGCGAAAGCAACCTCGCATCACCCGTTTGGCGTTTTTTCGCCTACGCAGTTCTCGTGTTTCTTTTCATCGAGGGTCTCCTCAGCCTACCACCGAAACGCGGTGGCGACCCCGACCCTGAACTTGCCGCTTTTTGATCCTGCCCATCGCAGACCGACCAACCCATGTCCGAATTCGCCTTCGCAGCCAACCAGACCACTGTCACCATCACACTCTTCGTGTTGGCTGGGTTCCTCGTGCTCGCGTGGCTCACTTGGCATCGCTCGGAATACTCACGCCGCACTTTGTTGGTGGAGATATTGCGCGTCGCCTTGGTCGTCCTCGCGTGTCTCACCATTCTCCAACCAGAGATACGCACGACAGTTAACCCTGACATCAAGCAAACCATTGCCGTGCTCATTGATGAATCGAAATCAATGCAAACCGCAGATGTTGCCATCACCGACTCCGAAGGAAAGCCAGCAGCAATCACTCGTGCCGAGTTTGTCGAACAACGTGTAAACGAAGAACTCTGGAACGAACTAGGAGAAAACAGCAGCGTCGTTGTCGAGTCCTTCGCGCGTCCAGATGAATCCTCTCCCGAAGCTACAAACAGTTCGGGCACCAACATCAATAGCGCAATCACCACCGCCCTGGAGCGTAACGAAAATCTGCGCGCCGTCGTCATGCTTGGCGATGGAGACTGGAACCTCGGAGGAAATCCCATCCAAGCAGGAGCGTCAATGCTCGCACGCGGTGTGCCATTTTTTGGCGTCAGGGTAGGCAGCGATCAACGTCTGCCCGATATTGAAATTACCGCCGCTTCCGCTCCTGCATTCGGTATTGTCGGCGATAAAATGCAGATCAGTTTCACCATCCGAAACTCGATGACCGAGGCGGTGGATGTAGTGATTACCCTCGCTGAAGGAGGAGGTCGTCCCGTCAACAAGACCATCACACTTCCGGCTCTTCGCGAGACCTCGGACAGTCTATTCTGGACACCAACAAACGAAGGCGAAACCACCCTCACCTTGGATGTCCCCGTCCAGCCCGGCGAACTCCTTACCGAGAACAACACACGTAAACTCAAAGTCTCGGCACGCAAGGAGTCGATCAAGGTGCTCGTCATCGACTCACTACCACGCTGGGAATACCGCTTCATCCGCAACGCCCTCTACCGCGACCCCGGCGTCACCGTAAACAGTCTGCTACTCAACAGTGACAAATCCGTGAAAGTCGGCGGGCCGGGCTACCTCAAAGAGTTTCCCGGCGACCTCAAGGATCTCTCCACCTACGATGTGATTTTCCTCGGCGACGTCGGCGTGAAAGAGGGCCAACTCACCGAAGATCAAGCCGACCTTCTCAAACGACTCGTCGAGCAGCAGGCCAGCGGACTGGTGTTCATTCCCGGTCGCCTCGGCAATCAAAACTCACTCATCGACTCCCCCCTCGGGTCGCTCCTGCCCGTCATCCTCGACAAAGATAAACCGCGCGGCACGTCCGCCGGCGACCCATCAAGTATCGCTCTCACGTCGACGGGAAAACAAAATCTACTCACCATCCTCACCCGCGATGAAAAAGCCAATCCCGGCGTGTGGAAGAACCTTCCCGGCTTCTACTGGTATGCACCCATCCTCAAAGCCAAAGCCGGCACCAACGTCCTCGCCGTGCACGGCACGATCAAAAACTCCTTAGGCCGTATCCCCCTTCTCGTCACCACCACTGCCGGCACTGGCAAGGTGCTCTACCTCGGCATCGATAGCGCATGGCGTTGGCGTCGCGGCGTCGAAGATCTCTACCACTATCGCTTTTGGGGGCAGGTGGCCCGCTGGATGTCCTATCAACGCAAAATGGCGGAAGGTGAACGTTTACGCTTTTTCCTCAACCCGGCCACACCGGAACCCGGCACCACCCTGACCCTCAACGCAAATGCCTACGATGAGTTTGGCGTGCCATTGAAAGACGGCAGCGTCACCGTCGACGTCACCAACCCACAGGGAGAAATCCGTCGCATCGACATGGCGCCATCCGAGGGTGGTTTCGGAGCATTCTTCTCGTCATTCGAAGTAACACTTCCCGGCGAATACACCTTCGTCGCCAAGTCTTCCGCCACCTCCGAAACTGTTACCACCCAAGTTCTCGTCCAAGGTCAATCCATCGAAAAAATCGGCCAACCTGCGCGCGGCGATGTGTTTCAGGAACTCGCCACCATTACCCAAGGCTCGGTCACATCCACCGCAGACCTTCCAAGCCTGATCGAGAGCCTGACGAACCTCCGCCCACGCTCACCGATCGTGAAATCAAAGCCCCTCCAATTCACTTGGTGGTGGCTACTGACCTTCACCGCCCTTGCCAGCGGATTTTGGATCGCCCGTAAATGGGATGGAAAGATTTAGGAGTTGGTCAAAGGTCATTAGCCAATTGTCAATAGGCGCCAGCGAAATGTAGGTTAGACGTGTCGGCTAACACCATACCCTCGGCGCATAACCACGTGACCGAAGGTTTTACGTAGCAGCCGCACTTCCAGCGCTTGCGAATCAACCTTACCAATTCACGTTATACCCACGTCCGTCGATGTGGGTGAAACTACGGTAACGACCAATCCCACCTTTAAACGCCCCTTTCGAGCGCAGTTGCTTCATCACTCTTACCACTCGACTCGGCGATGCGTCGTAACGAAGGTCTAGCGCAAGGTTCTGCATGTGTTTGGATCGACTCGACGCTCCGGAGCAGCGCGCGTTATAGGCTGGTGAGCGGTAAGCGGAAACAATCCGCACTCGCCTGGTGCCAAGATGAGGCGCTGCCAAGTCCGCCGTCTTCAATGCCACCTCGATGTTCTTCCATTGGCTCTTTGGCGGAAGTGAATTATTCACCGCACCTCGGGACTTATCGTGAGCAGCTAGAATGTCATCCACCCGCAGATAATTCAGATCGAGCTCATGCAAGAAATCTTCGTAGTTCGACGGACCACCCAATCCAAACATTGCTGACGCCTCAGTCACGGGAAGAAGCATGCCTCCAATTGCCGCTTTCACGAGAATGTTCAGATGGCAGCGCCGCGAGATCACACCGTCTTTTGAGGCGGCGGTATAGCTGTGGTTTGGATCGGAAATCATGAATTGGATAGATAGGCAATCGAACTTCTAAATCGGGAGCCGCACCCTCAATCAGCCCACTAAAATCTCAAGCAAAAACCGGACACCAATTTCACACATCCGCGAATAGCCCCTCACGGGAACGCTGAACACCAGATCGGCACCATCGCTCTCGTAATGTAGCCACATTCCTCCAACTCCAATACCGGATCTACTTCACCATTCCACCCGAAAAATCATCGTGACATTGATGCATTAACAAGGCATGAAAATTAAATGTCCGACGCTCCACCATCGCTTCCATCGTCCCAACCTCCACAAGAAGAGCCTTCCGAAGCGCTTCTGGCACGCAAGTTCCCGAACTTAAAACCGAAGAATCCACCTCTCCTCGGTCGTATCAATGGATGCGGTTTTTCGATGTTCGGCAAGCGGGACACCGATATCGAAACGGGAACCTACATCAAAAGCTACGGCATCACCTTTCTGTGGATCCCCTTGCTGACACTTTCCGCATATCGAGTCGCTGATGCCGATCGAGGCGGATGGTATTTCCTCGGAAAGGAAAAACTCTCGAGCGGCAGCAAGATCCTCAACCTCGCGGTTCTTGCATTAATTGTCATTTCGATCTTAGGCATTAAAGACTCGGTAAAAAAATCCAGCCCGGAATACCGCGCCCAGCAAACCTTGAATGAGGCAGGAGAACTCGCGGCCAATGGCCGATACAACGAAGCCGCCGAAATATATTTACGAGTAGCATACAATGATACCAACCTGTCATTACAAGCTGCCAAGAAAATCCCTGAAACACTGCTAGCTGGATTAAAATCCGAAAATGACTCCGTGAAAATTGATAGCCTTCGGATCTTAACGAAGAGTCATCGGAGCACTTATTACGACCGCAAAGAACTCCCCGACCCCTACGAGAAAGGAATCAAATTCGCTGCCGACTACATCGCCGAAAACCCGGATCTTGCTCTGGAAACAATAGAGATCGTGAAACCGGTCGCCGGAGTACGCACTGAGCACGAAAACATCTACATCTCGATCTATAATCAACAGATCGCCGCCGGTGGTAAACAAGCGATTGCTGCTCGTAAAAACCTCGCCTTACTCGCTGAAGCATCAGGCAATTCGGAAGCCGTATTGCAAACTCTTGAGCCCATCGCGGATTCGCTCGACTCCGCTGAGCTTCATCGCGTCTACGGTCAGGCACTCGCGGATTTCGGTCAATACTCAGAAGCCATTCCGCATTTGGAAACCTTCACCGCTGGCATGGTCGACGACTGGAAAAAGGCTATCGTAGAGAGTGATAAACTCTACCAAAAGGCCTATGAACAAGAATTCGAAAAACTCGATAGCGGGGCTGCGCCAGAGAGTTTTTACACGATGTACGAATCTGCCGACGAGGACACTCAGTCGCAAATGGTAGACAATTATTTACGGCAAAAAATCATCGCCAATGGTAACTACATTCGTGCCGGGCGGATGATGGATAAATACGCAAATCTCACACCTTCCATCATGACCTTGGGCATTGCCTACCTTCGCAACGGCCAGCAAGCGGAATCAGATGAAGCGCGTGATACTTCATTGGCGAAAGCCGAAGAGAGCTTTCTCAGCCTTAGGGATGTGGCGAGCGAATCAACCGACTATCAGTTCTTTCTGGGACAGGTTTATTACTGGCTCAACAAACCCGCGGAAGGCAAAAAACTCTTTGATACCATCATCGCCAACAACCCGGACGACGGCGGCATCTACTACACCCTCGCTCAAACACTCCGCGAAGTCGGCGAGACAGAACAAGCACTGGAACTGGCCAAACTAGCGCACGAGAAAGCCTCTGACGAAGAGACCAAAAATAACGCCGCCTCACTTTGCGCGACAATGAGTGCCGACACCGATGAAAAGATCGAATGGCTCGAAAAAACCGATCTCACCGTTCCTTCCAACAAGTCCAGCCTACTCTCCGCCCGCGCCGACCAAGCTTACTCCGAAGGCGATACCAAAGAGGCTGTAAAGCTCTATCGGCAATCCTTGCAAGCCGCACCCAGCGACCTCAACGATGCGGTCATTCTCAACAACCGCGCACTCGTCCACTCGACGATCTACCGCCTTACCGGCGACATGAATGATCTCAACAAATCTGTCGAGTATCTTGAAAAAGCCACGGCGCTAAATCCAAACAACAGCATTCTCTGCGCAAATACTGCCAGTGCACTTTACAACGCAGCCATCCGCGAAGTCTTGCTCATTAAGCACTCGTCGAAGTTTGTCCAACTCCTCGGTAACGACGCCTACCTCCGCACGCTCTACGACAACGAAGAGGGGCGTGAACAGGTGATCGCCAAACTAAACGCGAGCAGTCACTTCAAAAAAGCCGTCAAGCTCTACGAGAAAGCGACAATTCTCGCCCCCCAGGATCTGGAAAACTACTCCATGCTCTTCACTACCTACTCGCTTGTAGGAGACTACGATCATCTCGCCAAAATAGTAAAACAGCTCGAGCGGGCTCAAGTCGACACCACATCGAACCAAGAGGACTGGGAGCAATCGATGCACAAGGAGGACGACAAAGAAGCTTTGGAGAACTTGGCAAAGTATGCGGAATTTTCTGCCCGCCTCCGTGAGCAGCTACCCGAGGAATCGAAAGTCTATCTCGATGCGACGATTCTCGACAATGAGATAAACTCCTTCACAACCGCTGTGCCAGAAAACCTGACCGCCCGTCGCCAGGCATTGGAGAAATCGCTCGAATCCAACCCATGCTCACAGCTACGGTCAACGGTCACAGCCGCACTCTCGCTGGAGGCATATCTCGCCGCCAAAGAAGCCTCTCCGGAGTTCGCCACATGGGCGGAACCCGCCGAACGTTCTCTGGGCACCATCCAACTTCTGCTACTCGGAATCCATTCCACCCACGAGTTCTCTGATCTCGTCCGCGACCTTCCCGAAGTGCAAAAGTTCGCCAACTATGCAATGGACTACTACGACCGCTTCCCAAAAACTCGCGACCTCGTAGAGTGGGCGATCACCATGACTTTCGATCCCGATTCAGCGCCTCCTATCGCCGAAGCGATCAACGCAAGCAACCGTGTGAAATCGGGAACGAAATTTGTCCAGTTGGTAGCACCCTACTCGCCCTCTATTACCATCAACCGCTTCTGGAAAATGAAAATGGCTGGCCAGGATGAAGCAGCCAAGGAGGAATACACCAAAACCGCCGCAGCTTCCGAATTCCTTCCCGATTTCTGAGGAGTGTTGGTATCACCACTGTAGCATCCGGAATGTTGACACATCCCATCACGTTAGCCGCCTTCTAAATATAGCTGAGCAAAAGGATCAGTGTCGAATGGCACTGACTTAGGGCGCCATCGGCACGTTTCCCTCAAGGAGCGCGGCTCGTCTCGGCCGTTTGAGCGGGTTTCGCGGTTCTCTAAAGCTACCGAAATACCTCTTAAAACAGTGCCATTCGGTTCAGTATCACATTAAACCCAACAATCGGCGAAGCCTCACAACTTCAGTAACAACTATCATAGCGTCTCGAATGCCCATAGTAGGGACGACCGTGGCCGTAGTGGTGGCCTGAACTAAACCCAAAGCTCACCGAGCTGCGTGGTGCAGAGTAATATCGTGGGTAACTTGGCTCGCAGTAAACCGGCTGCGAATAGCCGTAGCTTCGCTGCACATAGACGGGCTGCTGTTGGTAGATGACCCGGGTCGGCTGCGGCGCATAACTATACCCACGCTGTTGGTATCGATATTGATCATTCGACGCGCCGATCTGATTTCCCACCAGAGCACCCGCCGCCCCACCAATCAATGCCCCCTCCAAGGGACGACCGCTTTGGTTCCCGATAATGCCACCAAGCGCCGCGCCGCCTAGCCCACCTGCCGCCGTACCATATTGCGCATAAGGGCCAGTCGCGCAGGAACTCATGAATGCCGCCGTGAAAACGGTAAGTGCCGAAAGAAGAAGTGTTTTTAATTTCATCACAATTTGGAGTTATATTTTAGATCGGAACAGACCAATCCTATGATACGACGCAAGCTCGTTTCAGAATATTCAAATTCAGCGAAAAAAACTTTTCACCTTTTAGCTTCGATTGACCACAGCCCATCCTCGGATGAGTATCCCCGCATGGATGCACGCAAGCTCATTCTCATTATCACCTTACCCCTCTACGTGATCGATCAAATCACCAAATGGTGGATCGTGCTCAATTTCGCTCCACCTCGGTCGATCCCCCAGCCCTCCAACCACATGGATCTCGAACGTAAGATCGTCGTCATAGAGGATGTGTTTAACATCATCCGGGTGCACAACACCGGCGTCGCCTTCGGAATGGGCAATGGCACCGTCTGGGCACCGTTTGTCTTCCTCGCCATCCCTATCATCGCCGTCACCGTCATCTCCCTGATGTGGAAGAAGGGGGTATTTACCGGCTGGCAGGGCAAAGGCGCATTCGCCCTTCTACTGGCAGGAATTTTAGGCAACCTCACCGACCGACTGACTCAAGGTTTCGCCTTGGAATACCTCAAGGAAGAATCCTTCTGGAGGCGACTCATGAACGGTTACGTCGTCGACTTCCTCGATGTCATCCTCCCCTTCTACGGACACTGGCCGACCTTCAATGTCGCCGACTCCTGCATCTGCGTTGCCGCCGGTCTACTGATCATCACCGCCTGGAAAGTTGACCCTGAAGAAAAGCCAAGGGCGTCTTAGTATCACAACTCAGCTTTCTCTCACCCCAACGATGTCAAAAAGCTCGCGCGGTGAGTTTATGAGGAAGTCTGGCATCGCTCCTTCAAGCGCTTCCGCAGCGTTAAATCCCCACGTCACTGCTGCCACAGGGATTTCGACCGCGTGGGCTGCTTCGATATCGCGAATTTCATCGCCAACGTAGAGGACTTCATCGTGTTTGAGCGAGAAGGTCTTCAAAATCGCCTTGAGGTATTTGGCTTTACCGAGAAGCTTCTTGGCGGAACTGACGAACTCAAAGTGCTCCATGTCGTGCGACTTCAGGAAGCGCTCGACATTTTCAGCTGAGTTGGAGGTGAGGATACCTAAGTGCTGAGTCGACGCTTTAAGTTCAATGATTACTTCAGGAATTTCTGGAAATGGATCAATGGTATCCAGCCGCTCGGTGAGCATACGCTTTCCGTTGGTAAGCAGTTTGGGAACACTCCATGCAGGGATTCCAAGGAAGCGAATGAACTGCACAAGACTCATGTTTTTCACCTTCATGAGATCATCCTTGCTGAGCTTGCGAAATCCATAGGTGTCCGCCAGTTCGTTGAGAATCAACAAGGTCTCTGGCAAGGTGTTGGCAATCGTGCCATCAAAGTCGAAAATAACGCAGCGGAAGTTCATGAGCAGTATGCGAGAAATGCCCGCAGATTAGTCATCCCTCCCATTCGATTCCAGCAGCGACAAGAAAAACTTTCGACACGCACAAATCTCCCCGCCCAGAAAAGGAAGACTTTCAGTAACCATAACTATCCCCCCACGACAGCACCTTACCACGCTCAATCTCAAATTATGGGTGTCCTTGTTCTTTCGCCTTTCATAATGGCAAATGATTAAATTCAAGGACTGACCCTTTGCCTCTTTGCCCTGACTGACACTTTCTCGGAATAAAAACGTCAGTCCATACTTTTTAACATTCGCTCAAGACCTTTGAGTTGCCTCCTCATCTTGGCGTCCTCATTGACCGCCTGCCGAGTGGTGGCAATGATGCGACTCACCGCGCTCAGCACTCCCATGTGCAGCTTCTCACTCAACCATGCACTGCCAGCGAGAAGGTCGCGCCTTACAAGTAACGCCACCATCCCCTTACGCCAATCCCCTTTAGGCAAGTCTTTCCAATCATCACTATCCATCTTCCAATAGCGCTCCGCCGCGACCAAAATGTGCTCAGCCTCCACTAACTTCACCTCCTTGCTCTTCGGTCTCTCTGCCTCACTTAGACGCGGTGGTTTTCCCTCATACGGTTTTTTCGCGGCAAGTATGCCAAGCAATTTCTTCCGCAAGGCTTCATCGCCAAAATACCATCCCCTGGCCATGGTTGATTGCAGACCCTGGCCATCTGGCACGGCGGTGCCCGCCTCTTTGGGCTTACTCCAAGTCACCATGCTGTCCAATCTCTCCAAAAACTTTCGCCGCCCACGGGTGTCGTCCTTAATACCCATCGTCTCGAAACCGATCTCAGCACTCACCCACTTCCTACGCGTGCGGGGTGGTGCCAAATAGTCACCAAGGCTGTTCCAACGATAGTTCTCAATTGCATCTTTCTTCTTCACCAAGCCAGCGCGCACAGGACTGAGATGAATGTAGTCGAGCAAACACCCTAGATACTCACCCTCGCCGACAGGCTTGGCTTTGTAGCGATCACCAAACAACCGTCCCCACATCTTGTGACGCGCATTGAAACGTCTTGTCCACGTGTTCTGTAACCATTGCATGCCCGACACCAAATTGCCGGAAGGCGTGCGTATCAGCAGATGATAGTGATTTCCCATCAGCACGTAAGCGATCAATTCAAAACCAAAATCATCAACCACCTGTTCCAGTGTGCGCTCAAAGCTCATACGATCTTCATCATCGAGCACAATCGGCTCACGCCGATTGCCCCCCGCCATCACATGATAAATCGCACCTGGGTATTCAATACGTCGTTCTCTCGCCATGACTCACATTGGCACACTCATGACGCAAATGTCAAAATATATTGACTGACGCTTTTTTGCACTAAAATCCCGAGCTGAGCGAGGATTACTTCTTTTCCTCTACGGTACCAAGCTGCCGCACGAGCGCTTGAGAGTCGTCTGACAGTTGATCGAACGGAACTATGCTCCGATCTCCATTGGGAAGAAGTAAGAAGAGTTTGCCGTCATTGGTAATCATAGTCGGTCGCGCTCTGATGGTTACATTGTTGCGATTAGTCAGCTCTACGAGTTCCATGCCGTCTCGATCAATCTTCGGAGGTTTAGCTTTGCCCTGCCGTTGAGCAAAAAGGTAATCAACAGCTGCCTTCATGTCGCCGGAAAGCCGGTTGCCGTAGGTTTCCGCTACGACCTCTCGTGCGGATGCCTCTGTGAGAAAGATGTAAGGCGTGGAAGTTCTGGAACCATCGGGAATCGCTTCCTCTAGCTTCTTGCGGACTTTCACCGGGAGCGTCTTTGTCGATTCAAAAAGAGTTTTGACGACAACTACCGCCCGGCCATCAAGCTCCTTGATCACCGCATTAGTTATCGATACGTCTTTCGATGACCGCGACTCGTCCGTATCTTGAAAAGGGCCCAGTATCCAGGCAATTGGCTGTTTTTCCTTCTTCGCGAGCTCCTTGGCTGCATCCATTTCCTTAATCCCGTGAACCAAGGGAGAAGTCGGAAAACCAAAAGCAACCGGGGAGTTCTCCGAAACACCCACGGTTGCCATAAACGACAAGAAGATCAACGAACTCGCGACATGCATAGATTCCAATCTTCGATTCTTACCAATGCAGGTCAAGAAAATAAGGTTCAGGAATGAAGGGCACAACTTTAAGAAGGCCATCGGCGCGATTTCCTCAAGGAGCTCGGTCCGTCTCAGCCGTTTGAGCGGTTTTCGCGGTCCTCAATAGCTACCGAACTACCGCTTAAGACAGCGCGATTCACTCCTAACTCGCTATATTTTTTACTAGCGCACCCATTGCTCTCGGAATATTTTATCCAACTCTCTGGGTTTAGTTCCTGCCGGTACTGCACGATAATAAAACTCCAAAACAGCACGATCAACCGGCTGCAATTTGGTAAAAACTTCTTCTTCATCCTCTGATAGGCAACTAGGCGCTACTTCATCACTATTAGAAGGTAATCCAAATACACCCAGAATCATAACAATTAAACGATCTTCAAGAGCCGGACCTTCTAACATATCAGTAGCAAAGAATACTACTCCTTGATTAGCCACACGATTCGCGTCGAACCATACCCGGTATGCGCTTCCAAATCTCAGATCAATTGCCACATTAATATCCTTCGCTTGTTTTGTTAATTCAGCTTCAGGGCCAAAATAAAACTCAATAATCGCATTCTCATTGACAGACACCTCTCTTAACTCAACGCCAGCGGCAATAGCTATCTCGGATAAATGCTTACTAACCAATTTTTTCGACTCTGGGTTCCCATGCACATTAAAAGTGGTGATCTTTGGCAATCGTTTCGAATATTTCTCTCGATTTCCTGCTTTCGCTACAAAGACTACATCAGATACAAAGCGTCGGAGGTTACTTGATGGTTTAGTTAGGTCAACCTCACCCCCACTGACGGCACCCGAGCCTAAGGTAAGCATACCTAGTAATAGGCAGGAAAAACATTTTAAAGAAATAGTGAATTTAATCATAAAATTGCGTAGAAAATATTAGCGTAGAAAATATTAGGACACCCATCATTCACACTGAGATCTTCGAGGTTCATTTTTCTCGCTGCAAGCCCATTTCGCTAGAATCGTCTTCCCTATCCCAGGGTTCACCCAACTCTCGCTGCAAAGCTCCGCCAATTGTCCCTGAAACCCCAAATCACTCTCAAGTTGCCTGAATCAGGGCATGGTTCTGCTCTTTAGACCTCTTCCTCGCTCCACTCGCTCGCTTTCCATTCTCCAAACTATCCAGAACCCTGTCATTTGAGGATTAGGTGGCTTTTTTTGTGGTTCGGAGATCGCTCAGCCACACTTTTACAAGTGTAACTACGAGAGGCGAGATGATTGGCGTGAAACCTTGGTTTGTCCGGTTTCGTAGGTAGTTTGGGTTTCGTGGGTAGTTTGTGAGGGGGTTGGGCTGTGCGATGATCGCTGAAAATATTAGGACACCCATTATTCGGTCTGAGATCTTCGAGGTTTACTTTTCTCTCTGCAAGCCTATTTCCCTCGAATGTCTATTTCCCTCGAATCGCCTCCACTCCTCCCCCAGTAATCGCGCTACTTCGCAATCGGGATTTCCGGGCAGATCCAGCCGAGGGGTTTTTCGGCGATCTTGGCGCCATCGATGATGGCTTTGAGGATGACTAGAGAAGCGACGGCGTCGTAAAGGGCGTCGTGCCATTGCAGGCCGGGACAGAAATCTGATAATTGTCCTCCGACTCCCAAGAGATCAACCAATCCACCCAGGCGGTGACTTTCGGCTTCGGGGATGACTTTACGTGCCACCCACAAGGTATCGACCCACGGCCCGAATCCATGACCGGGAAACAGTCGAAGGTAGCGCTTCTCAGTGGGGGCACCATGGGCGACCATCACCGCGCCGGAAAGCTGTCGCTTAAGCTCTGGCCAGAGTTCGCCGAACGATGGCGATGCATCGACGGTTTCAGGCCCGATGCCGTGAACGCGGCGCGCGGTCCAGGCAACCTCATGGCTCGGTTTGATATACGAGCGGAAGAAGGTTTCGCGCTCAATTTCACCGTTGACCATGGTTGCCACACCGACTTGCACGGGCGCGTCGGTCATCCCTTTGGCTGCGCCTGCCGCTTCGAAATCGATCGCCACGAAACGGGTGTCGCCGATGGTTTGCGTCGGTAGTGCGTGAGGGTAATTTCGGCTGGGCACACTTTGGCTTACTCGATCCGCACAGCGTTCGCAAGTCTCTGCAACTAGGCGACGGTGACTTGGTCGCGCGGCAGATCGACAAACTTCCCCCACGAGGGATGTGGCAACTCGGCGCGGGCGAGCACGCTGAGCAACGGTTGCCAGCGGGGCATGCGCGGGGTTTTCAGCGGAAACATGTTCGCCTGATCGGGCAGTTTGTTGGCTTTGCGGGAATTGCAGGGAAAACAGGACGTGACGACATTTTCCCAAGTGCTTTTCCCCCCCTTCTGACGCGGGATCACATGATCGAGGTTGAGTTTTTGCTCACCAAAGCGCTTGCCGCAATACTGACACTGGTGGTCGTCGCGCTGGTAAATATTTTCGCGCGAGAAGCGAACGTCGCGACGCGGCAGACGGTCGAATTGGGTGAGCACGACGATACTTGGAAAGGCGAGCGTCACCGATGGCGAGCTGGCAAAGCCAATCTCCACCCCTTCTTTGGCAAGCTCGGCAGAGCGGGCTATCCACTGCTGGTAACCGTGGGTGAGGAACTCATTGGGGCCACAGGTTTCGACGACTTCAGCGTGGTCGAGGACGAGGAGGCAAAGCGCCCGTTTGGCGCTGCAAACGTGCACCGGCTGCCATAGACGGTTGAGGACCAACACGGGAGATGTGAGTGAAACATTCACAGACTTCCGCATTCACATAGAGAATTTTACGCAGATTGACAATAAGAGACGCTAATTAGTTGTGTTGTAATTTCGTCATATTGAAGGCATTGTTGCGCTCAGCCGCTTCGGACTCCGCTTCATTCCCTCCAAAAAAATGATCGAATATAAGAACAGAATGACATCTTGGCACCTTGTCTTGCCAGTGCTCGCGATGATCCTGCTCCAGCTACTTGTCACGACCACCGCCAGTGCCCAACACGAACAAGAGAACGCCAACCAGCTTTTCCTTGGAGCGTTTCTGCGTCTTCAAAACGCTGAGGATTTCGAAGCCAAAGGCGATCACTTCAATGCCTACGGCGAATACCAGAAGTCGCGCGCTCTCTACGACCAGCTGGCATCTCAATTTCCGAATTGGAAGCCGGGGATGGTGTCGAACCGTCGGGTGCTGATCCGCAGAAAGCTCTCTGAACTCGCTGGCATTCTCGAACGCCAGGAAGAGATCGCCTTTGAAGAGCGACGACAACGGATAGCCGATGGTGAGCCGCAAGATCAGCTACCATCGTGGGATCGCGACGCTGCGCAGCCGATCACCCCGAACACCACACCTGAAGTAAAAACCACCGGAATCCGCCCACCAGCTCAAGTTAAGCCTGCTGAACCATCACCTGTGGAGATGCTATTACGCGAGCGCATTGCCTCCCTAGAAAAGATGGTGATCGACGCCACGGCAAAAAAGAGGGAAGTGGAGAAGGCGCTCAAGCTATCGGCAGGAAATCGGAAAATCGCCGAGATGCAGCTTGAGGAAAAACGTGCTGAATTGGTCGATCTGCGCCGCAAGGTGGCGGCAGCCGAGGAGGCTGAGATCAATCAAGCGCTCGCCGGAGACAAGCGTTACAAAGACCTCGAAAACAAAGTGGCGTCACTTCAATCCGAGCTCGCCGAATCACGTGCTCGCGAAACCGCCTCCGAAAACAAGGTGAAGGAGCTGGGTGCAAAATTGGTCGAGGCCTTCGACACGATTAACAGCTTGGAAGGCGAAGTCTCCAAACTCACCCGCGAGCGCGACGAAGTGATGAAAATGCTCGCGGCGGATCCAAATGGTGCGGCGTTGAAGGCGATGGCGATGCGGAAAGAGGAGCTCGAAGATGCTCTCAAGGATGCCAAACAAACGATCGCCGATCTGAAAGCCGGACAACAAAAACAAACGGACGAAAAAGTCATCGCCGAGTGGCGGAAAAAAGTCGCGGTGCTGGAGACGGAGCTGCGCGAAGTTCGTGAAGAGAACGACGATTTTCGCAGGGAAGTCGCATCCTTACGCACGCAGTTGCAGTCAGCGGAGCAACGTCTGACGAAAGCCGCGGCGACCATCGATAACGAGGCGCTGATGGAAGAGAACAAAACGCTCACCAACATTGTGCGCCGCCAACTTCAGGCACAGGCATGGCGCGGACACACCAAACGACTCATCCAAACCGAGCTCGCTCGCTTGGAAATCGGGTCGCGCTCGCTTCTCCGCTTGCTCGATAAAATGGAGGGGACTGAAGTGGTCACGAAAAGCGATCTGGCAAAAATTCAGGACCCCTATATTCAAGCGATGGGCAACAGCTCGGGGCTGGGAGGTGCATTCTTTAGAGACGCTGGAGATACATCAAACTCACCCAACGACCCGAACAATAGTAATGGCAGCGCGGCGCTCGACGAGAGCATGCTTAGCGATGATGAGTTGCTCGCACAAGATGGTTTGCGATTCCAAATCGAAAGCATGTCCCGCAAGGCCGCCAGTAATTTCAAAAAGCAAAACTACGACGAGGCCGCCAAGACCTACGCGCTGATCGTTCAGGCCGACCCGACCGATATCCGCATGCGGTGCAACCTCGGGGTCTGCCTGATCAAGCAAGATCGCTTCGACGATGCCCAACAGGAATTCCGCGAAGCCATTATCCTCGATGATGAGAGCTACTTCCCCCACTACATGCTTGGGATGACGTTCTGGAAAAAGCATCAAGCACTCAATGCCATTGCCTCGCTCCGTCGGAGTATTGAACTCAATCCATACAACGAACTCGCCCACAACCTACTAGGACTCGTCGCTATGGATAGAGATAAATTCGGCGACGCCAAGATGTCCTTTGATAAAGCCATTGAGTTGCGGGACTCCTACTCTGAGGCGCATCGCAACTTGGCCGTGCTGTTCTCAAAACCCAGCTACGCGAATCCCGTAAAATCGCTCTACCACTATCGCGAGTCGCTAAAACACGGCGCACCGCGCGATGTGATGTTGGAGGATTACCTGCGCTACAACGACGTCATCATCGCCGACGAATTCGCCAACACCTCCTATCAAAACACCGGCGGCTAATTGCCGTCCTCGTCGATAATTTTTTCATCGAGATATTGTTGACGGACTACGGGATCGGCGTTTTTCAAAAACGAACCAGCCAGCTTGAGACTACGCGCGCCTTTGTCGGCATCTCCTTCGGCTTGAAATGATCGCGCCAAACCGACCAATGCGAAGCCCGATACTGGGTTTACGCTTAAGGCATGTTGAAATGCCTGACGTGCATCCGTCGGATGTCCGGCTTTCAGATACGCCCACCCTTTGCACTCGCCCGCCGTCAGTGGCCAATTGCGTATCACATCGGAATCGACCCCGTCCTCGCGACGCTCCATACTTGCCCACCAGATATCCGCTAAATCCCAAGATTTCTCCGCTGCATTGAGTTGCGCGCGCAGATCGTTGACCATCAGATCCATGTTCTTCAAGGCCTCGTTCCAATGCGGCAACTGGGCAGTAACCATTGCTTGAGGGATGCGCGCAATCGCACCACCACCCAGCGCTTCGAGCTTCAACAACTCACGTCGTCCCACATCCACCTGACTCTTCACCAAGGCCTCCCGCCCTGTCGTGTATGAACGCAGTGCTTCGTAGTAAACACGAGAGGGCAGCGGCCTGTTCCCAACCATTTTCTCCGCGTTCGGACATGCCGCCGACGCGCTCGTCCAGTCGAGATAACGAATGTGGATACGGGTCTCCAAAGTCACTCCATGATAGATCAACTCCTTCGTGCCCGCCCCTTTAAAGTCGCCTGGAGGCACCTCGAGTTTTCCGACAAATTTCGCCAACTCCACGGCCTCCTTGCGTCGGCCTGCCTCGGCAAGCGTGAGCGCCAAGGCTTCTAGATTTTTGAGGTAAAACGGCATCTGCACTGGGGCGATACCCGAGGTAGCGAGGTAGGCTTCGTCAAATTCACGCGCCGCTTGGAAGGCCGCTATCGCTTCGTCGTAATTACCAATTCGATATTGAACAAGTCCCGGTAAATGTAGCATGTAAGCCGTGCCCGGCTTCAGCTTCGACAACAATCTCGATGCTTCATCGGCTTTCTTGAAGTCGGGCCCCAGCACCAGCATTTGCGTCTGAATCGACAATGCCTGCACGTCGTCAGGGAACTGATAAAGGTAGTCATTGATCAATCGCAGTGCTTCCGCTTGCCCAGCGTTAGGGACTCCTTCGGAATTGTAGCCATCGCGTAAAAACAGAATGCGCATCAATCGAGCCAGGCGACTCTTCGGGTTGTCTTTACTGATCTTCGCCATCGACTTGGCGAACGCTGCCGGGCCGTTTTTGAAATAGAATGCCAGCCCTGTGATGAACGATTTTTCTTCATTGCTCAAGGGGATGGCCTCACTGTCGTCAACCATTCCAGCAAGCTCGAAGGCTTTGGTAGCGGCAGCGTTCATTGGTTCCGCCAGTTCTGACTCTGATCCAATCATTGTCAGAGCCATCCCCCAATAGGCCATCGCGCAATCGGGATCGATTCGACTGGCATGGAGAAAACTGCGATAGGCCTCGATATCCCAATACCCCATCATCAAATTCACCCCTTGATGAACATAACGCACGGCATCCGGCTTCAAGGTGGTCACCGAGGGAGAAAGCACACCAATCCGGGCACGCAGCGGTGGGATGTTACCTTCTGCGTAATCCCAGTCCTTGATCAGCCATGGTTCATCCGCCGAGCTCGCGTTGATGGGCGTCATCAAGACCAGTAAAACAAGCAGGCATATAATCATCGAAGCAGAGAATGGGAAACGAGGGGCGCGGAACATGCCTCTACTCTCTCTCGACTCATCTTTGAGGGCAATCGGATTCTCTTTTGTCATGAGCGGAATCTACCCTTATGGTCTCCATATGTTAAAACTTGGTGTAATTGGACTCGGAAACATGGGCAGTGCCCTTACTAGTGGAATACTCAAAAGCGGAGAACTCGCCGCAAGCGACGTCGCCGTGAACACACGCACTGCCGCAAATGGCGAGCAGTTCGCCGCATCGAACGGCTGTGCATTCCTCACATCTACGCAAGAACTCGCCCAACAGTCAGAGCGACTACTGGTAGCTGTGAAGCCGTATCAGATCGAAGCCGTCCTCCGCGACGCCTTGGCCAAATCCGACGACTCAAAACTCATCATCTCCGTCGCCGCAGGGACCACCGTCGATAGACTATCGCAAGCCGCAGGCTCGCACCACCGGATCATTCGCGTCATGCCCAACACCCCTTCCCTCATCGGTGCGGGCGCGTGTGGCATCGTCAAAGGCATCAACGCCACTGACGACGACGTCGCCTTCGTCACCCGCATGATGGAAGCCGTTGGCACTGCGATCGTCGTTTCCGAAGATCAACTCCACGCTGTCGTTGGAGTCAGCGGCAGTGGGCCTGCCTACGTTTACACCTTCATTGCCGCGCTGGCTGATGGCGGAGTGAAAGCCGGACTTCCACGTGCCGACGCCCAACGACTCGCCGTCCAGACCGTGCTTGGTGGCGCGCGAATGGTTGCCGAAACCGGTAGTCATCCGATGGCACTCCGCGACGCCGTTGCCAGCCCCGGTGGGACTACTATCGCTGCCATTCACAGCCTCGAACAAGATGGACTTCACGCCACCGTGATGAATGCAGTGATCGCCGCGGCTGACCGTTCGGAAGAAATGAGCCACGAGTAAAACCAAATCTTGGTAATGATCTGACGCGATCGAGCAGTGAGCAGGTTGATCGTGAGCAACTTGTGCGCGGCGAATAGTCATATTTTTATTCGAAACCGGTATAACCCGAGCTTTGCAACTCTAGAGTGGATTTTCGATCGTATTGGGTGTTTGCTGTGCCTCCTCCCTCAACCTCATGCCCAAACCAAAACCAGCCGAACCCACCAAACATCACATCGTCGTGGTCGATCCTGAGTTGGATTTCATCCAATGGGTGAAGAAACATCTGGAGGCGCCCGACGTATCCGTTACCGGTTTCAGCGATCCTGAGAAAGCACTCGTCGCCTGCAAAGCAGAGCCGCCCTCATTAGTCATCGCCGAGTATGTGCTGAAGCCTTACAGCGGACTCGACTTGCTCAAGAAGCTCAAGCTCCAGACACCGTCGACGCTCGTCATTCTCACTGCCGGATCACCACCCAACCCGGCCGTCATCGATGCCATGCGACTCGGTGGTTACGATTTTCTGCGCAAATCCTCGCTGCATTACGAACTTCGGCCAGTCGTTGAATCCGCCTTGCAGACCATTGCAGAAATGGCGAGCGAGCCGCAGAACACGGCACCAGTCGATCCCGATAGTGGGTCACCAGGCGACATCATCATCGGCGAATCGTCCGCCATGCAAGACGTGCTGAAGCTGATCGGTCGCGTCTCCCGCTCCGACGCCCCCGTGCTCATCACCGGTGAATCCGGATGCGGAAAAGAAGTCGTCGCACGCGCCGTCCACCGTTTCTCTCCCCGGTCGTCGAAACCCTTCGTTGCGATCAACTGCGCAGCCATTCCCGAGACGCTTCTTGAGAGCGAACTCTTCGGCCACGAAAAAGGCGCGTTCACCGGTGCCATGCAACAACGCATTGGCCGCTTCGAGCAAGGCAACGGTGGGACCCTCTTCCTCGACGAAATCGGCGAGATGCCCATCATGGTTCAGAGCAAGCTCCTGCGTGTGCTTCAAGAAGGTGAGTTTTCCCGCGTCGGCGGAAACCAAACCCTCAAGTCCAACGTCCGCATCGTCGCCGCCACCAACCGCGACCCGGAGAAATCCATCGCCGCCGGACAGTTCCGCGAAGATCTCTACTACAGACTCAATGTCGTCCGTATCCACATTCCGCCACTTCGCGAACGGGTCGACGACATCATGCCGCTCGCCGAGCACTTCCGTAAGCGCATCGGCCGTGGGCGCTCTGGTCCTGCCCTGAGGTTTTCTCTCGGAGCCATGCGCGTTTTGCAAAACTATAATTGGCCTGGCAACGTCCGCGAATTGGAGAATGTCGTGCAGCGCGCCGCCGTCCTCGCCACTGGTAACATTATCATGCCTCGCGACCTACCACTCGCCGAGCATGAATCAGACCGTGTATCCGACTCCGCCGCCCACGTCCGACGCGTTCTTCGAACCTTCGCCGCAAGCGTCTTGGACTACCGCGGCGAACAAAAAGATGCTAGTGTACTGATCGATCAGATCCGTGAAATGCTTGCCAACGATGTTGCCAAGCACACGAGTAACGATATCGAAGCAGCTAAGGCATTAGGACTAACGAAAGCCGCTTGGACGAAGCTCAAGCCTACGGATTAAGCGGGCGTTACAAACCGTCATTTTATTGCTCAGCCAAATATTTCACCCAGTCAGGGATATTCTCTGACCCGAATGGCATTGATCTGACGCGAGTGGTTATGAAGTTGGTTGATCGTGAGTTACTTGTGCGCGGCGAATAGTCATGTTTTCAATCGAAAGCGGTATAACTGAAAAGCGCCATCGGCGCGGCTCCCGCCGGGAGGGATGCCTTTCAGTCGTCTTTGACTTCCCCCAATCGCGTGGAGCTCAGCCCTTATACGCGGCCACCACCCGATCGCTTGGGCCGCAGCCCTTATACGCGACGCGATCGCAATACAACGTGGCCGTGGCTTCCAGCCGCGTAGCCAAAATACAAAAACCAAGGACTGTTACCATTTTCTCGCCATCAAACCTCGGCACAGCCGCATGAAATGTAGGTTAGACGTGTCGGCTAACATACCAGGCGTATAACCACGTGACCGAATGACCGAAGGTTTTACGTGGCAGCCGCATATTCTAACCACCATTCGACGCTGACAAAGCATCCGCTACAGGGAGAACCAGATTCCATCTCCCTCAGTGATACAGAACACCCATCATTCATCGTCCTGTCGAATCATGGCTGTCCTGATCTTAGTCCTGCTGTATTCTAAAGCTACCGAACTACCTCTTAAAATAGTGACATTCCGGAGTGCCCCCTAATGCGCTCTTTGAAAACACATTTTCAGCGTTTACGGTACGATAGTAGTATAAGGCCACCTAACCCGACCATAACCAAGGATGATGCTTCTGGTACACTTGTAGCAGCGGGTGTGTGGACATACGTCAAATTGTCAATGCCTACCGAAGCCTCGCCTTCTCGCGAGAAAAACCACATGTATCCCGTCTCATAGCCGTCCAATTCACTAGCGATATTACCACCTCCAGCTGGCTGTGCATTAAACAGAATGGTATCATCTTTGCTTATATAATTATTGTTTGCCGCATTTGTCCCGTTGTCTAAATATTCGCTTGTGAAAGTATACCAGCCAGGCTCTTCGACTAACACGGGTGCAGTTCGCCAATCATTGTTGCGACCAATCTTGTAGATCCAGTCGGTTGTGTCGTTGTCCCCGTCCAAGTCTGCAAAATTTGCATCACCTTCGCCATCGTCTTGCACCCATTTGCCATAGAAATCGAATTCGAACAACGCTGTATTGCCTGCAGCATTACGGAGAATTGTCGATAGAGACCATTGCATCGCGATGCCATCTGTTTGCTGACTGGGGTCGATGTAAATATCTGCCCCATACCGTAGCGAGTTAAATCCATATGGTATAGAGGTTTTCCCCGGGCCGTATGTATAGGCTCCGTTATCTGAGCCCATTACTGATGTGGCGAGTATATGGCCTGTTGCGCCAGATCCTTGGTGTATTAACTCTCCACCGTTAAATGATATCCAAGAACCAACATCGGAAGTGTAATCTTCATTGAAAAATAAGGCAGAATTCGCATATTGCGCCGAGAAGATGAAAGCGAATAGACATATGGATCTAGTAAATTGCTTAGAATTTTTCATTTAACTGGATCATCATCTAGTTTTATAGTCTTGTTCAATATAATAAAGGACTGTATTTTAAAATAAGTGACTTTCGCTGCAGTATGCCCATAAACCAGCATAGTATAAAAAAAATAGACGAAGAACCATTACACCTATTATTTAAGTTGAAGAGAGAGCAAATAAAGACGTCAGGTCAAACATTTCAACATCACGAGGAGCGTCAGAGTCTGTCATTTTTTTTGCACGCCACCCTCGCCACGTTTTTACAAACGTAGCTACTTTCGGGAGAAAGTGGCAGGGCGATGAGTCCACTGGTGAGACATCCGCGAACCCAACCGGATTTGAGTCGAGAGCATTTGCTTTTTTGACTAATAAACTGAATGTCTGACATCAATGTCCCATATGAACACATATAACCTACCCTCGTCAACCTCTAATTATGGGTGTCTTTATTCCTTTCCTTATTCTTTTCCTTGGAAAAAGGCAGTAGCCGCCCCCTTTCACACACCCTATTTTTCTGTATTAGATATAAGAAAGCCGCTAGAGAATGAGGGTGACATTGCAGATTTTATCAGTTTCACTTTACCAAGGGATACATCAGGCATATCGGAAATTACATCGACTTCGAAAAATCTTAGCTCGTATACACCATATTCATTTATATTTAATTTAAACCCATAGGGAACAGTAGGTCCAAATAAACCTTTATCATCTTTGCTATTTAAGCCACCTGTAGAATCCTCATCATCCTCCATAATTATCGGCACATCCACATAAGCTCTTTTGACCCCATTTTCAATACCAGACTCAGGAAACCGCCCATCCTTAAATTTATACATCTCACTATTTATCATAGTTTCAGCTGAGTCCATTTTCCATAGCTGAACTAAATAGCGCTTTGATGAACTAGGTATTTTATTTAAAAAAAATACTACCGTAATCCTATTGCCCCCTTCAGGATTAATGTACACATCACCATAGATAATCCCCGGTAACGAAAGAAACAAGAACGTCATTACAAACCTCATAAAGGACAAAGACAGGGAATACATATATAATTTATTTTAACAGTTATCCCATAGGCATGGGCTGCTGAGGTAAAAAAATGGTTGGCTTCGGCTGACTTCCGACCAATGAAGTCGTGATAAAAAAGCCAACCAAGCATTATCCTGTCGTTTTCAAGCAACTTTGCAAGCTCATTCCCGTCGAGAAAATAAAGACGTCAGGTCAAACATTTCAACATCACGAGGAGCGACAGAGTCTGTCATTTTTTTGCACGCCACCCTCGCCACGTTTTCACAAACGTAGCTACTTTCGGAAGAAAGTGGCAGGGCGATGAGTCCACTGGAGAGACATCCGCGAACCCAACCGCACTCAAGTCGAGAGCTTTTGCTTTTTTGACTAATAAACTAAATACCTGACATGAATGTCCTTTGGTTTCCAGAACCCATGCCAGACTAAACTGAAAAACTCTCCATGAGAGGTGAACGAATCACCCGACGCTCATCACCCGTCATTTTACGATGGGCAGCTTGGATTTTGCTCGGTGCTGCCACTTTCCTCATTCTGGTCAGATTCTTCCCATAGCAGCTAGTTGCCTGCGGGTAGAAACTTGCTACCTTATTTATATGTCACCCACTCAGGACACCCCATCTCCGGTCAATCGATTGTCGCAGACATTCTCGCGCCTCGCCGAACGCAATGAAGCCGCGTTCGTCGCCTACCTTGCGGCTGGTCATCCCTCGCCTGACCGCACTGTTGATCTTGTGCTGGCTTTGGTCGATGCGGGAGCCGATGTGATCGAACTTGGCGTCCCCTTCTCCGATCCACTGGCCGACGGTGTGGTCAACCAACTCGCCGCCGAAGCCGCCCTCAAAGCGGGCACGACGATCCACGATGTGCTGGAGATTATCCGCAAAGTCCGCGAGAGGTCCGAAGTGCCGCTGGTGCTCTTTACCTACCTCAACCCCGCCTACTCCTATGGGTTCAAAGAATTTCACCGCGATGCCGCTGCGGCGGGTGCAGATGGCATCCTGACACTCGACCTTCCCGCCGACGAAGCGGAGCGCAATATTGAGCTCGCCAGCGCCGAGGGGCTGTCGGCGATTCGGTTGATCGCCCCGACCACGCCGGAATCCCGATACGATCATATTTGCTCGCAAGCGAACGGGTTCATCTATTACGTATCGCGCGAGGGCGTAACTGGTATTCAGGAAAGTCTTGCCGAAGGGATCAGCGAACAAGTCGCTATCATCAAAAAGCACACCGACATTCCGATCTGCGTGGGCTTTGGCATTTCGAAACCTGAGCAGGCCGCACAGGTCGCCAAGGCCGCGGACGGGGTGGTCGTCGGTTCCGCCATCGTCAAAACCATCATCGATAACGCAGACGATCCAAACCTTCCGGGAATCGTCCGCGATTTCACCGCTCCTCTTGTGGCAGCAGCGAAGGCCGCACGAACGTAATACGTTTCGAAGCATTCACATTCACCCCGACATCCCATGGAAATCACATTCACCAAAATGAACGGCGCGGGAAACGACTTTGTTGTCCTCGATAACCGCGCGGGAAAATACGATGAACTCGACGCCACCAGGATTGAGAAAATCTGCGCGCGCCATAGCGGTGTGGGTGCGGACGGTCTGCTCATGGTGGAGAAGCCCGAGGAAGGATCGACGAGCGACTATCGCTTTCGCTATTACAATTCCGATGGCGGGGAGGCCGAAATGTGCGGCAATGGCGCACGCTGCTTCGCACGGTTTGCCCGTAACCTCCATCGCGGCAACCTCGCGGAGGAAATCAGCTTCGACACCATCGCCGGCCAGCTCCGTGCAAGCTTCCCAGAAGAGGACGTCTGCATCAACATGTCGGAACCTTTCGACTTGCGTGAAAATATCACCCTCGATCTCAACGGCGACACACACACTGTTCACTTCATCAACACTGGCGTGCCTCACGTCGTGCTCCCCGTCGATGACGTGGAAACCGTGGACATCGCAACAGTCGGACGCACGCTGCGTTATCACGACGCGTTTGCTCCAGCCGGTGCCAACGCGAACATTTTCAGTGTGATCGAGCCTGGTCACATCCGTTTGCGCACCTACGAACGCGGTGTGGAAGCCGAGACTCTAGCCTGCGGCACAGGAGTCGTTGCCAACGCCATTGTCCATCACTTACTCACCGGCGTGGAGGCGCCCATCTCCGTGGACGTGCGTGGGGGCGACACCTTGAAAGTCAATTTTCACCGCGACGAGAATGGCGTTTTTCAGGAGGTCGAGCTGATCGGCCCCGCCGACTTTGTCTTTATCGGCGAGATCAGTATTTGACCAAAGCGCGCAACTGGCGAAGATGGTGTGATAACACTACCAAGTCACCCTCTGGATATCCGACGCGCACAAACACTCACGACAAACACCAAAATTGGTCATCACTTGCCAATCGCGTGCCGCGCAGCGGTTCTACGCGACGCGTCACCTCCTTATCCGGATCGGGTTTAAACCATCTCAGAAATTACCGATATGCTTCAAGGCCTCTACACCGCGCTCGTCACCCCATTCAAAAACGACCAAATCGATGAAGATGCGTTCCGCCATCTCGTCGACCAACAATTCGACGCAGGAGTCGATGGCATTGTTCCCGTGGGAACTACCGGCGAATCCCCGACTCTCAATTACGACGAGCATCACCGCGTCATCCAGCTTGCCGTGGAGCAAGCCAAGGGCAGAGGCATCGTCATGGCGGGAACCGGATCCAACTCCACCCGCGAAGCCATCGAATTTACACAAGCCGCCGAGAAATTCGGTGCCAGTCATGCGCTCGTCGTGGCGCCCTACTACAACAAGCCACCGCAGGAGGGACTCTACCAACACTTCCGCGCCATCGCTGAGGCGACCTCGCTGAAAATCGTTCTCTACTCGATCCCCGGTCGATGCGGCGTGGAAATTGGTGCCGAAACCGTGCTGCGCCTCGCACAGGACTGCCCAAATATCATCGCCATTAAAGAGGCCGGCGGGCAAACCGAACGCGTCCACCAAATGCGCTCGATGCTTCCCGAGGACTTTGCGATTCTCTCCGGCGACGACTCATTGACCTTGCCGTTCATGGCAGGTGGTGGAAATGGCGTCATTTCCGTGGCGTCCAATCTGATCCCTGCTGAGATGGCTCAACTGGTGCGTGAAATGCTCGCCGGTGATATCACCGCCGCTCGCGCGACGCACTTCCGCTACTATCCGCTTTTCCGTGCGTTCCTCAAGCTCGCCACCAACCCAATCCCTATCAAGGAAGCGATGCACCTCGCTGGAAAAATCCCCTCCGCGGAACTTCGCCTGCCCTTGATCCCACTGGACCCCGAAGCCAGAGAAACACTTCGCAAAGCACTCGTCGAAACCGGCGTTCTTTAAACTTTTCTCACCAATCATGGCAAATCTTCTAGTCACCGGAAAATCCGGACGCATGGGGCAAGCGGTTATCCGCTGCTGCGAAAACGATCCATCGCTTACCGTCACCGCACAGCACGATGCAGGTATGAACCTTGCTGACCAAATGGCAAAGGCGGATGTCACCATCGACTTCACCCTTCACAGCTTCACTCCCGAACTCCTCGAAGTGGCAGTGGCTCAAGGAAAACCTTTGGTGATGGGAACCACTGGCCATTTCACCCGCGAGCGCGAAATGATCGCCGAAGCCGCCGAGAAAATCGCCATCGTATGGGCACCGAATTTCTCGGTTGGTGTAAACACACTCTTCTGGCTGACCAGCAAGGCCGCCAGCGTGCTCGGTAAAGATTTCGATATGGAAGTCATTGAAATGCATCACCGTCACAAACAGGATTCCCCATCAGGAACAGCTCGCCGCTTGGCAGAAATCCTCTGTGAAGAAGCGTATCGCGACTACAACGAGGACATGCGCCACGGCCGTGAAGGTGACGTTGGTGCGCGCACCAAACGGGAAATCGGAATGCACGCTCTTCGTGGTGGAGATGTCGTCGGCGACCACACCGTAGTCTTCGCCAACGACGGTGAGCGGGTCGAACTCACTCACAAAGCCTCATCGCGCGATACCTTCGCAATGGGTGCAATACGTGCCGCAGCCTGGATCCTCGATAAACCCGTTGGCCTCTACGACATGCAAGACGTTTTGGAGCTTCGCTAAAGCGCTGCAATGCATCCATCACCATGCGTGTTTTCGTCGCCATGGGATCAAACATCGATCCCCGACTCGAGTATTTAAAGCAGGCGAAATGCGCACTCGCTGAACTCGCCGTCGACGGAAGTTCTCTCGTCTCCGCACCGCTCTACCGCACCTCCCCCGTGGATTGCCCGCCCGAGTCCGGTGAATTCATCAACACGGTCGTAGGATTCGACTGGGAAGGATGCAACCCCGTCATCCTGCTCGATCAACTGCAAGCCATCGAACGATCTCTCGGCCGCGATCGATCCGTCGATAGCACGCAAAATGCCCCACGCACCATCGATCTCGACATTCTGTTCACAGACGCCGGAGATCTTATCCACCCTCGCCTCACCCTACCCCATCCACGGCTCCACCAACGTCGTTTCGTGCTCGAACCCCTTGCAGAAATCGCCGGCGACGTCGAAATTCACACGCTAAAAACCACCGTAAACGAACTGCTCGTCAGCCTTGATTCCGACGAGCCAGCGCTTAGCATGGTGGCACGCCATTGGTAACGCATCACCGTAACTTCTTTTCATGTCCGATCCGTCGCACGGCCCCAACACCCATCCGGCTCTTCACAAGCGCGGGGATTCCGCGCCTATCGCAGCGCTGACCGCTTACGACTACCCGACGGCACGCCTGCTCGACGAAGCGGGTATCGATGTGCTGCTGGTTGGTGACTCCTTGGGCATGGTCGTCCTCGGGATGGAGGACACCATCGATGTCACCTTGCAAGACATGTTGCGCCACACCGCAGCCGTGGCACGTGGAGCCAAACGAGCATTCATCATCGCCGACCTTCCCGCCGGTTCCTACGACAGTGCAGAGCAGGCACGCAGTTCCGCCAAGCAACTCATTGATGCGGGAGCCCATGCCGTGAAACTCGAAGGTGGCGCGCTCATCGAAGATCAAATCCGCGCCATCCTCGATGCAAAAATTAACGTGGTCGGACATCTCGGAATGCTTCCGCAACATGTTCGCGAGGAAGGCCGCTACCGCAAAAAAGGCATGACCAAACAAGGTGCCGCACGCATCATCAGCGATGCTAAACTTCTCGAACGCCTCGGAGTGTCGGCGATTGTGCTTGAGTCCGTGAAAAAATCCGTCGCCGCCGAAATCACCGAAACGCTAACCATTCCCACCATCGGCATCGGATCCGGTGATCAATGTGATGGCCAAATTCGCGTCATTCACGATATCATTGGTCTCTTTCCTTGGTTCAAGCCGCCGTTTGCTGAACAATTCAACGATCTTGCTTCACTAATCTCGGATTCGACTAAAAAATACATCGAAAGCATCAATAAATCAGACGTTTAACTTCCCTTGATTACCCACGGAATATATCGTTAATCGAATTGTGACCACTTCACCCGCCACCTACCTCGACGTCTACCGTTCGATGCTTACCGCTCGACGGTTGGAAAATCGTATCGCCTCGCTCTATCGTGCAGGGAAAATTGTAGGCGGTGTGTATCTAGGAAAAGGACAAGAAGCGATCTCCGCCGCACTGGGCAGCGCGCTCGATGTCGCCAACGGTGATGTGTTTGCGCCACTGATCCGCGACCAAGCCGGTCGCACCGCTTTCGGCGAAGAACTTGTCGACTGCACACGCACTTACCTTGGATCTGTAAAAGGGCCAATGAAAGGACGCGACGGAAACGTCCATCGCGGACGCCCTAAGGACGGAATTGTCGCTATGATCTCCCACCTCGGTTCGTCCGTCCCCATCGTTAATGGCATGCTTTTTGCCAAACGACTCCAAGGAAAATCCGGATTCGTCGGCGGCATCTCCATCGGCGAAGGTGCGACATCTACCGGCGCATTCCACGAGGGACTCAACCAAGCCGCCGTCGAAAAACTCCCGCTCGTCGTCGTCATCACCGACAACCAGTTCGCCTATTCAACGCCTAACAACCTTCAGTTCGCATGCAAATCATTGCTCGATCGCGCCATCGGTTACGGAGTAGCCGGGCACAGATGTAAAGGCAACGACCTCAAGGACACCGTTGATGTGATCCACCAGGCCGTCGATGCCGCTCGAAATGGTGGCGGCCCGCAACTTATCGTTGCAGATATTCTCCGCCTCTGCGGACACGGTGAACACGACGATGCCGCCTACGTCCCGAATAGTATCCGCGAGGGAGATCTCGGGCGCGACTGCATGGAAACCGCCAAGGAATTCCTCATCGCTCAAGATATCGCCAGCGAGGCTGAACTCGACATACTCGACACCGAGGCCAAGGATGCCGTGCGCAGCGCCATGGCGACCGCCCAGCGAGACCCGCAGCCCGACCCTTTCAAAGACGACTGGCAAGTATTCGCCACCAACTAATTTTTTCACCCAACCGCGTAAGACACTTTGTCCATTTACTACATCGACGCCATCCGACTCGCGCTTGAGGAAGCCCTCGACCGCGACCCCACTGTCTTTCTCTACGGTCAGGACATCGGAGAGTTCGGCGGCGCATTCAAAGCGACAAAAGGGCTCAAAGAAAAGTATCCAGACCGCGTCATCGATGCACCGATCTCCGAGGATGCGATTGCCGGTCTCGCCATTGGAGCCGCCATCGAAGGAATGCGACCAGTGATCGAGATGCAGTTTGCCGACTTCTCGTCGATCGCCTTCAACCAAATCGTCAACAACGCGGCCACGCATTTTTACCGCACAGGAGTTCCCGTGCCGATGGTGATGCGCCTGCCCTCTGGCGGCACGCCAGGTTCCGGACCGTTTCACTCGCAAAACCTCGAGGCAATCTACAGCCACTACCCTGGTGTCAAAGTCGTCGCGCCTGCCTTCGTCTCCGACGCCTACTCACTGCTTCTTGAGGCCATCGAGTGCGATGATCCGGTGATCTATTGCGAGCATAAATTCCTCTATCGATGGCTCCGCACCGAGTGATTCCGTCCGCTTGACCTACCCATTGGAAAAGGGCGCATCATCCGTGCAGGTAAACATGCGACCGTCGTCACCTACTCAGCCATGGTTCACGAAGCCCTGCGCGCCGCCGATGAACTCGCTGCTGACGGTTGGCAGATTGAAATTGTCGACCTGAGAACCATCAAGCCGCTCGACACCGACACCGTGCTCGCTTCGGTAGCTCGAACCGGACGGCTACTCGCAGTTTCCGAGGACTTCCCCTTCTGCAGCGTTGCCTCCGAAGTCGTTGCCCAAGTGGCCAGCCAAGGTTTCGACCTACTGGATGCTCCACCGATGCAGCACAATAATAAGGACACCCCGATTCCTTATCATCCAAACTTGTGGAAAGCACACCGTCCGACCGCCGAGTCGATTAAAATCTCACTACTCGAGTTGCTCAATTTCTGACCCATCCGCACTATGCCTCGCGTCCCCATCACCATGCCTCAACTCGGCGAATCCATCGCCGAAGGAACCGTCGTCTCCATTCTCTTTGAAGTCGGTGACGAGATCGATGCCGACACCGAGATCCTCGAGGTCGAGACCCAGAAGGCAACCATGGGAGTCACCACCATTTGCAAAGGAACCCTCGTCGAGATCCTCATTGAAGAGGATGAGACCTATCCCGTCGGCCACGTTCTCGGATACCTCGAAGCTACTGAAGAGGAGATGGAAGCCCACGGACTCGACATCGAGCCGAAAGCCAAAACAAACGAGGGCAGTGACAGCGATGACGAAGGAACCGCAGCCTCGAATGACAACGAAGGTGCGCATTTTGCCACCGACGGCGAATCTTCAGACGACGTCGAGGCATCGACCGATCCACAAAAACTCAGTCCAACGGTTCAAGGTCTTCCCGTTCCTGTTTCCGCAGCGGGAGCCTCGTATATCTCCCCTCGCCTTCGGGCTCGCATGCAAGATCTCGATCTCAGCTCCGCAGATCTCTCAGCCGTGGCTGGCACCGGCGCTGCCGGTCGTGTCACCGTCCACGACCTCGAGCGCTTCCTCAACGCCATCGAGCAAAAACAGACCATCAAAGCATCGCCAATGCGTGTTGCTGTCGCCGATTCGATGCGTCGCTCGTGGTCACGACCACTCGCCACCGTAGGCTCGCCCGTCGCTCTGGAAAACCTTCTCAAGCACCGCAAAGCGCAAGACCCCAAACCCGGCCCAGCGCTCTATGCGCTCCGCGCACTGGCACTCGCGCTCAAGGATTCGCCTCAGTATGGCGGATTTCTTCTTGGCCGCCGCATCATCCTTCCCGCAACCACCGATATCGGCTTTGCTGTGGAAGTGCCCGACGGCGTGATGGTTCCCGTGTTGAAAAATGCCGCCGACCGCACGCTCGCTGAACTGACGGACGACTACGGACGTCTCGTCGAAAAAGCCCGCGCCAAAAACCTCAGCGCAGAAGAGATAGCGCCCGGCGTCGCCACGGTGACCAACTTTGGCTCCTTCGGCATCACCTGGGCCACCCCCATTCCGCTGCCGGAGCAAAACCTTGTTCTCGGACTCGGTGCCGGCACCAAGCGTCCCGTCTGGGACGAAGAATCCGGCACCTTCAAGCCCGTGCTCGAAGCCGAACTCACCCTGTCCTTCGACCACCGCGTCCTCGACGGCGGTCACGCAGGACGCCTCCTCCAGCGCGTCGCCGCATTGATGAACACACCGGAGAAGCTTTAGAGAATGGAGCGGAGCCTATAGGGATATGTGGCATGATCCGTCCCGGTCATGACTTGCCCCACAGCTCCGCTGCTAATCCTGCAGCGCTACACAGCAGCTTACTATCCCAATCAGGCTTGATATACATCAAAACCTCAGGCAAAATGATGAATATACACACGCAATAAGATGAGAATTACCATTGAAATTGATGAGAAAACGCTCGAAAGCGTTCAGCTTCTCACCAAGCAAACAAAAAAATCCCCCGCCGTTGCCGAGGCACTGGACGAATACATCCGGCTAAAAAAAGCCCGTGAGTTCCTCACTAAAGTCATGGAAGGTAAGACCGACTACACCATGTCCAACGAAGAAATTGAAGCTCTCTCTAACTTCGACCGCTAGTGACTATCATCGACACTTCCGTCTGGATTGAGTTCCTCCGCCGCAGTGGCGATGCCGGGCTTAAGCTCACCGTTCGCGATCTCATAAGCACCGGCGCAGCAGCATACACTTGTCCTATCCGCTTCGAGCTTATCCATGGCGCGCGCGCAACTGAACTAGCCGATCTTCTCACCGCACTCAATCTAGCCGAACGAGTGCCATTACTCGCTGCACATTGGGACAAATCCGCCACTCTAGCAGCTGATCTTCGCGCAAGTGGCCACACCATGCCCACTCCAGACATTCTGATCGCCAGTGTCGCGGTCGCGCGAGATTTCACTTTGCTCACTACCGACACCCACTTCCAGACACTCCAGAAGAGCGTGCTCCCAGACCTTCGCCTTTTTCCTGCTATTTGATCGTCTGCTTTCCCCACTCGAAACCGCATGAACAGCTCCCCTCACATCTTTTCCGTGCCATCGTAAATTTTCGTGGTTAATTCCACCCTATGCCACGACTCGAAATTCCTGCCTACGCAATGGCGCTTGCTCACGTTGCCTGCCTCCGCTCGGAAGATCCTTTCCGCAAAGTGGGAGCCGCAGCTCTCGACCACTCGAACCGCGTGATCGGCACTGCCTACAACGGCTTGGCTCCAAAATTTCTCGCTCCTGATGGGTTTTGGGACGACCGGGACCAGCGGCGGAAATACATGATCCACGCGGAAGCGAACCTTTGCTCACTGTTCAAACGCGGTGAGGCAAAACTCGTCGCGGTCACCGCGAAGCCCTGCACCTCCTGCATGCAAATGCTCTGTGCTTACGGCATCGAAGAGATTTACTATCGAGACGATTACCCAACCAGCGAAGCCGACGAACTCGCTGCCATTTACGGCGTAAAGCTCACTCAAATCACCGACTACCCGCACGTCGATTTCGATGATTAGGCATTAGAGGCATTAGGCATTGGTCGCAAGCGGCAGCGGCAGCGCCTCCCCACCGTGACGTCGGCTTCTAGCCGACAAGTCCCCTCCTGAAAGCTCATTCCTTATCCCTCATCACTTGGCATTATGCATTGAGCGGACGCAGTCAGATAGGCGCAGGACATAGTGAAAAAAAATCACCACAACCCAAGCTCATGCCCATCATGTTCTTCATGGTGAAATCCAGTCGCTCAACAACACCATCAAGCCGACAACGGAAGCGTTCTCGTTCGCTTGCATCCAGAGAAAACCGCCCTTACGGTCACGCCCTTCCCTTTATTTGAACCGCAATCCCGGCATCACGCCGCGACCAAAGCATCCCTATCGTTTTCCATGCAACTGGCTAGCCTTCTCACCGAGAAACATATCGTTCCTGACATGCAGGCGGATGACCACTGGTCGGCCATCATTGAGCTTGTCGACTTCCTTGGTGACAATGACCTGCTTTGCAATGAGACTCGTGAAAACGTCGCCCAAGCCCTCGCCGAGCGCGAAAAAATCACCTCCACAGGCATAGGCAACGGAGTGGCCATCCCTCACGCATTCTCAGACACCATCGACCGCGTGGTTCCTGTGTTTGGACGGTCAAAAAAAGGCATCGACTTCGAAGCCGTCGACAACTGCCCGGTGAAGTTCGTCATTCTCTTCATCGTCCCGCGCAGTGAATATCACCTTCACCTGCAGACGCTCGCAGCCATCGCGAAAATGTTCAACAACTGCGGCATCCGCAAGCAACTCGAAGAAGCAGACGATGCCGTAGCAATCTTACAGATTCTTTCCCAAACTCCTAACCGTTAGGCCTCTTTTCCTTTCGTTATGTCATTTCCCGATCAGCTCACCAACGATCTGAAATCCGCGCTCACCTCTGTGGGCATCACCGAGTTACCAACCGCACCTACGGTGACTGTCTCGCAAGACACTCGCTTCGGAGATTACCAATCGAACATCGCGATGGTGCTCGCTAAGGTGGAGAAGAAAAATCCACGCGAACTCGCCCAGCAGATCGCCGATCATTTCCCGGAAGACTCGATCTCCGCCAAGCCTGAAATCGCCGGTCCGGGTTTCATCAACTTCCGCATCAAGCCCGAAGTCTTCGCCGCACACATTGAGAATGTCGCGCGCGATCCCGAGTCGCGCTGCGGACATACTCCCGTCGCTGAAGCAAAAACCATCGTTCTCGATTTCTCCGCGCCGAACGTCGCGAAGCCCATGCACGTCGGGCACATCCGTTCGACAATCATTGGTGACACGCTCGCTCGCATCGCACGCTTTTCCGGCCATCACGTCATCACCGACAACCATATCGGCGACTGGGGAACGCAGTTTGGCATGATCATTCACGGATGGAAAACCATTCTCAATACCTCCGAGCTAGAGAACGATCCGATCACCGAGTTGCTGCGCGTTTATAAGACGATCAACGATCAATGCAAGGCCGATGAAAGCGTCCGTAATCTCTGCAAGGCCGAACTTGTTGCCCTACAAGCGGGCGACGAAGAGAACCTACAGATCTGGCAACGTTGCGTGGAACTTTCCATCGCTGGCCTAAAGGGCATCTACGAGAAGCTCGACATTCACTTCGATCATTGGCTCGGAGAGTCCGCTTTCAACGGCCGCCTCGCACCGCTCGTCACGCGCTTGATCGATGAAAAAATCGCTGAGGAATCCGATGGAGCCATCTGTGTGTTCTTTCCTGACATCAAAGCCCTCAAGGACAGGCCATGCCTGATTCGTAAGGCGGATGGTGGGTTTCTCTATGCCACCACAGACCTCGCAACGATCGATTTCCGTGTGCAAGAATGGCAAGCGGATGAGATTTGGTATGTCGTCGGCGCGCCTCAACAACTCCATTTCCAACAGATTTTCGAAGTGGCAAAACAGATGGGACACAAGGTTGCACTCAACCACATCGCCCACGGATCCATCCTCGGCGACGACCACAAACTGATGCGCACGCGCTCCGGCGAAAACGTCCAACTTACCGACGTGCTGGACGAAGCCGTTTCGCGCTCACGCGCCGCCATCGAGGCGAAAAACCCGGGACTCTCCGACGACGAGAAGGACGATATTTCTGAGATCGTCGGCATTGGGTCGGTGAAGTTTGCCGAGCTCAGTCAGCACCGCATGACCGACTACGTCTTCTCGTGGGAACGAATGCTCGCCCTCACCGGCGACACCGCACCCTACCTGCAATACTCAGCCGTTCGCATTCAGTCCATCTTTCGGAAGTTGGAAAAACCGCAGGAAGAAATCGACACCCTACTTACCACATCACCGGTGACATTAAGCGAGAATGCCGAACTGGAGTTGGCTCGCCAAATTTCACGTTTCCCGGAAATCATTCCCACCGTGCTCGATGGATTCCGCCCGAATCTCTTGTGTACCTATCTGCTCGACCTCGCTCGAGCATTCCACTCGTTCTTCGAGGCGTGTCCGGTGCTCAAGGCAGAGGACAAAAGCACCATCAACTCGCGCCTCGTCCTCGCCCACGCCACTGTTCGCACGCTGACCACCGGATTAAGTCTCCTCGGCATGAAAGTGCCCGAGAAGATGTGACCGGACGGTTTCAGCCCCCAAATGGCCGTGTTTTAAGAGTGCCACCAGCGCGTTCCCACTTAGCTACTTTTGTGAAAAAGTGGCAGGGTGGTGCGGACGTGGTAAGGAGCAGCGAAAGTCACACAGCCACGCTTTCACAAGCGTAGCTACATCCTCATTACCAGCCCGAACTCCGACTACAGCATCCACCAATGGACAGAGTGTCCATACTCCATTCGCTACCGAGACACACCAGTTCACCACACCTAGCGTAGGCTTCCTCGGCCATTTGAGCGGTGTTCGCGGTTCTCTAAGGCTACCGAACTACCGCTTAAAACAGTGGCATTCGAGTCCTTATCGGCGCACCCGCAGGGGGCGTTGGTTTTGTCCCCATACGTCATCGCGCTCGGTCGTTGTCAGATCGAGAGCCAACTCCTCACCATAACGGTCAATTATCAAATGAAGCTCTTCGCCCGGACGCTTTCTACCGATCTCAAGTCGCAGCTTTGAGGAATCCATTACCTCCGCACCTCCAATTCCAGTCACGATGTCACCGGGCTGCATTCCCGCTTCAAAAGCTGGTGAGCCCTTGACCACTTGAGTCACTAATACGCCGAAGTCCTTCTTCAAGCCAAACTCCTTGACGATCTCGGCGCTCACATCCGTCATGCCAATGCCAACAAAGCCACGGCGTATCTCTCCGGTCTCGACAATCTGCTCGATCACATCGACGACAATATCAGTCGGAATCGCGAGTCCAATCCCCACGCTCCCACCAGTGCGCGAAAGTATCGCCGTGTTAATACCAATGACGCGGCCTAGATTATCAATCAGCGCACCACCCGAGTTCCCGGGATTGATCGCGGCATCGGTTTGAATGAAATCCTCGTAGCCTTCTCCGCGCGCCACGATTCCTAGGTTCGACCTTCCCAAGGCACTGATAATGCCAGATGTCACACTCTGTTTGAGTCCAAACGGAGAACCAATCGCCAACACGATATCGCCCGGCTTCGCATTGTCACAATCCGCAAAAGTCGCGGCGGGCAAGTCGCTTGCATCCACTTTCAACACGGCAAGATCCGTTGCCGCATCCACGCCAAGAACTTTGGCTATCAATGGCTCTTTTCGATTCGTCAGATGCACTTGGACAGAACTCGCCCCCTCAATCACGTGGTTGTTCGTTACCACGATACCATCACTGGTAACGATAACGCCAGAACCAAGACCCAACGGCGAAGTAAACTCGCGTAGTTCGACACTACCGTTCCGTGGGTTACGAACATAACCGCGCTCGACTCTTGCGGTGGAAACGCTCACCACGGAAGGTGAAACCTTTTCCACAATTTCCGAATACCCACCGAGTGCACCGGTTCTCAACGGCGGCTCAGAGGAGATAGCGATCTTCTCAGTAACCTCGTCACCAGATTGAGCAAGCACTAAGGATGTCACCACAGCTGACAAGACCCCAACGATAACCAAATGACTTCTAGAACGATTTTTTTTTGTTTTCATACGCAATAAATTTGAGTTGCCGCACCGCCCTCGCCCTGTGATTCATTTCACACTGACGAGGAAACGCTCGTCGGCACCGGAATAATTCGCGCCGACCATGCACTCTTTTGTCTACTAAAGGTCTGAAATTATTCAGTAGAAATTGTTATTGATTCGCTACGGCGACAATTTCCTTCCTCGTCTTCAAGGCCAAATCAAACACCCCCTGCCACTCGATTTTCCCTTCCGCGGTGCGATAACGTGCGGGATCAAAATCTCCGGAATCGAACAAATCAAACCCGGCCAGCAAGCGCACCTGACGGTTGTCGTAGATCGCTTGATACGCCGCTGACACCGGACCATCGACCGCACCATCAGGAACAAACGCGAAACGAATGGTTCGACGGTTCTCCGTTCCGGTCAACGAGTTTGCCAACTCCAAAGCAACGGCCAATGCCAAGGATCCACTTCCATTGTCATCCTCAGCTTGATCATAAGGAACGCGCACCTCGATCACTTCTGAGGGGTTTCTCTGGCCTAGAACGTCTACCCAAAGCGCATTCAACACGGTCCCGTCATTCTCTCCCTCAAGGGAGTTGATCGAACGAAATCCCATGTTGCTCATGTTCAAGCTCGTCTGGAGTAATGCCTCTGCAGCCTTTAGTTGAACCAAGCCTTCCGGGGAACCCACTCCCCTCCCGTCGCTCCCGTCTTCAAACTTTTGGTAACGGTCCGCGATCGATGCTGCCGTCATGTCACGGGTATACCCCTTTCCTGATGCATTGAGCTCTGGTAAGGCCTCCTCATGATTCCGAACATAGAGAAGCGCCGCGACGACGACGCCAACAAAGAGTCCAAGCGGTAAACCTCCGACAAGGATCTTAATCAACATTCCTGGTTTTTGAGTCTGTTCGCTCATCGTAATTCTATGCTTCCAGAAGATTTATCAATCTCTGACAAAATAGCGTCGGCTGCACGTTCCGCAGCGCCACCGGTTCCCAGCTTACTCATCGTTGCGCTGAGCTCTTTTTGCAGTGATACGCATTCCTGTGGATCGCTAGCCATACGCTTCATCCACTGAGAAAGCTTCTTTGGTGAAAGATCTCGCTGGAGAAATTCCTCCACCACCGGCTTCCCCGCCAAAATGTTCACAATCCCCAAATACGGAACCTTCATCAAAAACTTCGCCGCAAGGAAGGTCACCGTCGCCACGCGATACACCAAGCAATACGGCATGCAGAACACCGCCGCCTCAAGGGTCGCCGTTCCGGACGCCACCACCCCGAAGGTCGAACGCTGCATCCATCCGTGAGAATCACCTATCGTTATCGCGATTCTCTCGACCATTCCTTGCTTTACTAACTCATCGCGCATCGCATCCGCTACCTTTTCCGACGCGGCCACCGCAACTACCCGCCAGTCTGAATACTCATCACCTAAACGGTTCACCGCAGCCACCATGTCGCCAAACAGTGCGGACACCTCACGCAGACGGCTACCGGGAAATAAGCCGATCAGCTTGGATTCCCTCGTCACTGGATCGGCAGCGACTTCTTCCAGCTTCTCCACCAAAGGATGACCGACGAAATCCGTCTTCAACCCTGACTCTTCGTATAGAACCTTCTCGAACGGAAAAATGCACAGCATCCTATCCAACCACGTTGCCATTTTCGGTATTCTGCCACGGTTCCACGCCCAAACTTGCGGACTGATGTAGTAGACAATCTTACTCTTCAGTGACTCAGCGCGCAGTCGTTTTGCCAAGCGCAAATTGAACCCTGGGTAATCGACTGGGATAATCACATCGGGTTGCCACTCGGTGACCTCGTCCACAACTTGATCCATCTTGCCACGGAAATACCCATAGTTCTTGATCACTTCCCAAAGTCCAACTACACCGGCTTCTTCCACCCAGTCTTCAATTTCCCCACCTCCTTCAGCGATCATTTTCGGACCACCCATACCACGAAATTCAACTGACACGCCACGTCGCTTCAGCGCGGCAATCAAATCCGCGCCATGCGTATCGCCGCTTCGCTCACCAGCGACGAAGTAAAGTTTTATAGGCGTGGTTGTCATTCCAATATCAGCACTAAATCAGAGAACACGCTGACCGCCACCGCCTTCGACCATCGCCGTGATCTCCAAAGCCAAATCGAGCGCTGCCATTCCTTCCTGTCCACTGACCTTGGGTTGACGTCCCTCGCGGGCGCAATCCGCAAAGTGGGCGAGTTCGAGCTTCAACGGTTCGTCACGCTCAACCGGCACCGCTTCACGCTTAATCTCCAAGCCGTCACGAGTATAGAACTCACCGGTCTGTTCCTGGTAATCGAGCGAAAGATACCCACTGCTTTGGAACACGCGTATCTTACGCATTCTCTCAGGACTAATTCGACTCGCCGTAATGTTTGCCACGCAGCCATTTTCGAATCGAATCCGTGCATTCGCGATGTCTTCGCGTTGGGTAAGAACAGGGATACCAACCGCGTCGATGCTCGCCACCGGTGATTTAACCAGGTGTAAAACAATCTCCAAATCGTGAATCATCAGATCCAGAATCACTCCAATATCTATGCTGCGGTTCGGAAACGGTGAGAGTCGGTGCACCTCAATGAAGCGCGCATCACTCAACTTCTTCTCAAGTTCGCCAAGCACTGGGTTAAAGCGCTCGATGTGCCCTACCTGAAGCACCAGGTTCTTCTCCTTCGCAAGGGTCACCAGCGCCTTGGCGTCTTCCGACGATGACGCAATCGGCTTTTCAACAAGCACGTGCTTGCCCGCGTTGAGAAATTTCTCACCTACCTCGCGATGGTAAATCGTTGGCGTCGCAATTGATGCCGCATCCACGCGGTCGATCAATTCATCGAGGCTTGCGATAAACGGCACACCGAATTCATCGGCTACCGCTTGCCCGTGCTCCGCATTCGTGTCGAATATTCCACCGACTTCGACATTCTCTAACCCTGCGATAATTCTCGCATGGTTCTTGCCAATGCCACCAACCCCAACAACTCCTAATCTGATCATACCTCAACTTGGGCAGATTTAGGGCGGAATCAATCACGATCACTCGGAGCTATCCCCATAACACTCACCCCCAAATCCTTGCAAGCCTCCCGCACTGCGGGCAGATCGAGGACGAGTGTCTTTCCGCTTTCGAGAACAATCGCCATCACTCCAGCTTCAGCGGCCACCCGGATGGTGTCCGGCCCGATCACCGGCACATCAAAGCGAAAGTCTTGATTGGGCTTCGAGACCTTCGCCAATAGTGCCTGCCCTTTACCCATGGCACCGCCACGTCGAACACAGTCGTTGGTTCCTTCAAATGCCTCCACCGCCAACACCGTGCCGTGCCTGACCACCAGTGACTGACCGATATCCAGAGCGCTCACCTGTTTGGCAAGCCCCATCGCAAAGTGCGCATCACCTATTTGGCGCTCGCTAAACGGCGGACCAAAACAATGTCCCTCACCAACCAAGGCATCCTCAATAAAAGTCGTCGCGGGCAGCAGTTCGATGCCATCTTTGAGTAATTCATCCGCAATCGCGCCAAAAATAGACTCCGCGTTTTTCCTCTTTAACTTGCCTAACAAAAGAAGCGTTCTAATATCTGGACGGAGATCAAACAGATTACCGGGCGTAATCTGCCCCGCCATTATCGCTTGTTTCACGCCGTTTTTACGGAAGAATTTGATCATCCTCCCCAACTGTCCAACTCTCACGACTTCATGTTTATCAACCAAATTGATAACCTCTTCCGAAGTTTCGTTCGTAAACGCTGCCATCACTATTTCAGTAATTCCAGCTTTCCTCGCACCCTCTATGGTCAGGCGCGGATAAATTCCTTTTCCTGCAATTAATCCAATAGATTTAGGTATGGGAGTCATAAAGCTTGGCAGCAACGTAATAGGTTGGGTGCACCACACTCAACTGATAACATATCTCACCGATTGAATCCAATTCACCAACCTAACAAACATGAGGTCAAAACGTAACATCACACGGTTCGCTTACGAAAGCACAGGTTTTAAAGGATGGCGGGTATCTATTAACCGCTATGGAGAAACCTTCACCCAATATTTTTCCGACAAAAAATGCGGTGGTGCCAGAAAGAGCCTGGCAAAAGCGGAAGCTTGCCGGGAATGGCTCGACGCACGTCTGGAAAATGCCGAGAAGATAACCAAGCTAAAAAAGAGCACCAAAGGTCACGTCGTCGGCGTGAGCCGCATCACCCCTCCCCCAACACGCTCGGGTAAGGTGAATGTCGTTTGGCTCGCATCTTGGCCCGAAAACGGCAAGCGTCACGTCATTAAATTCCCTACCAAGAAACACGGTGCCAAGTTAGCCCGTCAGATGGCAATCGAAGCACGTAAGGATGCAGAAGAGCGTCTCGGGCTCAATCGCGACGTGACGATACGAAAATCCGAGTTAGAAAACATCCGTAAGGATCTTCAAGACATCGTCAACAAGGCTGAATCGTAAGTATTTGGAGGCACTAGACCGCGTATGACACGAAGAAATCACAATATCATGTCGTGATGATCTTTCGTAGATGAAAAGTATGTCGACAGAAGAACTTGCGACATCAAGCCTGCTATTCTCTTACGGCACGCTCCAGCAAGGAGAGCGCGCTCAACACCATCTATCCGCAGCGAGGTTTCTCGGTGACGTCCACACCATCGAGCCTTTTCTCCTCGTTGATTGCGGCCAGTTCCCAGGACTGGTTGCCGATTCGGCGAACCCATCCACAACTCCGATTTCTGGTGAGCTATACCAAGTGCCAGAAGATCTTTGGCCAGCACTCGACGACTACGAAGGTATTCACCTAGGCGAATACCGGAGAACTCAAATTCGCGTCACCGATGCGAATCACCATGAGAGAACCGTCGAAGCCTATCTCTGGGCTCAACAATGGACTCATTTGCCCGTAGTCGGATCGAATTGGAAGGCGTATCGTCGTCGCCATTTCCCATCCGTATAACCACTCATTGTGTCTTCATCACTCCACCACCGCACCATCCATTGGTTCCGTAAGGACCTTCGCATTACAGACAACACCGGTCTCCGTCATGCCTCAGAAATCTCCGATGATGTCATTCCCTTCTACTCCCTCAGCACCTGGAAGAACCACCACAACTGGACAGGCGCACCGCGCCAACAGTTCCTCTGCGAGTGCCTCGAATCTCTCGACGCTAATCTTCGCTCCATCGGCAGCCAACTAATCATACGCCATGGCTCGGCGTTTGAGGAGATCACCAAACTCATCGAACAATCCGATGCCACAGCCATCACCTTCAACCGAGACGGCGATCCCTTCGGCCGCGCTGAAGAACAGCAGTTAGAAGAATTCTGCCGTGATCGAGGAATCGCGTGTCTTGGATTCATCGACGCCGTGATGCACTCCGCAGATGAAGTCCTGAAATCTGACGGCACCCCCTACCGGGTTTATACACCCTACTCAAAAGCCTGGAAAAAGCTCGATAAAGCCAAGGCCCGGGGACGACTCCGCGCCCTCACCATGCCGCAGGACATCGAGTCGGAAGAACTTCCCACGCTCGACCATTGGGAGATCTCGCTACCTGAGGAATACCAACACACCACACTCGGCGGTGAGAAAGAGGCACGTAAACGCATGAAGCGCGCCCTCGACGGCATCGTCCAAGACTACAAAAACACCCGAAACACCCCTCACGGAATCACCACCTCACGACTCGGGCAGGATCTGCGACATGGCACCATCTCCATCCGCGAGCTTTACGGCAAGGTTGAGCACATCCTCAATTCCACCACCAGCAGCAGCGTCCGTGAAAGCGCTGGGACATTCATCAACGAACTCGCATGGCGTGAATTCTACATGCAAATCCTCGTTCACTACCCCCACGTCTACGACCAACCATTCAACGAAAAATATAAAGGCCTGTGGTGGAGCGAGGCAGAGGTCGCCTTCGAACGCTGGTGCCAAGGAAAGACCGGATTTCCCATCGTCGATGCCGGAATCCGCGAACTGCGCGCCACCGGGTTCATGCACAACCGCCTGCGTATGATCGTCGCCATGTTTCTCACCAAAGACCTTCACATCCACTGGCGACGCGGTGAAGCCTTCTTCATGCAGTGGCTACTCGATGGTGAAATAGCCTCCAACAACGGCGGGTGGCAATGGAGCGCAGGCACCGGAGCCGACGCCGCCCCCTATTTCAGGATCCAGAACCCCTGGTCACAAACCAAGCGCTACGCTGCCGACGGAGAATACATCAAACAATGGGTGCCGGAACTCGCCAACTGCGACTCCAAACTCTTCCTCGACCCACCAAAAGACGGCTCACCCATCGCCGACGACTACCCCCTCCCCATGGTCGACCACTCCGAAGAAAGAGAACGCACCCTCGCCATCTTCAAGCAGAATGCGGAGTAGCTTGTTCACTAGCTTGAAAGGACACCCACGGGAGGGATGGCTTTCAGACGTCCGTAACTTTCCTTCAGCGACCGCACAACATTCCTGACCCGAAGTCACCCCAATCTCATGCGGTAAAGCCGTTATCTGCGACCGCAAAAAAGTGGCCGTGGCTTCTAGCCGCGAAGCCAACCCAGCCACAAAACTCTTACCATGAAGAATATGAAGGGCATTGCTTCAACGCCACCAGCCATTCATAGCCCTCAGCCGACTCCGTGCATGGCACAAAGTCACGGACACTTGAAAAGCGTCCCTCCCGGGTGGATGCAATAGCACATGCCACTCGAATCGGAAGGAGTCTCGGGGATTGTGAACCATCAATTGGAATCAGAATTGGTGCCAGTCCGTGGCATCTAGAAACTTCTCAAGATTAGCCGTTTCGTTTGTTCTCTTTATCGAGAGATTCGATATATGCGACAGGAATCGGGAATGAGGTGAACGGAATATAGCCAATCGCATCGTCATCCATCTTGGCCCAGTGCCCAATCCTATCCGCAATTGCCTGAAGCTGACAGGCTCGTTCCGGCGAAATCTCCCCGTGGCCCCAAAGTTGCGACTCACCACTCTTGATTGCCCTCCGACAAAGTTCGATTTTGGATTTTGGGGTCAGTAACAAATATCAAATTTCGCTAAATCGTGAAAAAAACTACGCAGCATGGCTGCGGGGTGATCATCATGACCGGGACGGATCATGCCACTATATTGCCGCGTATCAGGATTTGCCATGGATCTCCACCTCCATACTTACACCAGAAACCAGATCGCTCACAGCCAGCGAATTACACCAACAACAGACAACAGCTTGATTGGTATCAATTTCGTTCTCATTCGGCCTATACTAATCGCCAATTTGGAGGCAAGTTACCGCTCGATTTCCAAAGAAATTTACCAACCAGCACTTTCACCACCCATATCAGGGTATTGTGTTTTGCAAGGATATCCTATCCATGTATTTGAACTCGCTCATCACCACCGCAAGCACTCGCAAAGATTAGCCAAAAAACTATCAATTTTATGCCGGAGAAGAAAAACACCATGAAGCCGCAGCTGGGCCTTCCCCCTGCTCAAGGACTCTATGATCCAGAAAATGAGCATGACTCTTGCGGAGTTGGCTTCCTCTGCCACCTCAAGGGTAAAAAATCGCACAGCATCATCTCGGGCGCGCTCGAGATGAATGCCTGCATGGAGCACCGTGGAGGTTGCGGCTGTGATGAAGCCACAGGTGATGGCGCAGGTCTCTTCATTCAACTGCCACATCAGTTTTTCAAATCTGTCACGCCAGAGATAGGCATCGAACTCCCTGATGAGGGCGAGTATGCCGTGGGCTTTGTGCATCTCTCACCAGAACCTGAGGAAGCCGCAGCAGCGATCGAAGCTTTTGAAAGAGCGGTCAGAAAAGAAGGTCAGAGCGTTCTCGGCTGGCGCGACGTGCCGGTAAAGAGTTCTATTCTTGGCAAAGCCGCCCGCGAATGTGAACCACAGATGAAGCAAATCTTTGTGGGACGTGCGCCGGAGATCACCGACCCCCAGGAGTTCGAGCGTAAGCTCTACGTCATCCGCCGCCGTTCCTCCCAAGCCGCGCGCTACTGCGCGACCAGTGGTGCCCAGTATTTCTACACGGTCTCACTTTCCGCCCGCACCATCATCTACAAAGGCATGCTCACCACGTGGCAGCTAAGAGACTACTTTCCCGATCTTCAGAATGAGAAAATGGAATCTGCCATGGCGCTGGTGCACTCTCGTTTCAGCACCAACACATTCCCCAGCTGGCCTCGTGCCCAGCCATTCCGCTATATGTCTCACAACGGTGAAATCAATACCATGCGCGGCAATGCCAACTGGATGCAAGCGCGCCAGAAATTACTCGCCAGTGGTGTGTTAGGAAAGGATCTCGATAAGCTTCTCCCCATCATCCGCGACGACGGATCGGACTCCGCGATGTTTGATAACTGCCTGGAATTCCTCGTGCTCTCGGGCCGACCACTACCGCAGGCGATCATGATGATGATTCCCGAGCCGTGGGAAAACCACCAGCACATGAGCGCCACCAAAAAGGCATTCTACGAATACAATGCCACGCTCATGGAACCATGGGACGGTCCTGCATCCATCGCCTTCTGTGACGGAGTTTCCATCGGTGCGATCCTTGATCGCAACGGCCTCCGCCCATCGCGTTACTACGTCACCAACGATGACATGGTCATCATGGCATCGGAAGTGGGCGTCTTGAAAGTCGACCCCGCCACGGTCATCAAGAAGGGACGTCTCGAGCCGGGCCGCATGTTTTTGGTCGATACAGAAAAAGGCCGCATCATCGACGATGCCGAGGTCAAGGAAGAGATCGCTCAGAAGGAACCCTACGCAGAGTGGTTGAAGAGTAACCGAGTCTTCTTCGCCGATCTCGCCAAAGGAGAAACCAAAGCCACCATCACCGGGCACGACCTCATCCAGCGTAACCGCGCCTTTGGCTATACCTTCGAAGACAAACGTCTCATCCTCGCCCCATCTGCCCAGACCGGCGCGCAACCGCTTGGTGCCATGGGAAATGACACTCCCATGGCGGTGCTTTCGGACAGACCTCAGCTGCTCTATAACTACTTCCGTCAGCTCTTTGCCCAGGTGACAAACCCAGCTATCGATCCGATCCGAGAGGAACTCATCACCTCAAGTATCACTTTCGTGGGGTCAGAAAATGACATCCTACACCCGGGGCCGGAAAACTGCCGGATGATCCGCCTCGAAAGCCCGATCATCGATAACCATGAACTCGCCAGCCTTCGCGATGTGGAAATTGATGGATTCCAGTCTGAAACCCTACCGATTCTCTACACACCGGAATCCACTGATGCCGGTCTCGCCGTAGGCCAACTCCCAGGTCATGCCGATAATCCCCACCTCTCCGACAGAGTCGAGCAAGACGGTCAGATCTCCAGCGAGCCATTAAAAGAGGCCTTGGATAGACTCTTCAAAGCAGCCGATTCCGCCATCCTCAACGGCGACAATATCCTCATTCTCTCCGACCGTGGAATGAATGAAAAAAAAGCCGCCATCCCCGCACTCCTCGCCGTCGCGGGTCTGCACCACCACCTGATTCGTCAAGGCACTCGCACCAAGGTGTCCCTCGTTCTCGAGTCCGGTGAACCGCGTGAGGTCCATCACTTTGCCGTGCTGTTAGGTTACTGTGTTGACGTCATCAATCCCTACCACGCCATCGATACCCTCGCCCAAATGACCGAGGACGGTGAACTGGACATGCCGCACGAAGATGCGGTGAAAAAATACCTCAAGGCCTCCATCAAAGGGGTGATCAAGACCATGTCGAAGATGGGGATTTCCACCGTCGCAAGTTATCGTGGCGCACAGATTTTCGAATGTATCGGACTCAACAGCGAGGTGATCGATCAGTATTTCACCCGCACCACCTCACGTGTCAGAGGAATCGGTCTGGATACCATTTCCCGTGAGGTGAAAATACGCCATGCCGATGCCTATAAACAACGTGAAACAGAAAACGAGGCCCTTGACTCCGGCGGTGTTTACCAATGGCGCGCAGACGGTGAACGCCACCTCTTCAGCCCACAGGCTATTCACCTCCTTCAGCAGTCCACCAGACTAGGCGACATGGCAGTGTTCCGTCAGTATTCGGAACTCATCGATAACCAGTCGAAAAACCTCTTCACTCTCCGTGGCCTGATGGATTTCAAGTTTGATCCCTCCAAGGAAATCCCACTTGAAGAAGTCGAGCCAGTCAGAGCCATCGTCAAACGCTTCAAGACCGGTGCGATGTCCTACGGCTCCATTTCGAAGGAAGCCCACGAGGCACTCGCCGTGGCGATGAACCGTCTCGGCGGCAAATCCAACACCGGTGAAGGTGGCGAAGACCCATACCGTTTCCGTTGGACCAATGAAGAAGGCGACTCCAAAAAGAGCGCCATCAAACAGGTGGCGAGTGGACGTTTCGGTGTAACCTCGCACTACCTCGTCAACGCCCGCGAAATCCAAATCAAAATTTCCCAAGGCGCAAAGCCAGGCGAAGGCGGAGAGCTCCCCGGTCATAAAGTGCTTCCAGCCATTGCCAAATGTCGTGGAACCACGCCCGGTGTGGGACTTATCTCCCCTCCTCCACACCACGATATTTATTCCATCGAGGACATGGCCGAGCTCATTCACGATCTGAAAAATGCCAACACAGATGCCCGCATCAATGTGAAGCTGGTCTCGGAAGTTGGAGTCGGAACGATTGCCGCTGGTGTCGCCAAGGCAAAAGCGGATGTTATTCTGATCTCCGGCCACGATGGCGGCACCGGTGCCAGCCCACGTTCCTCCATTCAGCACGCCGGCGCACCATGGGAGCTTGGCCTGGCTGAGACGAACCAAACGCTACTGTTGAACAATCTCCGTAGCCGTGTGGTTCTGGAAACAGACGGTCAGCTCAAGACCGGACGCGATGTGGTGATCGGCGCGCTGTTAGGTGCTGAGGAATTCGGCTTTGCCACCGCCCCTCTGGTCACGCTTGGCTGTATCATGATGCGTGTCTGCCACAAAAACACCTGCCCGGTAGGCATCGCCACCCAGAATGTCGATCTTCGCAAAAAATTCAATGGAGCCGTGGAAAACGTGGTCAACTACATGAACTTCGTCGCCGTGGAAATCCGCGAACTGATGGCGAAGCTTGGCTTCCGCACCATCGACGAAATGGTAGGCCGTTGCGATCTGTTAGAGATGCGCGATGCCGTGGATCACTGGAAAGCCAAAGGTCTCGACTACTCGAAAATCCTCTACCGTCCAAAAGTCGGGCCGGAAGTAGGAACCTACGCCACCCAAAAGCAGGATCACCTGCTCGATCAGGCACTGGATAACACCACCCTGCTCGAACTTTGCAAACCAGCCATCGAGAACTACGACAAAGTCTACGCCGAGCTTCCCATCGAGAACACCAACCGAGTGGTCGGCACCATCACCGGCGCGGAAATCAGTCGTCACCACGGTGCTGCCGGTCTTCCGGCCGACACCATTCACCTCAAATTCAACGGCAGTGCCGGTCAAAGTTTTGGTGCCTTCTGTCCTCGCGGCATGACCTTCGAACTCGAAGGCGATGCCAACGACTATGTCGGCAAAGGTGTCTGCGGTGCCAAAATCATCGTTTACCCTCCGAAGAGTTCACCGCCGGAGCTGGTCGCGGATCAAAATATCATCGTTGGAAACGTCGCCTTCTACGGAGCCACCGCGGGCGAAGCCTACCTGGCCGGAGTCGCCGGCGAGCGGTTCTGCGTGCGCAACTCCGGAGTGCACGCTG
>JAGXGH010000027.1 GCA_024636835.1 Verrucomicrobiales bacterium | reverse complement strand
TTTATGGGTTGAGTCGAGAGCTGGTTTGCGACGATACGAGCAGAAAACCGACCGCTGGAAGAAGGTGGTGCATGGCAAATCTCCGGTGAGATGGATCGGCATGGTCGACGGGCGTTTGTATGGTGAATGCTACGTCGACGAGATGAGGCGCAGTCGGCCTTGCTTGGTCGATCGCAAGTCGTTGGAGGTGGAGCCTGTCGTGATCGCCGGGGATGATGAAGGTGGAACCGGAAAGCCGCGTATGATCAATGGCCCTTATTCCATTCTCGGGGTCAATGATGGACGCGTGGTGATGGGTGAGGCGTCGGGGCATCGAGAGCGCTTTGCCTACGACGAGGGAATCGGCCAATTGGTGTCGCTTGGAACTAGTTATGGGAAGAAGGCCGCAGAATTTGAAAGCATCGTGCCTGCCGAGTGGAGGGAAAATGGGGTCACATGGGATCAGCCAGTGACCAGTGAGTTGTTGTCCGGTAGAAGTTTCGAGAGCTTGTCGGTGCCTTTGATAGTTCGTGGACTGGGCTGGATCCGCTGGATCCAGCCGAGTGGTGTGGGCATCGTGGCAAGGCATGGCCGCGTGATGGAATACAGGGGTCCTTCCAGGGATTGGCCGTATGATGATTCGATGTATCAGCGGAAGATCGGTGAGGATGGCATCTATGAATGTGCTGCCGACGGCAGTATCTCGGATTCCTTTGGGTATCGATTTTCCGATACCATCGACGGTAACGTGGTGTTCACGGTGGTGCCGGATGAGGCATCGGAGCGCATGTGGGTCTGCACCGACCTTGGCGTGGCGCTGCTTGATGCGGATGACCGGGTGACTGCGGTGATGACCATGGCGGACGGTTTGCCCGCGAATCGAATTCCAGGCGGAGCCATGGTAGGGGGCAAGCCGGTGTTTGCTGCTGGCTGGGGCTCGTATGGCGGCGGTCTGGTGGTCGCCGAGACGACGACTAAAGTGCTGAACGGGTTTTATCAGTCGGACGGATTGTCCAGCGACAAGTTGGCTCAAGTTGAAGAGAGCGGCGGTATGGCGAAAGTCAGCTACGACATTGAGCGCGATCCCTATGAGTATAATCGTGAACGGATCTGCGATGATAGTCTGTTTGATATTCTTACCGGGACTCATGTTTCCGGCGGGGCGCCGGGATATGACACAAGTGCGTGGTATGATCGTTACCAGCAAAAGACCGGGGAAGATCCTCCGGTCTGCCCGCTGTTGGGAGGAATTTTGATCAAGCAGGTCGAGCATGCAGGCAAGACCTATATTTGCGGAACCCGCGGTTTGTTAGTTGTCGAAGGGCGAGCGAGACCAGTGCTCAAGATCGACGAGTTGGAGGCCAAGTTGCAGATAGACTCTCGCATTGCCCAGCAGGAGGAGGCCTTGCGCATGGTGGATAGCCGGTCCGTGAAGAACATGACGACGCTTCGACGGTTTCTTGAGAGCGAGAACCCCTACATCCGCGGGCGGGCGTTGGGGTATAGCAATAAATTGTTCAACGCGAATCCAGAGGCGTTTCTGCCTTTGTTATGGGAGTTGTGTAAGGACCCACATTCGCCTGTTCGTCTGCAAGCTTTGAAAATGATGAAGTGGATTGATGACGAGAAGTCCGTACCGCACCTGCTGCCCTTGCTCAAAGATGAAGAGCAGAAGGTTCGTGATGAGGCGGCGATTGCGCTGGCGAGGTTGGGCACGCGGCCGGAGATCGGCATTTTTGACGAGATGTTGCAGCGTACCAATGATTATAGCCGCACTTGTGAGATCCAAAGGGCGATTGGCTGGAATGCGGATGCCGATGTGTTTCGTCTGATGCTGAAATTTCCGGTAGGTGCCGATGATAACGAGACACGTCAGCGGGTTTTTGAGGCCTTGGGTGGCGCTTTGAGAAAGCATCCGGAACATGTGGAGATACTGTTGCATGCACGTTCCGCTGAGGGAGATCACGGGCCAAAGTCGAATTACGGGTCGGTGCGCTTCGTGCAGGAGGTGTTTCGGCATACGGGCGAATCGGTGCTGCCGCTACTGCATGAGGCGTTAACCAGCGATGACCGGGTGGTGCGTTCAAATGCGGCACGTGGATGTGGTGCGATCAAGCATCCATCGTCTATTCCCTTGTTAGTGAAAGCGATGGACTTGGAAAGTGGCTTGTCGCGGGCATCAATCGTCTGGGCGCTGGGTGAGTTGCAGGCGGTCAAGGCTTTACCCTTGTTGATACAACAATTCACGGATGCACGTAATGACGAGAAGCGGCGTCGCGGTGCGGGATTCCGAGCGTCGCAATCGGCTCAAGTGATCGGTTCGCACTACGATAGCTTGCGTAGTGTCGACCAGGTGCAGGGAGACTGGGCGAAGCTCAAGGAGCAGAATGGTGGTCAGGAAATTGATCCACGGCAGCACGAATGGTTGTTGTCATCGAAGATCGTGCTGGATGCCATTCGTGCGGTGGGTGCCAAGCATAGTCAGGAATTTTACCGCATGCTTGCCGGTGAAGAGGAATATTATGGTCGTGGCGAGGCTGCCGAGGCATTGGCGCAAGGAACCGGTGCCGACCGTGAGAAGAATGTGGTCGTGCTACGTAATTTGCTGGGGGATCGGGATGCGATGATTCAGATCAGCGCCGGTATAAGTTTGTTGATGTTGGACGAACCATCGGCACAACGGGTGATCCTTGAGTGGTTGAAGCCAGAGAACGAAGAGTATGTATTGCAAACCTTGCAGCATCTGGAACGCGTGGAGGATCCCGCGGATCTCGAGTTTGCCAGGAGCCACCTTGAGGAGTTGGCCACACTGCCGCCACCAACAGGGAATTACTCGTTGAACTTTTATGCTAAAAGGGTAATCGAGAAGATGAAGAAGTGAAGATACGGATTTTGGAGGAACCAACAAGATACCCGAGCAGCCACAGGGGGGTATTCCGTAATTCATGTAATAAGAGGGTATGCGTCTGGTGTCTTGGCACTTTCATCGCGCCATCGTTAACCTCGGCGTATAATACCGAATTCGAATAAAAACCTGACTATTCGCCGCGCACAAGTAGCTCACGATCAAGCAACTATCCGCACGGTCGCGTCAGATCAATACCAAGATTTGGTATAAGGTGTCCTTGTATATGAAAATCACCCCGCAATTCCGGACGCACAACGCCTGAAGTGGTAGCCGTTGATCGCCAACTTCACCGCCACCGGCAACAAGCGAGGTCGTGTACAGGTCGTCCAAACCATCAGCCACCAGTATTGAAATCGTTCCCGTCCGATGACTCCCAACCTCAAACTAGCACGAATTAATGCGACAAGCTCCGACCAGTCGACATGAAACGCAGCTCTAGGTGGTTGGAATTCACGTAAGAATGTCCTGACACGACGGTAATACGGACCCGGTGCATAGATGGTCGATATCAGCTTGCAATAGCCATCCCGCAAAGCAACCGACCCCATCTTTGTCGTGAAGTTGGTCGTACCATCGACGTTGTTACCTGTCGATGAACCCAACAAGCGCCCTTCATCAAACAATCGCTTGAACAGGCGTGTGCCGGGCAAGGCATTAAGTATGCCTACCATCGCCGTGGTGATGCCACTGCATTGAATGAATTCCATCTGACGACTAAAAATCGAAGGTGTATCGGAATCAAAACCGACGATGAATCCCCCTTGCACTTCCAGACCGGCACGTTGCAGACGCTTGATATCAGCAATCAGGTCGCGCCCACGATTCTGTCGCTTGTTACATTCTTTCAGCGCGGCTTCGCTCGGGGTTTCAATGCCAATGAAAACCGAGTCGAAACCTGCCGCCACCATGGCGCGCGTTAAGTCCTCATCGTCCGCCAAGTTGATGGATGCCTCGGTATAGAAAGAAAACGGATGACGCCGAGACTTCTGCCATTTGGTGAGTGCTGGTAGTAATTCCTCCCGCAACCGCCGTTTATTGCCGATGAAATTGTCATCGACGAAAAACACCGAGCCACGCCAACCTGCAAGAGCGAGAGAGTCCAGCTCGGCAATGACTTGAGATGCCGATTTGCTGCGACTGCGGCGACCGAACTTCGCGGTAATGTCACAGAACTCACAATCAAACGGACAGCCGCGCGAATACTGAATGCACATCGATCCGTAACGCTTCAGGTCAGCGAGTTCCCATGAGGGCACCGGTGTGGAACCGAGATCAGGATAACCATGCTCTTCATAAATTGCCTTTGGTTTTCCAAGTTCCAGGTCGCGGAGAAATGCGGGCAAGGTCAACTCCGCCTCGTTGAGCACGAAATGATCCACCTCAGCGAATTCGGCATGGCTGCTGGTGAACAAAGGTCCACCGGCGACCACCGTTTTACCAGCCTGCCGGCAACGGGAGATTAACGCCTGCGCCGAGTCCCGCTGCGCAATCATTCCGCTGATGAAGACCATATCAGCCCACGCCAAATCCACATCACGCAGCCGAGCCACATTCAAATCCACCAAGCGCTTTTGCCAGTTCGATGGCAACATTGACGCCACCGTCAACAAGCCCAGCGGCGGGAAGGCCGCACGCTTGCGCACGAATTTCAGAGCGTATTTAAAACTCCAAAATGTATTCGGAAACTCCGGGTAGAGCATCAGGATATTTTTCACCATCAAATCTTGCCCCAAAAGCACATATACAAAAAATGGGGTATTACCCTCACTCCAAAACCTTGTCTCGATCTGCTATGTGTATCTGCCGCCGAAAAGGTTGGTGTGGTTGAGCACGTGTTAGAGCTTTTACGACGCGTTATAATTTCGAGGTGATCGCATCGAGCACTCCATCCAGCTGAAGCCACTGGTCTTGTTTGATCGCGGTATGCTCGCCAGAGATCTCTGGCTGTTTGATTGCGGGAGCCAAGGATGGAGCGGGAAGGGTGTAGAAGAAGGGGATGTCGATGCCTTTATGCCAGATGGAAAAGCGTGACTTGAAGCTTTTGGCCAGTGCGGCCATTTCCGGGCCGAAGTTGGCTCCCTGTTCTTCCGCCACCATGGATTCTCCGGTCAGAAAGAGAATGCCGCTCATCGAAGTAGGCGTAAGGCTGTGCATGTAAACGTTGTATTCAAAAGTGGCTGTGGAATCACCCACCTCTGGCTTCGGTGACGGGTAACCGCCCCAGGCGCTGCCATCGGGAACCGCTTTTGTCTCCATCATCTCGGGAATATACTGTCCCCAATAGGTCTTCCACTCCGAGATGTAGCGGCGGACGTTTTCCAGGTAATACGGGTTGCCGGGATACCGACTGCCCACGGTCTTGTAGTCTTCCATCAGGCTGGGGGCCTCATTGAGGTAGGCGGGCGCGATCCAATTTTTGATCGGAATATCTTTTTTGGCTTTAAGGAACAGGATACCAACCGGGCGTCCGGTCTTGGCGGCGATACGGTTGCCAATCGCAGCGGCCATTCCTTCGACATCTTTCCAGTAGGCAGCCACGCGATTGCTCCAGGTTCCATCTTCCTGCATGACTCTGGGTGTGCGTGAGGTGCAGATACTGAAACGGCTGGGCTGATCCCTTCCATCTCGGTTCGATTGATTCTGGATCATGCGCACGATCTGACCGGACGGTTTCACTTCCGGGATCTCGAAATCACCTGCGGGGGCGACCACACACCAGACATCACCGAAGACGATGCCCTCGATGTTTCGCTCGTGCACCAGTTCGCCGTTGATCGTGAAATGCACTTTTAGGGTGTGCGGTTCAGGCCCGGCTTTCATCGGAGGCAGGGTGACCTTCCATTCCGCCATTTCCGGCGTCACATCGATCACCTTCTTGATGTCGCCGAACTCAAAGTGCACCTTGCAGTCGCCTTTCTCGGGCTCGTCCTGCCATTCCCCATATAGCCGGGTCGATCCCCAAATCGTGACCGGTTGATCCGCCTGAAAGACTGCATTGTCGCGGAATTGAACGCTGAGCAGCGGCATCTTGCGATATTCGTAAAGTTTTCCGACCGTATCCGGATCGATGACTTCGCCGGCGATCTTCAACTTTTCGTCGGGCCAGTTCTCACTGGTGACCCATTCATTGTCGTAGAGGATAAAGGGGGTTGTTGGCAGTAGCGCTGTATTGTAGAGGTTCGGCTGGTATCCCACCCCGGCCGTGGCGTAGGAGACACCACGTGGTTGGCTGACGTCGGGTGAAGTGACGATCACAGTATCACCTTCAATCTTCATCTCTGCCGGATGCCAGACGCGGTCTTCATCCGCGAGGTAGAAGAGCTTTACTTGATCGTCGCCATTCTCAAGAATTTTAGGATCCGCATATCCAGTCGCACCTTCACCTTTGGAACGAGCGTTGGTGAAGGTTTCGGCTACGACGAGACCGCCTTTTGCATGGTCGAAGGAGATAATCATTTTGTTACCATTGACCTTATATGATTTAAACATCGGTCCATCCGCGACCAGATCCGCGGCTTGGCCGCCTGCCTTGAGCTTAGCCGAAGGGTATTGGTTCTTAAGCGCGTGGAGGGCAAGTCGCTGGCCCGGCACCGCCTTCGCCCGATAGTGAATGGCACCAGTGATGTCGATTTGCGAGGCCATGCCGGAGTTTGGAATGTCGCGGGCCATCCAGGTCGCGTGGCGCATCTGAGAGACGGGGTCGATCGTCGGTTCATTGACCTCCTCGCCCGGGTCTTTCATCGTGGCGCTGTAGAATTGGTGAAAATAAACGGGTAGCTCCGGCTCATTCCAGACGGTGCGCCAGCCACGCACCAAGCTGTGCAGGTTCGGGTAGTAGAGCAGCCCTTCGTTTTGGTTCGCGTAGCCCTGATTCCAGATTGCACCGCGAATTGCGTAGGGAACGACCGGACTGAGGCGGCCGTTATAGAGCCAGGTGGCATCTCGATTAGAATTAAGGTTTCCGGGAAGATCTGCGCTGATTTTCTTCGCTTCTTCGCCCGCTTTCACGGCGGCTTCGTTCTCGGCAATCTGAGCTTCCAGCGATTTGTAAAAGGCCGTCCAAGCTTCTTCATGCTGGGGAGTGGTCGGATCGGTTTGTTGGCAGAGCAGGTGTATGCCGCGGCTGTATTCATCTTTCGCTGTGGCGAATCCTTCACGGGGCACCCATGCCTGAAGTTGAGTTTGGCTAAAGGAACAGTTCAAGATGCCGATGGGCACGCCGAGCTCCTGGTAAAGTTTGTGGGCAAACGCAAAAGCGATCGCACTGTAGTCCATATATCCACCAGCGTTCCATGCGCTTTCGACTTTTCTAATCGGGTGCAGTTGTGAGACTACAGAAGTCACTTGGAACTCGCGAATCGGGGCGACTTTTCCTTCCGTGGCTGCAATGAGTTCTTCAGCCAGCGGCTTACAATAGCTTCTTCCGGTGACCCACTGCATGTTGGATTGTCCGGAGGCCAGCCAGACTTCGCCGACCAGGATATCTTTGAGGACAACCTCTTTGCCCTTGTTGTCTTTGATCCGCATCTCCGCCGGTTCTGCGTTGGTCTTGAGTGGTTGCAGAGTGGCCAGCCATGCGCCGTCTTCTCCGGCGGTGGCTTGGACTTTCTGGCCGGCAAAACTTACCGTGATTTGGGTGCCTGTTTCGCTCCAGCCCCAGACCGGAAGCTCCATGTCTCGCTGCAGGATGGCGTGATCGCGAAAAGGCGCCCCCAGCTCGATGGCCATTGCACTCGTCTCTTTTGCCGTTTCGTCTTTGGCAGTTGGGGCTGCCGAGGCGAGCCTCGGTAGGCAAAGTGCAGTTAGAATAGCGCAGAGCACCGTGGTAAGAATTTTGTTATGCATAATTTCTTCGAGTCATTTCGACACCATAAAGGGCCGAGAGTGTCATTGATTTAAACGTCCGGTCCAGCGGGTGATAAAGCATTATAGAGCTGTGAAAAGACAAAAGGAGACAAACGTCTAAATTAACTATTATTAGTGCGAAATAAACAGATACCAGGGGGCAATAGGCAAAAAAGGGGGTATGAGCCGACAACATAGGCGCAAGCGACTGAGTTTGCTCCACCGCAATCTGTGCTCGCGGTGGAGCGGTTGGCGGGGTGCGGAGCCGGGTTGATGAGGCAAATTGGAATATTATACTCCTGACTCGAATGGCGCTGTTTTAAGAAGTAGTGGTTTCGAGAACCACGAATGCCGCTCAAACGGCCGCGCTTCTTGAGGGATTCGCGCCGATGCCGCGCTTAAAACAATGCCATTCACTCCTGACCCCAAATCCGTACTCATTTGCATCCCTCTAACTCCTGCATAGCTTCTTAGGGTATATGATCCCCTTCACCCGCCCTCTCACCATGGCACTCATCGCTTGCCTGTCGCTTGGCGCCTGCCGCGAACAACACGAGGAACATAGCGTCTCCGATCCCAAGGCCACGCCGAGTGAGGTCACTTCCTCCGCTGGGCACTCACCTGCTCAAGAGGAGCCGACCTCATCCGAAGCACCCGTCTCCCTGCAGCAGGAAATCGCCGATCTGCAACGCAGCATCAAGACTCGCGAGCAGACTGTCGAGGATCTAGACGCCGTGGTCGCCATGGAACGCGACAAAGTGGACGACAACCCCGACTACGAATCCCCCATCCTCCAAGAGACCCTCCATGAACAGGAGCAAGAGCGCTTGGAAATCGAGAAAGCCCAGATCCAGCTCAAGACCCTAACCCGCTGAATAAAGGCGGGTAATTCAAGTAAGAGGCTTTAACCACGAATTTCTCGAATGACACGAATGAGAATGAAGGCTCTAAAATTCTTAATTCTCTAACTGTTCATGTATTAGCAAAGCTTCGAGCAAATCGTGGTTGAATCCACCTCCTCGGCATGAAGCCAAAGGAGTAGGCGCACTTGGCCCCCGTCCCTTTACCCCTTTCACGTGCTGGCCCCTGAGGGTATTCTCCGCTTCGAGTGAAAAAGCAAATTACTAGCATTTTATGAAAACCAACTTCTTCACCTCGCTGCTGCTGACCTGCGCCTTTGGGTTGTGCCTGTCGGGCTCGAGACTGGACGCTCAGCAGAAGGCTGCCGATCCAGCGGTGGCCGAATTCGAGCAGGCCTTGACCGAGGTAGGGGAGGCTAACTCCGCCGCGCGCCAGCGACTCGCGGTGCGGCGGGTGATTCGTGATGCCGACAAGCAGTTGGAAACTCTGGGTGACAATCCGCAACGCTGGGTTCTGCTTGAGTTCTTGTTTCGCGCGCAGCAACACCTCACCAAACTGGATGATGACGCCAAGCATCGCGAGGCTCTCATTGAGATCTGCCGCGAGTTGGTCAAAGCGCCCGATGCATACGCCGAGTTCCGTCTCGAAGCCGACCTTCTATTGTCCCAAATCGAGCAAGTGAAGAAGGGGGATGGTGCTGAGCAGCGAGCAGATGCTCTCCGTCCTTTCGTCGCGCGCTACATTGGAACCTCTGCGGGGCCCAAGGCTCTGCAAACGGCCATGTTGATGGCTCTCGAATTCGGCAATGGCCGTGTCATCAGCGATCTGCGCAAGACCATCGACATTCATTATGGAGCAGACTACGAGATGATCAATTTTCAGCGTGAATACTTCAAGGGCGAGATCTTTAACGCTCCATTTGCCGGTAGTCTCAAAAACTCCGATGGCAAGCTTATGCGGTTTCCCATGGATGTCTTCGGGACGTCGGCGATCGTGCTCTTCTGGTCGAAGGAGGGGGAGGGTTTGGAGCACGCCAAGCGCCTTGCCAAAGCCTCCCAGGAGAAGCAGGAAGAGCTTGCGGGCCGGATCACGGTGCTGAGTTGCAATGTTGATGATCTCGCCGATGCGGGAGAGTCCATCATCCGTGGCTTGGGTGTCGATTGGCCCTGTCTTCGCTTGCCCGGTGGTCGTGAGAATCCCTTCTACAAGACCTATGCCGGAAGTGATCCGTTTCTTTTGCGCCTCAATGCCACTGGTCAGGCAGCCATTGGCCTGGGTGATGTGAGGCGCCACAAGGAAGATGGCTCTGTCGACTATGAGAAAACGCTCGAATCGCTCCTGTCGCGCTCTTGGACCGAGTTGGATTATTCCTCTCATTTGGTGGCCATGAGTGCTGGTGATTTCTTGGTCTTCGATCCCGAAGGCGGTCTTGACCCCGCCATGCCGCCGGAGCTCAAGGTGGTTTACGGCTCCAAGGCTCAGCCGCTCGAGCGCAATGGCCAAAGCGTCCCTGAGGAGAGCCTCAAGGCGATTCAGGACTGCTTTGTTTCGCCGCTGCTGCGCCAGCGTCTCACCCATGACGAACAATTGACACACTACCGCAAGGCCGCCGACCTCTGCCGTAAAGTGATCGCTGACTATCCTGACGCCCCCGAGTTGTGGATGGTTCGCAACCGCCTGATTGTCTCCCTCATGGGCTTGTGGAAGACGGATGGGGATCTCGGTCACATCGACCAGGCCTTCGTAGAAGCCAAGGCCGCGATGGATGCCGGTTATCCAAACGGTTGCGATGTGGTCGCTCGCTTCTGCCTCGCACGCCAAGCCTTGCGTAGTCCGGAAGCCGACACCGCGGCCATCATCGATGAATTTCTCAAAGAGTCTGGCGGCAATGCTGACGAGGCTTCAGGTCCAGCTCTAGCAGCCGCCTGCATGCTCGCTCTTGATGTCGCGGACCGAGTGCGCTTCGAGCGCTACCGCGATATCATCATCAAGCAACACACCGAGGAACCCATGATGTGGCTCTTTGCTTCCTTTCTCCTCGACCGTCACCACCAGTATTGGATGTTTCAGGTCCCCTACACCTTTGGCTGGATCTACGACCTCCGGGAGGGGCACTTCATCACCGATGGAAATCCCGAACAGGCCAAGCGCATGCTCAAGGCCGAGTTGCGCGATGCCGATGGCAAAGCCTTCCGCATTCCTGAAGATCTGACTGCAGAATACACCGCCATCTTCTTTGCCGCTCCTGCTCCGTGGAGTAGTAATCGTGATGATGGTCTGCCGCCTTCTCCCGAGCGTGCGATCGTCGATGTCTCGCCCTTTGTGAGTGCTCGCCCGAATGCGGATGTGCAGGTGGCCTTGGCGCTGCTTGCTGATGAGCCATACAGTGGCACGTTCAAAGACCGCGCCAAGCAGGACGTGCCTTGCACGATGCTCGCGGTGCCGGATGGTCTCGAGAATCCCCTCGTCCAGCGCCTCGGCCTGCTCTCCGTTGACCAAGAACTCAACGGCGTGATCCTCGACAAGAGCGGACGCATCCTGGCCATGATTTCGGGGCTTTCACCGAAGTCCAGCCGCATCGGCGACACGCTAAGCCGGCTAGTGAGCAAGGTGGTGGCTCGGCAGGATGAATTGAAAATCCAGAAAATGTTAGAACTGGGTGAGGTCGAGGCCGCCAAGAAGCTCATTTTGACATTGGCTCCCCATTTGGATCCCGTCGCGGAAGATGAAAAGGGCAAAAAGAACACGCCCCCTGAGCAAAGCATGTCACACCTGCGTGCCCGCGCCCGCGTCTACATGGCTCTCAAGGAATGGGACAAGGCGTTAGCTGATGCCGAGGAGATCTGCAAGCGCCGGTATAAAATCGATGCAGACATGAGCCTGCGCAGTGATCAGTTGGGAGAAGATGAAGACCTGCGCGATGAAATTAAGGATCAAATGGCGAAGGAATGATTGAGGAATGATGGGTGTCCTAAATCATAACTTTTACAAGATGACCACGGCGTCTACGCCAGTTCCCAGAATTGCAGCTCGAACTGTTTGGCGAGGTGGCTGAGTTTGTTGTGATGGCGTGGAGGTGTTTCCTAGCATCACTTCCAAATGCTTAAGAATCGGCAACTGTAGGTGAGACGTGTCGGCTCACTCTAAATCCCCAGCATAGCTGCTAATTCATTCAGCTCTTCACCCGAAGCGCCATAGACAGGAATGCTAGTGCGTGAGTAATGACGAATGGCGAGGATCTTACGCCTTTCATCTCAACGCTTAAGTTCAAGGACTGACCCTTTGCCCCTCAATTTGCCCCTCATCGATGGAAACCTCATTTTGAGTCCGGTAGTGGTGGCTGAACCTTTCAGTTCGCCGAACATGACCGACACCCTCAAGGCGGCTATTCAAGACCTTCCTGTCTTGGATCTGCTGCCGGGATTTTGGGAGCGAGTCGGGAGTCATCGGGCCACGCTTTTGCGTGCCGGAAAAAAAGCCCGTCTGGCGGACAGCATGATTGCGACCTCTTGCCTCGATCACGGAATTCCGATCATTGCGCAGGATAGAGATTATCGGCACTTCACCGAACATTTTGGACTGGTCGTTTATTCCGGTAAGTAATGATTGAGGAAAGTAATGATTGAGGACACCCATCATACAGGCTGAAGTTTTGATTTTCGTCGCCTGACCCAATATCCTGACCCAAATCTCAGCAATTGCGTAAATGCGAGGACCGACCCCTTTCATACACAGCAAAAGATTGATCTTGTTCTGCGTGAGGCGTAGTTTAGTTTTACCTAGTTCAGATATTTCAGAAAGAAAATTATGTATAGGGTGGCAGAAACTCTTGATGACTTATTATTGAAGCTTTATCCAGCGCTTTTAAAGTCTCGTAAACGGGTAGCAACGTCGCGTGGAGACACGATAGAGGTAACTGGGGCAATGCTTAAACTCTCCAATCCGAGAGCGAGACTTAGTCGCAGCGGAAGCCGAGGCGTTCTTTTTAGCTGCATCGGAGAACTGATTTGGTATTTGTCTGGATCGGGTAGATTATCGGGTATCGAACCATACATTAAGCGATACAAAGACGAGGTCGAATCAGACGGACGGATTCATGGAGCATACGGTCCTAGGTTCTTCAACTGGAAAAGCATAAATCAGATAGAAAATATTACCAAGGCGCTCCGTGCCAACCCTTCGACAAGGCGTGCCGTAATCCAACTTTTTGATCCTCTGGACATCAATGGAACCCGAAAAAAAGATGTCCCGTGCACGTGCTCAATACAATTCCTGATTAGAAAAAAAGTATTGGAAGTCGTTGTTTACATGCGCTCAAATGATGCATGCTTTGGTCTGCCTCACGATATTTTTTCATTCACGATGATCCAAGAAATCGTGGCGCGCGACTTGGGGATTGAAGTCGGCTCGTATATTCATACGGTTGGAAGTCTCCACCTCTACGAAGAACAGTTGCAGAGTGTTGAAGCATTTATCCATGAGGGTTGGCAGCAAAACATGCCGATGCCTCCCATGCCAATAGGAAGCCCTTGGGCGGAAATCAAGTCATTGATTAATCAAGAAAAGCGGATACGCTCGGGAAACGGGAAAGAAAATCTAGAGAAGCTCGCATTCTACTGGCGCGATCTAGCGATTCTCCTGAAAATTTTCTTGTCAGATGCAAGCATAAGTCGGTCACTGACGAAGAAGTTGCATAGTAGGACATACGATTCATTTATTAATAGGAGACGCGTACGAGTCGAAGGGCCTCAAAACGGACAGATGAATCTTCCGGGTTATGAAAAAATAAAGTGAAAACGAGATGAAAAATCAAACTGCCATTGTAAGAACCCTAATGCAAGAGTTGCATCAATTAACTCGTTCCTTTCCCTCTGAAATAGCAAGCTGGCCTCCGATTCCATGGTTTGGGAATTTGAACGAATCGAAGGTCGCAACTGTTGGAATCAATCCAAGTAATAAGGAATTCGTTGACAACGAAGGACTAGAACTCTCCAGTCATTCTCGTCGCTTTCCAACCTTAGGGGCATTGGGCTTAGAATGCTGGAAATCTGCTGAAATAGACATCACTGAAGCCCTTGTTCAATCTTATAATACGTATTTTCAAAGGAATCCATATGATATATGGTTCAAACCTCTTGATAATATAATAAAATCAATCGGCGCTTCCTATTACACTCGCAACGGATTGTCTGCTTGCCACTTGGATCTCGTTCCATTTGCTACTATCAATAAGTGGTCTTCTACTCATTCGAGTATACGATCGAGATTATTAAAAAATTCAAAAGAGGCGTTCGCGTCTACGGTAGCTACTTCAAATCTTAAAGTTCTCATCCTCAATGGAACCTCCGTAATAAACACATTCGTTGAACTGAGCGGGCTAGCTCTTCATCGAACTCAAGCTGATGGATGGAAATTAAGACGAGGCCCAAGCAAGGCCGTGAACGGCTGGGCTTACGAAGGCACTATTTCTGAGATTGGCGGCTTAGATCTTGGCCGTGAGATTCGAATATTTGGATATAATCATAACATACAAAGTAGTTTCGGAGTTACCCGAGAAGCCAGAGTGTCGATCTCAGATTGGCTTTCCGAAAAATGTGATTACGTGAGCGTATGAATAGTAGAGATATAGCTCGAGCCTCTAGATATCTTCAAGAGATCCTAAGATTCGTCAATAGTGATCCTGAAATCCCGGCCATTCGCCATGCGTTTGCTGAAACTCTTTCCAAACAAATCGTTGATAGTCTTCGACGAGAGGAGTATGTCGCAGCCTTAACGACCCGACCGATTCAAGTTGTAGTAACGGATCCAGATTCAAGTGCTTTCGATCCAATTAAAGCAAGTATTTCTCTATTGAGAATGGGGGACATTGATGAAGCCGCATGGCTTATTTTTCTAGCAACACATTTCGGTAAACACCGCGAAGACAGTTGGGCGCTTTGCCAAGCTGTCTATGGTCGGAGCGGAGGTATTGGGTCTTGGTCGTGGAGTGCGGTTAATAATAGTCCAACAGATTTTCTACAATGGCTCTCATATAACCATGTCGCCTTGAAGGCGTCCGTAAGCATAAGAAGGCGCTTCGGAAATCATCGAAAGTATGAGAGCTTAGCGCCTTCCGGTACTGGCGCTACAATCTCTTCGTATTGCGGTTGGGTGAATCATTTTGGTGGGCACGCAGAGATGTTCGAATGGGCGCTTTCAGATAGTCAGACATGTGGCTTCGATCGACTCTACCAGTCAATGAGTCACGTCTATCGATTCGGGAGAACTGCCAGATTTGATTATTTAACCATGCTCAGTAAAACCGGTATTACTTCGCTTGAGCCATCCTCAGCATACCTCAGAGGAGCCACTGGGCCTCTGACGGGAGCCAGATTGCTTCTAGGAGATCAACACACTATCAACACGTTAGAAGAGAAGCTCGCTAGATTTGGGTCGCAATTGAGCATAGGAATGCAATGTATTGAGGACTCGCTATGTAATTGGCAAAAATCACCCAATCGTTACTGTCGTTTCAGTGGTTAGTGTTCTTGAATATCCGCGGCAGAGTATCTGGTTTTGAGGAAGTTATATGAGTTTCGGCGGATTAAGCCTTGATGTTGCAATTGGCCAACCACGATGCCTGGAGCGAGACCTATTCTCCGGGCGAAACGCGCAACACTATATTTACTGCTTACGCAGTGAGTCAACTGCTCACCATATGCTTCTGGGATTAGTGTGAGCGCGGCGAACTCGTTTGCCTCATACTCCTTGCATGTTTCTTCTTCAACACCTTCGAAAAATCCGTCGCTTAGATCGTGTAATAGCAAATGCCCCAATTCGTGAAAAAATGTAAACCAGAAGTGGTCATCGGATTTAAATCTGAAGCTTTGAACGATCATGGGAGTTCCGTCTCCGCGCTGGAATGTAGCACCACTTACGGGGCAACCTGAAACTTGCTTAATTGAAACAAAGATTACACCGCACGAAGCTAATATAGATTTAATCTTGGGTAAGAAGTCCTTCGGTTTCCTATATAGAGTCAGTGATCGAAGCTCGTCAATCGATGATTGTAGCCGATAAGGTGAGAATTCAGATACGCTATCGCCGCCGCTTGTCCGCTCAGACTGCCTAATCCACGAAAACAGAGATCCCATCCGAGAAGTATAGGTTGGCGATGTTCTGAATGCGAGTTGTGTCCCTCGACTGAAATACGAAAGTCGCAATTCAGAAGGAGTTTCAACACCAAAGAAGTTGAGACAGCTCTCTACTTGACTCTCAAGATCGTCCGTAATCGTAATCCACCCACGCTTGACCATTTCAGTGATAGGGAATTGCTTTAGCCATAGTCTTGATGCCCGTGGGTCACCCTTCATGACAAGCGTGTTCAACCTTTCTCTAAAAAGCTCTTCTCGCTTGATCCAGAAAGACGACGTGCCACCGAATTGAGCCGCTAGTCTTTCAGCCAGATTCTCGTTAATCTCTTCGATGCCTTCCGTCAAACACAATAGAAATCTCTTCGAGACGCCGATCCGCTTTGAGATAGCCTCAGCATCATCAAAAAAAGCGTTGCACAAGATGGATTCCCCTGTCGGAGAGAGCCAATCAGGAGTGAAATTACTATTGTTCATTTTCTAATTTTCAATTGACAAAATTTTCAATCGCGTCGTTTTCTCGTGAACTTTTGTAGGCTTTGCTTGAGCTGATAAGGGCTCGAACATAAGCTTAAATATTTTGGAGAGTCTATAAAACAGTTTTCCTGCATCTGCCTCAGGTGGGAACGGCATATCACTCAGATTTTCACAGATACAGATTTCCGTTAATCGTGCCCGCAACTGCCGGGCGGCTAGATCGCCAAGCTGTTTCTCTGCGATTTTCCGTTTTTCGCACAGCTCGCGAACGTCTTTGGTTGCAAAAGAGATCTCCAATGAGGCACTAGGTTGATATCGATGAATATTTTTCTGCTATTTGGATAGCCAACATTGAAGACATGTAAACCTATTTCCAAACATTTTCAGTGTACGGATGATTGAGGGAGTGTTTTAAAATTGAGATTTACCTCATTTCCGTTCCTTAAACGCTTTCCTTATTAAGGATGAGCTTACCCATTGTGGGAGGACGCGTCCAGTGGCAAATGCGACAGTGGCAAATGCGTAGGTGTAGGCGCGGAAGATTTTGTGGGCGGCGGCGGAGACGGCGAGGTAGATGGCTCCGAGGATACCGGAAATGATCCAGCCAACGGTTATGACGTAGGGGGCGACGTTATGGTAGCCGAGGAAGATGATGGCTCCGCCGATGAGGACGATGGGTATGATGAGGGGTTTGGGGTCAGGGAAAGGCTAAAGGGGTCAAACGTAGAATATTTAGGAACGTTGCCAGGGGTTTTCGGAACATTGATGTCAGCCATGAATGGCATCTTATCTCTTTTTCGCTCTCGGGTTTGGGGTCAGGTAACAAATATCAAATTTCGATGCGAAGAGCTTGTTCGCGGAGTGTTGGTGCAGCGGTAACCACTCTCCACAGGCGGGAGGCCCACGCTCCTTGAAGGGAACTGCTATCGCTGCGTTGTTCCGTCACTCGTGCTTTGCCACCCAATCTTGTTCATCCTGTAAATCCTGTCTAAATTTATCGTGTTGAGTCGGTATGGCTGGTGGTTTTTTGACAGGATTAACGGGATTATTGGGATTGGAGATCTGGTTGGGGGTTCTCGCATTTAAGCAATTGACCAAACTCCTCGAATCTACCGACGAATGCAGCTTACCAAGCTTTCGGATTCAGGTTTTCGCATCCTGAGAATATATCGGGATTCAACACGGCCCGACGCCGCAACTGCGCGCGCGTGGTTGGTGTCATCTCGATCTCCTCGCAGAGAGTATCGAAATTCTCTATAATTCCACTGACCTGAGACTCAACGATCATCCCTGCCTCCTCTTCTGACAGGCCAAACTCTGCGGCGGCATCAAGGCATAGCCGAACTCTCGATAGATTACTTTGCTGGGTAATCTTCATCCCGTGGAAAGGCAAAAGGGGTCAAACGTAGAATATAGAATATTAAAAACATTGCCAACGTTGGTGACAGGCGACGAAAATCAAACTTTGGACTGTTCGCGTTGGTGAAATGCGCGCCGCACAGAAAGCGGCATAAGGCCTAAGCGGTGACGTAGTTTATCGAGCACCTCGGTAGAGGTTGACGACACGTTGACTTTCTTCCTGGCGGACGAAGCTAAGGGTCAGTTTGGGGATCTTGTAGTTGCCGGTTTCGCCAGTGGTGTTTTGGCAATGGCGTTGGATAGCGGCGTAGAGGAACTTAAAGGCGTCGCGCGGTTGGTGCATCTGGTCGAGAGCATCGACCAGATCGCGCTCGTCGACATCGTCCTCGAAGAGATCGTTGAGCTGGCCGATGCGCTCGGTGCCCTCACGCTGGCAGTTGCGGAAGCGGGAGGTGCAGAGGTCGTAGAGGGTCGCTCCTGTCCAGCGCAGCGGATTGATCAGGTTCTGTTTGTCGAGCCGGGCTTGCTGCTTAAAGTCCGGGTCCGCGCCGGCCAGCAGGTGGCTCAGTTCCAGCGGGAGGAGCATTTTCGCACCGAAACTCTCCTGCTGGAGAAACTTGTTGTTGAGCATGGGCCAGACGAGCTTACGCATGCGCTCGCTGTCGCTGTTGATGAGGACGGGCTCATCGAGGCGATCGACGAGAACGGTCATGGAGCCGTAGCCGAGACAGTTGATGATTTGCAGGAAGCGCTTGGTCGCTTCATAACGCTTGTCCTGGTCACCTTTTTCCGGAAGTAAGCGGTCGATACCTTGGCGGCTAGGCAGATCCCAAAGACAGTCGGCGAAAAATGAGCCGTCGCGGGCAATGGTGCGAATTTCGCGGCAGGTTTTGCGGGCTTTAGATGAGTTTTTGAAAAAACGGGTGATCCAGGAGAGGCCGAATCCGATAAACCCGAGGAGTCCTGAGATGGCCAGGACTTGCCACTCCCAGCCGACTGACTCGGTAAAATACCAAATGCCGCTACCGACCAAACCGACGATGCCCAGTCCTAGCGCAAAGATGCCGTGGATTTTGCGGCTGATCAATCGTCTGACGCGGAGGAGGCGCACAAGACGCCTCCAGCGGGCTTCACGTTCACCATGGCGCGGATTATCGTAGAGCAGGGCGAGGACAGCGAGGTCGAGGCGCAGGTCGCGGCTCATTTTACGGACTGTATTGCGGCGGCGGCGCAGAGCCGGATCGTCCGAGTCCGAGAGCAGTTCGTCAACCAGCTCGGTCACCGCGAGGCTTAGGATCGCGTCCTGGTGTTCGGCCAGTCGAATATGGTCGAGGCAGTCTTCCGGCTTACTGGAGCCGATTGTATGGGAGAGCTGATCCAGAAAGGGGTTGAGATCGTCGTAGCGCACCATCCAGACGCGGTCTTCGTCGTGGGTGGCATTGTAGGCCGCCAGCCGTCGTTCCATCATCAACCGCATAGCGGTTTTGCCGCTGCCTTTTTCACCGAAAACGATCGAGGTGCTGGGAGTCGGGGGCTGACCGAAGATCTTTTGAAAGTCCGGATGTGTGACGGTCGCCTCCATGGTGCGGGCATAGACTGTGTCGTTACGAGCCTCTTCCGCTTGGAAGGGGTTCTCCTCAAGTTGCCAGTGATCAAAGAAGCGTTGTATGTCCATATTATCTTGTGCTGACGGGGATGGTTGGGAGTTGGGCAGTGTTTCGCTTAATCATTTTTGTCGGTCTCGGATGATGCGGGCTTTTCCTCAGGTTCCTCAGGTTCCTCAGTTTCCTCTATGTCCTCGGTATCCTCTTCGACTTCCTTGATGTCGATCGTCTGCTTGGTCGTGATAAAATCCTCGCGAAGCTCGCCGACCCGTGTGTCGAGTTTGTCGGACGCTGCTTCGAGATCGTCGAGCGTATTGAGCACTTCTTTGTGCAGCGCCAGTTGCCGTTGGACTGCGTCGTGCTCCTTTTGCAGGTCTTGGTGCCGGGCGTCCAGTCGCTTGCGAACTTCGAGTTGGAAGACATCGCGGTATTCGCGGAGTAGGTTTTCCAGCTCGCTCACGAGAGCTTCGAGGCAGCAGCGGCGAGCATAATCGCCGACTGTGGCGCAGAGTTCACGGATAGCGTCTTCGTCCAAGCGCTTGGCCTTAACGCCGACCGGAATGGCTTGCTCCGAGGGATTTTCAGAACCTAAAATGAGACGGCGCAAGCGCGCTTCACTGCGGAATAAGATCCAGTCGACAAAGCGCTTGCGCAGGGGAAGCGCTTCTTGGATGCCCGACGAGTCGAGTAATTCCGGTGCGACCTCAAAGCGTTTGCGCACGGTGGGCTGAAAGGCCGTGTAGATGTCGTCAAAAGAGAGATCGAGCGATTTGAGCTGGCGGATTACTTCGTCGGCTGTCCGCACACCGCCATTGCGGGAGCGGCAGGCGCTGTCAAAAAGCTCGATGGCTCGGGCGCGGGAGGCTTTACAGGAGGCGCTGATTTTGGTGCAAACGCGGTCTTCGATGAGATCCCGCATGCTTTCGTCGGTGCCTGCCCATGTCTCAACTTCGCTGTGCAATTCCTTTTCGAGTTTGGGGACCACGGCACCGGAGTGCTCGGTCACCTGTTGCCGGATCTCGCGGGATAGCTCTTCGAGTGAGCTTTTCCACTGATGGGCACGGAGTTGTTCGAGAGCTTGGAGCTGCTGCTTTGCTTGCGCTATCCGGTCTTGCAGTGTCTTGATGCCAGCACGAAATTCGGCGATCTGCGGGGCGTGGGCGCGCTCTTTGACTTCGAGGAGAATGGATCCTGCCTGCCGAAGACTGTCGGCCATGAATTCGACAATGTATTCGTTACTGTTGAGATATTCGGTTAGATCCTGAAGGAAGCTGTCAAAGCCGAGCTGGGGGCCGAATTGCTCGGTGGTTACGGCGGTTTCGGTCGACTGGGTCGCAGGTGTGGCGGATTTGGCTACGACAGTCGAGGCTACGCTGCCGGGCTCGGCCTCCGGCTCGCTGGCGGTTTCATCGCTTGGTTCGTTTTCGGAGTCGTCAGAGTCGTCGGCGCTTTTGTTCGGATTCACTGTTTCTGCGGGTGCCTTCTCATCGTTGGGCTTGCCCCAGTTGCCATCCTGCAAGCTGTGCATGGCGGTTTGCAGCAGATCGATCATGTAGATGCGCAGTCGACCACTATCGATGGCGGAGCGGATCTGGGCGCTAACGGTGAGGTTTTCAAAGGCTTCGACGATACGTGATGGATTGGCCTGTTCGAGCGAGGGTTTGAGAGAGCCGTCGGGGCTGAGATCCTGCTTGGACGAATCGATGTTGACGACGAGAAAGACGCGCGAAAAGACGTCCAACAAGTCGGCGAACTCTTCGAAGACCTGTTCGAAAAAAAGATTGTCCGTCTTCACCACGAAGACGGCGCAGGCAGCGGTATCGCGGAAGTCGCGTGTCAGCTGTCCGTAGCTGTATTTCATCTTCGTGTAGAGGCCGGGGGTATCGACGAGGATGGTGCCCGATTCCCGAAGGTAAGGGGCCGGCATGGTAAAATCGATCCGCCGGATGGCCTCGGTGAAGTCCTGAGCCGGGTTGAATGGCTTGTTTTCGGCATCGGCTTCGCGCAGGCGTTGGGCGAGCGCTTCGTGCGCGGCCTCGAGGGAACCGTGCAACTCATTGTGCGAGGCGTAGTCGATGCGGTCGCCATTGAAGGCGGTGGTGGAAAAGCCGTGGGACTCGCCCTCGCGGACGTAGACGAGGCAGGGATACGCAGGTAGGCTGGAGACCTCGCTAACGTAGGCACCGCTGATCGCGTTCATTAAGGTGGACTTGCCGCTTTTCAGCGGACCGAAGATCACAAGGTAGGTGTTTTGCTGGCGAGCCTTGTCGAGGAGGATTTTGAGGCGGTGCCGATTGTCTTGAAGGTCGCCGAGGATTGTTTGCAGCGGCTCTCCGTCGGCTGCTTGACGGAGGGTTTCTGTGCCCCGGTCGAGCGCTTCGCTAAAGGGCTCTAGGGCGGCAGTAAATTGCTGACAGAAGGTTTCGAGTTCGACGCGGAGTGGTTCGACAGACATAGACGTTTGTTTAGGATCAGGTTTTAGTTTAAATTGCTGGCGGGGTCGCAATACAGGGGGCGCAATGCAGATCTGAGATTGAGTTACAGCAAGCGGCACACCAATTATACGAATGGAACAGTATTTGCTAGGCGGTTTTCAATGCGACCATTGTGTGTAGTTAATAGCGAGCGGCAAAAAGGGTCAAGGGTGCATGGGGATTTTATCGTCAACCTGTTTCTGCGCGAAACCGTGAATAAAACTGTGCCTTACCGAATCCAGGTTTTTCGGGTGCCAGGTAACGAAAATCAAATTTCGATGCGAAGAGGATGTTCGGAAGATCTTGATGTTACAGTCATCACTCCCCACAGGCGGGACGCCTGCGCTCCTTGAAGGGAACTGCTATCGCTGCGTTGTTCCGCCACGCGTGCTTTGCCTCCCAATCTTGTCCATCCTGTAAATCCTGTCTAAATTCATCGTGTTGAGCCGGTATGGTGGCTTTTTTTGACAGGATTAACGAGATTATTGGGATTGGATAGAGCCTTTTAGAGAGAAAAATAAGGTTGTTCAAAAGATCTCCCACGCTCCTTTGTGAGAGCCCAGAGCACAAAAAAGGCGAAGCGGGGTGATCCGCGACGGCTTTGGTAATTGATCGCAGCAGCTAATACCATTTTCACAGTTATTCTGGTCAAATGGTTTGGATTTTAGGTGTTGGAAGATTGGCTTCGCGGGATATGGAAGCGGCGCTGGTTTCCCGCTCAGTTGCGTTGTTCGGCGGTCGTGTGGCTCGCCACACGCCCTTCTCACGCCTTACTGAAAGAAAAACCATTCACCGCCATTCAACCAGTCTAACTGTTCACATGGTATTAGTTGTAGCTCGCTTGTGCGCCGCCGGTTTTGACTTCGCGCTTTTTGATCCATGGCATCAAGTTGCGGAGCCGGGCGGTGTTTGCTACGAAAAAGCGATGTGTGCCATATTCCTGCGCCAACTTTTTTTGAGTCTAGTAAAAATATAGACATTCACAATCAACGAGTTGCAATATTATGTGACTATTTTATGCCTGAGATGAATGTCCTTTCTCCTCACCTGGCAGAGCGTTCGTTTGCAAGTCGATTGTTTGCGTGGGAAAGGCAAATTCGATTCCGTGTTCGTCGAAGGCACGCAGAATCTTCTTATTTACAATACTGCAGTGTTCCAGATAGCTGAACCAGCCACGTTCGCTGTCTCGTTGAAGTCGATGGCCGTCGTCTCCGATGAAATACCAGTAGTAAATTTTGAGATTCAGGTAGTAATTCCCGAAATCGGAAAAGGAAATAATCGGAGGACGATTATCCAGATCGCATTTTCCTTCTTTAGTGACTGCTTCGCCTCTGAGTAGATCGTCGAGAACTTGCATCGCCTCATCGACTTTATCCGGAGGCGTTCCATAGGGGATCGCGATATTCATTTCACGGCGCAGATATTTGCGCATCGCCAGATTTTCGACCGAATTGGAGATGAATTGCATATTCGGAACGATCAGTATTCCGCCCGAAAGCAGTCTAATGTGGCTGGCCTGCATCCGGACATCCTCCACTACGCCAATTTCACCTTTGAATTCGATCCAATCACCGACCACGAAGGGGCGATTAACGAAAATTGAAATAGCCCCGAATAGGTTTTGAGCCGTTTCTTTGCCCGCAAGCGAGAGGGCCAGACCGATAATGCCCAGCCCGGTGATCAACGCGGCCACATTAATCCCGAGAATGTGCTGTAATAGGTAAAAGGCTAAAATCACGAACATGACCGAACGCACGACACGCTGCACAATCGTCACGGCCATTCGGCCATACTCGTGACCGTCGGCTACAAAGTGTTTTTTAACGAGTGCGGCGGCGAGATCGGATAAGCCGAAGAAAAACCAGATAACGGCAAACAGGAGCACCGCTTTGGTCATGGCCCAGAAAAGGTCAGCGAGGATCGGCGTCATGTCGATGAATGCGGAACTGATGATGACGACAAAAATTCCGGCGAGAATCGCGAGCGAGGTGGAGATGCTGCGCATCATGACGCCGATCACAGGCCGGGTCTTACCTTCCAGCTTTTCGCCGATTGAGGTTAACCTGCGATTGATCCAGCGACCCAAAAACCAAGCGAGCCCGAGCCCCGCCAAAAAGATTCCGCCAGCCAACCACGGGGATCCATAGGAGCTGAAAACAAAGATTCGACCGACCAAGCGCGAGTCTCCCTCATTTCCATAGACTGGAGCGATGCCATAGAGAACTTCCAAAAGGTCCGGAGCGGATGCGAGTGTTTGTTCGCTAAACCGCCAGCTGCCATCGTCTGCAGAACGCTTCAAAGTGATCGTTTGTCTGGGTGGTGATTCGACAGAGTTCCAAATCCAGCGATGGTCGACGGCGAAGGGAAAGACCTCGTAGTCCTTCAGCTTGAGCTCCATAACCTCTTCCCGGCCTATAATCAGAATCGGAGGGATCTTGCCGAGCCTGGCGAACACTTCATAGAGGGCTCTCGCTTCTTTTGAATCATGCGCATAACCGGGCGGAAGTGTCTTTTGTATCCTCTCGGCGTCTGTGGAATCTTCACGAAGCCACCGTTGCATCCCTTCGATGAAGGTAAACACCGTGTCCCGAGGGCTTTCGTTACTATTCCAGGTCACCTCCCGCTCGGACGCCCTGTGCCCGAGGAGGTCTCTAATCTGAAGGGTGACCGATTCCCCCACTGAATTCATGAGTTCAGTGAAAGTCGGTGTCTCCTGCCGCGATTCGGGCGGCAATTTTTGGTTTGACGTAAGCTCCGAGCCGCCAGGGAGCATCTGACCTTGTAAGCCAGGTCCCGCTGCGAGCAGGAGGAAAAGAGTCAGTCTGAAAGAGGATCTAAACAAGAGCAGCAGGGGGTGTATCAGGAATTTATTCAAAACATTCCGACGGAGCTAATAAGAGATGCTTCATAGCCCCGCCAAAGGGCAGCGAACGAAGTGAGTCGGGGGCGAAGCAAATGACCCCATCTGAGGCCTCAGGCTTCGGGAACAAACAGCTGTAATCGACTACGCTGCGTCCGCGATTTTCTTGGAGGCCGAGTTGGTTTGGACTGATGCGATGCCGACTTGGGCAGCCGCCTCGGAGGAATACATCTGACTATTGCCGATAATTTCCCCGTTCTTGGCCTTGAGAACGAAATAGGGTTCACCTGCTGGGGAAACCTTATGCTGGAAGTTTTTGGCATCGGGGCCGTTGACTTGCACCGATTCGATGCCCGCGAGCGCTGACTGTTTTTGTTCGTAAACCTGGCTGGTGAGAATCACTTGGTTATTCTCCGCCTTAAGGTTGAACATGAATTTATCGTTGGAAGTTGGGCTAATTTGGTAAGACATAGTTTATTTACGGTTGGATGCGATGTAATAAGAGGCATCAGTTATGCACTTTTTCTCGCCACACCGATATGGGGTCTAACCCGACCACGAAGCGAGTCCGATGAATACGATCCTCTAAGCAAGACGACTCACGATTGTCGGCGCACGACTCGTTGGCTTCCTGGTAGGACGGCAAACCTATTTGGCAGCGGCGCTTTTGTCGGGTTTGGGTTTGGTGCCAGGTAACAAATATCAAATTTCGATGCGTATAGCTTGTTCGAGGGGTGTTGGTGCAGCGGTAATCACTCACCACAGGCGGGACGCCTGCGGTCCTTGAGGTGAATAGATTGCAAGAATGTTCTCCTGTCCCTTTTTCTCATTTGAGAACTGAATTTGGTTCTGTTGATTTTTGGGATTGCGGATGAGCGAGCAGAACGCATACCTTGCATGATATGTTGAGCAGATCTCGATTTCTCGCGCTGGCTTTGTTAGCCGGTTCATTGACTTGCGCGTTTGCGCAAAATGATACTGTTACACGAAAGTGGACTAACGATGCAGGAACGGTGATTGATGCAGAATTGGGTGCTTACGACGGAACAACCGTGACTTTGCTCATGAACGGCAAGGAGTTCAATGTGCCCGTGGAAAAGCTCTCAGCGGCAGATCGCGATTGGCTCGCGAATTGGAAAAAGGAGAACGAGGAGCGAATGGCATCCCTCGTTGGGTTGCGCCAGGATGCACCGATCACTGGGCGATATGGGAAAACGACGGATGACTACTTTCAGTTTCCGAAGGGAAAGGACGTGCGGAAATTTTATGACACCGTGACTTCCATCTGTGACGACACGAAAAAGGGGTTGTTCATGAATTGCGAGGAGTCGGTGGCATGGGAAAGGCAAACGATGTTGGTCTATTGCCCCCCGAACTATCGTGGTGAGGAAACTCCGATGGGCGTGTATATTAACATATCGGCAGGTGCTAAGCCAATCCGATTGGTGGATGGATACGATAAGGTGATGGAACGACGGAAGATGATTTATGTCTCGCCATCGGGAACATCAAACAGTCAATCCGATGTGCGCCGAATGGTGTTGGCCCTCGATTCGCTCGCTACACTGAAGAAAGATTATAAGATAGATGCTGACCGAATCTTTGTTGGCGGTGTGAGTGGAGGCGGAGCGATGTCGACATGGATGACAATTTACAGGCCGGAAATTCGCGGTGCAATTTGCCAGGTTCGCAACCACTACATCCCGAGCCAAGGTTGCTTTCCAACTGTCGAGGAAGGGGATATTCGCGAGATTACCCGACGGAAGCAAGCTTATGCCTGGGTAACGGGGCCGAAGGATTTCAACTACAAAGCGATACTCAAAAGCACTCCGACATGGGAGCCAAAGGGGTTTATTGCGAAACTTTTCGATGTGCCGGGGATGGCGCATCAGTCGGCACCTGCTGAGGCCTTGGAAGAAGCATTGACCTGGGCGGAGGAGTCTTCTTCGCCACCTAAGCACTAGAGGCCGCCATTCGGGTCAGTCCGCGCGTTCACTTTGCTGGCTATAGGATTTAGGCGTAAGGTACTAACCCGACTTTCGCTATTCGCGGTGTTTTTGGGCTGTGAGCCTTGAGTCATCGTTGAAAATGTCAAAAGGTCTTCACCACAGGGTTTGGGTTTGGTGCCAGGTAACAAATATCAAATTTCGAAGCGAAGAGCTTGTTCGAGGGGTGTTGGTGCAGCGGTAATCACTCTCCACAGTCGGGACTCCTGCGCTCCTTGAGGGGAACCTCTATCGCTGTGTTGTTCCGCCACTCATGATTTGCCTCCCAATCTTATCCATCCTGTAAATCCTGTCTAACTTCATCGTATTGAGCCGGTATGGTGGGTTTTTTTGACAGGATTAACGGGATGACTTGGATCGTGTGATGATGCAGCGGTCATCGCTCGTTGTGGGCGGGGGCGGCCACGCTCCTTGGTGAGAGAGCTTCAAACAAAAAAAGCCGCCGCGGGGTGATCCGCGACGGCTTTGGTAATTTATCGGAGCGGCTTAGGAGTAGCTCGCTTGTGCGCCGCCGGTTTTGACTTCGCGCTTTTTGATCCATGGCATCAAGCTGCGGAGACGAGCGCCGACTTCCTCGATCGGATGTGCGGCTTCTTCTTCGCGGATCTTGTTAAAGCGTGGGTAACCGTCTTCGTATTCCTTGATCCACTCGCGGGCGAACTCGCCGGACTCGATGACTTTGAGTTGGTCGCGCATGCGCTCTTTCACGGAGGCGTCGATGATCTTCGGTCCGACGGAAACGTCGCCCCACTCAGCGGTCTCGGAGATGGAGAAGCGCATTCCGGCGATGCCGGACTCGTTCATCAAGTCAACGATGAGCTTGAGTTCGTGCAAGCACTCGAAGTAGGCCATTTCCGGCTGGTAACCAGCTTCGACAAGAACTTCGAAGCCCGCTTTGACGAGTGCTGAGGCACCGCCGCAAAGGACCACCTGCTCACCGAACAAATCGGTGACGGTTTCTTCTTTGAAGTTGGTCTCGAACACACCACCGCGGGTGCCGCCGATGCCTTTTGCCCATGCGAGCGCGATGTCGCGTGCGTCGCCGGTGAAATCCTGGTGGATAGCGATGAGTGAAGGAACGCCTTTGCCTTCAGTGTATTGACGGCGGACGATGTGGCCAGGTCCCTTAGGAGCGACCATGATCACGTTGATGTTTTCAGGAAGCTTAACGGTCTCGTAGTGAACGGCGAAGCCGTGGGAGAAGAGAAGCGTCTTTCCTTCTGCGAGGTTTGGCTCGATAGCGCTGGTGTAGATCTCTGCGATCTTGGTGTCGGGAACAGCGATCATGATGACGTCGGCGTTCTTGACGGACTCGCCGGTCTCTTGAACTTCGAAGCCGAGCTCTTCAGCAACAGCCTTGGACTTGGAGCCTTCGTAAAGGCCGATCACGACTTCGACGCCGCTTTCCTTAAGGTTCAGAGCGTGGGCGTGACCCTGTGATCCAAATCCGATCACGGCGCATTTCTTATTGCTCAACACGCCAAGATCGGCGTCTTCATCGCGGTAAATTTTTGCAGACATAGTGTTTCGATTGTTATCGGTTGACTCGACTTTTGCCGTTTTGGCGAATCGATCATCGTCAACTTGGAGGGAAAACCTCTCGGGTCAACGGAAATTCCTCGTTCTCGGCGGGGTCACAGTCATTTTTTGTCATTTCCTAGCATTTTTCAGCCCGATTTATAAAAATTATCGCTGAAAATGTCGTATTTTCCGCGAGTTTCGCGAGATATAGCCAATGCCCGCTTCGAAAATTGCGTAAACCTAGCTAACTTTGCGCGCATTAGGATGACTACATGGAGGAAATTAGAGCCGAGGCTACAAACTTCGCATCATTGTATGATGATCACTTGAAACATTCGCCCTGCTTGCAAGCGTTAGACTCACTCTGGGGCAATGCTTTCCCCTCCCTATTGCTCGCTCCATGTTCCGCCCCTTCATCAAATGCATTGCTGCTTCCACGCTTAGCGCATGGTTGCTGACAGGGTGCTCGAGCACTGAGCTCATTGGCGAACCGGAGCTTAATTTTCCAGCTGCGTTCTCTGTAAGCGGTAGCGGAGCTCCCTCATCAACTTGGTGGAAAGAGCTGAAGCGCAGAGAGATCGATGCACTGATTGAACAGGGGTTTACAAACAACCCATCACTCTCCGTGACCCAGGCGCGCCTTCGCCAAGCAGACGCCGTGGTGCGACGTGCGAGCGCATCACTCTTCCCGAGCGTCTCCGGAGATTCCTCACTCGCCGCATCATCGACCAGACGCGACGGGCGCACGACGTCGGACTCGACGACTGGTGTTGGACTCTCGGCGCGTTATGAAGTGGATCTGTGGGGGCGAGTTCGTGCCGGGCGCGATGCGGCGATCAATTCCCGCGATGCGGTCGCAATGGAAGTGGAAGCATCGAAGCTGAGCCTGGCTGGTGCAGTGGCGACGACGTGGTTACAGATCGCTGAGCAGTCGGAGCGGCTCGACCTTCTCAGGAAACAACTCAACACTAGTATAAAGGCGCTCGATATCCTTCAGCTTCGTGCGCGGCGTGGGCAGTCGACATCGCTCGACATTGCGCAACAGGAACAACAGGTGGAATCACTGCGCGGCAATATCATCGTTGCGGAGTCCGCATTGTTAGATACGCAAAACGCGCTCGCCATCCTCGTCGGATCACCACCGGGCAGGGTGCGCTCTGCGGCGACCGGAGGGTTGCCCAGTATTGATCCATTTCCCCGCACCGGTGTGCCGGCAAAGCGTCTCAACGCCCGCCCCGATGTGCATGCGGCGTGGCTGCGCGTTGCCGCAGCTGACCGCGATGTTGCCGCGGCGATTGCCGACCGCTACCCAGCGCTGTCGATCTCCGCGCGCGGCGAGTCCACCGCAGAATCTGCTGCCGACCTTTTCGACAACTGGTTCGCCAACCTCGCCGGTAATTTGGTTGCACCGCTGATCGACGGTGGTGCTCGGCGAGCGGAAGTTGAACGCTCACGTGGCGTATTGGATGAAGCGCTCGCCCGCTACCGCGAGGTAACGCTCGACGCGTATGGAGAAGTGGAAAGCGCGATCGTCCGCGAGCGCGCGCAACGGGCGTTTCTCGCCAGTGTTCGCAAGCAACTCGAACAAGCGCGACTCGCCGAGGAGCGCGCATCACGGAATTATTTACGCGGACAAGAATCTTACCTTCGTGTGCTCGATGCTTTTACTTCGCGACAAATCCTCGAACGCACAGAGCTCGCTACCCGCCGCGAGATCGCCATCGAACGTGTTAACCTTTACCGCGCCCTTGCCGGACCAATACGCTAAACCTCTCCATGGCTAATCATTCGAGAACGATTCGCTTTTCTAATACCATTTCCAAATTCGATTGGCTTAACGACGCGGCCATTCCCTTAAAAAATTAACATTCAATATGCGCATCGCGTATAAACCTTACCGGGTTCCGGTATCCACCATGTCAGCAGAGAACTCCAGCGAGCCCAGCAGCTCATCCACCCTATTCCGCATCGTGCTGCCGATTTTGATCCTTGGTTTGGCATTGGGCGGTGGTTATTGGCTGATGAACAAGCCACCGGCTGCGGACAAAGATGACGGCCCACCACCAAGAACGTCACGAATCGTCGACGTGATCACCGTGCCCCCAACGGTCGAGTCCTTAGTTGTAGAGGCAATGGGAACGGTCATGCCTTCGAAGCAGATCGAGCTTCGGCCGCGTGTTGGCGGGTATGTCATTAGCATTCATCCACAACTGATACCCGGCGGTGTGATTGCGGAGAACGACACGATGCTTACCTTGGACCCGACGGATTTCGAACTCACCGTTAAGCAGCGCGAAGCGGATCTGGCGAGCACGCAGAGTGCGCTTGAATTAGAAAAGGCGCAACAAGCCACCGCCCGCGAGGAGTTGGCGCTGATTGGTGAGAGAGTCTCTGATGAGGATAAGCGCTATGTGTTGCGCGAACCGCAACTCGCCAACATTGAGGCACAGATAAAGTCGGCCGAAGCACGGCTCGCCGAAGCCACCACCGCATTGGAGCGTGCAAATATCCGCGCACCGTTTAACGCCGTGGTGATGGATCGATCAGTAGATGTCGGCAGTCAGATCGGTCAGAATTCACCGCTCGCCACACTGGCGGGAAGCGACACATTTTGGATTGAGTTCCAAGTGCCTACCGATGAGTTGCAGTGGATCCATTTCCCCGATGCGAATCATCCAAAAGGGTCGGAGGTGGTCATCCACGACGAAACCGCTTGGCACAACTCTGTAAACCGCACGGGACATGTCATCGGTCTCGCCAGCGATCTAGAACAAGGCGCACGCACCGCCAAGGTATTGGTGGAAGTTGCCGACCCGCTAGCGCTCAAGGAAGAGAACGCCGCCAGCCCTAAGTTGCTTCTGAACAGCTATGTCCACGGAGAGATTCAGGGCATCAATATTGAGGAAAGTGTTGAGATCCCACGCGATTACCTAAGACGAAACGACACGGCCTGGGTGATGAATGACGAAGGGAAGCTAGAAATTCGTAAAGTGGCGGTGATTTATACCGGACGCGATGCTGTGATCATTACCGACGGAATTAAGGTAGGAGAAAAACTCATCACCACCAGGTTACGTGCCGCGGTGGATGGCATGGATGTGCGCGTGGAAGAACCCACAGAAGAAGAGCCCGCCGAGTAATCTGAATTTTTCGTAACTCAATGTCCGCGCCTGATCACACACCACTGAACGACCGCTCGGTCGGCCCCATCGAATGGATGGCGCGTAACCCCGTGGTGTCGAATCTGATCATGCTGGCGTTCATCGTCGGCGGCTTGATTGCTGCCACGCGAATCAAGCAGGAGGTATTTCCTGACTTCGCACTTGAATTGATCGAAGTTCGAGTTCGCTATCCGGGTGCCAGTCCCGAAGAGATCGAGACTGGCATTCTCCAAGCTGTGGAGGATGCCGTTCGCAGCGTAGATCAAATCTATGACGTGCAAGCTGTCGCACGAGAGGGCGTTGGTTCAGTCACGGGGGAATACGCATCGAGCAAGGACTCGATGAAGATCTACCAAGAAGTGCAACAGGCGATCGACCGCATCCGCACACTGCCTGAGGATGCAGAGAACCCGGAGGTGAAAATTTTTAACCGCTCGCGCGACGTGCTCGAGGTCATCATCTACGGCGACACCGATGAGTGGACATTGCGAAACATCGCCGAGGACGTTCGTAATCAGCTGCGTGCGAATCCAAATATTACCGAGATCGGGGTGGAAGATGCGGTCGATTACGAACTCCACATCAGCCCCCGCCGCGAAGTCCTGCGCGCCTATGGCTTGTCGCTGGGTGATCTAGCGCGCCGCGTTGCCAATGCATCCGTTCAGCTCCCCGGCGGAGGCATCCGCACTACTCATGGCGAAGTACTTGTTCGTTTTGATGAGCGCCGTGACTATGCGTCTGAGTTTGCGCGCATCCCCATCATCACGACCGAGGAAGGCGCAGCGCTCACGCTCGGTGAGATCGCCGATGTTAGTGAAGGGTTTGCGGAAATCGAAACCGTCGCCAGCTACCAGGGATTTCCATCAGTGAACTTGGAGATCTTCCGTGTTGGCGATCAAAAACCGTCGGAAATTTCACACGATGTGAAGGAAGCGCTAAAGCGCATCGAGCCCGCATTGCCAGCCGGTGTGCACATCCTGATAGAGGACGATAAGAGTGTCATGTTCGATGAGAGGTTAACGCTTCTTCTCAAGAATGCCGGCCTCGGATTGCTGCTCGTTCTGGTGTTGCTCGGACTGTTCCTCGAGCTTCGACTCGCGTTCTGGGTCACTGTCGGCATTCCGGTTGCGTTCCTCGGCACGCTCATCTTCCTACCGTCGATGGACGTCTCGCTGAACATGATCTCGATGTTCGCTTTCATCATCGCACTAGGCATCGTCGTCGATGACGCGATTGTCGTCGGTGAGGGAATTTACGCCCATCGCGAGGAAGGGTTATCGCCTACCTATGCGGCCATCAAAGGCGCGAAGGAAATGGCATCGCCCGTCGCGTTCAGTGTGTTGTCGAACATTGTCGCGTTCCTGCCGTTGTTATTCATCCCGGGTTGGATGGGGAAAGTTTGGATGGCGATTCCGCTCGTTGTTGGCGGTGTGTTTGTCATGTCGTGGATTGAGAGTGTGCTCATTTTGCCCAGTCACATCGCCGCACTGCGTGCCGAGTCATCGATAGGATTCATCCGTTGGGCAGACCGCCATCAGCAACGCATCAGCCGCGGACTACAGCGCGCGATCAACCGATTCTATTCACCCTTCCTGCTCGCCTGCTTGCGCCGCCGTTATCTAGTCATGGCATCGGGGGTCAGTTTGCTCATTCTCGTCGTCGCCTACGCCGCCAGCGGCAGACTTGGATGGACATTGATGCCGAGCGTTGAAGCGGACGAGGCATACGCAAGCGCTGGCACACCGGCTGGCACACCGTTGGAAGATCTCATTCGCATCCGCGATGAATTGGAAGCTGCAGCGCGCATTGTTATCGAAGAAAATGGTGGCACGGAATTGGCCACTGGGATTTTCACCGGCATCAGCGGCAGCCGAATTTCCACTCGTGTTTATCTCACTGAGCCGGAGAAGCGCCCATTGTCGACGTCTGAGTTCGCAGAACTTTGGCGTGAAGCATCCGGGAAAATCAAAGGCACGAGCTGGCAGCGCTTTGAGGCCGATCGCGGCGGTCCAGGCGGAGGTGCAGCACTCACCGTCGAACTCAGTCACCCGGAAATTCACACACTCGAAAAGGCCGGACAGGCGCTCGGTAAACAACTCGCTCTGATCGATGGCGTCAGTGATGTGGACGATGGGTTCAGCCTCGGTAAAGAGCAACTCACCTTTAAAATGACCACCTACGGGCGGAGCCTCGGTCTCACCACCGGTGACGTAGCACGCCAAGTTCGCCATTCCTTCTACGGTGCTGAAGCGATCCGTCAGATGCGTGGGCAACACGAGATCAAAGTGCTCGTCCGCCTCGCCGATGACCAACGCCGCAGCGAGTTCGATCTCGAACAATTGATGATCACCACGCCAAGCGGAAAAGACGTGCCGCTTCGACAAATTGCCTCCGTCGAGCGTGGGCGCGCATTCAACAACATTCAACGCCGAAACGGAAATCGCACGATGACCATTTCCGCCCAAGTCACCCCCGAGGAAAACACCAACCTCGTCACCAATACCTTGGCCAGCGAAATACTCCCCGCACTGCAAGTCGACTATACTGGACTATCCTACACCTTCGAAGGCAAACAGAAGCAAATGAACGATTCCTTCGGCGCGCTAGGCACGGGGTTTCTATTTGTACTGGTCATTATTTACTTCCTTTTGGCGATTCCATTCCGCAGCTACATCCAACCCTTTATTGTGATGTTTGCCATCCCCTTCGGCATTGTCGGCGCCGTGCTTGGTCACGTGTTCATGGGGTTTTCCCTCAGCGTGATTAGTATGATGGGAATCATCGCACTGGCTGGTGTGGTTGTGAACGATTCGCTCGTCATGGTGGTATTCGCCAACCAAAAGCGCAACGAGGGGCAGTCTCCCTTCGATGCGATGCTCGCGGCCGGTGTGCGGAGATTCCGTCCGATTATTCTCACAACCCTGACAACATTCTGCGGACTGGCGCCGATGATTTTTGAAACCTCACGCCAAGCGCAGTTCATGGTGCCGATGGCGATTTCTCTCGGCTACGGTCTACTCTTCGCCACCGCGATCACACTCATCATCGTCCCCGCGCTCTACGTCATCATCGATGACGTCGCATTGATCCTACGCGGCAAAATCCGCCCCGCCTCCGAAGCCGAAGAGGCGGAAGCTCCGGTGCTCTGAACTCTCTACGTGACGTTGGCTTCTAGCCGACATGTCTACTAGCTGAGGATGAAGACAGCAGCGTCATCGACGTTCACGTATGTATCGTCATGACGGAACCTGCAGTTGGTTGCGAACGGTTGGCCTCGCAGGTCACATCACCCCCACGCTTTCTCAAGCGTAGCTACTTCGCATCCGGCGAAGAGGCCGAAGCTCCGGTGCTTTAACCAATCAACTGACGAATCTCATCCGGCGACGCACCGCAACGGCAGATAGCACCGGTCTCGTTTTCGGTCTCTGCCAACAGCGCCGCCACCTCGCGCTTCCGTGCGGCGCCACTCACCGGTCGGATAAAAATCCCCTCCACACGTCCGGGAAACTCCGCAGCGGATTGAATGTAAACTTCCGGATCGACCTGACTGTCGTCACCAAAGAGCACCACCGACGACCCACCATACCACGACATCAGTAATCGGATCGCGCCCAGCTTGTGCACGTCGTGGTCAGGGTGAATCCACTGATCCACCGTCAATCCCCAGTCGGTCATAAACACGCCATCGACCGGAAGTTCCACCCGATCGAAAATCGCCCGCAAAAACCCTTCCAAGTTCCACGGCGAACTCGTGATCGCGAACAGCGGCTGGCTACCATCTTCACGCAGGTCGCGCAACAGGTCTGCCATCCCGTCAACCAGCTCGCGGGTCAATGCATTGCCAAACACGGTGGTGGCAACCATCGTCCGAACCGCTGTCGCACCGGTTTCGATCAAGGTGTCATCCACATCACTAATGATGATGCGCTTTGGCTGAGTCGTTGCACCGCGTAGTGGAAATTCCTGACTCCACCCGCTCTCCACCGCGACAGCAGTGAACACATCCACTTTCATCGGTGGGAGCTCAATCTGAAAATACCCTTCTCTATCAGTGCGCAATTTGTGCACCGCATCACCAAGCCTCACCTCAACCTTCGCCCGCGGTGCCTCAGCGGTGACGAACTGACTGACCGTGCGTTTAAAATTGATCCAATGCCCATCATTCTCACGTGGGGGCTGAAGTTTTCTTTCCGCCAGCGCTCGACCATGAATATGCACACCCTGCGGATGCACCAAGGCATTGAACACATGAATCTCCACAGCATCCTTGCGCCACCAAACCAGCCGGCGCGGAATACTGAATACAAAACCGACGACAGTCTCAACCGCGATGGCGAGGCGACGAAGAGTTCGCGAGATGTTAGATCGGACAGACAAACTAAGTTTGGGATCGTGACTGTAAAGATCGCGGACCATCGTCCGCAACCTCTGCACTAGATCACACATGAGGGACGAGGTCAGTAGAGACTTCTTAGAATTGGATGGAATAAGCTTCCCTCTTCAAGGCATCCATTCTGCATGCGTCTTCAATCTGTCTCTACTGTATTGGTGGGTTCGCCTGATGTTTGGAACGGCGGCGTGAAATCATTGAGCGCGCAGCAGGTGCGGGATATTTATGAGAAAAAAATCACCAACTGGTCGGATGTCGGTGGCCCTGAACTGTTGATCACGTTTTACAATAAAGAGCCAGGCCGAGGAACTTGGGAAGTGATCGCCAATGTGTCGAGCAAGCAGCCGCTATGGAGAATCCCGATTAATTCACACAAGACATGGATCTGTATTTTTGTCATCAACCAGAACACTATTCTGCCGCCACCAATCCAGGTGGTGTTCCATAGCCAACGAAGGTGCTCCTCGAACCCTTCGATGGTAGGCGAAAGTCAAACACCCCGTAACCGTTCTGGCGTTTGCCGCGATAGCTTCGCCCTTTGCTGCTGCCAATCATCAGTTGGCGACCATCAGCTTTCGCCTTGCCGAGATACATACTCACGTGAGTGATCGGCACCTTACGCCCATCCCTTGGCCTATAGGTGCCATTCCAAAAGAGTAAGTCACCTGGCTCTAGTTTGTCGAACAGAGGGTCATCGAGCGTCGTCACAGCCTTCCCCACCTCAGTAATCCCTCCAGCCTTCTTGATCCACAAATACTGCGCCGCCGAACTTCTCCCCGGCTTTAGGCCAGATTCGTTCAGCACGTAATACATCGCCCCCGAGCAATCAAACCCACCGCGCTTCGGATCGGCGGAGCCAAACTGGTACTTGAGCCACCCGTGGTTCCTGGCCGTCGTCAAGGCATTGCCAATGAGCTTCCGGCGATTAGCGTCCAGCGATTTCACCCCAGCAAGATCATCCAACTTAATCACCGCCGGGCGCGCGTATTCCGCAGCCGACACCAAACAAGCGCTCAACATCCCAAAGGCAAGAGAAAGGAAAAATCGTCTACACATGACCGTTTTTAGACCTAATCCGCTAAGGAAAGAAGCAGAATCCCTCACTCAAAACACCCTGCCCACTATTGAAGGTAGCTACGATGGACACCGTGGCTGGATCTATTCACTAGCCGTGTCGCCTAACTTGCAAAGATCAGGCATCGGCACTGCATTGATAAATCATGCTGAAGCCGCATTAAAAGCTCAAGGGTGTATGAAAATCAATCTTCAGATCATGAAAGGGAATGAAAAAGTTCAGGCTTTTTACGAGACTGTAGGTTATTCTGTAGAAGAGCATGTGAGCATGGGCAAGCAAATCCCCTCAAACATAATCAAGGTCGATGCAGACGGGAGGTGACCACTCCGAGTAGTGCTGCGGTGCGGCTCACGGCGCATCCCCTCCACTTTCTCCCAAAAAAATCATGCTCCTTTGCGTTGCTTACCCGAAACTGAATGAGACAGCCGAATCTCTGATTCTTGAATTTCGCCGTCAGCACGACCGGCGATATGTGGATGTCATCGATGCTCACTGGACGATGACTTTTCCCGGCTCATCCGAAGGAATCGATGAAAGGCAAATGGGAGAACACATATCAGCTATTGCAGCAGATTGCTACCCAATCGATTTCTGCTGCCGATATGCTCTGGTCTACGACGATGAGGGTTGCGACGACTATTACATCTTCCTTGTTCCGGATGAAGGTTTCTCGGGAATCAGTCGCTTACACGACCGTCTATACTCGGACTTCATGCGCACTAAGCTGCGTCTGGATCTTCCCTACATTCCTCACATCGGCATCGCAACCGGAAAAGATCCGGAGCAACTTTATGAATTGGCAAGGGACTGGAATGCCGCCGGCCACGAGATCCATGGGATGATTGATGCCCTGACTCTCTGTTCCTACGACGGAAAGAAGGTTCATGACTTGGAAACCTTCCCGCTATCAAAACCAAGAGAGAAGAATGAATGATTTGGTAAGGGTGATTCCACATGGCCTGGGACTCATCAATCCGGATGAGAACGCACTGATTCGTAAGTGGGGAGAAGAGGCTTTCGGTCAATTGGAGATCTGCAAGCAATTCAAGTATCACTGCGGGGCGGACTATTGTGTTCTGGCCTACTGTGGTGAGGTGTTTGTTGGATTTGCAGCCGTGTCCAAACGGGAAGTATCCGTTGGCGGCGAACCGGTCTCCATGGGTTGTGTGGGAGGGGTGATTACCAGTCCTGATTACCGGAAGATGGGATATGGAAGCATCGTGATGAATGAAGTGAAGAGACTTATTTACGATGCGCTGAATTGTGAGATCGGCGGTTTGTTGTGCGAGGAACAGACCGTTCCGTTCTACGAAAAGTTGGGATGGGCGCGCAGCTGCGAAGCCGCTCTGGTTGAACGTGATGGTGGAAAAGTCGAATGGCCGGAGGCATTCATGTATCACGCGGCATCGGACTTCGAAATCGACGGCAGAGAAATCGATCTATGCGGTCTACCTTGGTGAAACCCCTTCAACACGAACTGATCCATCTTCGATAACTTGCCCGAAACCATGAACCCGTTTTCCTGCGCCCTTTCCGACTTCCATGCCGGCAATCGTGACGCCGCATTCACGATTCATCGTGACGATGGGTTTCAGCAACGTGTTCCAGCCGCCACATTTTTTGAAGCGGAACACTTCCCATCCTTGGAGTTGCGGGCTCTGGATGAGTGTCGCGGAAACCTTCTCGATGTTGGATGCGCTGCGGGGAGGCATTCGCTCGAACTCCTGCGCCGCGGGCACGTGGTCACCTCCTTGGATGTGCTTGCGGAAATGGAAGGCCTCATGAGAGCCCGTGGCCTTACCGATGTGGTCATTGTGGATGTCTCGAAGTTCTCTGGAAAGCGCTTCTACACACTTCTGATGCTGGTGAATGGAATCGGGATGACCAGTGGTATCGACGGGCTTAAACAGTTCCTCCGGCATGCGCATGACCTCGTTTCTCCAGGTGGACAGATTCTGTGCGACTCTATCGATGTCAGCATCACAGACGACCCGCGGCACGTGGCATACCGAGAGAGGAATCTGGAGTCAGGCCGCCCGGCGGGGCAACAGTCCTTCACCATGGAATACGATGGTGAGGAGCCCGTCGCATTCGAGTGGCTGCACATGGGTTTCAAATCCCTCGCCCGCCTGGCATCCTCGCCCGCCTGGCATCCTCGCTCGGATGGGAAGCGGAAATGCTCGAGGAGCAAAACGATGGTCACTATCTTTGCAGGTTGAGTGAGGACAAAAACAGATAGGCATCGAGCTCGATTTCACAATCATGAAATGAATGGTTTCTTCGCAACGAAATCGTACCTATCTCGCGTCTACACATCAATAAACGCCATGCAAGAAAGAGAAGAATATTTAAGTCCGACAGCCTTCGAACAAGCCGGTGCCTTCTTGAGATCGGAAGCGCGACCGCTGGAAGTAGTTCGCTTCGAAAGCATTTTTTACGGTTCGGACATCTCCAAGGTCTTGAGGGAACTTGCGAAATTCCAAAACGCCGATGGCGGTTTTGGTCATGCCTTGGAGCCCGACTTGCGCACACCTGAAAGTTCCGTGCTATGCACTTCGATTGCATTTCAGATCATGCGTGATCATGAAGTGTCTCGGGATCACGAAATGATCCGGAAGGCAGTTGTGTATCTGGCGGGGACTTTGAATCAAAGTGAGCTCCACTGGAGAATCATTCCCAAGTCGGCGGAGACCGCAGCCCACGCGCCATGGTGGAAACAAGAAGGGCGGGAACAAGAATACAGAGCGTTCTCGCTGAATCCCACCGCCGAGATTCTCGGTATCATGATCGACTATGCTGAACCGGATTACGTGGATGAGATGTGGAAACGTATTCTTGATGTCCTGGGTTCGGCTAAATCAATCGAAATGCATGATCTGATATGTTGCTTGAGACTGCTGGAAACGAAAAACCTGTCGGAGGAAAAGCGTTCGGAACTTCACCAGCAGTTGTTCCGGCTCATTTCAAGCTCGGTCTCATTGGACCCTGAAGAGTGGGGCGGATATTGTCTGCGCCCCCTTCAGGTCGCAAGCAGCGCTGGGTCGCCTTTCTTGCATGGAATGGAAAAGGCCGTCTCCAAAAATCTCGATTACGAATTGAAAAGCCAGCAGGCGGATGGCGCGTGGCACCCGACATGGTCTTGGGGAGACAATTATCCCGATTCCTGGGAGTTCGCTAAGAAAGAATGGTCGGGAATTCTGACCTTAGAAAAGCTGAAGGTTTTGAAGAGTTTCGGAAGGATCGAAACAGAACCACGATGATGATCATCCACGAAATGCATAACCTTTAGATTCAACACCCAGACTTTCCATGCCGCCGCCCATCCGAGTCGAGATCGAGCCTTATTCCGCAACCTGGCCGGAGCTTGCCCACCAGGAAATCGAACTGCTTTCCAATGCCTTTGGCACGCGTGTTGGTAGCATTCATCATATCGGTTCCACCTCGATACACGGACTCGCGGCCAAGCCGGTTATTGATCTCATGGCGGTCGCCCACGACCTTGATCTCCTCGATGTGGCATTGCCCGAACTCGATCGCCTTAGCTTTCGCGGTTGGGGAGAGCTCGAGATCACAGGACGGCGCTATTTCACCAAGGACACGGATACGGGTAAGAGAATGGTGCAACTTCACTGCTTCGCTCAGGGATCGCCTCATGTCGAACGACACCTAGCCTTTCGAGATTACCTCAGAGCCCATCCCGACATTGCCTCGGACTACGAGACCGAGAAACGACGTTGCGCCGCCCTTTTCCCTGACAACTCTCACTCCTACTCGGACTGCAAAGCGGAATGGATCATTGATGCCGAGGCTGCTGCAGTGCGATGGTATCGAGAGCAGCAGACAATCGAATCGAATCCTTAATTCCGACTAGTCTGCAAATAGAGTTGTTTGGAAGGGCGGCCGTTTCTCAATGTCAAATATCAGGAAAGTTCACACGGTGAACCATTTGAATCTTTCCCTCATCAATCCAATAAACTGTTCGCTATAAAATGTTTACTCCACCAAAAGAAAGCATACTGCTAGAAACCAGCCATTGGCGGATTCATCATAATATCCATGCGCGTCTGCAGGGTTACTTGATGATCGGAGCGCTGGGCTCTGAAGTAAACGAATTTTCGGACGTCAGTTCCGAAGGCTTAGCCGAATTTGGCGAAATAGTTGCAGCGGCGACAAACGCAATCAAAACAACGTTCAACCCCAAGCATATCTTTGTAAGTCGTTATGGGGTCATGCCTGGCAATCTTTTACACCTCCACGTTATTCCTGTTTACGACTGGCTTGAGGACAGAATAAGGCGCGATGAACGTTACTCATTTTTGAGCGAATTAATCGATGTCACCTGGGGAACAGACTACGATGCCGCCGATTTTCTTCTCTACACATGGAGAGAGTTAGTAGAGCACGCTGACACTTGCGGAATTCCTCCAGTGGATATCCCTAAGACAGTCGCAAGAATGATATCGAATCTAAGAAGCGAACGAGGCGGAGATGGCGACCCCGAGGAAGCCGTCTGATCAATTTTGAGCTTCCCACCGGCGGCGCCTTTCCTATAACGTCTCGCCAATAAAAATGAGCCTTGAAGTGACATCAGATCCGAGTCCAGAGGACGAGATCCGAGTAGTTGAAGGGACTCGAACCTTTAATCTGAAGCACATGCCGAAGGATGTTGAGCCTCTCTGCATCTTTGATCGACTGGAAAGTGGAGAGATCGTTGCTGGGCTGACAGGAAAGACCTTCTGGAACTATCTCGATATCGCATTCTTATGGGTTGCTGATCCGTATCGAAACCAAGGCCGAGCAACTGCGATTATGCATGCCGCCGAGAAAGAAGCAATCAGGCGAGGGTGCCAGAATGTGCTGCTCGACACATACAGCTTTCAGGCATTGGGTTTCTACAAGAAACTTGGCTATAGCGAATACGGAACACTCGATCAATTTACAGGCGAGCACACTCGACACTATCTTCACAAGCGGCTGACACAAGACAGCGGCGCACAAGGCGACGATGCCAACTAGATCCCGCTATGAGTCGAAAGGCCCTATTTGATCCAAAACTCTACCCTGTTTGCGACTGCCACCTCGGATCTAGCGACGTGTCTCGGACGATAACCAAAGACATGATGAAAAAGCTCCCACAGATTGACACCAACCGCCTCCGCCTCGCATCGTTCAAACCCGATGATGCAGAGCTGGTCTATGCGTATGCATCCAATCCGAATGTTGCACGCTACACTTCGTGGCAACCCCACGAGACAGTTGCCGACTCAGCAGGCTGGATTGAGTACGCTCTCTCGCATCAGGACTTGGAGCACGAGTCTTTGAATTGCCCATGGGCAATTCGAAAGAGGGATGACTCTCTCATCGGGTGCATCTCTTTCAAGCGGACATCCATCACCACCGGACGGATCGACTATGTCCTATCCGAATCAGAATGGAAACAGGGATTAATGACAGAGGCTGCCTTGGCTGTGCTCTCGTGGGCATTTACCCATGTCGATGGCATACAGGAGATCGAAAGTGGGGGACTTACGGAGAACGTCGCCACCGTCAACCTTCTCCGCAAGTGCGGAATGACTCTCAGGAAGACGGCTAATCATCACTTTGCAAAGTTTGGCGATGAAGAGAAGGAAGTCTCCTATTTCAGTATCACCAGAGATGAAAGGAAGGCAAACAGAGCCAGCAGAGAGGCTGGATAACAAGAGCATCGACAACTAAGTTTCACACCGCGCTTCGCACGTTGCAAAACGTCTGTCATGCTAATCGTCTGCAAAAGAATGAAAGCGCTCCTATTTGATCTCGACGAAACCATAGTCGATCGTGGAGAAACAATGCGAAGATTTCTGATCGAGCAAATTCATAGATTCCACCCAACCATCAATCTCCCTGTCGATGCATATGTCACATCAGTCATTCGTCACCAAAAAAACGGTTATGAGAATAAACTTAAAGCGTATGAACTCGCGTGCGAGGAACTTTTAGGGGATACTAGTTCTGCAAAGGATCTATTCTCGGATTTTAAAGAGAACTATGGCCGAGAGGCAGTTCCTTTCAATGGAGTAAAGGAAGTCTTGGAAGAGCTTTCTAAAAGATACTCTCTCGCAATCGTTACGAACGGTCGAGCGAAATGCCAGAATGCAAAAATAGACCATCTAGGTATCAGACATCTATTTCAGGTCATTAAGATTTCTGAAGAGTTTGGCGCTAAAAAACCAGATCCGAAGATTTTTGTATCATGTTTGAGGGAGCTAGGTTGCGACGCTAGTAATGCTATTTTTATCGGCGATAATCCTGAAAACGACCTCAAACCCGCAAAGAAACTAGGAATGAAAGTGATTTGGGTCAGTAATCCGCACTTTGATGTTCCTCAAGAAGTTGATGGTATAGTAGATTCGGTTGCATTAATTGAAGACGCTATTACCAAAGTATAAGAGAGAGCAGATCAAGACGGAGTGATCAACTCCGAGTCGCTGCGCTCCTCTACGTGATCATCCTCCACGTTAGGATAAAATAAATCTCGTCGTTCGCATCACGTGGAAATCAATCTAGATCAAATACGCGAAGCTCTTGAAGCGTCTTGGGATGAGAAGACATCATACCAGATGGCTCTACGAGAAGGCAACCCGGCTTTAGGGCAATGCTACCCAACTTCACGCGTCATTCAGTTCTACTTCCCAGAAGTTGAGATTGTTGAAGGAGAGGTCTGGACAGGTAAGAGCTTTGAGAAGCATTTTTGGAATCTACTACTGACTGACGGAGTAGAGCGTCATATTGATCTCACATGGCAGCAGTTCCCTGACGGCACAGAGGTCAAGAACTGGAGAGTAAGAGAGCGAGAATCACTCGGAGATAGTCAAGAAACGGTCGATCGAGTCTCTCTGCTCATTGAGCGCGTTAATCGCCATATTTCCCCTCAGAATCAACAGGTTGAAGCAACGATATGCAAACTCAATCCTAACAAGTCGTAGGATGTAACCGGCGATAAGCCTGCAAGTTGAATTCGGGCTTCCCGCCGCGGGTGCATCCACTCTATCGTTGGCCATTAAAATGAAAATTGATGACATAGATCATATCTACCGCGATGGACGACACTACGATTGCTTGTTCGGTGATCCGGACATGTCCTTCTGGCTCAATATCGTAGCCACCTACGGAACACCCATTTTGGAGCTGGGATGCGGAACCGGAAAGATCACGATTCCCCTTGCTGAGGCTGATTGTAAAATAACTGGAATAGACCTATCAGAAGCGATGCTGGAGCACGCACGGGCGAAGACACAAAATCGAAACCTTCCGGTTTGTTTCAAGCTCGGCGACATGACTGAGTTCAAGGAGGAAGAAAAGTTCAAGACAATCATCCTTCCATCGAACAACTTAGCTCACTTGATGGATTACCGGGAAGCGGAAAAGTGTTTTCGTGCAGTCTTCAACCATCTAGATGACGATGGAGCGTTTGTCATCGACGCATTCGTACCGGCGATTTCGATACTTTCAAAGAGCAGTGACGATGTAGAAACTCTTTCAGAGTACGATGATCCAGACGGAGAAGGAAAGATCGAGGTTACAGCAACTGCGATCTATGAAAATCATTTGCAGATCCGTCGAGTTACTACGTTTCACACCAGATCAGATGGAACGGTATCCAAGGGTTACCTGAATATGAGGATGTATTTCCCCCAAGAATTAGAAGCATTGTTGAATCATTGTGGATTCGAAGTCACAGAAAAGCACGGCAATTACCAAAAAGACCAGGTTTCTTCCAATTCCATCAAACAGATCATTGTAGCAAAGAAGAAAGAAAGGGCCAACCAGTCAGAGTAGCGTAATGACTTTCGCGCTTCACGCTAGCCATCGGCTATCCTCCACGTTGCCTATAAATGATATTGAGATTATATCGCACCATCATTGCTGCTCCGTTAGCGTGCAGGACGCTGTCTGGTGGCCGTTGAGCAACACGCTGGCACGGACGTGGGCGGAGATTGATCCGACTCCTCTTTTCCAAATCCTTCCAATCTAATCCCTACGATACTCTATGAAAGCCCTCTTCATTCTTCTGGCAATTGCGTCAATCTCTTCCGCTGCGCCCCTCGTTCATGAAGGCGAGGTCGAGGGAGCACGCTACCTGATCCTTTCTCCCGAAAAGCCGAACGGGAAAGTCCTCCTTCTTGCCCATGGCTATCGACCGGTCGACGCTCCACTCAGCGCTCAATTCAAAATCGACGGCACGATGGAGACCACTCTCTCGAATGAGGGCTGGGTCATTGCCTCGACCTCTTACCGCAGAAACGGCTGGATCATTGACGATGCTTTCGCAGATCTGAAGGCACTCCAAGAGCAAGTTGCCAAGCTTCATGGCAAGGCGAGCCGCACTTACATTCTGGGCAATTCAATGGGAGGCCAGATCGCGGTTCTTGCAGCGGAAGGCAAACTCAATGTCGATGGAGCGATTGGAATCGGCTCGGCCTTGCAGGATTACCCCAAGGACGAAATGAGCCCTTTGCTGAAATATTCACCAAAGGTTCCGCTTATCCTCCTCATCAACCAGGAAGCCAACCGCCCGATGTCAGAGACCTACTTCAAGAAGGCGGGAAACGAGTTTGCGGCACTTTGGAAAGTCGAGCGGAAGGGGCATTGCAATACCAGCGACAGAGAGAAACTCGCTGCCATTCACGGCTTGGATGACTGGTTGGATGGCAAGGATGTCGCTAGGGAAACGGATGCCACCGAGCCGATTCCCGAACACCCTTCCACCGCGAGAATTTCAATGACCGGAAGTATCACGCATCTCAGCGAATCTTGGGGCAATCTCACCACTTCCTTTGTCTCCGATGACCTTGAGACACTCAACGCGAAGCTGAAGGACACGCTCATCGTGAGCGCAGGAGATGCCACCGAAGCCGTCACTCTCATTCAACACTACAGTCTCCTGCCTCAGGGCAAAGGCGCCGCATATCTCTCTCCCGATGGATTTCTTGTTCTTCAAATCAATGGGGGCAACCTCGCGAAGAAGCTGGGAGTGACGAGTTCCGACGAGGTAACCATCTCCAAGAAGTAAACCGTAGCCCAGAATGATCGACCCGGTCGATCATAGCGAAGCAATTGCGATCAGAAAATGACACCAGATCACCAACAGCTCATAGATATTGCACAGCCATTGGTTCGCGAGATGATCCTTGGGCGAGAAGATTTCTCAGCAGCCACTGTCGCATCTGCCATCCGATCCAGCTCAGGGCGAATATACACAGGTGTTTGCATCGACCTGAGTTGTGGAATCGGATTCTGTGCGGAGCATGCGGCGGCAGCCGAAATGATCAAGGGTGGCGAGACGAGGATTTCCGCAATTGTAGCCGTTGCCGACGATTGCGTTCTGGCGCCCTGTGGCCGCTGCCGGGAATTCTTGCTACAGATCGATCCGCTGAATGCGGATTGCGAAGTCATCTTGGATCAGGGTCGTGTTGTGCGGCTTCGCGACCTTCTCCCCGAGCACTGGCTAATAGAACCCTCAGAGCGCTCCTCCAATTCAGGGGGCGGTGAACTTTAACTCCATTCAAGAAATGTTTTCCCGAAAAATCACACCCGACATCGAGATCAGGCTTTCTCTTCCCAAGTATGCGGATGAGATATTTGCTGTGACAGACGCGAACCGTGAGTTCTTGCGGCAATGGCTCCCATGGCTGGACGGCACCACCAGTGCCGATGATACCAGGGAGTTCATACGTGAACAATTGCAGCGCTTTGCGCGTGGCGAAGCGATCCATGTCACGATTTTCTCAGGCGAATCAGTGGCGGGAGTTGCGGGGTTCAACCAGATCGATGCCGTGAACGGAATTGGCTACATCGGGTATTGGCTGGCGGAGGAATACAACGGCAGAGGAATCATGACGCGGGTCGTCTCAGATCTGATTTCGATAGCTCGGGACGAGCTTGGGTTGCAGAAAGTTGACATCCGTTGTGCGACCGAAAACCACAGAAGCAGAGCAATCCCGGAGCGTCTCGGCTTTACTCGTGAAGGCACATTGCAGCGTGCAGAGAAAGTCTATGATCGTTGGCTAGACCATGAGGTGTATGCCTTGCTGCTAGATACGTCGCCGGAAAAGTAGCCGAAAAATAATTCTCCAATTGCTTCCGTTTTGAGACATTAAAGGAGTATTTTTTTAGCCTCATTACCGAACGAACAACGCATGAAACTTTATCTCTCATCTTATCTTCAGGGCGACCAGCCAGAGAAGTTTCTAGAACCTAATGCCCGGAACAACCGGGTGGCGGTGATTCAAAATGCCCACGATTGTTGGACTGATCCTGTGAAGCGGAAGTCCGTGTTCGACCGCGAATACGAAGGGTTGATTCGCCTTGGGCTGGAGCCCGAAGAACTGGATCTAAGAGATTTTTTCGGGCTGCAAGACGAGTTGCGCGAGGAAGTTTCTCGTTTCGCTTATTGCTGGGCTATGGGGGGCGATAGCTTTCGATACACTAACGGGCAAACAACTAGTTCTCGGAAAGAACGACTGATGAATGGGGAGAAAACATACGCGATTCGTCGGCTTGCCGTTGGTGAAGCTGAGCTCTACCGATCCGTAAGATTGGAGGCCCTTCGAGAATCACCGGAGGCATTCTCATCGAGCTACGAGGCCGCGCTTGGCCGAAGCATGGAGAGCTGGGCTAACCAGGCCGATGAAGCTGCAGATGGTGGCGATCGCGCCATCTTTATCGTTGAAGATGGCGGGCCAGTGGGCTTGGCAGCGCTGTATCGTGATACGGAAATCTCAAGTCACGGGGAGCTGATACAGATGTGGATCGCCCCGTCCCACAGGAGAAGCGGGGTGGGGGAGGCTTTGTTGGGCCATCTCTTCGATTGGGCGGCACGGCATTCTTATGCAGCCGTGAAGGCCGAGGTGACGGATGGCAACCAGCGTGCGTTGCGGTTTTACCTTAGGTGCGGGTTTACTGAGCTTCACTCCCAAGAGGGGGTAACGTTTCTGGTCAAAATGATCCAAGATCCGCAGATCGGTCTAAGGCCGGCAACTAACGGAGAACCTAAATCCCCGTTCGAATAATGTCACGTTACTTGGTCATTGGCTGCAGCGGTTCGGGCAAGTCCACCGTCGCAAGACGCATCGCGAAATCATGCGATGTGCCCTATCACGATGTTGATTTTCTCTACTGGGGGAGGGCTGGAAGCTATGCTCCATCAATTGCCAACCACACAAACCACCAAAAAATTCTCAGCTCAATTAAACTCGACCACATCCAACTAGCCGTAATAAGGGTCTAAAGGTGCCAGTCCTCGCAATGCGTCATTGTTCTCAGGGAATAAAAAAGAGAAAATGGAGGAATGACAATATGAAAGGGACTGACTACTTTTACGATTGTCCACCCCGCGTTTACTTTGCTAAGACCTTGAAGAAATATGAAAACAATGATGATCACCGTTACAGCGCTATTCATGCTTGGGGGAGCGCTGTTTGCTGATGATAAGGCCGTCGAGGCTTCGAAGGAACATTTGAGCACCTTTCTTCAGGCAGATTACAAGAAGCTGGAGAACACCTATGCCTCCAAGGTGGTTCTCATGCCCGGACACGAGTTCCTGAAAGTCGAGTACGGCCTTACAGCTGAGCCTGGAAGAACGAAGGCTACAGAGGTCGAACGGGGAAAGCTGATCCAGGCGATGATAAAGGCAGGCGAAGGCCGGCCGGCGCGTCCTGCCGATAAGATTGCCGCATTGATGGAATCCTTGAGGTTCGAGGTGTTGAGGACAACGGTGGGCGATTTTGCGCCACAGCCTTCCGATCCAGTCGGGACTCCTGATTCAAAGCTGCATTTCACGATCAAGGAGGGCGATGTTTTGGTGAAGGCGGCTCCCCCCAAAGGAGACTTCATACTGCTTCAACTGCGACAAGTGGAAGGCGCATGGAGGGTCGTTGCCGAGTACCTCGATTGAGAATCGCACGCCGCCCAGCAACTATACCCCGGGCAAAGCCCGCACTTCTCTGCTCCCTGCTTCTCGGCACTATGATTTTACCATGAAGGTCATGAAGTATGGGCTGTGCTGTTTTTTACAAGAAGGGCTGGAAGGGCAAGAAGGGTCAGGCACGAATGGCGCTGTTCGCAATTTTTCGATACCAACAAAAAACCGCGCCCTGTGTTCAGGCGCGGCTTTTGAAAAAAATAATAGCTTATAAGGTGTTATGCCCGACGACGAAGCAGCAAGGCGAGGCCACCCAAGCCCAACAAAGCAAAGGTCGATGGTTCGGGGATGATCGTAGCGGTGATTCCGATGTTGTCGACCACCATTTCTACTCCACCGCCGGAACCCGAATTTGGGGCACCCGTGAATGCAAGGGTGAAAATAGCATCGCTACCTGCTTCCCAAACATTATCTGTGAGTCCGCTAAGATCTACAGCCTTATCACGGACAGCCGGAGTGGCAGCGGGCATGCCGCCATAAACGTCGCTGATCGCTCCGCCAGTTCCTGTGCCTGAAATGGCACCTCCATAGGTAATAGCCCATGCACTAGCCGAGCTAAACCTATGGACAGCATCAAAATGGAATCCCTCCAAAGTTCTGTCGGTGCCCGAGTCGTTGGTCAACGTGAATGTGAGAGTCCCGTTTGACTGGTTCAGGCTGAGATTGCTCGTATTCACAGCAGCACCGGCGATAGATGTGCTCAAGCTGCCAAAAGTGCCATCAGTACTGGCGCCATAACTATTGTTATTCCAATTGGACCAATCGTTATGCTCGGTCGTAGCGGAAACCTTAGCCGTGGTCTCACCAGCTAACTGGGTGGTCGACCAGTTGTTTGAGCCACCAAAAGTCTCCCAGCCCGCCACAAGAGTGACTGCTGCCGAAGCCGACATGGAGCCCACAACAGCGACTCCCCCAATAAGTATAAGTGTCTTTTTCATAAATCATGCAGGTTACGATATATACGACTAATTGGAGAGTATCCCTGAGCATGTCAATGATATGGGAAAGGGTATGGGGATGATGAAGAGCCAAGTGGGAAATCGCACTATTTTTCTCTTTGATAAACAAAGCGGGGCAAAGGCGACCGAAAAATAACTTCGCGCGTAAGATTAATGATGAAGTCATTTATTCTCGCAGTTTCACTGCTTTCACAAACCGTTTTGGCGAGCGACAGGATTTCCGACTTCCAATGGAAGAACCGTCTTCTCATCATTCCAGAATCCACTCAGTCTTTGAATGATCAGCTCGCTCGCGAAAATACCGGGCTCGATGAACGGGATCTTAAAGTCTTCATCCTCAGCGGTCCCGGCGCATCCAAGCATCCTACCGGCAAAGAGCTTGCGGCTGAGTTTACGAAGCGTCTTTCACCAGATCCCAAGGAGCCGAAAATTTTCCTCATCGGCAAAGACGGACGTACGACACTGAGTTGGAAATCCACAGAATTCAGTTTCAAAAAACTCTACGCCAGCATCGATGCCATGCCCATGCGCCAACGCGAGATGCGTGAGGCACCTTAGCCATAATGGCTAGGGCGATAATATTCTCCAGACCCGAATGGTATGTTTTAAGAGCACCATAGGTGTCATCTATCAAGGAGCACGGTGCGTACCCACCCGTGTGAGCGATATACGCGGTTCTCTAAATCAACCGAATCACCCCTTAAAACAGTGCCATTCTCTCCAGACCTCTATTTTCGGTGGGGGGGGCGGGGTGCAGAGCTGTGTTTGATGAGGTGGAAGCTAAATATTAAAAATCAAGGACTGACCCTTTGTTCCGCTAGGACTGACCCTTTGTTCCGCTTTGGGTCTCGCGATCAGCGGATGAATCGACTACTGAGGTAGGTCATATTCTTTCCCATACTCAGCAGCGACGAAATCAATGTCCTTGTCACCCCGTCCTGATAGATTTACAAGGATAGCCCCTCCCTCTGGGGCAAGTGAGGCGGCAAGTTTGGCGACGTGGGCGATCGCATGTGCCGATTCAATGGCGGGGATGATCCCTTCCATCCGGGATAGCTCGAAAAAGGCGTCAATCGCTTCGATGTCGGAGATGGTGTGATAGCTGACCCGACCGATGTCCTTGAGATAACTGTGCTGAGGCCCGACAGATGGGTAGTCGAGACCGCTGGCAACGGAGTAGACGACCTCGGGCTCACCTGCGTCGTTCTGGAGCATGTAGGATTTGAATCCGTGCATCACACCAGGAGTTCCTTTGCTTAGCGTGGCGGCGTGTTCTCCAATTTTCTCCAGATTCCGACCTGATGGCTCGACCCCGTGAAGCGCGACGCTTTCATCCTCGAGAAAAGCAGAGAAAATTCCGATGGCATTGGAGCCACCACCGACACAGGCGACGATGTGGTCGGGGAGTTTACCGGTCATTTCCAACATCTGAGCGCGGGCTTCGTTGCCGACGATGGATTGGAAATCCCGAACCATTTTTGGGAACGGGTGAGGGCCGACGACAGATCCAATTGCGTAGAATTGGGTCACTGGGTCTCCAAGGTAGGCCTCAAAGGCGGCGTCGACAGCTTCCTTGAGTGTCTTGCGGCCGTGCGTGACGGGGATGACCTTCGCGCCGAGAATGCGCATCCGCACCACGTTCGGGTGCTCCTTGGCGATGTCCACCTCACCCATGTAGATGTCACACTCCATACCTAACAACGCAGCGGCGGTGGCGAGAGCCACACCGTGCTGGCCAGCTCCTGTTTCGGCAATAAGTTTTGTTTTCCCCATCTTCTTAGCCAGAAGTGCTTCGCCTAGGCAGTGGTTGATCTTGTGTGCCCCTGTGTGGTTCAGGTCTTCACGCTTGAGGTAAATGTCCGCGCCGTATTTTGCAGAAAGCCGTTTCGCATGGAAGATCGGACTCGGTCTGCCGACATAATGTTGGTAAAGAGACGTGAGTTCACTAAGGAAGTTTTTATCCTTCTTGATCTCATCATAGGCATCGGAGATTTCGCTAATGATCGTCTGGAGATCGGGCGGGATAAAGCTGCCACCGTATTCGCCGAAGTAGCCCTCGGTGTTGGGGAGTTTGTGAGTAAATGAATTTTGCACGGCTTCAGTGGTTCTTGGTCAATCTTTTGAAAAATGCGACTACATGTTAACACACATCGATCCTCCGCAAGCGTGCAACCAAATTTTCCGCATAATCTCTGATCTGACCGTTGAGCGACTCGATGAATCAGAGTCGAAATCAGGACGCAGAAATGAAAGGGTGCCAGGCGAGAATGGCCCTATTTTAAGAGCGCCACCGGCGCGTTTCCTTCCGGAGAACCGACACTACTGTCGGTTCTGTGCGATGTCACTTCGCCATTCCCCGTGCGCACTCCGACTACAGCACCAACCACCCCGATGGACAGGAGAGTGTCCATCCCCCATGCGCTCCCAAGTCATGCCAGCTCACCACTCCGCGCGTGGCGTCCTCGCCCGTTTGAGCGGTATTCGCAGTTCTCACCAACCCCGAATCACCCCTGAAAACAGTGCCATTCGGGGCAGGCAACGAAAATCAAAACTTTTCACAGTGCGCATATTCTGACTACCTCGTGTCGAGGCAATAGCGCATCATCAAATCCGGGTCCAGCGTCACGCTGGTGGCGGAGGGAGAGGGATTATTCTTCGCTGCGCTTAGAATTTTTCCGCTATGCTCCGAAGCGAACCATTTTAGAAACTCGAGGGTTCGAACCCCTCAGCTTCTGGCTCCGGATACACGCATGTCCAAATCTGGGTCCAGCGTCACGCTGGTGGCGGAGGGAGAGGGATTCGAACCCTCTTTAGGAGATTTACAAGGCGTTGACAGTCAACAATATAGCAATGACCGTTTAACCCTACCTTCCCCCACAGCATCCCCAAAAGCTGGGGTTTCATGTCCTGAACTGGGTGAAATTGTCGCCGATTGGGCAAATCTTCCCGCGTCGATTAGGACGGCAATTCTTACCATTGTAAGAGCCTCTAGAAAGGAGGTGGATGAATGAGACATCCGCCACCTGACCATAAAGAAAGGGTCGCCAGTGCTGTAACACCGACGACCCCGAATCGAGCCTCTTCCGTCGCAGGAAAACAAAACTCTCAAAGACGCTACACCCTTGCAAGGCCATCGGTCAATCCGCAAGCGTCCAGTGCCGTCCCATGCGCAAGCAGGGACGGCACGGACGCTGCGTATATCTCATCACCTGCTGAATTAGCTTATTTTGAAATTTGTAGGACTCAGACCGGACGGGAGTTGCCCCCTGAGATCAAGGAGCAACAAAACGAGGCGCGGCGTTTACTCTTGGCACAATCTTATCGGATAGCGGATGCCTTGGAATCAGAGGATATCAAAGCCTACGGTGAATCGAAACTCTCGCTAGTCGGCGTCTTATCGGGAGCAGTCGTCGAGCTACCGGACTTCCGAAACATCGTCTTCATTCCTAGTGTGGCACAACGTAAACGCCATAAAACATTGAAGCATTTGGAATACTTCATGCAGGAGCATCCATATTCCCGCATGTGGGTTTTCACATCGGGTTCACGCGTGCCGCTCTCTGGCGTTCGTGATAGGATTTCAGAACTTCATCGTAAGCTTTCCAGGTTGAACGCTGAGACGTTTATGAAAACCTCGGGGGTGCAGATGGTCTTTCGCTCTACGGAACTTGGTGAAGTTCACACCGAGGATACAGGCGAGCCAACATTCCATATTCATGCCCACGTCATCATTGACCTGAAAGGCAAGCTTCCGGCCGAACAGTGGTCAAGGTTGCTTGCGGTGGTAAGAAAGTTTTGGAAGCATCACTTCGCCGACTCGCAACGAATCCAACAAGCACGTGAAGCTTGCAAATACGTAGTAAAACCTAACGACCTGGACAAGCTAACCTCTCCTCAACTTGCAGAACTTCATCGTCAGTTATTCCGCCTGCACTTAGTTCAATGCCTCGGAACGCTAAAGGATCAGAGAAAGCAAATCGAAGAATCACGTTCAAGGCTGGTTCGTATCCCTGATGGACTCAACTCACGATGGGAAATAGTAGCCGAATGGAACGCACAACGGAAATCCAACAAAAGCGAAGAGGGTTGTTCCTACGACTCGGCACCGGATGATTGGGTGGTGTGCACACTGCAACCCTCATTCGCATTGTCGGCTAGATCCGAACCTTTAGCGGTTGTGCTGAACTACAAGGGGAAACGGTTTGATGAGAATCGGCGCATTAAGATGCTGCGCAAAATTTGCGGCTCCGAGTTTACGTGAGATTTCTCAACGATGAAGAGACCATGTCTCTTCTTTCAAGAAGAGGCATTAAATCCCCCAAGAAAGCGGAGGGTTGGCCGGTCAAGTGGAATAGAGGTCGGGCGTCGAAAAGGTTCCACTTGAGGGGACGACCCGTAGCTTTCCCAGTTACGTTTAACTTTGATCATGAAAGCCGATATCAAGCACCAACACTCAACTGACATTCACATGACAGAGTTAATTTTCCAAGATTCTCTTGTCAAACAATACTTCGAAGCCCTTGACTTTATACAGCTTCCAACCCAATCTCACATTGAAGACCCATAAGTCTAAGGTCTATCTAATATTACTTAAACCTCAGTGGTCCAATTCTGTCAGCCTAAAAATTAAATTCAGATGATAGATAAAATTGGGCACATCAAGAATCCACTGACCATTATTGCGATCTTTGCAGGGTTGGCAGAGGTGGGCGGGACTATAGTCTTGCCTTTACTCGATCCGGCTGTTCAGTCCACCTACGTTTGGTTTCTGATGCTGTTTCCCACGATCCTAGTGGGAGTGTTCTTTTGGCTGCTCTACAAAAAACACGAAGTCCTCTACGCTCCGTCAGACTACAGGGATGACTCGACTTTCAGAGAGATTGTGCAGGGTAGAGTCACAGCGGATCAACAGGCTTCGAGTACAAGGACAATGCAACCAACTATTGATGCTTCTGAGGAACCAGATAGTGAACTGGCTTTTGACGCACTGACCCCTGCTGCTCGAAAGGTCCTCAAGACATTGTGGCATTTTCAGATTCGGCACTTCCATGACAATGAAATAAATCGGTGGGCTTTCGGCATTGCGATAGGTTCTCCTGACTACCCCGAGTATCAGCGGGGCTTAGAGCAGCTTCTTAGATTAGGGCTGGTAGCGATTGGCCCACGAGGGCTGTGCTTTCTAACGAATAGCGGCATGGTATTTTGCAGATCATTCACCAATGATTTGGATCAACACGAGGATATCTGGTCAACATTCACTAATTGAAAACTCCAACAAATCCTCACTCCTACACCAGCTGAGCTTAGGATTCAGTCATTCATGACGATATAACCTTTATTATTTATCTGAAAAATTATACCAAAACATATGTTTTTTAATAACGTTGAAATTGACAATGTAGGGCCACTTTCAAGCTTACGTATTAATCTTCCTAAAATTGGAAACTCTCCGAAGCCACTAATCGTTGTAGGAGAAAACGGATCAGGGAAAAGCATATTTCTTGCCCATCTCGTAAACACTCTGATCGCTGGAAAGCAAACATTATATGAGGATGTTGAAATCGAAAATGGCAAAGTGTTTAAGTATCGAAGCCCTGGCTACATCAAATCTGGCGAATCTTATTCATTTTCAAGTGTAGAGTTTGACTCAGGTGAAAAAGTGCAAGAATGGCAACTTGCACTACCAAGGAACGAATTTGAAAAGAAATTAGGATATACATCGATTAGGCAAGAATGGAAGACAATTCCAGGAACAGAATCCTCTCTTTTTACATCCTCTTTAAAAGAGAGTTCAGAAAATACAAAGAAAATATTCAGAGATCAATGCTGTTTATATTTTCCGGTCAATAGGTTTGAAGAACCCGGATGGCTGAATATAATTAATCTAAAATCAAAAGCCATATACTCAGAATTAATAAGTATCTCAGGAATATCCAATAGAGATATAATTTGCGCATCACCCCTTAAAAAAAACATTAATTGGCTGCTTGATATAATGCTTGATAGACAAGCATTTGACATTCAAACTAACGACATTGCAATACCGATTAAAGGAGTCGAAATCCCTCATAAACTCCCTGTTTTTACAGGATATAGCGGGCAAAGCGCTACTATCTACGAAGCTATAAATAAAGTAATACGACTAATATTAAGTGATGATGAGAGTATTAGGCTCGGGGCTGGCACGAGGCATAATCGTCAAATATCCATAATGAAGAATGATAAGGTTTGGATTCCAAATTTATTTCAGCTATCTACTGGAGAAGTTCAACTTCTAAATCTCTTTCTTTCTATCGTTAGGGACTATGACCTTTCAAATGGAATAATTAATAACATTAATGATATTAAAGGTATCGTAATTATAGACGAAATTGACGCTCATCTTCACGCAATACACCAAAAAGAGGTTTTACCAAAACTCATTAAATTATTCCCTAATGTTCAATTTATAGTCACATCACACTCTCCCTTATTCCTACTTGGAATGCAGCAAGAGTTTACGGACACGGGCTTTGAAATAATTAACCTGCCGCATGGCAATAGAGTCGCTGCCAATGATTTTTCAGAATTCATCACGGCATACAATGCATTTAAAGAAACTACTAAACATCGAGAAGAAATACTTTCAGAAATCCGTCAACACTCCAAACCTATAGTATTTGTTGAGGGAGATTACGACATTCGTTATCTTCGTAAAGCTGCGGAGCTCCTAGGAAAATCCGATCTGATAGATAAAGTTCAACTCAAAGATGGATGCGGTTACGGGAATCTAGATAAAGTTTGGAAGAGTTACAATAATCCCATTTCAGAAGCACTTCCATACAAAATTATGGCTCTGAATCAACCTTGCAGATAGAATCCTTAAGAAAGGACGCATCCTTCGAAGAGTTGGCTTAGAAGAGATGTGTGAAAATCCTAAACTTCCGAGCTGTGTATCCCTTCGAAGGATACGTGATTAAAAAGGTAAGCCATCAAACGGTGGGGACGCAAATTGATTTACGCATTGATGGCCGACGCAAGCATCGTTGCCCGAAATGTGAGAAGCCTATGAGCGAGAACCGGAGGCGCACTCGTTTAGTGCAAGATCTGCCGTGTGGTGTGGGCCGCTTCACTTGGATTATGTTTGAGTCTATCCAGCTAACTTGTTGGCAATGCAAGACTTGGCGCACCGAGAGTCCATCCGAAATTCATCCTGAGAAGAGAGCGACCTGGAGGTTGATGCGGTATGTCAGTGTATTGATGAAGCATGTGCCTGCCAACTTTTTGCCCGAGCTTACGGGCATCTCACCGGCCACAGCGCTGCGTTACGACAAGGCCGTTCTTGAAGCTGATTTGCCACCTCCAAATCTAGATGGGATCATAGGTTTACTCATCGACGAGAAGCAAGTGAGGCGTGGACACGGATACGTAACCTGCGTGCTCAATGCGACTACCGGAGAGTTACTGCATATGGGTGAAGGTAAGAAGAAGGAAAGTCTAACTGCCTTCCTTGATCAACTCAGCGAGCAACAGAAGGCGTCGATTAAAGTCGCATGCATCGATCGAGCCGGTGCCTACAAGGCTGCATTGGCCGAAAAACTACCAGGGGCTAAAGTCGTTTACGACAAGTTCCATATCATGCAGAACCTGAATCAAGTGATTGATGAAGTGCGGCGCAGCGAGATGAAAAAAGCCAGTGAAGAGATGCGCTACGAGCTCAAAGGTCAACGTTATCTTCTGCTCAAACGCCCGTGGAAAATGAATGATGACGCCAAAGCACAACTTTGTAAGCTACTCTCGGTCAACAGCTTGATAACTACCGCCTATATCCTCAAAGAAGCCTTCGATAAGGTGTGGGACTACACAACCAAAGGCTGGGCGCGATGCTACTTACTGAAGTGGTGCGACTGGGCAAAGGCAAGTGGTTGCAGCCCTCTCAAACGCTTCGCCAACGGCATCGTGAAGGATGCTGATCCGATTGTGGGTTACTGCGTGAATCAGATCTCTAACGGAAGAATGGAAGGCTTCAATAATCTCATCTCACGCGTCATTCACAAGGCATGTGGCATGCCTAAACTCGACTACCTCTGGCTTAAAATGAGACAGATCTCTCTGCAGGGTTGATTCAGAGCCAAAATTATACTTTTATACGACTGCGACACAAATAAACAAGACAATCAGAAGAACTTAGTCTTCAAACGTGTATTACCATCAATTTTCGATAATCCTGTTAGTAAAGGAATAGAGAATTTATTTTCAGCATGCACCATCAATAAAATTCAGGAGGAAAACCAAAGTTTCATCGATATTCATGCAGAATCCAAAAATCTTGTTCGAGGTGTAGAAACTATTACACCTGCCTCAAAATCTGTAAATAAAGATGAGAAATGCAATATGTGTAACTGGCTTTGTGAGAATGGAACGGCTGAGGATTTTGCTGGTTTCGAAGCGGCCTTCATGATCATAGAAGATATAATTAATGGCTAACAGCGTACCGATTACGTCAAACTGCCTTAAGCCTCTTTTGCAACCCAGCTCTGACTCTATTTAAGTTCACACCACTGCCGTAACTGTCCGAAAATTAAAACCTGATAAAGTTTACGAATCGTCCACTTTTATGTTGACCATACGTCAACTAAAGTGTTTTATGCCATCATGGCACCTGAAGAAGCACGCATTGTAGAGATTCCTGATGAAATAGCGCACGTATTTGGCAAGCGCTTGGAGGATACGCGCATGTATCAAGCTGAGGGGTCTGAGGCTGCATCAGGACCTTGGTTCGAAGCTGTCACTGAAATAGCGGGTCAATGCGTTTCACCTGGTGGAGCCCCCATGTTTGTCCGTGTGTCGAGGGCTGCTGTTCATAAACGAATCAAAGAAGGTAGGCTCACCGCATTCACCTATTACGTTACCCATACCAGCAAAGGGCTTTTCGGTAAAAAGCGCACAGCACGCGAACTTCCCCTTGTTTACATCCCTGTTTGCGAACTCAAACTGTGGGCGAATGAACTCGAGGAACGCATGGTACGTCTCGGCAAAATCACACAGGAGGAACTAGAGGGAGAAAAGCCAGATTGGCACGGAGAATTCTGGAACTGGCACTCCAAGTGGCAAGAAGAGAGGAGGCAGGAAAAATGAGCCTATCAGGAGAAAGCGATAAACCAAGCTTAGCCGAACTGATCATTCTGACGATCGAGGATGTGGCAACTCATCTCAAATGTTCTGTGAAGACTGCGCGGCGCCGGGTCGAGGCGGGAGTCATTCGTTCCTTTAAGGAAGGCGGCAGAGTGTGTGTATTGAAGTCTGACTTTGAAGCATATCTCAGGGAACAAATACGCAAATCCAGAACACCATGAGAGTCTTTCGTCCAAAAGGATCTACCAAGTATCGCGTTCGGTTTAGTCTAAACCGCGTGAAGTATGATTTGCCTCTTCATACTACCTACAAGGAAGTCGCTCAAAAGAGGGCGACAGACTTGAAGAAGGAAAAAGAATTCGAGCTTGCAGGACTTCTAGCGCCAAAAGCGAAAAGGAAGGCCGCAGATACTCCACTGAGAGAACTCCTTGAAGACTGGTTATCCATCGGGCTTCCTCCCGATGTTAAGACAAAGCATCGATACTATAGCCGCTCGCGTCCTTTGAGAGTCTTTGAAGATTGCGGTTGGAACTATCTCAAGGATGTCACCGCCCTGTCTTTCCAGAACTGGATTGCAAAATCTCGCAGGGACGGGAAATCACCTAAAACTCTGAATGACTACAGAAGTCACCTGAATTCATTTTTCACATGGCTCACAGACCACGACATGATTTCTGAAAATCCTCTGCGTGTGGTCAAACAGTTAAAAGTTCCTACTGCCGATTCAAAACGTGCTCTCACCATTCAGGAGCTTAGGGCGCTTTGTGAGGCATCTCCTTGGTATCGTCGCTGCTTGTATGTTGTAGCCTCACACACGGGCTTACGACGCGTTGAGCTACGCCAACTCACATGGAATCGACTAGACCTCAGTTCTGAGCCGGCAACGATTGAGATGAATCCTGAGACCACCAAGAACGGCAAGCGAGATTTGTTGCCCCTTCTTCCTGATGTCGTCGATGCAATTAAAGAATTGAAGCAGAAATCGCCTCCTAATCGCGAAAAGATTTTTTACAAGGGTATCTCTGAGAATCCTCGCTTTCGCAAAGACCTTGTAGAGGCTGGCATTCCTGATGAGGACTCAAGGGGTAGAAGACTTGAGTTCCATTCCTTCCGGCGAACGTTTGCCACCATACTGGCTAATTCGAATGTCTCTCCATCCATGGCAAAAATCATGATGCGCCATTCCTCGATAAGCCTAACGATGCAGTTATACGCGGATCGGCATCTTGTTCCATTAGCTGAAGAGATGAAGAAGGTTCAAAGATTGCTACCTTCCCCCACAGCATCCCCCAAAATTGGGAAAACATGTCCAAACTTGTCTAAAGATGGCAAATCAAGGATTCCAGAGGAAGATTCTCTAAAATTCACCGACCCTTATAAAACAAGGGCTCACGAGTCGGAATCACTGTCATTTGCCCACCACATGGTGGCGGAGGGAGAGGGATTCGAACCCTCGGATAGTTTAACCCATCGCACGATTTCGAATCGTGTGCCTTAAACCGGACTCAGCCATCCCTCCGTTACCACCAATCGATCGGCGGGCAGAAAAATACCCATCGCAAAGCGATTGTAAAGTGGAAGTTCTGTTGTTTCGCGGTTGATTGAACCGCTACAATGCCGTGAGATATCGATAATGACCAAGGCGCAAGATCCACTCACCATTCCCGACATCAAGACGCAGTGTGCGTCGGAAGCTCTTTATGCAAAGGTTCACGCGCAGATCGAGTCGATCCAGCAAAAGCAGACCAAAACCGGTAAACCCTATTATGAATACACCCTGCGCGATGCGGCCGGTGCTGTGACGCTGAAGGCATGGCAGGACACCGCCGGGTTTGTGGCGGCGGAAAAACTTGCGCCAGACGACTTCGTGGTGGTTACCGGTGAGTGGTCGACATCACAATATGGAGTGGAATGCAAGGACTGGACAATCCACGAGCTCGATCGCGCTGCGATTGAAACCCTGCTCGCCGGCACCGGTGATTTAAAAATCAAGCAAGACGAGGACTGGCAGGAGATCATCGCGTTCATGAAAGAGGTCGTCGACCCACGGTTAAACGCCATGGCTCAGCGCTTCATTGCAGACTATGGTGATCGCTTTCGTCGCACTGCCGCGGCACGGAAAAACCATCATGCGCGTCGCGGTGGGTTGGTGGAACACGTTGCCCAAATGATGCGCACGGCGGACAAGGTTTGCGATGCCTATCCTCGACTCAACCGCGACCTGCTGCTGGTGGGCGTGCTTTTTCACGACTGCGGGAAGCTGTGGGAGAACTCGTTTCCGGAGGCGGGGTTCTCCATGCCGTTTTCTCTCAGCGGCGAGCTGCTTGGTCACATTCCTATCGGCTTGGAGGTGGTGAACAAGATCTGGCGCGGTCTGATGGAGTCGGAGGAAGCCGAGGCCTGGAAGGGGATTTCTCCCTCCAACGAGGACGTGCGCCTTCATCTTCTGCACTTGATAGGATCGCACCACGGCTCGCATGAGTTCGGCTCGCCCGTGTTGCCCCGCACGCCGGAGGCCATCGCGCTTCACCACGTGGATAACATCGATGCCAAGCTGGAAATGATGTTTGCCGGTTATGCCGCGACGCCACAAATAGCGCCGGGGATTTACGATCGCGTGTTCCCTTTGCCGGGTCATCTGGTGGAGCCATTGGAGAGCATCCCAAGGCCAGCGGCTGGCGATTCCCCATCGGCATCCGAGCCGGAACCTGCTCCAGCGGTAGAAACCCCTGAAGAGGCTAAGACTGCACTTGCTGACGACTCCGAACAAGATCCGCCGGAGTCGCGCAGCACGGAGGGCAATGGATGGCTATTCGGCGGATAGGCATCGCTCGCGCCAAATTGTCACCAATTCGGCTACGGTATCGGCGAAATGGATGGCTATTCGGTGGATAAGCGTCGCGTCGTCTCGAAGCGCTGGTATTCCGGCCGTAGTTCCTCAAGCCAAAACGTCTTCCACGGGAGGTCGTCAACTATTTGCGCAACCCTCTCCGGCGTCATGCGAAACGGAAAGACGTGGATGGGCACGCGGTCCTGACCATTCGCTAGCGCTGCCTCGACCGACGCATAGATCACTTCGATCACTGGATCTGTCATCGCGAAGCACCCGATGGACGCTCTGCCGCCATGCACCATGATGAAACTTCCCGTTCGTCCCAGAGTGCGGTCATCAGCGTTCGGGTAGTTGATATTGAAAGACAGGTGATAGCTGGAATTGGGGTTCAGGCTACCACTATTGGTATAGTAGAAACCTTCCGGTGCCTGACCATCGCCCTCTTTGAGTTTCGGTCCAAGTGTCCCCGACCAGCGTGCGACAGGCCATTGGCGGGCGAGCATGAATTCTCCAACACCCCCGGGTTGCACCCAGAGTTCGAACTCCGAACTCTCTTTAAAGATGCGGATGAACATAGGGTCGCCCAGCGTTGCATCCACGCGGGTGAGTTCGTTCGGGGCGGATTCGCGACCGGCCTCGATTCCTCGCTGTGAATCCGCGCGGCGTGCTTCCTCGGACTTCAGATAGCGGAAAATTCCACGTGAGTGAAACGTCCACGCGGCAGCGCTGATTGCCGTTAGCGCAGCAACCCCAAGAAGCACTTTGGGCCATAATGCCATCGCTACGACTTCTTCCCTGTGGGAACGATCAGCGATGGGTATTCCGCGCGTCTGACAATGCCTTGTGCGCAACTTCCCATCAGCAAGGAGCCGAGGATATTGTGGCCGTGTGAACCCACCACGATGAGGTCTGCGTTCACCTCGGCTGCGACCCTCATGATGCCATCCACCGGCATCGCCGAGATGCAGTGGGTAGTGACCATTCCTTCGCTCAGTCCTAATGATGGAACTTCATTTTCCAGGCGGGCCTTGGCGGTTTCCAGCGCCTTGTCGAGCCATGGGTTGGTGGGCATTTCCGTCGGCGAGAATCCGTAGATTTCATAAGATGGGCCTGGATCCACGGAGTGCACTAGATGTAAGGAAGCACCAAATGCCTCCGCTTGAACCTTCGCCATGTGTAACACCTTTGGGGTGACGTCAGAGAAATCGAGAGCTGCTACAATCGTCTTCATAAGGTCTTTTTATCAAATTCCAAGAGCCATGCCGATAGGAATCGAACGGAAGTTCTCGATTTTGGTATCGGCGCTTTGCTTGCTGCAAAAAAACCCGCCGTCCGAAAGTCGGAGGCGGGTCAGGTTGAATGTTTTGTCGAAACCTTACGCGAGCGCCTCAAGTTTTTGCTGAAGCGCTTCCTTCGGCGTGCCTGCACCGACGACGGTGTCTTTCACTTCGCCATCCTTGAAGAACAAGAGCATCGGGATGGAGGTGACGCCATACTTGCCGGCGAGTGCACGGTTTTCATCGACGTTGACCTTGACGACCTTGGCCTTGCCTGCGGTTTCGGTGGCGAGTTGGTCGAGGAGCGGGGAGATCATCTTACAAGGGCCGCACCACTCCGCCCAGAAATCGACGAGGACTGGGACGTCTGACTGTTCCACTTCAGAAGCGAAGTTGGCTTCTGTTCCGTTAATTGTGTGTTCGTTGGACATAATAATTAAAGATTGGTTCGAAACTGCGAATACGTCAAGCGCAGCAAGTTCCAAACCTTTCCATCAATACGCTCGCAACTCCAGAAGAGGAGCGAATTATTGCATCGGCTAACATTCGATGTGCGCGTGTTCTTCGAGAACGGATTTCGGGATATGCTCGAGCGCACGATGATGGGTTGACTCCAGGACGACCGAGGGGGCGACACCCGCCTGCCAGGCCTCATACCATCGCGCGGCACAAACACACCAGCGGTCACCAGGTTTCAACCCGGGAAAATGAAATTCAGGACGCGGCGTGGAGAGATCGTTGCCGCGCAGCTTCGAATATTCGAGGAACTCCGTGGTCAAGATCGAGCAGACCGCGTGGCATCCAGCGTCTTCTGGACCCGACGCGCAAGATCCAGTGCGGTAAAACCCCGTGATCGGGTCGACGCTGCACGGTTCCAGTTGCTCGCCAGTCACACTCAAATTACGCTGGTCATCCTTACTCATACCTTACACTCTACTCTTAGCTATGGCGCTTCAATCATTAAAAGACTCGTTCACGGCCGGACTCGCCAAGCGCGGTATCGGCGCGAAAATCTCCCGCTACGGCGAACTGACTGCATTTAGCATCAACAGTAAGGAGAAAACTGTGACCGCCCAGATCCTGCTCACCGGCGAAAACGAACCCATCGATATCATCATTAGCGCCTACCACCTCGCCGAAGAAGATGATCGCCTACACTTAGTGATCGATGCAGCGAGTTGCTCGCGCGTGTGGCTGAACAATTTGATCGACGATTTCGTCATCGGGGCGGCGTTCCCCTTGCCAAGTGCTGCGAAGTTTGCACTCGGTAAGCCGTGATTCAGGAGTCAGGAAACAGGGGTCAGAGGTCAGGCGCAGTCAGAACGCGCGGGCGCAACGGCGCACATACATGCCACCCGTAGCGGGGGCATCCTGCCCCCAAGCCTATTCTCCAATCTCCATTCTCTATTTCCCCACCGCCCAGATCCCTTTCTTATCGCGCTTGGCTTTTCGTTCGGCGCGTTCCAGCAATCGCATAAACCGCTCCTTGTCTACGTTGCGCTCTAGGGGTGATTCCACTGGCATGCCGTAGGCTCTGGCGTAGCCCTCTTCGACAAGCATTTCTGCCAGGTTCTTTTCGCCAATCATCACGATCGCGTAATAGCGCTGTTTCTTGCTCGCGCCGCGCGCCTTCTCCTTTTTCGTATGCACGGTAAATCCCTTGGAAAGTGCCTTTCTGGTGAAGTCACCGGCCTTCTTTCCCCACTTGAGCACCGCCTTTTCATCGATGCCAAAATGCTCTGCCTGGGCTTTCACGCGGTCTGGCTGTCGGTCATCGGATTCCGGGCAATCGACACCGTAGAGCCTCCACACATAAGTGTATCCAGTGGCCGCCGTTCCTTGAAACGAATCACCATCCATATAGCTATCTTCGGGCAGTTCACACTGATATTCCTTCCACGTGCCCGCCATAGCAGACCCCGCAAAAAAGACCCAAATTAAGAATTTCCACATGCTTCTATGTCTCATAGCGGTTTTGAATAAAAAGCTGACCTTTCTCCGCGCACAGGTGACTCACGGGTAACCAAACCAACAATCGATCGCGTCAGATCATTACCTGAATTTGGTATCAAAACCCACACGTATGAGCAAGTCACGTGTGGTGAGAAATGATGGATAAATGTATCAAACACGACAGCAAACATTCGCTAGTGCATTATTTCCCTTTGCAAAGAGTGCTTGCCCGTGTTTTCTAAGGCTTTAATGACCGAAGCGAATGAATCCACCGGTGCCAGACGCAAGTCGCGGCGTGTTGTCCTGAAACTCAGCGGTGAAGCACTTCGTGAAGAAGGCAGCCAAGACAATATCTCACCTGAGATTGTTGGTCAGATGGCCAAGCAGATCGCCGAAGCGCAAAAGGAAGGCATCGAGATCGCCATCGTCGTTGGAGGTGGCAACTTCTGGCGCGGCATCAGTGCCAGCAACCGCGGGATGGAGCGCGCGACCGCTGATTATATGGGAATGCTTGCCACGGTGATGAATTCGCTCGCCCTGCAGAGCATGCTCGAGGCCATGGGTGTCCCCGCCCGCGTGCAAACCGCCATCGAGATGAAGAACGTTGCCGAGCCGTTTATTCGCCGCGTTGCGATGCGCCACCTTCAAAAGGGCCGCGTGGTCATTTTCGGAGCGGGAACCGGTAACCCGTTTTTCTCCACAGACACCACGGCCGCGCTGCGCGCGAGTGAAGTGAACGCTGACGTCATCCTCAAGGCCACCAATGTCGATGGTGTTTACGACTCCGATCCGAAGAAAAACCCGGACGCCGTGCGCTTCGAGAGCCTCACCTTCCACGACGCACTATCCCGTCGCCTCAAGGTGATGGACAGCACCGCTTTCAGTCTCTGCATGGACAACAACAAGCCGATTATTGTGTTCGACATGAACGTGCCCGGCAACCTCAAGAAAGCCCTGATGGGGGAGGAACTCGGCACGCTCGTGAGTAACGGGTGAAGTGAAGGCTGGGGTGAAGGCAATGGTGATGCTGGTGGGGAGTGGTTGTTCGCCACATCAATGATATAATCGAATCCGCCGCCGCCTTCACTGTCATTAGGCAATGGTCAATAGGCATTGGGCGCAAGCGGTGAACAAGGCGCGCCGCTGGGAGGGACGACTTTCAGCCGTCGGTAACTTGCCTTCAACGCCACCCAATCGCGTGGGGCAAAGCCTTTATACGCGACGCCCAATCCCTCTTGACCATTGACTATTGTCCATCGACAATATCCCCACCATGACACCCGACCAAGTCACCAAGTCCGCAGAAGAAGCCATGATCAAGAGCGTCGAATTCATGATTCATGAGTTCGCAGGTATCCGCACTGGCAAGGCATCGCCACAACTCGTCGAGAACCTCAATGTTCATGTTACTGCCTACGGGTCGAGCATGAGCCTCAAGGGACTCGCGACGATCTCCACACCCGACAACCGCACCATTAACATTTCACCATTCGATCCATCGACCATTCCCGACATCGAACGTGCCATCCGCGAGTCCAACCTCGGAATCAATCCGTCACGCGATGGGAAAATCGTCCGCCTACCCGTGCCCGAGCTTACCGGTGAGCGCCGTAAGGAGTTGGCAAAAATCGTTAAAGGCAAGGCCGAGGACGCACGCGTCCGCGTCCGTGCCGCCCGCCGCGATGCGATCGATTCTGCCAAGTCGCTCGAGAAAGACAAAGTCATCAGCGAAGACGAGCGTCACGACATGGAGAGTGAAATTCAAACTCTCACTGACAAGCACGTTAAAGAGATCGACGACCACGTCGCGCGCAAGGAAGAGGAAATCCTGACTGTCTAAGCTCGGCGTTTAAATATTCTCATCCCGTCGCGTCCATCCCAAGGCGCGACGGGATTTTTTTGTGCCGTATTCATAGCTGCAAGGTGGCATGACCGTCTCGGTCATGATCTAGATGCCCTGGAGGACGCGTATCACTCGTCCGTGAATTCATATAGCTGCTTTATTTATTAACGAGGTGGTTAAATATGCTTGATTAAGAGTCATGAACATTCGCGACGGGTCTGGAGCACAAAAAGAGCTAGCGCGTGTGCGGAATGGATCACCAACAGAACGTGACGCGATTCCAAGGAATAGCGAAACTTTCCTCTTCCATGTGCGGAGCTTGCATGGGTGCTTAAGGCGGCTGTCCCTGTGATGATCGGTGAAGGGATTAGTTTGCGCATATAGCATGTTTTCTCCCCCGTTGTCTTTGCTGGATGGATGAAGGTCAACCTCAATCAAACCATTAAACACAAGGGATAAGCTCCGCGAGGAGTGCGACTCATGAGAGTATTTCGCTGTTGTAGCTGCATTGGTGACAATGCGGGAGTGATGTGAGCTACGGCGAGATGCGTTCAGCCACCTGGAAGGATGGCTCTCCATATGGCTATATCATATTCCGCGACGCCACAATTTCCCCTTGGCGTGACGGGCCAAACGATGGAGCATTTCATCATGTCGGTTCGTCTTGCCTATTGGGGTTCATTACTTCTCACCGCTACACTGTGTAGTTGCGGGACGACCAATGTGACCAACCCATCATTCCCTGTGTCCCGGAGGGAAGCGAAATCCGCGCGTAGCGAGATGACCGCAAATCCAAAGACCTTGCAGCGCCCTGTCGTCGTGCTCTCCGGATATCTCGATCCCGGCATAGCAGCTACGGCGATCCGCTCATCACTGAATGATGTGGTGGAGGGAGACCCGATCATCGCTACATCCTTTGCTACCGAGGGCGATTTCGACAGCGCTCGCGACACCCTGATTGCAGAGATCGAAGCAGCGCTTCCATCGACAGACCCGAGCGAAACAGTCGAGGTGGATGTGATCGCGCATTCAATGGGTGGGCTCATCGCGCGCTATGCGTCATTACCTAGGCGAGATGGCAAGCGACTGCGCATCGCGCGTTTGTTCACCATGGCGACACCCCATCGCGGCGCGGCATGGGGTGGTGGGCTAATACCGATCAATGAACTTGCTGCCGACATGGACGAAGGGTCGGCTTTCATCAAGATGATGGCCAAGGTGCATCACCCCTACCCAATTATCCCCTACGTGATGCTTGGAGATCAGGTGGTCGGGCAGGAAAACGCCGCGCCACCAGGCGAAGTTTCGTGGTGGGTGGATCGCGGTTGGTATCAGTCGCCGCACCTCGCGGTGACACGCGATGACCGCGTCCTCGCAGATATTTTCCGTCGGCTTAGACGTGAAGAACCTTTCACCACCGAGCCCCCCACACCGCTACCCGAGCCTCGAGACTAGTCTTTTTTCTGGTGCTCCATATCGTTGAGCAAAATCGCCAATGCTCCGTCGGAGATGTATACCTCACGCGTCAGTGCCGCGAGTGAAATTCCCATCAACACAAGGGCACCACCAAAGCCAATCCAGCCAACGACCTGCCCGCCGAGCATCACTGCAACCATCGAGATGACACAGAGAAGGAGGCTCAAGGAACCAAAGAGTTGCATCCAACGAATCAACACCATGCGCTTGCGCAGGTTTTCTATCTGCGCGCGCAAGAGCGGCTCACCATTGCTCATCCATGCTGCGTGCAGCTGGCGAATCAATGCCGCGAGATGCAGGAAGCGATTGGTATACGAGAGAAACAGTAGACTCACTGCCGGGAAGAGCAGCGCAGGTGTGGAGATCTGGAGTTCCATAGTGGATAGATCAGTTAGGATATTCAACTTCGACCAAGGTCAGGCCGTCGGCGGGCGCGCAGAGTGGTGCTTTCTCAAAGTCATCTGATACGCTAGTGGCGTTTGCTTGTTCGAGCAATTCCTGCACCTTTGACACGGTCATTTTCCCCTGACCACAGCGCACGATGGTTCCGGTCAGCATACGCACCATACGGTAGAGGAAGCCGTTGCCATGAACGTGAATAGTGATTTCCGCACTGCCGCAGGGCAGTTCCTGTTCTCTGAGTCGGATCGACCGAACGTTGCGCACGTTGCCACCGTCACCAGGTTTGCGGTCCGTGCCGTCGCCACGGTTCACGCAAAACGCGGAGAAGTCGTGCTCACCCTGAAGAACGCCGCACACGGCGGTCATGATGCTACGATCTAGTGGTCCGCGCTGATGCCACGCCCTGGCGTAATCTTGCGGCAGCAACACCGGCGACTCGATAATACGATAGCGATAGTATTTCCCCACCGCAGAATACCGCGCGTGAAATTCTGTATCGACAATCTGCGCCCGAAGAACACGAATCCGACGCGGCAACTTTGCATTCAATGCGCGTCTCCATGCCTCTTCGTCAAGCGAGCTAGGCGTGGGTAGATCGAAATGTGCTACTTGCCCAAGTGCATGCACACCGGCGTCGGTTCTCCCCGATCCATGAATGCGCACCGGCTCTTCGACGATGTTCTTGATCGCTAACTCGACGGCATCCTGCACGGCGTTACCTTCGGGTTGGGACTGCCACCCACGAAAAGGTTCACCATCATAGGCGAGCGTGAGCTTCACCCGTTGCACTATATTGGTATCAGTCATGGTCAAGGTCGATATCATCGATAAGTTGTGAGTCAAACCCAGCGCGGGTATCGAGCCAGTCTTGCAGAATCACAACAGCAGCAGCCTGGTCGATGACGGATTTACTCTTTTTTGTATTCTTGCCGGAGAGGTGAAGTTGTCGCTGTGCTTCGACGGTGGACAAGCGCTCGTCGACTTCTTCGATAGGAAGCTCAGCGGGTAGATCATTCCGTAGAGCCGCGATGAACTTGCGCACTTTTTCTGCCGCGGTTCCCTCGCTACCATCCATCCGCAAGGGCATCCCGATAACGACGTGAGTGACCTTTCGCTCACTGGCAATTTGCGCGATCCTTGCGGTTGGGCTCATCGCCGGATCTCGCGCGGCAATGGTTTCCACGGGATGCGCCATCATGCCAAGATCGTCCGATACCGCGACGCCAATTCGAGCTTCGCCGTAATCGATTCCAAGAGCTTTGATGGACTTCATTGGTGTTAGTGAAGGTTCTCCGGAAGAAGATCGATGAGCTTTTTGATGTGGTCTGCTTTGTTTTTATCGGCGACAAGCAGCGCGTCCTTGGTGCGCACAACGATAAGATCATCGACACCGAGCAGTGAGATATTTGTCGGGTCGCCATCCTGTGAGAACACGATATTGCCGGTGCTCTCGATGGTAGTCACGTCGACGTTGCTCAGGTTATCCCCACTATCTTTATTGAGATACTTGGCGACAGAAATCCAACTTCCGACGTCATCCCAGTCAAAGGTCGCTTCGACGTTGAGGACGCGCGCGGCTTTCTCCATCAACGCGAAGTCGATGGATATCTTCGGCAAGGCTCCAAATTCCGACGCAAGCACGGCGAGTGGGTCTCCATTTGCGACGATGTTGTCGATGAACAGCGCTAACTCCGGGCAGTGCTGCGCAAGTTCGTTGCGCGCGGTTGCTGCCGACCAGATAAACATACCAGCATTCCACACGAACCCACCCTGACGTAGAAATCCCTCTGCTACATCCGGCGATGGTTTTTCGCGGAATCGCACCACTTCCCGCACGCCAGCCGCTGGCTCACCGATGGCAGCTCCGAGTTCGATGTAACCATATCCTGGGCACGCCCACGTTGGCTTCACACCGATGGTGACGATGGCGGTATCGCCGGCCGCCGCATCGACAGCCGTTGAGATTACACCACGAAACGAGGCGTGATCAGCGATCCGCTGATCGGAAGAAAGCACGATCATCACGGCATCAGGATTGCGCGCGGCCACCCATCCAGTAGCGAAGGCGATAGCTGGTGCGGTGTCGCGGCGCTCGGGTTCGGCGACAACATTCTCCTCAGGCACACCACAGCGCGCGGCAATCTCAAGGACACCAGGCTTCTGAAGTGCGTTGGTGACGATGAGCACTTTTTCCGGAGGTACGACTCCTTCGAGTCGAAGCACCGTCTCCTCCAGCAGCGTGGTTTCACCAAACAGCTCAAGTAGCTGCTTCGGTTTATGGTTTCTGCTCAGCGGCCAGAAGCGCTGACCACTTCCTCCAGCGAGAATGACGGCATAGGTGTCTTTCGGTTCCATAGCTGTAATGTGCCTAGAGATTTCCCTGATGCCAAAGTGAAACGAAAAAGAATTTCGTTGAATTGAGCTTCGCGCAGTGGTTTTCAATGCGTATAGTTATCTCGTTATGCAAGAGCCCATCAATTCTTCCGCCAATCCAGTTGCCACCAATGTCGCCGTCTCCGTAGGTCCAGCCGCGGTTGGAGTGGCCGCCGGTTTACTTATCGCCGAGGCCCTAGACAGCCGCGCGCGCCGCATTACGGCGCTTAGCTTGTTGGGTGTGGGGTTCGTTTCAGCGGTTCCTTATCTCACCAGCTTGGTCTTGCAGAAAGTCAATGGACCACGCTCACGCCGCGGTAGCGCCAGAACAATAGAGAGCATCCGCGATGGTCTTGGCGTATTCGAAGAGGAAGAATACCACGTCGACTAGGGTTGAACATGATGATTGTTGGAGTGGGGACGCCTCGCCCCCACTGTGTTGCGAGCGCTGCTCGCTGCTGGCTACTTCTGGATCTCTTTGAGGTGCTCGCGGAGGATACGCAGCACTTCGTCCGCCGCAGCCGGTTTATTAGGCACGCTATGATTCGATTTGATAATCAGTTCCGTGTCGGCTTCATCGATATGCGAACTCCAGTAGGGCACGATGCCATCCGACTTCTTATTTCCACCCTTGGCGCCAATAATAGAATGCACTTCCATTCCGTCGGGAAAATTCAACTCTGGCACCGCTTTGATGGTCCGATTATTTGGAGAGAGTTCGTCGATGGATGTGGGGACTCTAAAGTTCTCCACATTGCCTTCAATGATGTTCACGCCGTTATGAGCTATAAGCTCCAGGACGCTACCCGTGATCGAAGCCGGCAATTTGATCAATTTGGAGATTAAGGTTAAAATGCGCAAGTCAGCCAGGTTACTGCCTCGATGGGGCGTCGCCATAAACACCACTCTTGAGACCTTGGTAAGCGGTTCGTAGGCAAAAGTCTCGCGAACAAGTTCGCGATTTCGCTCCGACCCGTGAAGCTCATCTATAGGGCGCGAAAACCACGCATTGTAAATCACTTCAGGATTAGTACTTACAGATGCACGAGTGATCAGTCCACCCATCGAATGAGCGAGAACCACCATGTTGTCGAATCCTACGGATGTCCCTTGCGGATCGAATTCGGTTCGCAATGCACGGATAGACTTACGGAACTCTGGGGCTGTGAATATCCACCCACCACCTGTGGGGTAGTAAAATAGATAGAACTCGTAATTTCTACGGATGTCCTTTTCGCGAACAAGCCTGTCCATCATTTCGATGAACGCTAAGGGATTGGATTTTACGCCATGAATGAACACCACGGGAACCTTTCCACGTTCGTAATCACCAGCCGCAAAAATACCCGTCTCCTTGTAATACTTTTCCGGAAGTAGAAGCTCAATCAGGCCGTAATCTGAAAGCTCGGATCGATCATTAAATACGGCGAGCGCAGCGCTAAAATCCGCAGCAAGCTTGAGCTTCTGTCCGCCGATATCTATTTCCTCGATGTCATAACGATCGAAAAGGCGCCACTCACGCTGACCATTATTGAACGACAAGACAGCCGTCAACGCGCGGCTGATTCCCGTCGGCGGAAGGAACCCGGACGCCGGATCTGATGGAATTTCCGTCTGAATCCATCCCACACAGGGCACGCCGATTCCTTCAATCGCCCTCGCGTCATCAAGAACCTTGTCAGTTTCGATCAACGATGCGGGGAAGAGCGACTTCAAGCTCAGAGGATCGATACACTGAGGTCCGTCGACCACCCATTTTCCCCAGCTCGCCGGTGCCTTGCGAAGTCGCCCTCGACGACCGAACTGATCTTCCAGTAAAGCGAGCAGCTCGGTATTATATTGGCTGATGGTCGTAACGGTGGGGCGGCGCTCGATTTGCTTGTAGAGCGACTCGGCCTTCTCGAAATGCTGATTTCTTACCTCGACTTGATCGGGCGTAGCCTCGCGGATCGATGGATATTTAGGACCTACGGATGAGCATGCGCTTAGAGCGATGGCTAACACGGCTGCCGCCAGTGGAGCGCGTAGAGATCTAGTGATTCGAGCGTTCATCATTGGGAACATTTCGGACACATTCCGTAGAATACCAACTCGTGTGTAAGGTTTGTGAATCCCGTGGTCTCCTGCAACTGACGCTCCAAGGCACCGACGGGACAGGCGGCGGAAACTTGCGTAATACTCCCACAACCCGTGCACAACAGATAGTCGTGATGGTTCTCACGGTGCAACAATTCAAAATACATCGCGCGTTCGTGCATACCCAGCTTGCGGACGACTCGTGCTTTTTCCAGTTTCTCGAGTATTCGGTAGACCGTCGCAGGATCACAACGCGCCGCGCTGTCCATCCGCTCCGAGATTTCAGCGATCGTCAATGGCCGGTCGGCATCGATGAGCGTTTCTATGACACTCGTCAACCCTGCGGTCTTGCGCATGCCCTTGCTGCGTAGCTGGGCAATGATCGATTCTAGAGTTTGCTGATTGGTCGGGCTCATCGTGGTGAAAAAAACTCCGCTCCAGCGAAGTACTTACGAACCTAGATTGGGCAGTACAAAAAATAAAGTCAGAACCGCGCAACATCCTCGTTATACGTCGATTGGTGCGTTGACAGAACCCTTTAACTGCTTAACTTGCGGCTCGATTGAGTTCCGGTCGCACCCACTACTGAGGCAGCGCATCCGCGTCATCGAAAATCCAAAAATACATTATGGCAGCAGCGAAAAAGAAAACCGCGCGCAAGGTCGCATCCAAGAAGACCGCCCGCCCGGCAGCCAAGAAAACAACCGCCAAAAAGGCGGCCACCACCCGCAAGTCCACCGCTAAAAGCGCTAAGGACGTAAAATATGTTTACACCTGGGGAGCAGGGAAAGCTGACGGCGACGGCAGCATGAAACCTCTCCTCGGCGGCAAGGGCGCGAACCTCGCAGAGATGACCCGCATTGGTCTTCCTGTGCCATCCGGGTTCACCATTTCTACCGAGCTTTGCACGTACTACTACGACAATGGTAGAACGTATCCGAAGTCATTGCGCAAGCAGATGGAAGCTGGTGTGAAGAACATGGAAAACATCATGGGCTTCAAGTTCGGTGATGCGAAAGACTTCCCACTACTTCTTGCCGTTCGCTCCGGCGCACGTGACTCAATGCCAGGCATGATGGACACCGTCCTCAACCTTGGACTGAACGACGCCACGGTGGAGTCGCTTAGCAAGGCTACCGGCAACGAGCGTTTCGCATGGGACTGCTACCGCCGCTTCATTCAGATGTATGGCGACGTCGTTCTCGGTGTGCAAAAAACACCAGATGAAGATCACGAGCCATTCGAGCACGCGATCGAAAGCTACAAAGCGAAGGCTTATCCTGATGACAAAGAGATCGTCGACTCCGCGTTGACTGCTGAGGACAACAAAGAGCTTGTTAAAATTTTCAAAGACCTCGTCAAGAAGCGCACTGGTAACGTTTTCCCAACCGACCCATGGGAGCAGCTCGACGGAGCCGCTGGCGCTGTGTTCGGTTCATGGATGAACGACCGCGCGATCGTCTATCGTCGCAAATACGGTATCCCAGCCTCATGGGGAACCGCAGTCAACGTCCAGGCGATGGTCTTCGGTAATACCGGTGACAACTCAGGTTCCGGCGTGGCATTCACCCGTAACCCAGCCAACGGCGAGAACGTCCTCTACGGTGAGTTCCTCGTCAACGCACAGGGCGAAGACGTTGTGGCAGGTGTCCGCACACCGGATGCAGTCGCTGGCATGGAACAAGCACTTCCAAAAGCATTCAAGGACCTTCTCAAGGTTCGCAAGAAACTCGAGAAGCACTACAAAGACGTGCAGGACGTCGAGTTCACCATTCAGGACGGCAAGTTGTTCATGCTACAGACCCGTAACGGCAAGCGCACCGCTGCTGCTGCACTGAAGTTCGCTGTGGATATGGTCAATGAAAAGCTCATCGACTGGAAAACCGCGATTCTTCGCAACCCTGCCGACCAGCTTGAGCAACTCCTCGCTCCAGTTTTCGATCTCGCAGACGTCAGCAAGGCCAAGCTCATCGCTAAAGGTCTGCCAGCAGGACCAGGTGCTGCATCTGGTAAAGTCTACCTCAACGCTGATCGCGCCGAAACCGCTGCGAACAATGGTGAGAAAGTCCTCCTCGTCCGCGTTGAAACCTCTCCAGAAGACCTTCGTGGAATGATCGCCGCTGAGGGAATCCTCACCGCACGCGGTGGTGTTTCTTCACACGCAGCACTCGTTGCCCGGCAGATGGGTAAAGTTTGCGTCTGTGGTGCATCCGGTGTCGAAGTTGACTATGGTAAGCGCACTGTGACTGCAGGTGGTCAAACCTTCAAGGAAGGTGAATTCATGTCAATCGACGGCACGGCCGGTACTGTTTACGGTGGTGAGCTCAAAACCGCTCCATCGGAGATCGTGGCTGGCCTCGTCAATAACGACAAGACAGCCCAGAAAACTCAGAAGTTTCAGGATTACGTCCAGCTCATGGATTGGTGCGCCAAGGCCACCAAGATGGGTGTTCGCACCAACGCAGACACTCCAGAGCAGGTGAAGAACGCTGTGGCATTCGGTGCAGAGGGCATCGGTCTTACCCGCACCGAGCACATGTTCTTCGAGGGCGATCGTATCGACTCGATGCGTGAAATGATCCTCGCGACAACCGAAGTCGAGCGTCGTAAGGCGCTCAAGAAGCTTCTCCCGCATCAGCGCAGGGACTTCGCTTCCATCTTCACTGCACTCGACGGCAAGCCGGCAACTATTCGTTTGCTCGACCCACCACTTCACGAGTTCCTGCCGCACAGCAAAGAGCAGCAAATGGACCTCGCCCGCAAGTTGGGTGTCAAAGTGGAGACCATCATGCAACGTGTGCACGACTTGCACGAGTTCAACCCAATGCTCGGTCACCGTGGTTGCCGTCTTGCGATCTCCTATCCGGAAATCGCCGAGATGCAGGCACAGGCCATCTTCGAAGCTGCCGCGCAGTTGGCGAAGAAAGGCAAGGCCGTTAAGCCGGAGGTCATGGTGCCTCTCGTCGGTTACGCTCGCGAGCTTGAGCTACAAGTTGCGATCATACACCGCGTCGCCGCAGAGGTGATGGAGAAGAAGGGCGTCAAGTTTGAATACCTCGTCGGAACCATGATCGAAGTCCCACGTGGCGCGGTCACCGCAGACGATATTGCTAAGCACGCGCAGTTCTTCTCCTTCGGAACCAACGACCTCACCCAGACCGCACTCGGCGTCAGCCGCGACGACATGGGATCGTTCCTCAACAGCTACCAGGAGAACGACATCTATCCGAAGAACCCATTCGCCAGCCTCGACACCATCGGTGTTGGCCAGCTGATGGAGATTGCGGTTGAGAAAGGTCGCGCAACCAATCCCGACATTAAACTCGGTATCTGTGGTGAGCACGGTGGAGATCCGGATTCGGTCTTCTTCTGTCACAAGCTCGGTCTCGCCTACGTGTCCTGCTCGCCATACCGCGTGCCGGTCGCTCGTCTCGCCGCCGCCCAGGCAGCGATCAACGAAGAGAACGACGCCAAAGCAGCGAAAGCCGCAGCACGCAAAGCGCCAAAGAAAAAGGCCGCCAAGCGCAAAGCCGCGAAGAAGTAATCGTTCTACGAAACTTCTAGTCAGTTAAACAAAACCCCGCCCATCGGTGAAAGCCGGTGGGCGGGGTTTTTCGTTATCGTAGACGATCTCCTAAGAGATTGGCCGAGAGGATACGTTATAGGCGACCGTCATTTCGAGTAGATCTTGAGATGGGTCCGGTAAAAGACCGTGGCAATTTTCTGTCATGACTATGGGCACACCCTCTTCAGCCTTCCCTTGAGTATCAATTGGGACTATTTAACCAAGTAGCCGATGAATCATAGGTAATCGCACCTATATGAGGAGTCGAAAATTTCTCAATCGAACCTTCGGCAATATCGGCTAAATTTGATACAATCCTGCTCATGAAAATATCGGCCGCCCTCCTTTCGCTGACTTGGATTATTACCGTGCATGCGCAACAACAAGCACCCAGCAGCACGACCCCAACTTTGGATAATTTCCGTGAATGGGTGAGCTATATCCGCCCCGAGGGTGATGAGGACGCGTGGCGTGAGATACCTTGGCGCAACAATTTTATCCCCGCCGTGGAAGAGGCTAAAGCATTGGATCGACCGATTCTTCTCTGGGCGATGAACGGCAACCCTTGCGGCGAAACATGAAACAATGGGCTGACACAACGTCGCGTGGTCTGGTCAGATCCACGAATTCAGAAGCTAGCCAGTGAGTTTGTTCCATGCACGGAGGAAGTGGATATTCTCTTCCCCCGCAATGATTACCTTATCAACAAACTCAAAGACGACCCGGGCAAAGTGCTTTTTACGGATGTCTACGGTCCCCAAGTTCCACGCCAACATTGGAACGAACGAGGCACGTTTACGAAGCAGGGTGTCTATTGCATGATGCCCGATGGCACTTATCTCGGCGCACGATTTGCCGGCACTCGGGTGGAAGACATCCACACCATGCTTGTCGAGGCTGTGGCACGTTGGAAAACCTTAGTCAGTGAGCGCGGACTGAAGCCCAAGCCAGTGCCGAAGACGGTGGCGTTCAGCGAATGGGAGCAGAAGGAGTCCTCGGACGGGCTCTTTTTGGAACTCCACTACCGCGATTTACCACGCGCGGAGACTAAGGACTCTCGCGGGAGGAAAATTGGCGAGTCCTGGAACCGCTCGGCATTTAAATTTTCGAAAGAGCAGATGAAACACCTTGTTCCCGCTGGTAACGATTGGCAGGAGATTGATCAGTCATTGATCGATCGCCTCATCCGTGAGGAATTTAAGGACATTGTTTACGGTCAGAGTCCAAGGTGGAACGAGGACTCAGTCAAGTCTGCCTCATTGAAGATGAGACGACTATCATCCGAAGGTGGGCGCACGATCATTGGTTACAGTGGGAAGGTGATACTCGATAGCGGGTCACACCGTTTCTCTCCGGAGATCCTCGGTAAAGCGGTGTGGAACGGTGAACGGTTCACCGCTTTCGAATGGGTCGCTATTGGCCCACGAAGTGGCGGGACGAAATACAACTTCCGCGAAGGCGATATGGACGAAGCGCCAATGGGTATCAGTCTTGTGTTGGCGGATGGGGAGTAACACCAAGATTTGTTATCAAAAATCCAGATACACCTCGGCGCGGCGGTTGACGCGGCGGCCGGCTGGATTGTCGGTTCCATCCTCATTGAAGTTAGCACGGCGTGGTTGTTCGGAACCGGCGGCGTGGACTTCGATTTGCTCGGGTTTCAGCCCCATTTCACCGAGTGCGTTGCGGACAATCGCAGCACGCTTTTCGGAGAGTTGGACGTTGTAGGCTTCGTTGCCAACCGCATCGGTGTGGCCGGTGATGCGGATCTTTCGATTTGGGTCGGATTTGAGCACTTGCGAGACAATCCGTAATTGACGCTTAGTTCGCTCATCGAGATCTGAATCGTCGAATGCAAAGTAGAGTACAATGGAGTCGCCGCCCTGTGGGTTCTTCACAATGGGAGTGTAGTTGCGGTCGCCATCGCCGAACTCCTGCGCGTAGAAACTGATCAAGCGGTCGAGGTTCACCTCGGAAATCGCCCACAGATCATCGTTCTTTTTCAACACGAGACCGAACTGCGAATCGGCGTCTTTGGTGGGTGAGAACATCCGCACCAAGAACCACGACACCTCTTCCTTGGCGACTGTGGCGACGACGGGCTTGTCGGCGATGAGTTGAAATTCTCCTTCTTCAAAAATCAGGCAAAGCCCCGCCAACTTGGCATCGCTGACACGGGAAGCGTCCACCAATCTGCGCGCGGTATCAATGTCTTGAGTCAACAATGCATCGACAAATAGTCGCGCTTGATCGAGCGCACCTGTCGCATCAGTCAGTGCCAAACGTGCTTCGATACGCTTACTGCCAGCCTCGCGCTCGAGGCTTGCCATCCGCAGACGCGCTAGGCTCCACCCATTGTCATCGCCTTCGTTGACGGTGAAATCGAGTTCGAGTCGATCTGTGGTGAATTCATCATCCTTCTTCTGAAGCAGCACCGCCCAGCGAATGATTTTCGGCGTGCGCCCGAGCTCGACAACCGGCTTGCCACCGACCAATGTCCATCCGCCATTTGTCAGCGCATCCTTAATCGGGCCCAAGGCTTCGGGATCGAGGTCGGCACTATCAAGGAGTTCAGAAATCGCTTCAGGGTCGCCTTTGGCAATGGCTTCCGCCAATCGTTGAACGACAACATTGGGTTCGATCCGCGGTGCGGGTTCCGGAACTTCTACAACGGGCTTCTCGGGTTGCGGCTCTGGTGAAGGCTCTGGGGGCGTTGGTTCGACAGGTTCAGGTGAAACTGGTTTTTCGTTGACCGGCTCAGGGGCGGGTTCGGGAGTTTCCGCCACTTTCGCCTCACGCATTGCAGGAAGCGTGAAAAAGAAGAAAACGCCAATACTGATCGCCAGCAATATAAGAAAGATCAACGCGGGTGTATTGATCCGCCCGTCGCGGTTGCGTGATGGAAAAACTGTCATAGCTAAAGATGATACGTCGACTAGGTGGGCGATCTCGCATCGCCTTGAGCGCCAACTCCATAGTAATGCCACTTTCCACGCGGGAGCGCAAATATAGAGGTAATTTAGCGAATACCGTCTCTATCGGCTCTCCCGCATCAGGAGGGTTCGCTATTTTCTATAGCACGAGCCTGCCCTTCAAACTGCAAGTCATAAAGCTTCTTGTATGCTTTGCAGCGTCCCAAGAGCTCGGCGTGTGGCGCAATATCAATGATCTTTCCGTCCTTCATCATCACGATGGCATCTGCTTGAAGAATCGTCGAAAGACGGTGCGCGATAGCGATGACGGTTTTGCCGCGTGACAGCAGTTCGGTCGCACGTTGAATATGGTGTTCGGCCTCGGAGTCGAGTGCGGATGTCGCTTCGTCGAGGAGAAGAATCGGTGCATTGCGGACGAAGGCGCGGGCGATGGTGATTCGCTGTTGTTGACCTCCGGAGAGGTTACCACCTTTGTCACCCACCACGGTTTCATAGCCGTTCTCTTGAGCGAGGATGAAGTCGTGTGCGTGTGCCTGCTCTGCTGCGGCGTAAACTTCTTCTTTGGTCGCGTTCAAGTTACCGTAGCGAATGTTGTTAAACACGGTGTCGTGGAAAAGGAAGGTGTCCTGGTTCACGATACCGATTTGATCGCGCAATGACGTTTGTTGGATGTCGCGGATATCATGTCCATCCACTTTCACCGTTCCTTTATCCGGATCGTAGAAGCGGAGTAGAAGGCTGAAGAGCGTGCTCTTACCCGCACCGGATTGGCCAACCAGTGCGTAGGTTTTACCCGGATCCATCTTCAGATTGATGTCGACTAGCGCAGGGATCCCTTTTTTGTATTCGAAGCTGACGTTTTCAAGCTCGATCGCGCCGCGGCATCCTTCAAGCGCGATGGCATCCGGTTTGTCGTCGATCTCGAGTGGACGGTCAATCACCTCAAACACTTTAGTGGTGGCGACAATGGTTTTTTGCAACTGCACCTGCAACTGCGAGAGCGCTTTGGCATGAGGGTAGAGTGCGATCAATGCGGCATAGCGAATCAGGAAGTCCACCGAGGTCATTTCCGTCGCCCATGCGTAAGCGAGGCCAGCGGCGATACCAAGCGAGGCTACAGTCTCGACTAGGGGGCCGACAATCGCGATCGCTTTTTTCCAACGCATGATCAGTTGCTCGAGGAGCTTGCTAGCGGAGTTGAAACGTTTGATCTCGTAGTCCTCGCGCGCGTGGCTTTTCACCACTCGAACACCGGAGAATGCCTCTTGCATAAGAACCATCAAGGCGCCGGCTTCCTCCTCTTCTTTTCCACCAGCTTTCCTGACTTTCTTACTGACGTAGATCACCGGCAGCAGGCAAAGCGGGAACACAACCAACGCACAAATCGCGAAGATCCAGTCGATGTAGAATAAGGTTCCAACGATAGCGATCATCGAAATCGGGTGCTTCACCAAGTTGGCGGCAAGATCGCTACCGGTCGATGCCGCCATTCGTGTTTGGTTGAAAACCGTCTGAATCAACTCGCCCGCTTTTTGTTTCGAATAGAAGCTAAGCGATTGACGCATCAACCGGGTAAAGCAGGTTGAACGAAGATCATAGAGTACTTTTTGGCCCACCCACATCATACAGTAAGTCTGTAAATACCCGAGCAGTCCGCGGATCAGCATCAGAAACGGGATAATCATCGAAACGCCGATCACCACCCAAATCGCATTGTCTCCGTCGAGTGAGATCTGAGGCAGATTGATCTTATAATCTATCATTGGGACGGTAACCGACTGCTTGCCCGGGTTACCATCGAGCACAATTTCGAAAACATACTTCATCCCAAAGATCATCACCGCGTTGAACAAACCCGCGAGAATACCAAACGCCACCCCTGTAAAGAAGCGACTCCGGTAAGGATGCACGTATTGATACAATCGCTTCGCAGGAACCAGCGCCTCGGCGAGGAACTGCATCGTGCTCATGCCCGAGACTTCTCGGCGTGTTAATTTGCGCACGGCGGGCGGCGCTTTTTCTTTGGGGTTTTCAGCCATTCGGTTGGATACTTTTCGATCAAGCGATACGCAGGATCAAACGTAGCTAGAAATTGCGAGGCGGGTTGCGGTGTCCTTGGGAAAGACTAGGAGAGAAAATACGATTTCCAATCGGCAGGCATCGTCGTGCCTTCGATGCCGGATTCGATGCGTCCCTCGTTCTCAGGGACAAAAGTGGTCGACGTGCCGTAGACCATGATCAGATCCTTGGTGCTGATGCTTTGGAGTGAATGAGCGACTCCCGATGGAATCACCACGCCCACATTGTTCGCACCCGCGCGGTCATCACCATCGATGACGAAGCGCATCTTGCGGCGATCCATTCCCGCGCGCTCGTCGACGAGAAACATTTCGCAAACTCCTTGGACGAAGAACATCGCATCCCACTGCTCAAGCGGGTAAGGCCGCAGCGGATAGTTGTTCGGTTCGTCGATAAAGAGCTTTTTAAAGTGATCTTCCGGGCTGACACCTTCTGGAATATGTGGCGGGTGAATATGAAATCCCTTGGCAGACTCCGCGTTCATCAACGCACTTGCCCATTGCTTCGGCCACATGCCAATCTCCGCCAGCTTGCCATCTGTCTCACGCGCAAACTCCCCGAAGTGACCGCGCTGTTTCTGTTGAAAGACTTGACGTGAAAATACCTCGACGCCGGGGATCCACCACGTGGGCTTGTCTCCATCGAGAGCAGCGAGTTCACCGCCATTTACTCCAGACGTCGCGACACGCACGTCCACAGCTTGCTTCGAGTAGTCGCGAGTTTCCAGCTTTTGCCTGGCTTCGGCTCTGAGGCCTTTCCACAAATCCTGATTCATCAACACAACGATTAACCCCGAGTCACCCCCGTGTAAACCCCGCGCTATGAGTTCTCCATTGTCAACTGGTGTGATTTTTTCCGGTGGACCAGTAGCCGCAGGCTTTTGAGTGCGGCTGGCACTGCCGCTTTTGTATTCTTTTGCGCGACGATGGAGCGTGTGCAGGAAACACCAAGGCATGTCTGCCTTGCCGTGAAAGCGGTGATGCTCTCCGCACTCAAAAGCCTGCGGCAAAAACATCGAAAAAATCACACCCACTTCGCGATTGATTCCCTCGTCGCTCTAAGTGATGCTCGTAGAATTATGCCACAAAAAGGAATCATCCTCGCCGGCGGTACGGGAAGCCGCCTCGATCCGCTCACGCGAGTCGCATGCAAGCAGTTGCTGCCGATTTACGACAAACCGATGATCTACTACCCGCTCGCCACGCTGATGCTTGGCGGGATCAAGGAAGTACTGATTATCTCTACCCCCAAAGATCTACCTCAGTTTGAAGAGATTCTTGGCGATGGATCGCAGCTCGGCATCAAGCTCGCTTACAAGGAACAACCAGCACCCGAGGGGATCGCACAGGCCTTCCTTCTTGCGGAAGAATTCCTCGACGGCTCTGGCGCGACCTTGATTCTTGGCGACAATATTTTCTACGGCAAACTCGATTTCTTCCGCCGCGCACTCGAAGGCGTGGAGAACGATGGCGGTGCCTGCGTATTTGGCTATCACGTGCGCGACCCGGAACGCTTCGGCGTCGTTGAGTTCGACGCAGATGGCAAGGTCCTCTCGATCGAGGAAAAACCCAAACAACCCAAGAGTTCTTACGCCGTGCCTGGTCTTTACGTTTACGATGAAACCGTCGTCTCCCGTACCAAAGCATTAAAACCGTCTCCACGCGGTGAACTAGAAATTACCGATCTCAATAACGCCTACCTCGCCGACCAATCGCTCAAGGTGCAGCTACTCGGTCGTGGGATCGCCTGGCTCGATACCGGCACACCGAACAGCTTGCTCGAAGCCGGCCGCTACATCGCCACCATCGAACGCCAGCAGAGTTACAAAGTCGCGTGCCTGGAAGAAGTCGCCTACAACATGGGATTCGTCGATGCCGCGCAGTTTGATGTTCTCATCGAAAACACCAGGAACCCATACAACAAAGAGTATCTGGAAATGGTACGCGACGAGAAGGCCTAGCACCAGCTGAACGGACAGACATTCCTGTTTAGCACATATTTTCCTCGGGATTTACGAGCGGCGCCTGCGCGTAGCCAAAGCTAGCATTCCCGCTCCTACGAGCAGAGTGCTGCCAGGCTCAGGGATTTGGATGATATTGTTATCCATGGTCACTGCGCCGTTGAGAGCTAAGGCCCTGCCTGTCAGCACAGCATCGGTATTGAGGGTGATCGATTCAGAGGCGAGGATACTTCCTGCGAAAATAGATCCCGTGCCAAGCGTTGCGGAACTGCCCACCTGCCAAAAGACATGGCTGGCCTGGGCTCCGTTAATCAGCGAAATATTGCTAGCCGAACCTGTGATCAAACTTGTTCCTGATTGGAAGATCCAGACGGAACTTGAGTCCCCGCCTCCATCCAAGGTCAAGGATCCCGGGATCGAGAAGGAACTCGTACCATTGTAGACGCCCGCTCCAAGGCTACCCATCAAATCATGAGCGGCACCGTAGAACGTGGTTGGCGCCTGTCCGGCTGCATCCGTGTAAGCGGTATCGAGATCAGTCTTGGCGGCCTCCGTCACTGCGTCCCCGGCGTGATTCACTCCGTTCAGGATGAGATTCTCGGTACCTGTAATACTGGCGGTGGGAAAACTCCCGATATCGCCGGTAATTGTCGTCGAATTGACAGGAGCGGCGATGGTGATGCCTGATCCGGCCAGTACGGCAAAATCTGATGCTGAACCGAGGTTTACCATCACTGCGGCATCTGCCTGCTGGATGAAGCTTACGGCGACAGCCAAAGCAATGCCTACTGGAATGGAACCGCCTGTTATGGTTCTTGTTTTTTGCGAATAGCTTTGTTTCATGACTCGTCTATTGGTTGTAGATTGTTGGACTGGGATCGTCGTCTATTCAGAGAATTCTCAACATATAGAGTGACAGCAAATTTCGCCCTGTATATGGGGTGAACACCCCATAGAATTAATCGGCGGCATTCTTGTCGAAACCAAAGCGCCCGATAGTTTCATTTCTGAATGATGGGCTTGAATGATGGGCTTGTCAACCCTCAAGCACGCCTGCTTATGGGATAGCCATTCGGCGCAATGAAATAGGGAACCCGTTCCGCGCCTGCTCGCACCATCACACAGCGAACGATGGTTTCCTCGACCTTCCATGTCTCGAGCTCCATTCCTTCCAAAATTTCCAGAGGTACGGGCCAGAGCGGTTTTGGAATGATTTCTAACGAAGGGTATTTTCCGAAATAGTCCGCGCAATCCTCGGCATGCAGCCACTTTCCTCGCCGTCCATGTGGATTCAAAAACTCTGCCTCCGCTGGTTTGCGGGCATTCACATGATTGAAAATGCAGCCATGTACCAAGTGCTGCGGAACGATCTCTTGATTATTATAGGCGTCCGGAAGTCGATCCCGGTATTTTTTCGTTAGTAGCAATTGATGCGTCCGCATCTTTTGCAGTTTTCGATAGTAATTGTCACGTGTATCTGGACCCGGTAACAAAGGGTCGCATTCTGTTTCGACCGCGAGATAAAATTTCACGGCGAGTTCCAGATGGATCAATTGATCCGTGCGGCGATCCTTTACCAAAAAATCCAGCTCTCCCAAGGTCCGCCCCGCCGCTTGCTGGATCTGAATTCCGCTCGCCAATGCGTCGTATCGCGGGGTCGCATCCAACATCACCGCCAAGGCATCTTCGTAAAGATGACCTAGCTTTTGTTGGAGGTTTAGTGGGTCGGGTGCTTCCGGTGCGATGAGCGAAAGAGAATCGAAAGCCCGTGCTTCAGGCAGATCGTCGATGAGCCGCGGCGCTTCGGTCAGACTCCGGAAGAGCGCTTTGGACACGTCGAGAGAAGAATCGCTCATCCGTAAGTGTAAGCCCGAAGTGCGACAATTCCAAGGCACAGCGTCTCAATGAACTCACAGCTTTTATTTGACTATCTATATGAGAAGTTGGCGCAGGAATGCTTCAACGCTCGTTATTGAGTGCTCAGCCTGCCGAGGGCAAGACTAAGTTGACACTTTATGCATGATTTCTTCGGGGCTTTGTATCCGTTGCATGTGCGCATGGAATCGCTTGAATGTCTCTTGGGTATGGTGATGGTGGATTATGTCAGTAAGCTTCGATGCAGTGATTTTTGATTTTGATGGGGTGATCGTGGATACCGAGTGGGCGATCTATCAGACGTGGCAGGAGTTGTATCTTGAGCATGGTGCGGAGTTGCCGCTCGATGTCTATGTTCAGTGTGTGGGGAGTGATCACGGAGCTTGGGATCCGAAAGCGTATCTCGACGGACTGGTTGGTAAGTCGTTGGACTGGGACGCTATCCTGCCGTCGAAGCACGCGGAGTCGCGCAAGCTTCTTGAGGCGGAAGGGGTGATGTCTGGCGTGATCCAGTGGTTGGACGACTTGCTGGCTACCGGAATACCGATCGGTGTGGCATCTAGCTCATCGGTCGAATGGGTGGGAGGCTGGCTGGAAAAACTCGGACTAAGCGGCCGCTTTGTGTCATTCAGTTGCCGCGATCACGTGGAGCGCATCAAGCCGGCTCCCGATCTGTTCCTTGATGCGGCAAGGAAGCTCGGAGTTGATCCCGCGCGGTGTCTTGTTGTCGAGGATTCGTTCAACGGTATGGTGGCCGCACACACTGCCGGGATGAGCGTGCTGGCGGTGCCGAACCGCATCACCGCCGGGCAGGATTTCTCCGCCGCGCTGCGACGGGTGGCGTCTCTGGGTGATGTGCGGTTTGAAGAAATCGTTATAGCGTAGTTTGCTAGAGTTCAGTGTTCAGTAATCAGCGTTGCTGTGTGATGTGCGGTTTAAAGAAATCGCTATGGGTCAGGCTTCGACGGCTTGTGGGGCAGAATTGTTCGCTTCCTTTTGTGTTGCGTAGTGGTTGTGTATTCGTTTGATCTCGGAGCGCATGAGGATGGAGATGATCAGCGCGACGACGAAGGCTCCGCCGAAGATGTAGAGGCTCTGTTGGTAGCTGTGGGTGCGTTCGTAGACGTAGGCGTTGAGCATCGGCCCGACGATGCCGGCGAGCGACCATGCGGTGAGGATGAACCCATGGATGGTGGGCATTTCCTTGAGGCCGAAGAGATCGCTGATATATGCAGGGATGCTGGCAAATCCGCCTCCATAACAAGAGAGGATAACGAAGGTGACGGCGATGAATGCCCACGGTACGGAGGTCAAGTTTGCAAGCAGTGGGAAGGCGATGATTTGAATGACAAAGAACGCGATGTAGGTGTTTGCTCGGCCGATGTGGTCTGAGAACGATGCCCAGAGAATGCGACCTAGTCCGTTGAAGAGTGAAATGCCCATCACCAGGAAGCTCGCCATGGCGATGTCGAGACGCACCATTTCGTAGCCCATTTTCTTGGCGGTCGCGATGACGGCGATGCCGCAGGAAACGTTGATAAAGAGCATCAACCACAGGCCGTAGAACCCCGGTGTGCGGATGGCTTGCATGGCGGTCATTTCTCCGGCGGGATCATTGATTGGTGCGCCAGAGGACTTCTTGGCGGCGGCGAATTTCTCCGCGTAGCCCTCTGGTGGAGGAGTGATGTAGAGTGCGCTCGGTAGCATGATACAGAGGTAAATCACACCGAGAAAGATGAATGCGGTGGCAATGGATTTTTTGTCGTAGAGAACCGCGGATTTGAACGGCTCAGTGGCTGCGGCGAGTTGTTTGTATTCTTCGCTATCGGTTTGATTGAGGCGGAACAACTCGGCTGCGCGGGCACTGTTGGCCTTGTAGTCTTCAAGTGACGGTGTACCGGCGAGATGTGCACCCGCGGCGACGACATCTTGTTTGGCGGTGCGGAAGTACTCGTAAGTTGAGGCATCAGCGCTGAGGACGATTTCCTCCTGTGGGGGGACGAAGTAGTCGATTAATTTGGCACATACTAATCCGCCGAATCCGAATCCCATGATGGCGAGGCCTGTGGCGAGGCCCCGCCTGTCGGGGAACCATTTCACCAGTGTGGAAACCGGCGCGATGTAGCCGAGTCCGAGTCCAATGCCGCTGACTACGCCGAAGAAGAGGTAGAACAGCATGAGGTTCTCCATCCAGCAGGCGATGCCAGATCCGATGAGGCCAGTGCAGAAAAATGCGGCGGATAGCAATCCGCCTTTTGACGGACCCTTTTTCTCGATGAAACGTCCAAGAAATGCGGCGGAAACACCGAGGAAGAAGATGGCGATGCTGAATGCCAGTGCGGTGTTTGAGGATGACCAACCGAAGGTGTTTTCGAGCGGCATTTTCCACGCGCTGTAGGCGTAGACCGAGCCGATGGATACGTGGATGCCGACGGCGGATGCGGCGATGAGCCAGCGGTTTTTTGTGTGTTTGGACATGACGGTGTTGTGGTTGATGGTCAAGTCCACACGCGCCGTCGGATGGAGAGCCGATTATTCTGCGGTGAGTCCGTGACGTTTGAAAATCTCTCGGGCGGCTTGAACTTCGTCGGCCGTGGGTGTGGGTGTGTTTGCCAGTTTGTATTCTTTGTCGGCAGCCTCGTATTTGTGCTCACCCATTTTGTGGAATGGAAGAATCTGAATGCGCTCGACGTTGCTCAGCGTCGTAGCAAACTCGGCAATCTTCTCAATGTTGGCCGGGGCGTCGGTGAGTCCCGGAACGAGCACGAAGCGAAGCCAGATTGGGATATTTTTTTTGTCGAGTCTGCGGGCGAAGATGAGCGTTGGTTCCAGATTTACACCGGTAGTGCGTTTATAGGTTGCCGGGTCGCCGCTCTTAATGTCGAGCAGCACGAGATCCGTGTTGTCTAGTAGTTCGTCATCTGCGGCGGCACCGAGGAAACCGGAAGTATCGAGTGTGGTGTGCAGCTCTTGCTGTTTGGCGAGTTTAAGGAGTGCACGCACGAAGTCGGGCTGGAGCAGTGGCTCGCCGCCGCTTATCGTCAGCCCACCATTTTTGATGAAGGTCTTGTAGCGGATGATATCGGCGATGGCTTCGGTGGGAGTAGTTGGGGTGCCACGTGGCACTCCTTGGGCGTCAGAATTGTGGCAATACTGACAGCGCAGTGGACAGCCGGCGAGGAAGAGAACGTAGCGCAGCCCCGGACCGTCGACGGTTCCCATCGTTTCGATCGAGTGCACCTGCCCGACAACGTCGCTCGGTGGAGCGGTGGTTGATAGGGAAGGGGAGGCCTGCTTCGGGGATGGCATGGAACGTTGCTTATGGAGATGTCTTATTCGCCGTGGAACGTGCGGGTGATGACGTCCATCTGTTGCTCACGCGTGAGCTTGATAAAGTTCACCGCGTAGCCGGAGACCCGGACTGTGAGTTGTGGATACTCCTCGGGACGTTCCATGGCATCGAGCAGTGTGTCTTTGTCGAACACATTGACATTAATGTGGTGGCCGTTCTCGGTGAAGTAACCTTCAAGCAGACTCGTCAGGTTGTTGATCCGTTCAAGCTCGGTCTGTCCGAGTGCTTTTGGCACGATGGAGAAGGTGTAGGAGATCCCGTCCTGGCTGTGTTCGTATGGGAGTTTGGCGACGGATTCCATCGAGGCAATTGGTCCTTTGCAGTCGCGCCGGTGCATGGGGTTTGCGCCTGGTCCGAAGGGTTCGCCAGCCTTTCTGCCATCTGGTGTGTTGCCGGTCTTCTTCCCGTAGACCACATTTGAGGTGATGGTGAGAATGGACTGGGTCGGTGTGGCGTCGCGGTAGGTGGGTTGTTCTCGGAGCTTGCTCATTAAGAGCTCAACCAGGTCGGTGGCAATGTGATCGACTGCGTCATCGTCGTTGCCGAAGGCGGGGTATTCACCGTCGATTTTGAAGTCGGTGGCGAGCCCATCCTCGTTGCGGATGATGGTGACGTCGGCGTGTTTAATCGCAGAGGGCGAGTCGGCAGCGACGGAGAGCCCGGCAATACCACATGCCATGGTGCGGAACACCTTGCGATCGTGCAGTGCCATCATGACATGCTCCGGACAATATTTGTCGTGCATGTAGTGGATGATGTTGAGTGCCTTGACGTAGGTGGATGCGAGCCAGTCGAGAGTTTCATCGAAGTGCTCCATGACTTCGTCGAAGTCGAGGGTGTCGCCGGTGATGGCCGGCATTTTTGGAGTAATTTGCTCGCCGGTGATCTCGTCGCGCCCACCGTTGATTGCGTAGAGCAGAGCTTTTGCGAGGTTGGCGCGGGCACCGAAAAATTGCATCTGCTTGCCGAGTCTCATGGCGGAAACGCAGCAGGCGATCCCGTAGTCGTCACCCCAGTATGAGCGCATCAGGTCGTCGTTCTCGTATTGTATGGATGAGGTTTCAATGGAGACCTTGGCGCAGAATTGTTTGAACGCATCGGGCATGTGATGTGCCCAGAGAACGGTGAGGTTTGGCTCCGGTGCCGGCCCCAGGTTGTAGAGCGTTTGCAACATGCGGAAGGAGGATTTGGTGACCAGCGGTTTGCCGCCTTCCGTCACGCCGCCGACACATTCTGTGACCCAGGTGGGATCGCCGGAGAACAGTGCATCGTAATCCGGTGTGCGGATGAAGCGGATAATACGCATCTTCATCACCAAGTGGTCGATGATCTCTTGGATCTGTTCTTCGGTGACGGTGCCTTCAGCGAGGTCACGCTCGAAGTAGATGTCAAAGAATGTCGACGTTCTGCCGAAGGACATGGCAGCGCCGTTCTGTTGTTTGGCAGCGCCGAGGTAGGCGAAATAGGTCCATTGGACAGCCTCGCGACCGTTGGCCGCGGGACGGCTGATGTTGAACCCATAGGAAGCCGCCATTTGCTTGAGTTCCATGAGGGCGCGGACTTGATCGCTGATCTCTTCGCGCTCACGCACCCAGGCGTCTGTGAATTCGCTATCGTCCGATGCGGCGTACTGTTGTTTTTTATCTTCGATCAAACGATCGACGCCGTAAAGCGCAACCCGGCGGTAGTCGCCGATAATTCGTCCGCGGCCGTATCCGTCGGGAAGGCCGGTGATAATGCCGATGGAGCGCGCTTTGCGGATCTCCGGGGTGTAAGCATCGAAGACGCCGTCATTGTGAGTTTTGCGATGCTTGGTGAAGAAATCCTCGACCTCTGGATCCATCTTTCTGCCATGGGCGATCAGCGCCTGATCGGCAATGCGACGGCCACCGTAGGGGAGCATGGCGCGCTTGAGCGGCGCATCAGTTTGAAGGCCGACGATCTGTTCGAGATCGCTATCGATGTATCCTGCGCCGTGGGAACTCACAGTGCCGACAATTTTTTCATCGGCGTCGAGGACGCCGCCGTTGGCGATTTCCTTTTTGAGGAGGATGGCAATCTTTTCAGAAAGCTTGCGGGTGCGTTCGGTCGGTCCGGTGAGGAAGACCTCGTCGTGATCGTACGGGGTGACGTTGTTGACGATGAACTCGCGCACGTTGATCTCATCTGTCCATACGCCCTGAGTGAACGATCTCCATGGATCTGAAATATTTTCTGGAGCCGGAATCTTGGGCTTTGCGATGGGTTCGGATGTTTTCATGATCGTTGGACGGTTAAAAGTTGTTGCAGGCTGCTGTTTCTATCGTGGAAAAGCGGTGTTGAGCGGTGCTTTTATCTCTATGCTTATACGGTCTGATGTTGAATAAAAAAATGGCAACCAATTGGACAGCGTCACCTTGTCTGAAATGAGTGTACAGGTAAAGATTAGGTGGTCGTTTGGGCTGGGTTTGTGAATTTCACAGCTAAATTAGCCTAGTTTAGGGCGCCCGATGCGGGGCGGATCACCTGGAGTCATCCGCCACAGCCTGGATAATCTCGATGGCTTGTTCTAGCTGGATGATGCGCATCTGAAGAACTGCGATTTTTGCTTCTCTTTCCGGGGATGGGTTGAACTTTTCGAAGAATTCTTGCTGCTGTGACTTCAAGGCGTCGGCGAGTTCGTTATCTCCAGCCGCTCGAAGCTTGGCGATATTCTCATCGCTGAGCAGTTCCGCAGTTCTTTCAAGTCCTGTGCCGCACCAGTAGGGTTGAAGTTTTCGGTACTTCGTTTGAGTCTCCACCACATCCTTCTCACCGGAGCATATGGCGATCAGGTTAAGGAGCAGTATGCCAAGAGTATTTAGATGGGAACCGACACGTTTCCCCTACATTTGTGAGCTCGGGAGGGATGCTTTTCAAGCGTCCGTGACTTTGCGCGGTGATGAGATGAATCCAGTCTTTGAATGACGGGTCGTGAAGTTGGAAGGCTCTTCATTTCCTTCATGAACTTCATGGTGAGAAATTGTATTTGGGTTGGCTTCGCGGCTGGAAGCCACGGCCACGTGTGTGCGCGCTTGGCGCTTGGGGTGGCTTTGGGTTCTGTATGGTGTACGGCGGTGAAGGAAAAGTTACGGACGGTCGTATCATTTTCATCTTCAGCAGGACGAGAGAAGTTTGTCGAGTGCTTTGCGGAAGGGGGAGGCCATGGGGGTGGTGGGGAGATCTGTGGCAGGCACCCAGGACTCGTCTTTGCGTGGCTTTTCAGAGGAGTCGCTTTGATAGACCGTGAGCGAGACACGGTGGTGGGTGATACCGTAGGTGGAACGATAGATCACAGGGAGATGGGAGACGCTTTCTACGCTGCGCAGTGGAAGTTTCCAGAGTCCTTTGCGGCGGGTACCGGATTCGTGCTGGAGCAAAACGGCACCGTCGTCGCGGTGTGACCAGATGGCGTGTTCGTCGACGAGGACTGTCTCGCGTTTGGGTTTCTTGATCGGTAGTGTCGCCGGATCGCGGTCTTGCTGGAAGCTTTGGCACCAATCGGCGACGGGACATTCTTTGCACCGCGGCGCACGGGGTTTGCAGATGGCTTGCCCGAGTTCCATCAGTGCGGAATTGAAGTCGCGGGGGCGCTGCTGATCGAGCAGCTCGGCGGCGGTGTCCCAGAGAAATTTCTGACCGGCGGCGGTGTCGATGCGTTGGTCGAAATGATAGAGCCTCGCGATGACGCGTGCGACGTTGGCATCAACTAGTGGTGCAGGTTTATCGAAGGCGAAGGAGTAAACGGCGGCCGCGGTGTAGCGCCCTATGCCGGGGAGGGTTTCTATGGTGCTCAGCTCCCGCGGGAAGCGTCCGTGGTGTTCGTCGCGGATGACGACGGTGGCGCTTTGGAGGTTACGAGCACGGTTATAATATCCGAGCCCTTCCCACAGTGACAGGACTTCGGACTCATCGGCTGCGGCGAGATCCGCTGGTGTCGGGAAGCGTTCCATCCAACGGGTGAAATATCCGCGATCGAGAACGGTGGCGACCTGCGTCTGTTGGAGCATCATCTCCGAAACGAGAATCGCCCAGGGGTCCTTGGTTCGTCGCCATGGGTAATCTTTTTGATGGGTGGAAAACCAATCGACCAGCGCCTCACGGAAGGCTTCGGGATGCATGGATGGTGGGTTCATACCAAATTTTGGTATGAACCTGATGCGATCGAGCGGGGAGTTGGGTGATCGCGAGTTGCTTGTGCTCGTTGAGTAGTCATGCGTTGATTCGGAGCCGGTATCACACCCTGGTCTCGATGAGTGGGGCGAGTTGACGTTGCCAATCGGCAATCTGCGGGAGAAGCGCGGGCGGATGGATGAGGGCGTCGATTTCCTCGGGTGATCGCAATGGCCATATGATGTGGATGTCGCCAGACTGCACGGTACTTTCGACGCCGATTTTGCCGAACCAGCGAAGAGCCGGGCGGTTGTCGGTGCGCACATGCCCGAAGAACGATTCGATCTTGTGCTGGCGGGCGATCAGCCAAAGTAACGCGAGTAATAGAGTTCCAACGCCATGGCGTTGGAAGCGTTCACCGACAGTGATGGAGAATTCGGCGGTGGTTTGGTCACTGGGATCGCGCCAGTATGATGCTGCGCCGATGCCGGGTTGTGCGGGGTCTTGTGGGTCGAGCATCGCCCAAACGACGTGATCGTGTTGATCGGCGTTGAGTAAGCGGTCGATCATTTTTTCGCTGAGTGAGGCGTTGTTCGACCAGAAGCGGTTCATGCGCGCGGATTCCGGGAGTGCGCAGTAGGCGGTGCTGACGCGGTGACGATCTTCCAGCGAGTTTTCCAGCGGTCGCAGCACAACCTGACGCGCTAGTTTTGGCACGTGGAGAGTGATAGCGGGAAGATGCGGGTTCATTCATCTGCTACGAGCCACAGATTGCGCCTTGGATCAAGTCAACAGACGAGAGGATGGATATTGAGATGAAGGCAGTTCAGCGGGAGTTACACCACGTTTATAATTATTGACGCTATTTTTGTAAAAATGTCTTGCCGAAAATTTGAGGATAGTGCATGATCTCAATCACTATCAATTCTTTTAAAAAAACTCCCCACCTGCACATCGTGAAGATTTCGCGTAGATCAAAATTTGCTCTTCAAGGAGCTGCGGATGTTCTCTCCGTGCAGGCGACAAAGGTCAAAGGGGTGTGCTTTCAGAGCTTCGCTAGTGCTGGTTTGGTCGACTCGCTATCGTGCCGACATCGTTGATAATCCCTTTTTTCATGAATGCTGCGGTTGGTTCCCGTTGCGTATTAGGAGATGCCGCTCCGTTTGGTTCGTCCAAGCGGAGCGGCCTTTTTTGTGTTTTCGGAGAGAAGGTTTGTCCGCTGACATTCTTGGGTGGCTGACCCGAATGCCACTGTTTTAAGAGCGCCACCTGCTTGATTGATCTAGGAGCGGAGGTCTCCAGGACTCCGCAGGGTGACGCCGCAGCCAGCCAACCGCCCGAACCAGACCGTCAATACCGATACCCGATTCCGCTCACTGACATGCCTTCCACCCCACCCGGCTGGAGCCTGGAGGCACCCGCTCCGAAAGCGGCACACCAAAAAGGAGCGGCCGTCCCGGCCGTTTGAGCGGTCTTCGCGGTCCCCTAAAGTTACCGAACTACCGCTTAAAACAGTGGCATTCGTGGCTGACCCTTATATTCGACGGTTCTTTCAGATATCTGAAACCATTGCTTGTCGATGAGAAGGATTTTAAGGACGCTCATTCCATGTCTCGCTGGAAAAAGCAGCTCGTCTTTCCACTCCTCCGAATTTCGGCACTCTTTGCGATTCTTTGCTTGGTGTATCTTTTGTGGAATCCAGGTGATGTCGTCAGCGACGGCCGTTTCGACCGAGGCATGAACGGAGTGTGGCTTCAACATGGATGGTTGGGCGATGACGATTGGTTCGATCACTATCAGCGTGACCGCACACTTTTTCGCGATGGAAAGACCATTGATACGGCAATCAATAAATTGAAAGCACAGGGTATCCATTATGTTTTTCCACATCTTTGTCCGGCGACTGATGACGGAGGGATTGCCCTGGTTGATGATGCCCAGGTGGAGCGATATCTAGACCGCTCTGATGGCATTGAAGTGATCCCGTGGATTGGAGGAATACTCGATGCGCACTGCTTCCCACGAAAACCGGAATGGCGGGCGAAGTTCTGCAAATCTGTGGCCGACCTTTTCGACCGCCATCCGCGTCTCGCAGGGGTGCAAGTGAACATTGAGCCATTGGCGTCCTTTGAGCCCGGGTATTTAGAGCTTTTGGACGAACTTCGAGTCGCATTGCCGGAAGGTAAAACACTCTCCGTTGCAGCGTACCCGCCACCTACGCGCTGGCATCCTTATCCAGAAGTTCACTGGGAGGAAGACTTCTTCCGACAAGTGGCAGAGCGCGTCGACCTTATCGTGCCGATGATGTATGACACGGGAATCACCTATCCCAAGCTTTATGAGAAGTTGATGGCGACGTGGACAAAAGAAGTGATCGATTGGTCAGGAGACACTGCGGTTCTCCTTGGTGTGCCAGCTTATGATGACAGTGGGGTTGACTACCATGATCCCGAATCGGAAAATCTGTTGCACGCTATTCGTGGCATCAATGCAGGATTAAATTCCTATGACGAGTTGCCTGCGAACTATCGGGGCATTGCAATTTACGCGGAGTGGACAATGACGCCTGTTGACTGGCAAACACTTGAACGCGAGTTCTCACGATAGAATCATTCAAATACATTAGGTGCAAAAACTCCTGCAACGAAGGTAAGAAAACACAAGAAGCTATTTTTATACGCAGCTTATCTGTTTTTTTCTGGTGTGGTTCCTGGGGTTGGCGTCATGACCGGGACGGATCATGCCACAATAGAGGAACCTTCAACCTTGTGGCGGGAGGTTGTCGCGGTCGAGGCGGGCGACGTTGCCGGGGCGGGTGGGGAACACCGGGCCGGCGAGTCGTTGGTGCTTCACCTGGTCGTAGTAGAAATCGACGCGTTTTAGATAGTCTTTCCAAGTTGCTCCAGGCTTGCCGTCGTCCATGAGATAGTGGGGACAGTTCTTGTGTGGGGTGCTGTATTGATAGCGCGGCCAGTGGTAGTGAGGGACGACGTTTGCCAGCGGGATGTCGTAGGCATGCATCAAGGTGGCGGCCAGACGCGCTGAACGATCGATGGTGACACCACGATTGTGTCCCTCGTGTTCACACATTTCGATGCCGATGGAATAGAGGTTGCCTGGTCCGTCGAAGTCGGCGTGCTCACCGCGCTCTGAAGTGGGGAGGTGTTGGACAGTTCGATGGTCATCCACAGTGAAATGCCAGGTCAAGTAGCCGAGGCTGTTGTTGCCTTTCAGTGCGCCGCGTTTAAGGGCCAGCGAGTGGCGCATGGCGTCGGCGCCGTGACTATAGTTTTGTGTTGAGTGGATGGTGATGTAGCGGGGCTTCATCGGGCGGAACTTCCACCTTCCAGCGGTGCCGCGTGGAATAAAGTCTTGATTCAAGCCGACGCTGTAAAAGAGCTGCTCCGGCGTTTCAAAGGTCTTTGCAGGTGGCAAGTAGGTCAGCTTGCTTTTGCTTGTCTGGCAGCTGGAGCCAAGCGCGGCTGCAATAATGGCCAGCAATACGAGGGAGCGGGATTGGCGCGTCATAGATTGGTCATCGCAGATTTTCGAGGTTCTCTCAAGTTAATAGCAATACTCTTGGTCTATCCCGGTAGCGCCCAATCTGCAATGGAGTCGATGCCGCCTTCGCCGATTGGGACATTCTGACCGCAGAGCTCGGGTTTAAGGCCATCCATCCGCATGATCTTTCCGGCTTTCCAGACGTAGGCATCCGGCCGATACGGGCCGACCCGGCGCGGATCGGTCCAAGTATGAATTCCGAGGAGTGGCCGATCGAGAGCCGCGGCAAGATGCATTGGGCCGCTATCGACACTGATCACTTTACCCGCCTGGCGCATCACATAAATCAACTGTGATATCGATGTGCGGTTGAGCATGTTGATCAGGCGTCGATTAGAAATATTACAGGCGTCGGCGTCGTCCGTGCTGCCAACGAGAATCACTGGTAGAGGGTCGAGCTTTTCGACAAGAGCTTGCACTTGCGCGGCATCGAGACTTTTGCCTTCGCCTCGGGAAAACGGATGGATGACCACAGCGTTGGCTGGAAGTTCTCCACCATCCGGGTGGCCGATGGGAGCTCCATCTGGTAGCGGTGAATGGAGCGCGCGGCGGTTTATCTTCACTCCGCAACTGGCGACGAGCTGAAGATAGCGATCCACGGCATGGGTGCACTCGCGGGTGTCCGCTTTGTAATCGTAAAACCATCCTGAGCATTCGCGACAATCGCGAAGTCCGAAGATATGGCGGGCGTGGCTAACGCGTGAGATCAGCGCGCTACGGAATAGCCCTTGGAAGTCGAGTGCGACATCCGGGGGTTCCGGCTTTTGGAGAAGTTGTGCCCAACGGGCGAAGCGTACGGGAGCCATTGGCCCGCCGAGGTGGCGTCTTGGGAATTCCACCACACCGACAAGGTCTGGGTTTCCTTCGAGGATGGGGGACCACTCTGGATTCACCACCCAGGTAATCTTGAGATGAGGGAAGGTTGCCTTGAGTGCGTTGACTGCGGGGAGGGCGTGAATCACATCGCCGAACGAGCTGGGTTTGACCACGAGCACGCGGTCGATTTCGTTGAAATCGACTCCACATGCGCTCGTGGAGCTCGGGGTGGATGGGTCTTGTTGGGACATCTTAATAGGCATGTGCGCGATGCACTCTGAGAAACAATTAGAGGTAAAAATACGCTTTGTCCATGATCAAGCAATGCCTACGGTTCGACTACATCCTGGATACGCTCGATGTAGTTAGCATTACCGGTTTCCGAATCGATATCTATCACTGCACCGCACAGTCGAACGCGGCCTTTGGCTACGGGGAAGCGTTTCGGCATCAGTGTCGTGAAGCGCTCGACAACGGGTTCAAAGCTACGACCAAGCACGGAATCCTCTGGTCCGCACATTCCAGAGTCGGTGAGGTATGCCGTCCCGCCTGGGAAGACTCGCTCGTCTGCTGTTTGGACGTGGGTGTGGGTGCCGATGATAGCGGAAACTTTGCCGTCAAAGCATCGTCCAAAGGCGATCTTCTCAGCGGTCGTTTCGGCATGGAAGTCGATGAAAATGATCTTTACTCCGAGCTCGTTACGCAGGCGGTCTACCTCAGTGGCGACGACGGTGAAAGGGTTATCCAGAGC
>JAGXGH010000026.1 GCA_024636835.1 Verrucomicrobiales bacterium | reverse complement strand
GTCCAGAACTCGTAGACAAGGTATTCCTTTTCGGGGTGGAGGCCGATGTCCCGGAAGCGGACGCGTTCCGGTCCAGCGGCATCCGGCGACCAGTTCAAGCGGTGCAGCACGTTCCATTGGGCGAAGGGCAGGTTAAACTCGTTGAGCCACCACGGGCACACCTCACAGTGTTGATCGCCGTCGATAGGAGACATTTTTTCGCCGCTTTTCACGGCGGTGCGCGGGGTATTTTTGAGTGCGTCGGTTTTGCTGCTGTCGAAGTCATCGAGTTGGCCCGGCACGGAAAAGAGGACGGGGGAAGAACGGCGGAGTCCATGGAGGTTGCGATCGTCTTCATAGACTTCTGCTTTATCGCTGAGCATGAGCAGGCAGCCGGCGATCGAGGCGAGTGCCGGACGGATGATGGTATCCTGATCAATGGCTTTGATGGCGGTGGTTTTACGGACGTTACCGAGCTCGGCGGGCTTCTGACTAGGGCGGACGTCGCAGTGGTCGGGGTCGTTGCGCCAAACGATACCATTCCAACTGTTGTATTGCTGCATGGTGACGGGGCCGTAGCCATCGCCACCGATACGACAGGCATCGGCGATACCGACGGATTCGGGCAGCACGCCCCAGCAGGAAAGCATGAAAGGTTGCCGCCCGAGTTCCTCGCGGGCAGTGGCGAGGTAGGCGCGGTAGATATCCGCCGGTTCGAGACCGCGCTGGGCAGCGTATTCGGTATTGTGGTGAAGGTTATCGTAGAGTAGGTGGCGCAATTGGTCGATTTTGACGTAACGGAAGCCGGCGTTGCGCAGGCCGCGGTAGGTGGGCCGAACCAGGCGATTGGCCGCCTCGGGGTTCGTGGCATCGATGGCGTAGCTCACGTAGGGACCGGCGTAGGGTTGGCCATCCGCGTCGCGCACAAACCATTCCGGATGCTCTTCGGCGGTTTGTTCATCGGAGAAAAAGCAGCCGATCCACACGCCCGCATCGAAGCCGGCGCGGCGGACGGCATCGACATAGCCGGTCATGCCTGTGGGGAAACGATCTTTTTTCCATTCGAGCCAGGTGGCAGGCCGCCCTCCGACGTAGCCGTAGTTGAGCGGATGGTTGCGGCGTCTGGCATCGGCATCTCCCTGAAAAACGTCATCGATCTGGATGATATTGTAGCCGTAATCGGCGAAACGTTTACGCTGCCAAACGTCGAGCAGGGCATCGAGGTGTTCCTCGCGGAATTTATTGTGATGCGCCCACCAGCTGCACCAGCCGGTAATGGAGTCCCGCCGCACCTGATATTTCCACGGTTCGAAATGGCGGATGTTTTTGTGTTTCTGATAAAATCGCGGACGGAAAATGATTTCGGGGGAGTCGCCGGTGATTTCGACGTCAAAGCGGATGGAGCCGTCGAGCTGCGACGTGGGTGTGATGCGGGTAACACCGCCCGGCATTTCAATCATCCAATCGCCGAACCGGTCATAGACCGCGTTGTTGCGCAGGTTGAGGCTGTGACCGTGCGAAGTTCGGACCATAGGAAAGGCCTGTTGCGCCGAGCCCGAAGTCTCGGCCGCAATCGCCTGACTACTGGCGGTGATTGTCAATTTCAGCGAAACCAGCCCGCTCCCCTGCCCTGTCACCCGGATTCGTTGCTCAACCTTTTCGCCTTCGGATACGTTGGCGGTGACGGTCACCGGCCCGGAAGATGCGGCCGTAAGGATTCGTGCACCATCGTAATCGATGGTGAATCCGCTTTCACTCGTTTGAAGGGCGGATGGCGTGTTAGGCGGTTCCAAGGGGAGCTCGGCGGCCGAGAGTAAACCGGGCCCGAGGGCTGACAGGAGGAACAGTAGCGGGATAATGATCGGATTCATAGGAGATAGGCGATATTGGGGGGGCATAATCCAGAAGCATTGGCGGTGGAAGGCAAAAGAGCCCGATTGAATGTATCTCAAAAAAAGTAGCTGTTGCTACTGTTGCTAGGGGATTTTCCATTGCTAGCAGCCTGCGCACATAAGTTTACACGCTCCTCAGGGGATGTAATCGCGGATCGTATGCATGCGAAGGCGGTCATTCTTAGTGTCGTGGTAGAAGAAGACCATGCTGCGGGCTTTTTCGTTGGCGGGCCAGGTGCTGGAGAAAAAGGGAAGCCCCTCACGGCGAAGATGCTGAGACGAGCCGGATCAATGGTTCTTGGGAATTTCACCTGTAAAGGTGCTAAGGACTTTGAAATAAGACACAAACCAAGGAATGACGTGTCGACTCATTCCGTGGACTTTTCTTTCGGCTTCAATAGGATGTCGGTAATTTTCCTTAACGCAATGCGTTCGCCTTTATGGTAAAAAAAGATAACGATGCCCCGCTCACCCGCTCTGACCGGCCAATAGGTGGAATAGAAGGTTTTCACTTCTTCGCCCCATTTTGCTTGTCCGACCACGGAAACTCCCGTGCCTTCGCGAGCGGTGAGTTGGTAGTTCTGGACGCTGTTCGCCTTGAGCCTGAGGGGCTTGTTATCATCTCCGATCCTGAATGCAACTTCCTTGGACGCTGTGTTGATGAGTAACCATTTGTCGTATTTCGCGGACAGGAAATCATCGTCGACGGCGAGGTAACGCGGTCCCTCCGGGCCTATCCAGCCGAGTAGAAGCACCCCTTTTGCCCCCGCGGGCAACTTGACTTCCTTTACCATCTTATAAGAAACCTTACCTTCCTCGCTTTCGACGGACTCATAGAGTGGCAGTGACGAATCGCCGGCAACTACCGGCATCAGCTCACCGGGCTCGATATAGGAAAAGGAGAGCGCCACATATGTCTCACCCACTTTGACAAAGCGCTCCGGAAGATCTCCCGACTTGTCCAGAGCGAGGGTTCTCGTATTGATTTCGCGGGCAGCAAGGAGGCCGCAGGAGCTCAGTGCGACCATGAGTATTATGATGGCTTTCATAGATGAAGAAGAATTTATTTTAAATTTCATTCGGATTCAGCCAACGAAATGAGGTGATGCGAAACTGGCGGCCAAACGGGCTGCCGGGCTGCGCGAGTTCGCTGAGATAGGGCTGACTGCCGGAACCAAGAATTGGATCGGGGAGACGCTGCACGGTAGCTTCGCACCAAGCCTTTGCGCCGACTTCACCAGTAGATGGGTTGATCGATTCCCCATAGGCACGGATCGTGAAGGTATCGGAACGAACCGTCATGCATGGTGCCAGCGCCTGCAGGATGTCACCTTGCAATAATTGTCCGGGAAATCCTGCGGATTGTTTGGCGTTAGGCGGGAGCTTCGGGTGGGTGGCATCCAAGGTGACGTCAGAATCAACCTCCGCGTTGATGGTCTTGTCGAGTGCGGCTTGAAGAGCGCCCATGTGACCGTGATCTCCGTCTTCGAGCTTGCGGTTCACAAAATCCGCCATGCTGAGGAAGGGGCCACGCTCGCGGATTTCCTCGACGATGGCCTCCGCCAACTCCCGGATTTCCGCCTGCTCCAGCGCGCGGAAGCCGACCCAGTAGTTCTCGTCGGGAGAATCGGATTTCATTTCCTTTCCAAACACCGACTGGACCCGCGGAAAGCGGATCATATCATCCTCTACCGTCTCGTAGCCCACGATGGCGCCGTTGCCGTCGATTTTCTGGTAAGGCATGCCGTGAGTTCCCGAAAGGAATGCCTCCCAGGCATCGACCGAGGTGGAGTTCACATTGAAGGCACCGTCCACCAGGAGGTGACCGGCATTGTAGTGCACCGCCTCATCGGCTTGGAGGGTCGCCATATCAAACGTGGATCCGGTTGGCTGATAGGGCAGATGGCGCGGATTGGCCAGGAGCGAATCGCGCGACAAAAGGCTTGTGAAGAGCGCTTCAGAAGGCTCGGGCTCCTCTGAATCGTTGTAATTGTCCGCCACCTGCGGAATCGTGCTGAAGGTGTAGCTGTCCCACAGAGCTTCGTTCACGAGGTAGGAGGCGTCGTAGAGATCGTAGGGACCGACTATATTCCGTCTCGTCTGGGTGGTGTCGGTCAAGGTCGTTTTCCATTGGTCGAGTGGGATGCGTGGGTTGGCGTAGGAGTTCCCGATGATGTAGCTCGGCTCGTAACTGAAACGTCCGACATTGGCGTGCTGCAACTGCCCCAGCGACACGAGGTCCTCGCGAGGGATGTCAAAGAGGATGACCCGGTCGAAGCCGAAGAACGGGGAGTTTTCCGCACCCCAGTAACCGAATCCGCGCCCGTCACTCTGGGTGCTCATCTGTGGCACCCTTTCGAGGGTAGGATCCCCCTCACTGTCCACCGTCTCATAGGCCGAGATCATCCGGAATCCGGGATCCATACCCTCATGCAAAGGCGTGTCCCACCGCTTGTTCATGAAAAGGGAGCGGATGTTGCAATCGACAAGAGGCCGGATGGAGCTGCCTGCCTCCCTCGTGCTGCGCAAGCGCATGTTGAAGTTGATTCTCGAGTTGTCGTTGTAGTTGGTATCCGGAAGATCGTCGAAATCAAAAAGGTAGCTGGTGTACCATGGGGCACTATTCTTCGGATAGGCGTCCCACACGAACTGGCATGCCGTGAATTGGCCTTGGCCGCCGTGCTTCACGCCATGGGAAAAACTCCCGTTGTCCTGGAAGTCGATCGACCAATCCAGGGAAGGCGGCAGTTCTCCAATCACGTTGTAGGCTCTACTGGCGGACTCGGTGATCACATCCCGCACGTTGGTGCTGTAGACCATGTCCTGCATGCTCCTGTTGTCGAAATTCTCCTCGAACGCGGCAAACATGGCCCGTCCGGGACCGAGCAGCTCCACGGTTTTCACCGTGTATTCGCGTCCTTCATTGGCGTGGGTGAATCCTTGTAGGAACCACGTGCTACTATTTCCCCCAACATCGTGGACACCTCTCGGTGGATTCGTCCCCGCTTGGTATGGCGCAACTCGCACGTCGGCTTTTCGGAATCGAAAAACCGGTGCCGGCATGTATTGCATGGTGAAGGATTGGGTTCTGTTATTGCCGGCAAAGAGCAACGGGATGTTGAACGGATTGTAGTGGGCCGACCACATCTGGGTGTGGAGGACGAGCGCTTCCGTAGGTGGAGGATCTCCGGTTCCTCCAACGAGACCTGCAGAATCAGCGGGGCCTCTTTCCACCCAGCAGTTGTATTGCAGTTGCCCGAGAACCGGAATGACCGGGCTGTGCTTGTAGTATTCGATGAATTCGATGGACTCGTCATTATTCCTGTTCGGCACGGTCTGGAAATCTCCATAGGGCATTCCGCGGTGCCTGCTCGGGGTTTCGCTGAGTGCTCCTGTGGTTCCAATCTTATGAGGTGGAATGACGCCCCCGGCATAGTCAAAGCCACTCAGGTTTCCATGCATAGATTCTTCGGAAATGACAATCGGCGTCAGGCAGTCCTGCCCGTTCTCCCGTCGGATGTAGCGTTTGATATTGTAATAGTCGCGAAGCATTCCCCAGTGGAGATAGCCCTGTTCCGCGAACTCCCCGCGCTTGGATTCGTCAAGCAACAGGTAGTCACCCCATTCGCTGTCGCTAATCTTTGCGAAAGTGGCATTAAACACCGGGTAGCTCGGCATGTTCGGATACGTTCCGGTATTCTTGCTGACCGATGAGGTCGTGTGTTTCTCGAAGGCGATCGTCAGATCTTTCTTCAGACCGCCGCGTTTGACGTCGGACAGTACTCCTAGCGAACTCGTCGTGTAGCTCATGCGCTTGTTTCGTGCGACCTGATTCCCGTCGCTTCCTAACAGAGCTAAACTGTTGTATGAAGGAAGCTTGAGGTATTGGCTGGCGGGGACGCCTTGCATATCAGCCATTCCATCAAGAATGCTCAAATCATAGAAACCTGGAATCACCGTGCCGGTCTCGCGATTGGCGATCTCGGTATTGATGATATTGGAGTGTGCCGGAGCGAGTTGAGCCTTCATTCCGTTGTCATCGATGAAGTAGGCATAGGAGCCCGTGATTTGATCCGTCGACTGATCGGCGATCAGCACTCTACCTGCTGAAATTTCCTCACCTCCTGTCAGCGTGAGGTCGATGCTGTTTTCACCATAAAGCACGATCTCGCGATCAATAAAAGAGTTGGAGCTAATCTGGGCAGCCGATGTTGTTTGCGGAGGCAATCCTGATATCAACCAGGTCACAGGCTTTTGGTTGGTACCAATGAGTTCATCACGATCACTGGAAGCAGCACCCACCCACCAGGCCTTTGCGCTATTGGGTGGCACGTCGGCATTTACCGCCGGATGTTTCGCCATCGAGACGCCACGAGCCGTGATGCGATTGTCCGGCCCAAGCTGTTTCTGGAGATCGCCAATCGCAAGCTGCAGCGCGAGTCTGGCATTTGCTTGCGCCTCGGCCTTTGCCCTGCCGTCCGTCTGGCTGCGCGTGGCCGTGCTGGTGAGAGAAAGTAAAGCCACCAGAAGCAACACGATCAACAACATGATCGATAGCGTTGCGATCAAAGCAAAGCCATGCGGTTGAAGGGGTGAGATTCTCGTGCGTTTGACAGAGAAATGCATAATGACTGGAATGATGAGCTATAGGGTGGCCATCTAATTATCGAATATAAAATATTCGTGAGTGGATCGAATTGTCGAACAACAATGCCGTTGCCTACTGTATCTCATAAAGTAACAGTCTAAAAATGGAGCCTTTTCAGTCCCTAAGCGTAACTGAGTAACTGGCCGAATATTTACGAAAAAGTATATCGAAGGGTGAACTGAGCAAAAAAAATGCCCAGCATCAGAAATCTCGATATCGTAATGGACATTGGGCTGCGCTTCGATCCAGATGAGAATGGCATCGCGCCAGAAGCCGCTATCGGCGCGGATGATGATCGCGGCTTTTTGCCGTGACGTTTGCAGATCTATGCGACGATGAGTTTGTGCCCGTCGAGGGTGCCTTGGCTGACATCGCGATCAGCTTCACGCGATTGAGCCCAAAGCGGGTCATCTCCACAAAAGGCGTTGAGGGAATGATAACAGTAATGCCCATAGTAGCCCTGAAAGAAGCGTCCTTCCTGCCTCCGTGAATAGGGTCGTCGGTGACATCGAATTCGATGGTGATTACGCAGGCCTTACCGGGAATGCGTCTGACGCTCGGTCGATGAGAAAATCGCGAAGGCGCTCCGTTAGGACTTTTGACGAACCTGTTTGTTTTCCGCAGCCCGGGCGGGCTTACCCAAACCTGCATTGCCTGTGCCAGGCATTTTTCAGCGGTGTCAAAGGCCTCGTTTGAGGCCTTCGCCTGCCAGGCAAGGAAGGGTTCTTGTGATTTCTGATTCTGAATAAGGAGTCTGAGATCCAATAGCTAGGAATTCCCAAGAGGCAGGTGTCGACCGATATTGGTTAGATCCAGCGAGCCGTCTTCATTTCTGTCCGCCACACGCTCCAGGTGGTTGAAGACATTCTGCGCGAACGCCTCGGGGCTCCCAGCCTCTCTGACTTCTCCGAATAGGAAGATCAGTCTTTTGTTGGCACTGGTGCTGCGATCGGGTCTGCCGGAGTGACGTTCGAGGATTTCATCACGCCGGCGTTGGGCCTCACCGAGCTTGCGAGTCCGCAGGCTGAAGCGAACGCGCCGACTAGTGTAGTCGGGCAGATGGACGGTGGCATGGAACCACCAGATACCGTGATTTTTCCAGAGATGGTGATTGGGATCGGAGGTTTTCTGGCGTTGCGAGATGACCGCTCCTTCGGGGATTTTCATAATGCGAATACAAGGTTGAATCGCACAGGTATGCCCGTCACAGAAAACGCCCATCCCGGGCATCAGAATGGGCGTCGATGGAAAGTAAACGAGACTTTCGTTCGGTCGGGTGTTTCTCTCCCGCTCCGCACATCGTGGAGGATTTCCCCCATCTGGGCACCTTGGCGTCTCGGCCAGGTTGCCGGAACTCACGTGAGCAAGTCCCTCCTGATGCTGTTTAATGAATACCCGACCCACCGCAAAGACTCAAGCAATATCCCTAACACAGGTTGTCATGAAGCATCTCGATAATGGGAGAGAACATCACTACGTCTCATGCTTCTAAGCAGTCCAGAAGCAAATCTATCAAATTTAGCAATAACCACGTAAAAAACAACTTGATTACTCATTACGGGTAATTTATTTGTCTTTTAATGCAACTCAATTCCAAGCTTTTAGACGAAGCTCTGAGCCTACTCGGTGAACTGGTGGCTGATCAACCAGCGTAACACTATCTGGATCTCTGTAATCTGACGCCCACAGCGGAAGAACTTCTTAGCGCCGCTCGATGGACACGCACTCAGGACCCCTCGGATGGCTTCCGGATGGGACTTCACCACGTTCTCGCCCACATGGGACATGAAAACCTCATTGACCAACTATAGAAATCAGCTCATAGAGCATCTCCTCTCCCAGCTATGGCGACAATGGTCGGCCATGGGCGTGGCAGGTCACTCAGGATCCGCGCCTTCTCGAATCATCGATCCGGAGGCCTTACTGTTGTTTTCGACGCTGATCGCCCGTCACGACGCCAGGATGTTTGATGAGATGCTCGACTGGCTTGACCACAACGGCTCATGGATCAGTATCCAACGCCTTGGCACCATGCTCAAGGAAGACGGATTGGGTGATCCAACCGTCCTTGCCGCCATCGCTGATTACCTAGCCAAGAATAACCGAAACAACAAATGGGAGCTATTGGCTCGCAAGGCTGAAATTGCAGGTGGCGATAACGAGCTGGCCGTCAAACCACTCTTCCCTGGCATACCCATGGTCGGCGAAACCGATGAGCTCTTTTTGAAACATGCACTTGAACGAGGACCCATCGAACTCCGAGGGATGAGCCTCGCCCCTCGCACGGACAAACCCGCAAACTTACTGTTCAAACTCCGCGCCCTGTTTGGTAGACAGGCACGCGCGGAGGTCATTGCATGGCTTCTCTCCAACGGTGAAGGGCATCCGGCCGAAATTGCGAGGCAAACCGGCTACTACAGGCGGACTGTTCAAATCGTGCTCAATGAACTCGCGGAATCCGGCCTCGTGCGATCGATTCAGACGGGACGGGAAAAATACTTTGCGATCCAACAAGATCAATGGCGACTCCTAATGGATTGGCACGCCGACTACCACCTCCTCCGCTGGATTGCTTGGCCCACGGTCTTCAAGTTTCTTCAATCTGCGCTCGAAATCCTCTCGGCTCCCGACATCGAGGAACGGTCCGAACGCTATTTGGCGATTCGTTTTCGCGAGTTGCTGGAAAGCCACCTTACCGGTCTACGCGACTCCGGCTTAGGCCCCATCGTTCAAGCCACCCCGAGCCTGCAAGGAAGCCAAATGGTCGACACCATGCTCAACGACATCGAAACGATCATTCGCACCCTGGATGAAACCGAATGAACAACAGTCTCAAATCCAAACACACCGACGCCTGTCCCGAGTTGCAGGTCGTAATTCACCTCACCCCGCCCATGTCCGATGCTCTGAGCCAGCTTCAATAGAGAACACAGCACGCATACAAGATGAGCGACTCCTTGAAAAAACAATACTTAGCCGAACACGCACCGAACGACGAGGAAGAGTAAACTTCTCGATCAACATGCTTTCAGAGTGACTGGGTTAAACAGGTAGACTTAAATATCCCTTACCATGTGGTTCGAACAACTCACCGGATTCAAGGAGACGACACCCGACGATGTCAGGGCAAAACTCAGCGTTGAGGGAGGTAGACTCATCTCCACGGTCAACGGCAAGAGCTGGCAACACGGCGAACTCGAAATCATCAGTCTAGCTGAACTTCGAAGCCGGGTCGGTACCATCGAGGGTAAGCCCAACACCATCAGCGAGGTCGTTGCTAACACGCAGGATCTCCACACTGATCCGGCAAATGCATGTGCTTTGTTTCAGGTCGCCTCTCAATTCAATCTCTTGGAGATGGTGGGACCGGGATTCACACCAGAGCAGGGTGTCGGCATCTACGAACACGACTTCACCCAGGGACCCGCATGTGCGATTGCCTGTGGCGCGGGCACCATCTACCGCAACTACTTCGCCCCTGTGCGTGGGCAGGTCGGACAATCAACTGACAATCAGATCGATTGCCTCGAAGAACTCGGAAGTCTGCTTGGCAATGAAGACCAGCGACTTTGGGAAATGCGCAACGGCTATGCCCTCGCCAGCGAATCCGGGCTCCATGGGATCCAACGAAAGCTCCAATCATCAAGCGAGGCTGAACTTGATGCCTTCCGTGCAGCACTCCAGGTCGGCATCCAATGGCAGAGCGAAGTGACACTCCTGGGAGCCTCACACCTAGTCAGCCAGATCTATTGCTCCGCCCTACCCGTCGCCTACTCGCCCCACCCGGCATCCTTGTGGAAAGAGTTTGCCACCCTGGTGCTCGAAGCCACCTACGAATCAACGATCCTCGCCGCAATCCTCAATTCACGTCAGCACGGCAGTAACAAACTCTTCCTCACCCTCGTCGGTGGCGGAGCCTTCGGTAACGATACCGACTGGATCATCCAGGCCATCCAGCGAGCAATCACCCGCTACCCCAACGCCGGCCTCGACATCCACATGGTTAGCTATGGTTCTCCGAATCGCCGTTTAGAGGGACTGGTCACAAACCCGAACAACCCCTCCTAGAAACTGAACTCTATATCAATAAGCTTGCTCAAAGCCCCCCTCAAAGTTTGGTAACCGACGATCATTCATTAGGCCAACACCCACACAAACCCGTAGCCTCCGGTTTGATTCCCCAGCATCCGAGGACAGCACTTTGAGTCGGGAGCCCCCAAGTAGCCTGCCTTGCCCCAAGCAAGCAGGAAACAATGTTTTCTGTTGGGTAAGGCCAAGGGGTTTGGGGAAGCAGGGACCCGGCACCAAGCGATCCCGCCGGATGTGGAAAGGGGACGCCAAAAAGGTGCTCGATCACTATTGAGACGTGTCGGGCACAGGAATGAGTCTACGGGGCGTTGCGGGGTGTCCCCGCTAGAGATGGGAGCGCGCAACAGAGTGCGCGCGCGGGAAGAGACTTCTTCCCGATCTGAAAATCACAAATACAAATCCTTGTGTCTGGCTCTCAGAATTTCCTTGGCTTTCTCGGCGG
>JAGXGH010000025.1 GCA_024636835.1 Verrucomicrobiales bacterium | reverse complement strand
TATGTTCGTCCACGACTGTCCCTCGGAGGCTGCTTGATGGAGCAGGTGGTAGATAAAAGTCGGCATGCCGATCAACGCGTCCGGTTGCACTTTGTCGATCATCAGCAGGTTCTTTTCGGTTCCTATCGCCTTGCCGCCGCCTGTCGAGAGCATGAAAGCATCAAAGCCAATTCCCGCGTGATGCGCTTGCCAGAACGCCAGATGGGGCGCGTAGGGGAAGAGGTTCATGTGTCGCCATTCTTGCTTGGTTTCGCAAACCTCCATCATCCGTGCACCGGCAACGGAAAGGATGTCGAGATCACGAGCCGAATACACAAAGGGCACCGCCTTCGCAGACCTTCCGGTCGTCGATGTCATCAGCACCGGGCGATACTCGTGCGCAAGCTTCGCCTTGGTTGCCGATGGACCACGAGTGAGCGCTTTAAATATCGTCGATGGTCGGCGGCCGAGTTGAGCTTGGGTTGGCTGCAGCACGAACTGACGCACATCCTCAAGATCGCGCTTCCGCGTGAAGGGCAAGACAATCAAATCCTCCAGCGAACGGAGTGAATACACGTCGTTACGACGAATACGATGCGAATAGTAGTCACTATATGGAATTACGGCTCCGAGTAGCAAGTTGCGTAGCAGGTGCATTTGCCGTTCGACAATAGACTCTTTACCAAGGCGGTCCCAGTCTTGGAAGAGGTGTAGATCTGGATAGGCAGCGGAGTTCATTCTTGCACTTGGAGTGAAGGGGTAGCGCGGATATTCCCATGATTCGCTTCGGCAGACCAAGCTTCTATCGCTTTACGGATAGCGGGAAGTCGCTCGGCGGTTGTTCGTTGGCCGAGGGCGATGTAGTCGCGGTAGTTGTGATAGTCATGCCAGCTCGCCCCATCGGAGACAGGATGGATGGCAATGTCCGCAGCGGCAGACGCTTTATCAGCCAGGCGAATCTGTAGTGACAGCACACTGCGACTTAATGTATCGCCGATGTTTCCGGGCGCAGCGAGGTTCGCCCAGGCACCGAGCCAATGACCAAACCTCGCGGCTCCGCCGGTATGCTCACCTTCACCGAGGGCTAGCAGAGGTTTGGCATGAAGGTCGCCGACGGTTGGAATGGCGTTTACTGAAATAATCAAATCACAAAGCCCCGACTCACGTAGTGCTGGCACCGGGAGTGGCTCGGCAATCGCACCGTCGGCGTAGCGCACACCATCGATTTCATAGGGACGGAAAAGCCCGGGAATGGCGCAACTCGCCATCACCGCCTGAACCACGGAGCCTTGCTGGAATACCTCACGTTCCAGGGTGTCGAGGTTCGTTGCGACTATCGACAAAGGAAGCCGCAAGTCAGCGAACTGTAGCGACTTCAACGATCGGCGAAAATATCGCTCCAGCCGCATACCGCGGATCAAGCCCTTGGTTGGCGGGATCTCAAAATCCAACAAGCGCAACAAGGTGGAGCGATCCGGCATTTGAGATGCCAAAATCTCCATCTGCTCCGCGCGATATCCCGCAGCGAGCAGCGCACCAATATATCCCCCCATGCTCGTGCCTGCGACAGCGTCGATCTTAATCCCCGCTCGCTCCAGCTCTGCGACTACCCCAATGTGCGCGAGACCACGGGCAGCACCCGAGGAAAACGCCAATCCAATCCGCGGTCGACGATCTTCTTCTTCATTCCGCAGTTTTGGGTTATGTTGCTGGGGAAAATGCATCACCGATTCTAGCTCCTCTCTTCTACTGAAACTGTATGATTCCCAAATCCTCTTGGCGATTACATTTTCGCGCTCAGTATCCACTGGTCCCTGACCATCAAAATCCATATGCTGGCATATTGGGCCGAAATTTAAGTGAATCCCGAGAAATCTCCAAACATAACGAGAAAGCGCCCAAATGAAGATATTAGTTGATAAAGGTGCAAAAACACGTCGTATTAAATGATACCCGCTTGATGCGGAAACTCCAAAAATCATGGCAACCGAAGACACAACATCCAAAGACTCACTAGGTCACATTTTCGCATCACTCCTCCTTCGCCTCTGGCTCGGCGTGCGAGCGCTACAGACCGGTATCGAAAAATACGCAGGATCAGTCAGCTCGAGCGAGCCCGTCAAAGTCGCGGGTGAAGCCTACGACGACGACTTGGTCGAAACGGTTAGCTCGAAAGCGTATTCGATGGACAACTATTCAGGTATCCCCGCGTCACTAAAGAGCACATTCGCGGGTGAGCCTCTTCTGCCCGCCTGGGGGCTGAAAATCTTCGACGTTGTTCTTGGACCTGCGTTGATTCTTCTGGGGCTTACCATTCTTTTGGGGATCGCCAGCCGTGTGAGCTTATTTGCACTTGGACTAATTTACGTTGGCCTCACTTTTGGCCTCATTTTGATCAAGCAAGATGCCGGCGTCGCATGGCTGGGCATTCACGTAATCATGATTGCGATGGCACTCGCTTGGTCTGAACACAATCGGTTCAGTATCCTCAAAAAGTGGTAAACGGCAACAAAACGAACAACTTGGAAACAAGCTATGATGGATCGACGAGAATTTTTAAAACGAAGCTCAATCGCAAGCGCGGGTTTGGTGCTAGGTGCACCATCGGCGCTCGCCCAAGGCGGGTCTAAAAACGGCAAGATCAACGTCGCGTTGGTCGGCATGGGCAAACAGGGGCGAGTGCTCTTTGAGGCCATGTCCAATATTCCAGGCCTGCATTTCCAGGCGGTTTGTGACATTTGGGACTACAACCGCAAAGGCGGCTTTGGCAAAGTGCGTGCCCTTCAGGGACATGAGCCCAACCTCTACATCGACATCGAAGAGATGTTGGAGAAAGAGAAAGACTTGGATGTGGCGATCATTGCCACGCCGGATTTCTGGCACTCCCCCCACACCGTCCAATGCCTCGATGCCGGACTCAATGTCTACTGTGAGAAGATGATGTCCAACACCATCGACGGCGCTCGCGATATGGTTCACGCGATGGAGCGCTCCGGCAAGCTCTGTCAGATTGGTCACCAACGGCGCAGCAACCCACGCTACACTTACACGCTCGATCACCTGATTAATCACAACAAGATCTGTGGTCAAATTGTCAACGTTAACGGACAGTGGAACCGCGCAGTTTCGTCATCTCAAGACATTCAAGTTAATCCAAAATTGAGCATCGATCCCGAGCGCTTGAAGAAGTACGGATTCGACAACATGCACCAGTTTATGAACTGGCGGTTCTATCGCGATCTCTCGGGAGGTCCGATTTCCGACCTTGGAGCCCACCAGCTCGATGTCTTCAACTGGTTCTTGGGATGTCAGCCGAAGTCAGTTTATGCGTCAGGTGGCAACGATTTCTTCACCGAGCGTGAGCATTTCGACAACGTCATGGCGATCTTCGAATACGACGCGCCACAGGGTCCCGTTCGCGCATTCTACCAAGTGCTGACGACGACCAGTTCCGGCGGCGGATTCTACGAGAGCTTCATGGGAACCGAAGGCACGGTGAAAATTTCCGAAATGAGCAGTGCCAGTGCCATCTATCGGGAAAACAGCGCGCCATCATGGGAGGATTTGGTGAAGGATGGCTACCTCAACAAAAAGCCAGCCCCCGCGCCACCGCCATCTTCTGACGGCGTCGCCTCTTATGAATCCGCAGCACCTGAGATTTTTGCTTTGCCTGGCGAGTTAACCAAAATGCCTCACCAACCGCATTTGGAAAACTTTTTTGCTACCGTACGTGGTGAGGAAACGCTCAACTGTGATGCCCGACACGCCTTCGAAAGTGAAGCACCCATCTTCTGGGTAAACCCATCCGCCCTCCAAAAACAACGTATCGTATTCGAACCAAGTCAACTATCTGTATGAAAACCAAACTGTTCATTAGTCTAGGAGTCGCCGCATGCTTCGCGCTCGGCAGCTGTAGTAAAGAAGAAGCCAGCTCCGCCGATGGATCCGGATCCGCCTCAGGTGGACCAGGTGCCGGATTTGAAGGTGGCTCGCCACTCGTAACCGAGATACCAAAAGCGGTGATCGAAGGTTCACCAAGACCTAAGGGCATGACCAACCTCGCTCCGGAGACCAAAGCGTTCCCTAAGTTCAATGTTCCAGAGGATGCCACGCTCTTGTCTAAAGGCAAGACCGTCACCAGCAGTGACGACTTCCCGATCATTGGTGAGGTCGATATGATCACCGACGGTGAGAAAGAAGCCGGCGAGGGCTACTTTGTCGAACTTCTCGATGGTCTCCAGTGGGTTCAGATCGATCTGGAAAAGAGCACGCCGCTCTACGCCATCATCGTTTGGCACTTCCACAGCCAAAAGCGCGTCTATTCTGATGTGATCGTCCAAGTCTCCAACGACCCAGAGTTCAAAGAAGGCGTCACCACGCTCTTCAACAACGACTACGATAACTCGTCTGAGCTCGGTAAAGGAAGCGATCAGCCCTACCTCGAAACCAACTTCGGCTTGCTCGTCAACGCTAAAGCCACAGAAGCTCAATACGTCCGCCTCTACAGTAAAGGCAACAGCACCAACGAGCTCAACCACTACATCGAAGTGGAAGTCTGGGGCAAAGGCGAGTAATCGCATCAACTAGTATCAAACCATTTCAGCGCCCTCTCGCCGACCACCGGTGAGAGGGCGTTTTTTTATGGCACGCCCGGTTGCCGCGGGAGCCAAAACGCAGCGAAACCCGCTTAAGGCAATCTCCAGGCCCCAGCGGGGTGATGTGAAAAGCTCTTCGTTAAGCGAAATGGAAATATCACTGGTTTTCAGCCAAGCTTAATCTGACGGTAAATTTGGATATAAGCTCTTGAGTTTGACACGGGCGTCATTGGCTGTGAACGGCCATCGTATCGGATGGGGTATCTGGTTTCGACTTGCCTCACCCTTTACAATTTCGCGCCAATAATGTAGTTGCCCCTCATATCCACATATTGCATGAAGGATGTATGAAGATTAGATCACTGTTAACTTGTTCTGCAGGTGCCCTTTTGTTGGCTTCTTGTGGAAAAGAAGAGAATGCCGTTGGTGTGACCGAGAATGCGGCATTGGAATCGTCACTTGTGGTGCCTGCCAACGACGGGGTGGATCGCCCGTTGTTTAATGATGCGCAGAAGCATCTGCGTTTTGGCGGTGACTATTATGCCTACACTTATGTGGGCGACAGTTACTCGGAGATTGCGGACTTCGTGGACGAGTTTGTTGTTGTGCCGTTCCTCAAAGAGCCGATGGCGGAAGAAGGGATGGATGTGGATTTGGGGCGTTTGTTGGATTGGTCCGGCCTGAGCGGAGTGACGGCGATGGGTAGTTCCAGCCACTCGCTGGGTGACGTCTACGAAATGCGCCAAGTGGTGGTGGTTGACGATATGTCGAAGGGGATTTGGAATTTCCTGGGTGAAGCTCGTCCTGCGCTGTCGGCAAATGTGTTCGCACCAGATGTTTCCATGGCGATGGATATTCAAATGGATCTACGCACGATGCAGCCTTGGTTGGATGAGTTGAAGCCAATGTTGGGTGAAGAGTTCTCCGCCATGTTAGGTGAGGCGATGAACCAAGGAGTCGGCAAGAAAACGGTTGGTGAGGTGCTCGATGGATTCGATGCTCGCTTGGCGCTAGGTTTGGTTCTTCATGCGGACAAAAAGGTGATCATCCCGCTCGGTGAGGAGGAGAAACTGGAACTTCCTGACGTGGACATCATTCTTTGTGCCGAAGGGTTCACCGAAAACTTTGATGAGCTGCGCTCGATGATCAGCAGCCAGGCAATGTTTGAGAAAGTGGATCTGCCCAATGGTGTGACCGGCTATGCCGTGAAGGCGGAGGAAATGCCGCAACTGCCCTTGGAGAACGTTCGCCCAGTGATTGCCTATGACGAAGCAAACAATCGGATTTTCGTGTGTTCACGTCTGAGCTATCTGGAGGAAACATTGTCTTCAACTGAGAAGATGAAAGACAATGCGGATTATCGGCTGGCGATGGATGGACTGCCTGGCGAGGTGATCTCGACGGTCTATTTCTCGAAGCAGGTAGGTGGAGAAATTGATAATCTTCTGAAGAGTCTGGGCGAAAATAACGAACAGACT
>JAGXGH010000024.1 GCA_024636835.1 Verrucomicrobiales bacterium | reverse complement strand
GTAGCAGGTAGCAGGTAGAGAGGGGAAGTGTGGCTGCGCCGTTTGAGGCGGCTATCGCCGTGCCGAGCTGGTGCTCAGCGTTCCCAGCGGGAGGATGATTACTCGGACCATCGGGCTGTGTGGGTTTAATGTGGGGCGCGGGGCGCACCCCCTCCGACGGTGAATGGTGCAGTGATGGAACCGCTGATCGGAGACTTCAGCGATGGAGTGTGGGCGCCCTCGCCCACATCGGGTGGTGTGGACATGAAGGGGGGCAGAGAGAATGGTGCGGGACTTTCATGATGGGGTGGTGGTGCTTCGCCACCATAAGGTGGTGTGGGTTTAATGTGGGGCGCGGGGCGCACCCCCTCCGACGGTGAATGGTGCGGCTGTCGCCGAGCCGAGCTGGTGCTCAGCGTTTCCTGCGGGCGGAGGATGAACCCTTCTCGCCCTTCCCACACTTCTGGTGAAAAACTTTCCCATTTTGTCCTTCTTTTCCTTTTTGCGGCTAAAAACAACACAAGCCAAGCATCATGCTCTTATTGGGGAAACCCAGTCTTCCATTTTTGCGCCTTTTGTGCCTTTATGCGGCTAAAAAAAATCCCCGACCGACGGGTGTCGGGCGGGGATGGGATTGGTTGGCAATGTGTTGCCGGAAGAGGATTAATCTTCGTCTCTGGATGCGCCGCGATCTTTGGCACCGGAAACGACGAGTTTACGGCCCATGAAATCTTGGTCGTGCAGGTTTTGCACGGCGCGCTCTGCTTCTTCGACTGACGTCATCTCGAGGAATGCGTAGCCTTTGGAGCGTTGGGTGCGTCGATGGGTGATGATCTCCACTTCCTGCACGGTGCCGACACCGGTAAAGAGTTCGTTGAGGTCGGATTCGGTGGCATCGTAGCTGAGGTTGCCGAGGTAGAGACGTGGACTCTCAACGGGTACGATCTCAGGCGTGCGGCTAGTCTTCTGGCGGCGTTCGCTGGAACTGCTGGATGGCTTTTGTGCTCCAGATACGCGTTTGACGCTCTTTGGTCGACCGGTGCCTTTGTTGGTTGCACCGCCGAGTCCGAAGATCGAGAGGAGTTTGGCGAAGAAGCCTTGTTTTTTCTGTGGTTTGCGGGATGATCCGCTGCGTGGGCGACCGCTGCTGCTGCGGTTAGTTCCGCTAGAGCGGCGACGTCCGCCGCTGCGTGAGGAATTTGAGCGTGAGGAATTACGGCTATTTGATGATGTTTGGGTCATGTTGACTTCACTGTAATAGGCATTGCCGAGCGTGATGCGTGGCAGGATGCCTGGGTTTCAGCGGAGTCCCAATGGCTACCGATGTCGGTGACGGCGATGCGCGTGATGGCGATTTGGTCGGTTCGACAAGCGGGAAGACAGATTCGATCGGCGTCTTCCCTCCGAAGGACGGGTTCGGTGCGGGGTGAGTTGGCCTTGAGCTTTCAGAGCTGTTCCGGCGGGTCTCACAGTGCAAATGCTATGGTAGAAATGGGCTCCACTTCTTGGGTTATGCGTGGTTTCGTCCGTGTCTTGCGATGGTTCCGTGTTCGCGCTTGTCCGACGGGGGACATCCGACGGATGATGGGCGGTGTTGAGCGTGATCGCGGTGTGGGGCTGGAGGCGGGTGCCGGGAGACGTCTCACGAGGGCGGGCTATAGTAGCGCCCGCAGGATCAACGTGTTGGATTAGGTTCATCTTCATCGATGACGGTCATTTGTGACGTCTCACTGCCAGCAGTTCCCCAAGGCAGAGACAACACAATCTAATGCCTGATGATGCATCGGGCAACCTGATTTTGAACTTGATGCGAGAAGTGAAGTTGGTCGGCGTATTGGTCTGCTGTAACTTCTTTACAATTCGTTAATCAATCCTTGAATAAAGCACCATTTCCGCGCATCGGTATCCCAATTTATGAACGTCGCCTATTCAGTCTCCACCAAATTACTCGTCGCTCTTTCGTTGGGCTGGGTGATTTCTGCTGTTGGTCAGGTTAACCAGCCCAAGGCTTACGTCGCTGCCGATGCGTTGAGCACCATGGTATTCTTTGAATCGAACTCGAAGCAATCATTCGCTCCCGGAGGGTTTTGCAAGATTGCCACGGCAGTAGTGACGTTGGATTGGGCGGAAAAGACTGGCACGGACATGTCATTGCGTGCCCGTGTTGGTAGCAATGCGGTGGCTCCGGGAATCCGCAACCCGATGGGACTTCGCGTCGGTGATCAGATTCAGCTGCGTGATGCACTTTACTCTTCCTTGCTTGGCAATGATGATACTTCGGCGATTGTGCTTGCGACTCATGTAGGCTCGAACATTGCTCGTGCCCGTGGCAAGTCGGTCGATCCTGAAAAAGAGTTCGTCATGGAGATGAACAACCTGGCAGCGCTCGTTGGGATGAAGCGCACTATTTTTGAATCGCCAGAAGGGAGCTTGATGTATCCGAAGCGTGATGGACGTTCGACGACGCGTGACTTGGCGTTGTTGGCAAGTCATGCGATGGACAAACCTTCATTCCGTTTTTATACCGTGCAGGCGTCGCGTACGATTTCTGTGGATAGTGCGAGTGGCCGTCGATCGTTCCGCGTGCGCAATGGAAACTCCAACGTCGGCAATGATGGTATCGACGGTGTGATTGGTTTGGTGCAAACCGGACTCGGGCCCTCGACGATCACTTCGGCAAAGAAAGCGCCAGTGGTGCAGAAGATGGCGAATGGCAGTAGTGCAATATACGCCAAGCGACTGGTGGTGGTGACGATTGGCAGTTCAGACCCATTGCGGATTTCACCCAACATGCTACGAGCGAGTTGGGGGGCATGGGAGCAGTGGCATGCGAATGGTCGGCAAGCAACCATCGACCAAGTGATCCGCCCTCCATCTCGATAAGGTGTCGGACGATTCAGCAAAGAATGAGTCAGGCCTTGGCTGACCATCTTGTGAAGAGGTCGATGCGTTAAGCTTCTCGCACCAACGTTTTGTGGGGTGGTTGCGTTGCTGTGGAATTCGTTTATTATAGCGCAGTTCTGTCGATCCGACAAAGCTCGCCACTTTTCTGGCTAGATTCCTGTTTGGCTATCTGTTGGATGGCAGTGAGCTTTCTGAGTGTGTGTTCCACGCTCGGAGTGCGTAATTTCAACGTCTGTAAATACATAATGCGAATTGGTATCCTTAATAGTGGTGGTGACTGTCCTGGTCTTAATGCGGTGATTCACGGCGTCGTGGGTGCTGCGGACAAGTTGAATTGGGAAGTGGTCGGTTTTATCGATGGTTTTGAGGGTATGCTCCCACCCGAGCGCCACATGATGCTGGATATCACGAATACCATGGGCATTCAAAAATTGGGTGGCACTGTGTTGGGAACGACGAACAAGGGCAACTTTGGAGCCAAGGTGGGTGCGGGTAACGTCAAGGAAGTGCCTCACGACATCATCGAGATGGCGCGCAAAACATTTAACGATCTCGAACTCGAGGGATTGGTGATTGTGGGTGGTGACGGAACATTGACCACCGCACTGCAACTCTATCGGATGGGGTGGCCTGTCGTCGGTGTGCCAAAAACAATCGATAATGATTTGGAAGCCACCGCGCGCACCTTCGGATTTGATTCGGCGGTGACGACGGTGGTCGATGCGCTCGACCGTTTGCAAACCACGGCACTCAGCCACAAGCGTGTGTTGGTGCTCGAGGTGATGGGTCGTCATGCGGGGTGGATTGCGCTTCACGGTGGAATCGCCGGTGGTGCGAATGTGATTCTTTTGCCGGAAATTCCATTCGATATGGATGTGGTTTGCGAAGCCATTGAGAGTCGGGAAAAGAACGATCTACGCAGCACTCTCGTGGTGGTTGCCGAAGGTGCGATGCCGGAGGGTGGGGCGAAGATGTTCCATCGGACAAGCGGCAACAGCAGTGAGTTCCGTCTCGGCGGTATGGGAGAGAAAGTGGCGAATGAGATTGCTGAGCGCACTGGAAAAGAAACGCGTGCGGTGACTCTTGGGCACTTGCAACGTGGCGGATCGCCGACAGCATTTGACCGTATTCTCGGTACGTGGTTCGGAGTGAAGGCCGTGCAACTGATTAAAGATAAGCAGTTCGGTTCGATGGTGAGTTACCAGCGCGCGCATGTCGATGCCGTGCCCATCGAGGATGCTGTGAGCCGCTTGCGCTGCGTCGATCCAGACGGTGAGGAAGTGGCTGCCGCTCGTGCGATAGGCATTTGCATGGGCAAGTAGACGGATTTCGGCGTGACGATTTTTTGTCAACGTGAAGGTGTATCGATGGAGTGGAGGCGGAGCCGCAACGGAATTGATACCACCGCCTTGTTACACTCCGCTTTTTGTTCTGAACTGCAATGCACGCCAACCTGCATGCTTTCCTTGAGACTTGAAAGTTGATTCATCTATTTTTCCTTCGATTCCTCTGATGTCCTGCCAATATTCTGCTCTGACATCTTCATCAATCTCAACTCGATCAGGGTATAGCGTATCCTGACCATTCTTTTTAGGGCCTGAAACCCGCTACCGGGGGGCAGGCTCCGATTCAGGTTTAGGGTTCTCGCCACCCTCCGGCTTCAACTCGGAAGCGGTAGCGGGTTGTCCAGCGCCGGTTTGTTCTGCCGGTTTTTTGACCTGCTTCTCACGGATAATGAACTTCCACCCATCATCCCAATCGCTGATCTCAATAGTCAGTGGATAAGAATCCGCTGATCCTTTCAGCTTACAATCAAACTCGTAGGGAGGAACCCGATCACCCACACCTGCTCGACCCTCGATCACATCGATACTACGAGGTCCAAGTCGTAATGCCCCTCCGGCCGGTCTCACATCGAAACAATGATTGATGACGACGAGCAACTTCGGACACTCCTTCGTCAACCGTTGCGTTACCTCGGCCCAACTCAGGCTCCCACCCGCTGAGGCAAACGGAGCCATTGTAAGCGAGATAAGTATGGCGAGGTAGATTCTCATAAATTTTCTGCACAACGTCGAGGTCTGGCACCGCCTACTGGAAGCGCCACTCTGACTGTGGGTTAAAGTTTCTGGTTACGTCAATCATTCAAACTCCGGGCGTGTAGGCGGTTGATCAGGACCGACTTGTTATCCCTTGGTTGCTTCTATTGGGTCGATCCAGCCTGCCTCGATAAAGGCGTCGTGGAGCATCTTCTCTGTGGCGGACGCACCCTGCGTCCAGTTTAGAAGGCGTCACGT
>JAGXGH010000023.1 GCA_024636835.1 Verrucomicrobiales bacterium | reverse complement strand
TCGTCGGCAGCGTCAGATGTGTATAAGAGACAGTCCATCGCCAAGGCCTTGGATGCCGCCAACGTCTCGGTATAGGTCGGCACCGCGTCCATCGCCGCCAGCGCAGCTTCCTTCGCCGTCGTCACGCCTGCCGCATCGGTCGCCGCATTGATCGCAATGTCGCCATCCGCCCTTGCTGTTTTCAGCGCCGTCCAGTTTGCAGCTGTGTAGTAGTTCGCATCCAGATAGGTCGCCAGCGCCGATGCCAGTTCGCCCATCGCCGCCACCTTGCCAGCTGGCAGCGTCTCGACCAACCCAAGATCCACACCGAGGTGGGTTGTTCCACCGAGAACTTCAATCTCCGCCGTATCGACAAATCCGCCCACATCGCCGGTCACGCTGTCACTGTCTAGTGCATCGTCGCCACCCTGTTTGGCTGTAGTAATACGGAGATTGGATGTGACGCCTGAGAGATCCCAACGAACGATATAAGTGCCCGGCTCCACATCGCCGAACAGATAGTTACCGTTGGCATCGGTCACTGTTTCCTGCAGAACAAATGGCGGTGGATATCCCACCGGTGGGGTTCCGGTTGGTGCTGATATTGTAGTGTCGGCCAGTGCTATGGTGCCAGCGGACGAACCAGCCAGTACACGACCGTTTATTGTTGTGGCAGCACCAAATGTGATGGCGGCACCTCCGAGTATGTTTCCCTCCATGTGAGTGCCTGCCCCCAGGGAAACACCACCTTCGACGATCCAAAAGACATTCGTACTTTGAGCGTCATTCTCCAAAATCACATTCCCTACTGATGCTGTTGCTCCCAATGCCCCTGTTATTTGTATGACAAAAACAGCATCGGGATCACCTTCAGCATTAAGGGTAACCGGGGAGGCCAAAGTGGCAGCGGCTCCAATCTTATAAACTCCTGGTGTTAATGTCTTTCCGCCCAGCTCATAGGCAGCCGCAGACAATAGAATATCATAGCTTCGATTCTTTCCATCATCATAAGCTGCTGAGAAATCGGCCAAAGCGGTCATTACAACAGCATCACCGGTAGGGTAAATTGTTCCGCTCGAGGTGATGGCCGGGGCGATGGCACCGCCTCCCGACCCCAAATCTCCTTCAACACTGCCGGTTCCGGAAATCGCCCCACCTGCCAGGGCTCCGAAATTCGCAGCAGTCCCAAGGTCTATGGTCAAAGCATCAGAAACAACCTGCAGCAGAGCGACCGGCACATTAGAAACCCCGGTGGTTTCAGCCAGATCTTGGATGCCGTCGCCGTTCGAGTCTAACCAGACGCGGTCGCCCACGACGGAAGGTTCCACCGGCACTGAGACTGTAGTGTTAGCCAATGCAACGGTGCCTGCGGCCAAGCCGGACATCACCCGACCGTCTATTGTTGTGGTGGCACCAAATGCGATGGCGGCACCCCCGAGTATGGTTCCCTCCATGTGGGTGCTCGCCCCCATGGAAACAGCACCTTCTACGATCCAAAAAACATTTGAACTTTGAGCACCATTGACCAAAATCACATTCCCTACCGAAGCCGTCGCACCTAAAGCCCCTGTAATTTGTATGATGAAAACAGCATCGGGATCACCCTCGGCATCAAAGGTAAGCGGGGACGCCAGCGTGGCGGCAGCACCGATCTTGTAAACTCCTTTCGTCAATGTGCTTCCGCCAAGCTCATAGGCAGCAGCGGACAACAGGACATCATATGTCCGGTTCTTGCCATCATTGTAAGCCGTGGAAAAATCGGCCAAAGCGGCCATGGCAACAGCATCACCGGTGGGGTAAATTGTTCCGCTCGAGGTTATGGCCGGGGCGATAGCACCGGTTCCCGACCCCACATCCCCCTCAACATTGCCGGTTCCGGAAATGGCTCCACCTGCCAGCGCTCCGAAATTAGCAGCGGTTCCAAGATCAATAGGCTCCGGGCTGGCCGCCAACAACGTTCCGCAAGAAGCAGCCACGGCCATTGCGAGGACAAGGCAACTGGGAATGAGTCGTGCTTTTGCACACACCCGCGAGCCGTATTTGCGTATCGAATCGTCATCCCTTTTTTTACGAGCCATCATCGAATTTGAATCCATTAATGGATTCCTTCTGGTTTTCGGGTCATAGCAGCTTCTCATGTCCGTCAGAATAGCGGCCGAGCTTCGTCTCGCCTATGGGGTATAACCCGACTCCGCGAGTTCGGCATGGCGGAGGTGACTCGCGCTCCTTCAAGGAATTAGGCCGGTGGCGCTCTTAAAACAGTGCCATTCACCCCTGAGTACGATTTAGTGAGTACGATTTAGGACACCCATTAATCACGTAGGCATATTCCCTCGATAAACGCACTCGACACTGCCAGAAAATTACCCACGCCCCACTTCAAACTCCTACCTCTTGCCCGTATTTCTGCAAAGCTCGCTCAAATCTCCTGCATCAGGAGACGATTCTGCGCTACTGCTCCTCTGGCTTGCCACCCACCGCTTTCTCTCCTTCTCTCTATCCTGTAAACTCCGCCACGCAACTATACTGGTGCGCGTTAAGATTTGTGATTTTGTTAGTAGCTGTATTCTCGCTGTAGCCCTTAGGTTTCCGTGCTATATTAAGACTTCTTGAACAACGCGTTTTCACAAATCCTAATGCGCGACGGTATAACTGGTGGATCAGTCGCGTAGAACTCTCTCGCCCCGCTTCCCCGACAGAACCACTTTCTGCCCGCCGCCTGCGCCAGTCCCATCAAGCGCTCACGACTCCCGGCCATCCGCTGGAACACCGAACGATAACCTTCCACTGAACTCACCCAAGTGTCTGCGCGCAATTCCAGACGCGTGAGCACTGGCGCCAGGTGCGAGGGTATCGCTCCTCGTTTGCCCTCGCTAATCATTCTCCCCGTCACGTCCACCAGTTCCAAATACTCTGCCAGCGTCACGCCCCAGCGACCAAACTCTTCATCCGCCACGATGTCCTCCACAGGTGTCAACCACGTGCTTGACTGCTGCGGGGCTGGCAACTTCCGGTCTGAAGCCTCGCTCTTTGTTTTTGTTGATTGATCACGTGCCGCACATTCGCGCTCAAAGCGTTCGCTCACGCTGGTGAACTCGCTGGTTTCCGGCGTATCCGCCAATCCAGCTCGCACCGGATTGAGATCCACATAGGCCATGCAAGCTATCACCGCTCCCGCATCACAGAGAAGCTGGCTTTTGAACCGTCCCTCCCAGAACCGTCCCTTGCACTTGTCCTCTTTGTTCGCCCGACGGGCCAAGGGTTCGTTTAACGAGCGCATCACCCAGCTCAAATCCCCCAGGCGTTCGCGCCATAGTGAAAGGGCTTCCTTGTCTGCTAGCCAAGTAATCATTTGATCCTTCGTCGGTTCAAGCGCACGACCTTCCGCATCGCGCCCCGCGGGGTACAGCCGACGCCATCGCGTCACCACCTCACGATCGCTCCACTTCGCCGCCCTGACCGGATCCACCCGCATCACCACATGCAGGTGATTGCTCATCACTGCGTAGGCATAGATCTCCACCGCATAGATGCCGGCGAGTTCCTCAAGTCTATCGCGCACCCACTGCTTGCGATGGCTGTAATCCTTGTTGTTGTAGGGATCAACCCCACACAGCCACGAGCGCCTAACACAACGACTGATGCAATGAAACACCCCTGCACCGCTTTCTGGAACTATTGAAGACCTCGCTACCGTCATGGTGCTCATATGAACACGTTAAGCACATTCTAGTCAACCTCAAATTATGGGTGTCCTAGTTTTTTCTCGACCGCTCATTCAACGTCGACAATCAGAACAACTACTTCCACATCCCGAAGGCCTTCATTGACGACAAGATCACGCCGCTCCCAAGAGAAAAGGGTGCCAAGTTCTACACCACCATCGCCGTTACCGACCACGCGATCAATTGCCTCAAGGACCACGCCGTAAACCACAGTTCGCAGCCGTTCTTCCACTTCATCGCCTTCACCGCGCCGCACTCCCCCCTGCAAGCACTGCCAGAGGACATCGCCAAATACCGCGACCGCTATCTGATCGGATGGGAAAAACTACGCGAAAAACGCTACGCCCGACTGAAGGAACTTAAGATCATCAACACCGCACTGTCTCCTATCGAACGCGATCTCGGACCACCCTACGATTTTCCCGATGCCTTCCCCATTCTCGGACCGGGAGAAATTAATCGCCCACTACTATGGGACAGCCTGACCGAGGCACAACGCCGCTTTCAAGCAACCAAGATGGCAATCCACGCCGCAATGGTCGACCGCATGGATCAGGAAATCGGTCGCGTCATTGAGCAGCTCAAGGCGATGGATGCCTTCGACAACACGCTGATCTTTTTCGCCTCGGACAACGGTGCCAGCGCCGAGATCATGGTGCGGGGTGATGGTCATGATCCCAAAGCCGATCCAGGCAGCGCCAAAACCTACCTCTGCCTCGGCCCCGGATTTTCCTCCGCCTCCAACACGCCATTCCGTCGACACAAAACCTGGGTGCACGAGGGCGGGATCAGCACACCACTCATCGTCCATTGGCCGAAAGGCATCTCGGCCCAAGGTGAACTGCGCAGCACACCCGGACACTTCATCGATTTCATGCCCACAGTTCTGGAACTGGCAGGCGTCGATAAACCAAAGGAATGGAATGGGATGCCGCTGCCGCCTACCCCGGGACACAGTATTCTAGGGACTTTCTCCAAGGACATCCCCGACACGCAACGCGAGCTTTGGTGGTTTCATGATGGCCACCGTGCCGTTCAGATCGACCACTGGAAACTAGTCGCAGCCAAGAGTGATCCGTGGGAACTTTACGACCTACGCACCGACCGAGCTGAACAACACAACCTCGCCGACAAGAAGCCCGATAAGGTCAAGGAACTCACCGCCGCCTGGCATGCCCGCACCGATAAGTTGATCAGACTGCGCACTAGTGGAGAATGATCGCGACAGAATAGTCTTAGCGTTTATTTGACCCAGTCCAATGACTTTAGAAAAGCGATCATCTCCGCGGTGGTCTTTTCGAGGTGGGGCTTACGGTTGAAGAATCCATGCACGCCTCCCACGTACAATTTAAGATCACATCGTCCACCGGCATCCACGACGGTTTGCTCAAAACGTTTAGCCGTCGCCACCGGGATAAGGTCGTCTTTGGTACCGAGCATGAAGAGGATAGGCGGAACCGGAGCACTAACGTTATGAGCAGGTGAGATATCCTTCCAGAAATCTTTGACCTTAGCATGTCCCCACTCGCCTGGACCGTTGTCGAGGACAGGATTGAACAACAGCAGCGCATTCGCGCGGGTGGAGATTTTGGTATCCTCGCCCTCAGCATTAAAGCCTTTACAGAAGGTGCTCGCTGCGGCGACGTGACCGCCGGCAGATCCACCACCGACGGCCAGACGATCAATATCGACACCCAGTTCCTCGGCATGACTGCGGATCCAGCGAACCGCCGACTTGCCATCTTCAACACATTGCTGTGGGCCTGTGCCGTGCGAACCTTTGGTTCGGTAGTCCGCCGAAATCCCCACCATCCCAAGCTCAGCCAGCGCCTTGGCTTGGGGGTAAAATTGATAAGCACCACCACCAACCCAGCCGCCGCCAAAGAAGAAAACAGCTACGGGGCGCTTGTCTCCCTCCTTCCACCCCTCAGGCAGAAAGACGTGTAGTGAAAGCGCCTTGCCTTCGGGTTGCTTAAAAACGATCAGCCGATCCGGCTTGAGCTTATTCACCGGAACTTTGGCCACGACGAGTTGAGTGGCGAAGGTCGCTAACAGTGTAAGAGCAAGCAGGAATCGTGTCATATTGAGGTGAGTTGTAGCATGAAAATGACTCAAAGAGGAGAGATAATGAACTGAACTCCGTCGAGTTGGGCGACTTCCCTAAAGAGAAGACTCCGCATTGGAACTGCCGATTCGAAATCTAGATCCGGCGATAGCACCCAGCGCTCTGCCGACACATGGGCAACTAACAATCAATTAATTAATTACCAGAACCATGGATATTCACTGAATTACTCAACTCTGCGGCCAACTCACGACGCACCGGCTCAAGCTCTGGCTTGCCAGCGAGATTCGTCCACTCTTTGAGATCAGATTGATGATCGTAAAGTTCCTCACTGCCGTCACCATAGCGGATGTAGCGATAGCCTTCGGTTTGGATGGCAAAGCTGTTATTTTCCCATCCAGTGATGGCCGGATAGGACCATTCTTTGCGAGGATCCTTGAGCAGGGGCTTTAAGCTATGGCCTTCATTCTTCGGGTTCTCCGGCAGGTCACACAAGTCGAGCAGAGTTGCGTAGAGATCGATCAGACTGACAACCCGGTCACAGCGCTCACCGACTTTGATACCGGGGCCACTGATCACCAGTGGCACATGCGATGAACGCTCCCACAGAGAATGCTTTTGGAAGGTGTTCTTTTCGCCCATGTGGTATCCATGATCGGACCACAAGACGACGATTGTGTTGTCGGCATACGGACTTTTCTCCAAGGCCGCGAGAACCCGGCCGACCTGATTGTCACTGAAACTGATACAAGCCAAGTAGGCGTGAACGATATTGCGCCATTGATCGTTCTCAATCGCCCAATCGGTTCGCGGCATCTGTTTGAGTATGCTGATCTGCTTGGCTATCGCAGGCACATCTTCGAGGTCGTGTTTATCATAGGGCGGTAAGGTCAGCTTTCCCTTATCGTAAAGGTCGAACCACTTCTTCGGCACATACCACGGCACATGTGGACGCAAGAAGCCGACCATCAGCATGAACGGTTTGTCGTGCTTGGATTGGAGTTGAGCAAAAGTTGGAAAATCATTCAGATCATCAACCGCAATAAATAAAACATTGGGGCGCCCGCTGTCAGAGGCAAAAAGACCGCAACAGGCGAGCAAAAGAAGCAACACTACTCTCATTCACTACTCTCATTCAATTATTTACGTAAGCCAAAAAAACACTCATTCATGCAAACGAGGATCTCCCTAATCATTAAACCGTCAATGAATAATACAAGCCGACAATGTTGGCAACTCCGTTCGGCAGGTTTACTATGTCCTACGTCCTGAGTCTCAGGTTTACGTAATAAGCATGTCATCAATTCACATCACACAGCAATCTCCTTAGTCTCCTCCCATGCGCATATTGTCTATCACAGTCCCTGTTCTCGCGTTGACCACCAGCGCTTTTTGCTTGCTGACCACTTCCAAGGCGCATGCCATTGAAGATAGTGATCCGCGGGATCCGGCAAGCTTTGGCGCCGCTCAGCAAGGGCTTCATTCCTCGATGATTCAGGTGGAACTGAAGACCGGCATGACGTTCACTGTCGATGAGCCGGAACTACAAGCTCTTCACGATCTTGGCATGCAACAGCTTAAGGTGAATCTCAGCGAGTTTGCTCCGGGAATGACCATTCTTGTCGAGGGAGGTGGCTACGACAACGCCTGGATTGAGACGCAACCAATGGGCGGCGAAATGTATGCCAAACACGACCTCCAAGTGGCGCTCAACAACCAAGTGGTTTTCTTCCGTGGCCAACGCGAAGACGGACGCCTCCCCGGGATGGTGATCAAAGGCTCAAAGGTGGCAGAGGAGGGTTGGGAAGAAACAGGCTTCCCAGCAGGCTATATTTGGAAACCTGAACATGATCTGGTCGCCGACTACGAAATGTTTCAGGGATACTGTTTTCCAGAACCGGCATGGCGCATGTATTTCTGGACGGGCAAGAACCGCGACTACCTCAAGCAGTTGGCAACGGCCCTGGAAGGACACGACGCCTACCTGTGGCGCACGCGGGACTCGAATGATGATGGTCTGCTGGAAACTTGGTGTGTTTGGGATACAGGAGAAGACGGAAGTACGCGCTTGCACAGTCGCGGAGCCAAAGAAAACTGGCCGTTTGAATTACCCCCAGGCAGTAATGCTCCAGAGGTCCCAAAAATGCCCGATGACTCACGGATGCCATTCCAGTCAATGGATATAATGGCATACAGCTACAGCGGTCGCGTTGTGTTGGCGAAAATTGCAGCGGAGTTAAAAACCGGAGATGAAGAGAAATGGAAGGAGGCTGCTGAGGATGTGAGGCAAGTGGTGATCGAGAAGTTATGGGATCCAAAGCGTTACGCTTGTTTTGATCGTGATCGCGACGGCAAGATCTTGCCCGAGCTCATCCACAACAATCTGCGATGCATGTGGTACGGGCTCTTCACCCAGGAAATGGCCGATGCCTTCATCAAACATCACCTCCTCAACCCCGAGGAATTCTGGACGCCTGTGCCACTGGTATCGATCGCTCGAAACGAGTCACTTTTTCTTAGTAAACCTCGCAACAACTGGAGCGGCCAGCCACAAGGATTGACCTACCAGCGTGCCATTCACGCCCTGGAGCGTTACGGTCACTACGCGGAAGTGATTCTGTTGGGCGAGAAGCTGCTCCCCATCCTTATCCGCAATGGCCAGTTCTCCCAGCAACTCGACCCCGATACCGGAGTGCCTTCACTTTCCAATTCAGACGGCTACGGGCCAATGATTCTTGCGATGCAGGAATATGTCGCGCGGATGCACGGCATCCACATCGATGTCGAACGCGAACAAATTTGGTGGTCAGGTGTAGAACCGAACAGCTGGAGCACGATTTCCGATTTAGATCAAAATGCTTTGGGCAACCTCGCCTACACCCAGAAGTGGGATGAGCATACATTCGAGATGACGCTGCGACGCAAATCCAACCTCATCGGCAAAGTGGGTGGAGAGAATGCCTTCACTGCCAGCACGAACGTGCGTATCGTCACCGACCTTCGAGGAAATCTCATTTCCGCGGTCGGCATCAGCACAAAAGAAGAATCCTTTCATGTTGAGCAAAACGGCCAGCACTGGGACGGAAAGATTGCACCCAACGAGGTACAAACCTTCGGCCCAAACGGTAGCCTCAAACAGCTTCAACAAACGCCATTTGACTACCCCTACTCTCCCTCAGAGTAAGCCGACCAAGAAATACCGGCTCCGAACGCATCATCTCTCGGCATTTAATCACTCGTTAACCTTGGCCCGAGGTAGCGAACTTGTGTGTAATACGCACCGCTTTCACCACCATCCGGACGCACCAACCAAGTCATCAACTGCGTCGGCCCCTCTCTGAGGTTCACCTCGAATTTCGCCTCGGTCGCGGAAGACTTGAGCTCCATGGATTCCTTAGCGCCAGCAATCTCCACACGTGCTTCTTTCATTTCCATCTCTCTGTTGAGATACGGAGCCCAGCGGAACAAGGTGATTTCATAACGCCCGTCTTTTTCCACCTCTACATTCCATGGGCCGTTGATCAGATCGCCACGGCGGATGCTATTTTGATGCCAGGCAGTTACCACGGTTGTAGGCATCATCCAGTCATGGCTGTAGAGAACAGTGGGGTTTTGTTTGCCTCCAAGAACGATTCGAACAGTCTGCTTCATGTCCTCTTCCAACGACTTCCACCACGTTTCATAATCCGCGCGCAGTTGCTTCACGATCTCGGGATGTGCTGAGGCAACATCGGTTTTCTGGCCGGGATCACTTTTAAGATCATAAAGTTTTTCACCTTCGATCAATCGCCACGATCCACGCATCGCTACTGAAGCCTCCCATTTAGGCGGAGTGTGGGCACGCTGAACATGAGCAAACAAGGTGCGGACAGGAAAAGACTCAACTTCAAGACCGTGCAATGGACCTGTGATGGGGATCCCATCCAACTTGGGTCCCTCGGGTTTCTTCAATTCAAGCAAATCTACTAATGTCGGTAACACATCAATATGCGCCGTCATCTCTTTAACATCGCGCCCTCCTGTCAGTTGCCCCTTCGGCCAATACCAGAAACTTGGCACGCGGTGACCGCCCTCCCACGCGAAACTTTTCCATCCACGCATGCCCGCGTTGTAATATTCAAAACCAGACTTCTGACAGATCCAACCCGCTGCCGTGCCGTTGTCTGTCATATAAATGAGCAAGGTGTTCTCTGTAAGGCCCAAGTCATCCAGCTTCTTTCTGAACTTTCCGACGTTTTCATCAATGTTGGCGATCATGCCGTAGAACTTCGCCAAATCCTCAGGCACACCGTCCGCCTCGTATGGCTTAGAATACTTCTCCTCGACGATATAAGGACCATGTGGCGCGTTGGTGGAAAGATAGAGAAAGAATGGCTGATCTTTCTTTTCCCCAACCCACTTCGCCGCTTCATCAAACCACACGTCGGTGCAGTATCCGTAGTATTTTTTCCACTCGCCATTGGTCATGTAAGTGTCGTCGAAATAATCGTTCTCCCAGTAATCCGGACCACCACCGATACAGCCATCGAGATGCCAGACGGTGTGATCAAAACCCTGATCCGATGGCCTACAGGGATAATTTGCTCCCAGGTGCCACTTACCGATCATTGCTGTGGCATAGCCGTTCGCCTTGAAAACTTCTGGAATGGTCAGCTCCTCACCCCGCATCATAGAGCGACCATTGATGGTATGCCATACACCAGTGCGCGTCGAGTAGCGCCCCGTCAGTAGCGCGCTGCGGGTTGGAGAACAGGTTGGATCCACATGAAAATCCGTCAACCGCACACTCTCACCATGCAGGCGGTCGAGATTCGGTGTTTTCAACACAGGGTGCCCATGCGCACCAATTTCTCCATACCCCTGGTCATCGGTGATAATCAAAATAACATTCGGCTTCCTTGCCGAATGCTCAATAGCTTGTGCCGCCACCGGCAAAACCATCAGAAAGAAAAAAGATAATTTGAAGAGAATTACTCGCGCCGATGATATCATGAGAGCAATATGACGAATTACGACCATTTGTCGAAACAAAGAAGCCGAGGCAAGAGGAACCAACCAAGACATGCAGGATCTTTTTAGCAATTCACAAACTATTCATGATTCAGCCTCTCTCACCGAGGATCTGAGGTCTTTCTGCGAGTTCGGCACAGCCACTCACGTCTCCGAACTCACTGTGGGTGAAAATTCTGTTCCAGTTTTCACCAATCAATTCTGGACTTCAAAACAACGTGCAGCGCATTCGCTTCATGAAATATCCTATCGAGCCTGTTTCAAACCGCAACTCCCGAAATTCTTCGTTGAGCGACTGAGTAATGAGGGGGACATCGTTTACGACCCTTTCATGGGACGAGGAACGACATTGCTCGAGGGCGCACTCATGCAGAGGCAAACACTCGGCTGTGATTTGAATCCACTAAGCCAAGTTCTTCTCGCCCCTAGATTTCACCCACCAAGTTACGGCCAAGTCGCAGAGCGACTAAAAGATATCGATTTTGAAGTCGTGGACGGTGGATCACAAGACACTGATCTTCTTGTATTTTTTCATTCGCAAACCCTCCGGGCAATAATCAGCCTCAAAAGCTATCTCGCGGCACGTAGCTCCGAAGGGACAATAGACAACATCGATCATTGGATTCAGATGGTAGCGTCCAACCGATTAACAGGGCATTCAGCAGGCTTCTTCTCAGTCTACACCCTTCCGCCTAATCAATCCGTATCGATTGTTTCGCAGCAACGGATCAACACCAAGCGCGATCAATCACCTCCGTTCCGCGATGTTCCTGCCTTAATACTCAAGAAGACGAAGTCACTGCTCCGCGACTATCAGGATGGCCAATTGGATCACAAGCTTACGCATCGAGTCATTATCGGCTCAGCAGACGACACCCCTCAAATTCAACCATCTTCGGTTGACTTGGTGATCACTTCCCCCCCCTTCCTCGACGTGATCGACTACCGAACAGACAATTGGCTGCGCTGCTGGATGAACAACATCGATTCCAGCGAGCTACCTATTTGGCAAGTCCGTGATCCTAGTACTTGGACTAAGAAGTTTGAGCGAGTATTCAAAGAGCTTCACCGAGTCCTCAAACCCAATGGCACGATAGCCTTTGAGGTGGGTGAAGTGAAAAAGGGATCTTTAAAAATGGAAGAGATGGTAATCCCTGCTGCGGCCTCCGCCGGCTTTGCACCTGTCTGCGTGGTCATCAACGCCCAAGAGTTTACCAAGACATCTAAATGCTGGGGTGTCACCAATGGGACCAAAGGCACGAACACCAATCGTATTGTCGTGTTGAAGAAGGCACTAGGCTCACATCGATAATTTGGACGGTATATCCATGATTTTTAAGGACGTTCGCTCTGCGCTTCTACAGCCTCTCCCGTTGTTCGTTGTTCGATGGATGGCACGACCCGTGGCAGTGGCATCCTGCCACCAAGCCATTCGCCATTCTCCATCGCGTGCGGCGCAGCCGTTTTACGCGACTC
>JAGXGH010000022.1 GCA_024636835.1 Verrucomicrobiales bacterium | reverse complement strand
GGACGTAGGTGCAGATCGGCGAGCAGTGGTTGTCGTAGCTGCGGTTGGGCGTCGTAAGCGTAACTCGGCGTAGCTGTATGCGGCGTAAGTGTAGAAGACGAGAAAGCATTTCCTATGCAGAAAAGAAAGGTGCAGAGGATGGTGAGGATGCAGGATTTGACGGCGGGGATCACTGTGGAAGAGAGTATGAAATGAGGCGGATTGTAGCGAGAGCTTTTTGGTGGATTTGGTGACTTTTTGGTGAGGGAAGAATCGCTCGGCCACACTTTTACAAGTGCAGCTACGGGAACGAGAGGCTGGTGATGTATTGCTGGGGATGTTGGGGTTGTTGATTCGGGCTCTTGGGTGGTTTTGAGAAGTTTGGGGTGATTCGGAGGTCGCTCGCCACACTTTCACAAGTGTAGCTACGGCGACCAATGCCCAATGCCCAGTGCATCGCTCGGCCACTACGGGAGAAGTGAAGCTATGAAAGGCGGGATTGCCTATGCTGCGCAAATTTTAACTCCAGTAATGCCGGTTTCGAATAAAAACATGACTATACGCCGCGCACAACGAACCCATGATCAATACGAAGATTGGGTATCCACATGTCAATCGCGTGCCACGCAGCGGTTCTACGCGACGCGTCAGGTCAATTCTAAGATTTGGTATAAGAAGGCAACAGAAACCCTTTAAATTGCAAAGGCGCTCCACGTGGGGGTGGAGCGCCTTTGGGGGGATTCTGTGTTGGTTAATCACATGAACTTCGCACCGGCTTCGGCGAGTGAGCTGCGTTCTCCTTTGCAGAGGGCGATGTGGGCGGCGAAGGCTTGTCCACGCATCCGCTTGCGGGTGTAGACCAGGCCATTGCTGCGGCTGTCGACGTAGGGGTTATCGATCTGTCCGGGATCGCCGACCATGATGAGCTTTGATCCGCGCGACATCCGGGTGACAATGGTTTTGGCTTCGAGCGGTGTGATCTGTTGCGCTTCATCGAGGACGAAGAAGCGGTTCGGGATCGAGCGACCGCGGATGTAACAGAGCGCTTCGATCTCGACGATGCCCTGTTGCACGAGGTTTTCGTAGGGCTTTTGTCCGGCATTTCCCGGGAAGGCATTGTGTCCGCCCACATCGGTCTTCCCCTGCTTGCGGCGCGGGCCTTGCGGGCCTTTGTCTGATCGCATGACAACTTCCAAGGCATCGTAAATCGGCTGCAGCCAAGGACGCATTTTCTCATCGAGCGTGCCCGGCAAGAAACCCAAGGTGTCGCCCATGGCGATGACTGGACGGCTGATCGTCAGGCCGTCGAACTCGCGATCGAACACTTGGGCAAGCCCCGCTGCCACGGCGACGAGCGTTTTTCCGGTGCCTGCTTGACCGTAGCAGGTAACTAACTTGATGTCGGGATTCAACAGCGCGTCCATGAAGCAATGTTGACCGAGGTTGAGCGGTTTGATGGACTGGCCTTTGGGAATGCGCAGTGCATCGGGAACGACGAGCTTGTGCAAGAAGCCATCGGCACCGAGTCGGGCGGGGATGGTTTGTTTCTCGCCTGCTTTGAGGAGCACATACTGGTTCACGGCGAGCTGCTCAAGTCGATCTTGTGAAATCTCCAGCGTCCCCGAACTTGCTAGACACTGAAGTTCGGTCGGCTCGGCGGGGACCACAACAAGGTCGTAATTGGTGATCTCACGCGGCTCCACCTTATCGTTTAAGTAATCCTCGCAGGGAATCGAAAGCGCACGCGCCTTGAGTTTCATATTGAGGTCTTTGGTGATGAGGACGGTTGGCGTGTCGTTCGATGCCTTGACCATCAGTGCACATCCGAGGATGCGGTTGTCGGTGGCGGAGCGATCGGGAAACACCCGATAAAATTCAGCGAGCCGTGCGGGAATCTCACCGGTCTGACCGGGATCAAACACAACGAGACGGATGCTACCACCGGTCGGCGTAGGAATTCCTCGTGTGACTTCTCCGCCATCGCCGGCGAACAATTCGTTCATCGCGCGGTGGACCTGACGTGCGTTGGCGCCGCGGTCGCTTTGTTCGTTTTTAAATCGATCGAGCTCCGAGAGCACATCCACGGGGATGCACAGGTGATTTTCTGCGAAGCGGTTTAGACAGCTGGGGTCGTGAAGAAGGACGTTGGTATCGAGGACGAAGTTTTTCCCGATATTGTTGGGCGCGACCAGACCGTGTTCGACGTCGGACTGAGTAACTTGCCGGGATCGGGTTCGTGATGTGGAGATCAGGGCTTCAGTGGCATTCTCATTGAGGGTGAGCACGGTGTCCGGCTCGGTATTTTGTTTGATCATGGAATTAGGTTTTACTGCCACTCCGGAATGCACCGGCATGACACTGATCAGCCCGTCGCGTGTAGCGGCGGAATGCCACCACAGCGCGCGGGAGTTTGGGGGTTATAGTCGTCGGCTGACCGGATTCATGCACGGGTGCACAAAAAAAGAGACGCCGACAATGCGGTGTCCCTTTGATCATGTCACGTGCACTAGAGGCGGTGGAAGCTGCCCAATCGACTCCGCTTGGAGCGCTGGGTGCCGGATCGAGTGAACGAGACACTCTGTTCCGACGGCGACGACTGTTGGTTGGATTATTCAACAGGTCCTAAATAAACCGACTTGCCGCTCCCTTGACAAGAAAAAGCGTGAAAATTTCGCTACATCTTGTGCTTGACTACTTCGCAACCCCCAAGATATCGAGGAAACTTGCTTCGAAGGCGAGTGATTCCTGGACGTTGGTATTGGCTAATTCTCCGAGTCTTTCGACGGCCTGCATCCGCTGTTCGAGTTCGGCGAGCGTGTGGGAATCGGCGAGTTTTGCGGTGACGGATGAGTAGCGCGGAAGAGCTCGTCGCAAGCCACCCGCTTTTGCGCGAACAGCATCACCAAGCAGGGCGATGAGCATTTGAATCACACTCTCGCGCACTTTGAGATAATCGGATTGGATTCTCGCGGCGACCTGTTTTTCGCGTTTTTCGAGATAAGCACCGGCATCTGTCGCATTCTTTAAACGCTTCTCTTCTTCCTTGTAGGCCGTTTGATGAAGCGTCTCAATTTCTGCCTTCCGCTCGGCGAGAACTTCCTGGGTAAGTCGAGCAGCTAACAAAGCATCGCGCACGGTGGCATGCTCAGCGACAAGCGCTTCACCCACTCCATCGAGCAGTCGCGATTCAGGATCCGTTTCACTTGGTTCAAGAGGTCTGCCGCCGATGAGTTCTATCTGAATGCATCGCGAGAGAATGGTATCGAGCAATAGTTCAGGACGGGAAGTCAGCAGCAGGATCAACGATCTCGCCGGAGGCTCTTCGAGCGTTTTGAGGAAGGCATTACTCGACTCAACCCCCATCCGATCGGCCTCCGCCACAATGGCTATCTTGGTCTCCGCGTTGCCACATGACACGCGTAGTTTTTTCTCCAGCGTGTGAATTTCATTCACCGTGATGCGACGGGATTTGGAAACGGGGCGGACGAGGTGCACCAGATCACTGGCGGCGTCTTCCAAACTCTCAGCAACATCGGAATCACCGGCGGGCTCGTCTCCAAAAAGTCCTACCACCGCAGGTGCGGCATGCCCTTTGAGCATGGCAGCGACGCGACGTGCGAGTTCTTCCTTGCCGGCACCGGCTGAACCAGTCACCAGATAGGCATGTGCGAGCCGTCCGCCGGCTAGGGCGGTGCGCAAACTGGCGAGGGCTTGGTCAACGGTGAATGCCATGAAATCGTTCGGTCAGGGTGTGGATAACTTGGGCGTGAACCGTATCCGGATCAAGGCCGGCATCGATGACGGTGATACGCTCGGGTTCTGCGGCGGCCAGTTGCTGGTATCCGGCCCTTACCTTCTCGAAGAAGTCATCAGATTCACGCTCCATGCGGTCGGGTTCGTCATCGCGACTGGCGGCTCGCTGACGACCAGTTGCTAAATCCACGTCGAGAAGAATCGTCAAGTCTGGCTTGCGTTGCGCGGTGGCAAAGCCATTGATCGCTGCCACCGAATCAGCATCAAGCCCGCGAGCTACGCCTTGATAGACAGTGGTGGAATCGAGAAAGCGGTCGGCGATCACCAGCCGTCCATTCGCCAGCTCGGGGAGGATTTTCTCGTGCATCAATTGTGCACGGCTCGCCGCAAAAAGCAGTAACTCAGCCTCGGCACTCATCCCCTCGCCTGCTGTATCGTGTTGTAACAGATGACGAATTTTCTCGCCGAGTGCGGTGCCTCCCGGTTCGCGAACCATCACAGGTTCAATATTTTGCGCGGCGAGAAATTTTTGCAACATCGCCATCTGCGTGGATTTCCCGCATCCCTCGGAACCTTCCAAGGAAAGAAAAAATCCACTACCCGCAGCCTGCGTATTCGCCTCACTCATCATTCAAGCGAGGATTCCGGCAGACTGGACGATAGTCAACAGCGAAGCCAAGAATTTGGCTTCAAGTGACGATATTTTACATACATTAGCCGTATTCGACACATCTCCCTTGCTTGACCCCGCCGCATTGCTTCTCTATCGTTATCTGAAACCATGAAAACACGCTTAAAGTTTTTTACTCCGATTACCGCTGCGGTAATCATTTTATCTTCGCTGACGATGCCTGCTCAAGCGGGGTTCCTCGGATTATTTGGAAATGATGAAGATCAGTCAGTTCCTGAACCTGAGGAGATGCAACGCCGTGAGGCTGCCGCTCAAGAACTTCTCGCGAAAGCAAAGGCTGAAGAGCAAAAAGGTGACTTCGAGGATGCTGCCGATGTTTATCGTAAGATCGTCGATAAATATCCACTCACCAGCATCACCGCAGATGCAGCAATCCGCAGTGCCGAACTTTATGAATCAGAAGGGCAACCTCGTGATGCCTTCGAGACCTACCAGAAATTTATCGAACTCAGTCGTGGAGATCGTCGATTCGACGAAGTCTTGAAAGAACAATACCAGCTTGCGCAACGCGCGAAATCAGGAGAGTTCAAGCGCCGCATCCTGATTAAACTCGACATTCCGATGGATGCGAAAGTCGAGATGTTCGAGACTGTCGCCAAGAATGCCCCCCGCAGCCCATTAGCCTCTGCCTCGCTCTTTGCCATCGGTGAGATGCAGCAGGAAGTGGGAGCGATCGCCGATGCTATTAACGCATACGCAAAAGTGGTTGCCGACCATCCGGACAGCAAAGAAGCACCAGTCGCTCAGTTTAGAATTGGTGAACTCTACGTTACCCAATCTGAACGCGGAGCCAAAGACACCACGACCATGACTTCCGCTCGTGAAGCTTACGAAGACTTTCTCGTTCGTTATCCTAATCACTCGCTCGCCAAAGACGCAAAGGCTCGACTCGGCAATGTCGATAGCAAGCAAAGCGAGGATTTGTTGAAGATTGCCAAGTTCTACGAGAAGACGGAGAAATACCGCGCCGCAGCCATTTACTATCGCGACATCATCAAGCAAGGCGGACCGGACGATGTGGTCGCCGAAGCCAAATCCCGTCTCGCTACGCTTCAAGCTAGTAAGAACGTCGATGTCACCATGCCCGAACCCAGTGCAGCGGATACCTCCGTTGATTCCTCACTCACCAAAGACCGTGACGATTACGTCGGCCCACCATCTCCAACACTCACAAAACGAGAATTCACACCACGCACCAGCATGCCAGCGTCACCATCTGAGCCGCTTCCCGTGGATGATGACGGCATCACTCTTCCCGGCGGCAACCCATTGCTCCCCGAAAATGGAGCATCCGAGCCCATCACACCTGAGGAAGAATCCGTAGACAGCGCTGAATAAATCGCAGAATACATCCATTATGTTGGATTCCTCTTGCTTCGGCGGCGATCCAACCGTTTTCTAACATAGAACCATGACCAGACACTTCGTCCGTATTTCACTCGTCGCCGCTGTTGCGGTGCTCTTCTCCAGCTGTGCCGGATACCGTATCGGCCCAATTAAGCCAGAAGCCCTCGCCAACGTACAAACGCTGGCAGTCCCTCTGGTGAAGAACGACACCCTCGAGCCACGCGTCGCTCCACTCGTCACCAACGCCATCATCAGTCAGATGGAGCAGGACGGCAGCTATAAACTCGCTGACCTGAATACCGCAGACGCAGTGCTACAAGGCCGCATCGTCGATATCGAGCGTCGTCAATTGCGTTCCGCCCGTGACAACCAACTCCGCTCCCGCGAGTTGAACCTGCGAATGCATTTCGACTACGAAATCATCGACCAAGCATCGCGCGCCGTGCTCAAGCGTGGCACGATCTACTCGGACACCAACGTTTTTGTGACGTCGAACTACCAGACCGCAGAGCGCCAAGCGATACCCGAGGCATCTCGCCAGCTCGCCATCGACCTGATCTCGCAGATATCCGAAGGCTACAACTAAAGCCGACGGCACTCACACGATCCGACTTCAGCAGCCGCAGCCAGATCCAGGACGGCTGTGATTGCTTTTTTTCTCAAGATTAACGACTGACAATGGCCGACACTTCAGGCAACGAGCCACCAGTCCGGTCTCCAAGGGTGACTCTTGTTCCCACCCCCATAGGAAATCTCGGAGATATTACACTGCGTGCATTGGACACACTCCGCGCAGCGGACGTCGTCGCCTGTGAAGACACGCGACGCACGCGAATCCTTCTCAATCACTTCGAGATCAGCAAGCCGACCATCAGCTTGCACGAGCACAACGAAGCATCGCGTTCGCAGGAAATCATCCGACGCGTCCGCGATGAGGGGCAACACGTAGCCGTTGTAAGCGACGCCGGAATGCCTGGGATTTCCGACCCCGGACTACGTCTCGTTTCCGCATGTCGCGTCGCTGAAGTCGAAATCGAAGTACTTCCCGGCGCGTGTGCGATTCCTCTCGCACTTGTCGGATCAGGGATGCCTAGCGAAGAGTTTTTCTTCGGTGGTTTTCTTCCGCCAAAATCGGGTCGCCGCGTTCGTATGCTCGAAGAAGCGCTCGAACGTGAAACCGCCACATCGATCTTTTACGAATCACCACACCGTATCGTAAAAACGCTCACCGCGCTGAAGGAACTCGACGCCGACCGTTGGACCTGCGTTGCCCGCGAACTCACCAAAAAATTCGAAACCTACCACAGCGGAAACGCCGTCTCGCTACTCGAACATTTTTCCTCAATCACGCCAAAAGGCGAAATTGTCTTACTTATCGCGCCAAAAAAACTGCCCAAATTCTTGACCCACGCTAACTCTGCTCCATAAAGCGCATAGCATTAGAATTTTTCTTCAACCAAACCTTAACAATCATGCAACCACACCTTACCTTTCACGTCACCCCGAAACTCCCCGAAGCCCTCGAATCACTCAACGAACTTGTGAACAACATCTGGTGGAGCTGGGAACCTGAAGTGCGCCGTTTGTTCCGCGCCATCAACCCGGAACTGTGGCACAAAGTCAATCACTCGCCGATGCGCATGCTCCAGCTCGCATCGCAAGATCGTTTGGTCGAACTCGCACAAGACGAGAGCTACCTCCACGATCTGCGCAAAGTTTACGATCGGTTCAAAACCTACATGAATCGCCCAGACACCTACTGGAAAAAACGCAAGGCATCATCCCCTCGCGACGGTGTAATTGCCTACTTCTCCGCCGAATTTGGATTCCACGAATCCATTCCCATCTACTCCGGCGGTCTCGGCATTCTCTCTGGCGACCACTGCAAGGCGGCGTCCGATCTCGACCTCGACTTCATCGGCGTCACGCTCCTTTATCGTCACGGCTACTTTAAACAGCAGATCGATGCTAGCGGATGGCAGCAAGCCAAAGAACTCGATCAAAACTTCCACCACCTACCGGTGGAAGAAGTGACCCAGGACGGCAAACCCGTCATCATTCACGTTCCGATCATGGAGCGCTCCGTCGCTGTGAAGATCTGGAAAATGGCTGTAGGGCGTGTCACTCTTTATCTGCTCGATACCGACCTACAAGAAAACAGCGACGCAGACCGTCACATCACCGCCCAACTCTACGGCGGCGACAAAGAAACGCGTGTCCTCCAAGAAATTGTTCTCGGTATGGG
>JAGXGH010000021.1 GCA_024636835.1 Verrucomicrobiales bacterium | reverse complement strand
GGTATCTGCAACGATCTTGCGCTGGTATTTCTCTGGGTTTTTTACCAGATCTAGGTCAAACCGAGCCTCCTTGGTCCGGAGCTCAAGTTCGCGAATCGGGTATCTCCTTCTGGCGTTCCGATATTTGCTCCCCGCTTTGCGGAGTTTCGGGTAGGTTAGCTTCAGGCTGTTCCGGTTCTTGGTGAGCTCGTAAGTGATATTCAGTTGCCTGAGCCACGCGAGAATACGCTCCATGGTGATCTCCACGTTGCCGGCCAGCTTTGCAAGCTGTACCGGAATCGGGCATGGCATGGGAACTCCACGCCTTTGGTGGCGCTTCTCGGCTTTCTCCTCGGCAACTCTACAGGAGGACTTGATCACATGTTTGCGCTTGGGATGGGTCCGGCCATTGAGATAGTCCGCGATCTCCTGATCGAGTGCCCTCAGCCTTTTGGCCAGCGAGACCTCGGTTCTCGCCAACGTCATCTTCCCTTTCCTGGTCTTCGCGGCAAACGGGATGTGCAGGTCATCCATACCCGTCTTCGGGTTCATGTGCCATGTCGGTCGGCTGGGTGAATCGGGCAGGATGCGGGAGATGATCAGGATCTCGATGAAGTCACGTTCCTCAGGGCTATGGTGAACCCCTTTTCCGAGGCAATAAATGATCTCTTCCCACTGAATGGCAGACCGCTTGCCTGGCAGACCTTCCCGCACCTTCAGATAGTTTTTGTGTTGATCGCGCACCGCGCGTTCGAATGACCTCGGCGAGTCGTCTTTACAGAGGCGGTTTCGACCAGGAAGCAGCACCATCCCCTTGGGTCCATGGTCTTTCTCATCGGGATCGGCGAGATATTTGAGATATGACCCCAGGGACTTGAGAGATCGCTTCTTGACGGTCTTACGTTTGTATTCGTGGCGGATCATGGCGTGGCAGGAAGTTTAAATCCGAGGTGTTTGATGGCGCATTTTAGGGACTCTCGAACCCTGTCTTCGGTCTCCTCCATTTCGACTTGGGCCTGGAGGTTGAAAGTTGCCAATTCCAGTTGGTCGATCTCCTCGGGGGAGGGTTGGGCGACACCGACCACGGCGGCAACCTCGTCAGATACCCTCTCGACTTTATCAATAGCCTCTTCTGTTCGATTAGCCAAAGGGGCGAGCATTTCCGGTGTGCCGCGCGCCACCAGCAGGTCTTCGCGAAACGCTTCAAGTGTTGCACGGGCTTCGGCGAGAAGCGCCCGGAGGCGGATGATTTCTTTTGCCGGCATGCGCATGTAGCGGATCACGGGGGCGGCATCGGCCATCTTCAGGAGCGCCTTCAGACCCTTCAGCACAAGCCCGCTGATGGTTTCTCCGGGAAATTTGGTTTTGAGGATGTTGAGCAGGTCGACTCCGGTTTGGGAGAATTTGACCTTGCGACAGGTTATGCCGGGATCTGGTTTCTCCGCAGGAGTGAGCATTGTGGATTCTTGTGACATGGGAGGGTCTTTCTTTTGGGTTTGAGCTGAGTTTTGTTGGTTTGAGGGCTGTTTCACTTTTTCCGGTCTCGGCGGTTCGGTTTGCCATCGAGGTAGTCGTCCAAATCGGACTCGAAAAAGAATATCCTGCCCCTATTTGGACCCTTGCGGCGGCTAGTGATGTGTTGCTCTCTGACTAAGTCGTAGACCGAGTCCTTGCACAAACCAAGGTGGACCGCCGCTTCCGCGACCGAATACTGGTGAGGTGCTGGCTGACAGGTTTTCATGATGGTGGAGGAAGGTAGATGTTTCGTTGAGGCATTAGCAGATCATCGGTTCGACCTTGTATCCTCGGTCTTCCAATTCGACCTGAAGATCGGAGTCCGAAAAGAGAGCAAACGGATTTCTCGGGCGCTCCTCGCCTAGCTCGGTTATGATTGTGAGGCTGTTTGTAATTGCGAAGTCGCCCCGCAGCGTGACGTGAAACAAGGCATCACCTGCCGCAAGGCAAGGGGACTCAAGCGAGGTGCTCGACGCGACATCCCAGGCGCCATTGATTAGCTCGACGCCCTCGCCGAGCCGGATGCAGCTCTTGCGGGTGTCCCACTGGGCAATCACATAGCCGCCCAACTGCAACTGGGAACCAGTGGTGGCAAGATGTTTGGAATCGGCTGCTGCGACAACGATCTGGCTATCGGCTCCGTAGAGCTCGTAGAGCAACCCCCAGCTGTCGTCATCATCAGGTACTATCCATCGGCGACCTCTGCTATCGTAGATTCCTCCGACATATTTGTAGGATTCGTTGTTTTGCGCGCTGTATGGACCGCGCACGGCAATCCCCGAGGTGATCGGGGTGATTTGTATTTGTGTGTTTTGTTTCATGGTTTTTGGGTTGGTTTTGGTTTTTGGGGGAAGTAGGCAAAAAAATACCGGACAGGGTCGAAACCCGGTCCGGTGGACTACCCACGATGATCGTGGTGTCTGGTATATGGTGGCTAAATGGTCATCGGCGAGTTATTGGCGGAGGAGGCGATGAAATTGCTCAGGACGCGGGTTCAAATTGTTTTGCTCTAGGTGATTGGATGGGCGATTTCACGAGCGGGGCATTCGCTGGCTTTTCGGCGGGGTTGGTGTTGATGGCCAAGACTTTAAGCAGGGCAATCAAGTGAAGTCAAGAAATCTTACCAAAAAAAATCACGGACGTAAAATATACAGACTTCACAAATGCTTTGCATTTGTGGCTGTGGCCAGTTATGCAGGCTTGGTAATGACGATAGATGAGCCAAAGCAGTTCTATGCCGCAGCAGGAGCCCGGATCCGAGAGGCGAGAGGGAAAAGTGTGACCCAGGAACAACTGGCAAGAGCTGCAGGCTTGAGTCGCGTGTCGATTCTCAACATCGAGGGGGGGCGGCAAAAGCTCCTGCTTCACCATGCCATTGTGATTGCACATGCCTTGGGGATGTCACTGACCGAGCTCGTCGCTCCCCTGATGCCCAAGGATGATGATAAACTCGATCTGAGCTCTGCCGGGGATGCCGAAGATTTTGTTCGAGCGGCTCTTCAAAACCTGACTCGGGAGCTTGAACCCAAATTAAACCAATGATCCGTTGGAAACTCATCAAGGAGACGGCTGGCCGAGTGTTGGGCGAGTTGAAAATCAGCACTCCACCGATTGAATTGGATGAAGTGCTGAAACGAGAGGGCGTGGCTCTGACCAGCGCCCCGGCGGATGAGCGCATCTCGGGTTTCCTGTTGCGGAGGGTCGGAGAGGCACCAGTCATTGGATTCAATGCTTCACTACCTAGTTTCCGACAGCGATTCATTATTGCCCATGAGTTGGGCCACCTCCTGCTACACAACAAAACCGGGCTTCACGTCGACCGGTCGCTCGTCAGACTGGAACACCGTGAAAAATCAGATCCAGCAGATGAAGATGAAGTAGAGGCCAATCGGTTTGCAGCTGAACTTCTAATGCCAGAGGAGTTCATTCGCGGCGATTTGGACGGAAACGGACGCGCTGCAGTTGAGCAAGGAGAGGTGATCGGCCACTTGGCCCAAAAGTACGGGGTAAGCAAGCAGGCTATGACGATCAGGCTCACCTCGCTCGGGCTAATCCAAATGTGACCTGTGTCAGATTCATGCTCGTCGCCGCTATAAACCCATGCCCTTGCGGTTATTTTGGAGATCCAAAAAGAGAGTGCCGATGCTCGCCACCCCAGATCGAGAACTACCGCCAACGAATTTTCGATCCCTTGCTCGATCGCATTGACCTGCACATCGATGTGCCATTGGTGGATAACCGCGAGATGTCGAGCACGGTAAAAGGGGACTCATCAGAGGTGATTCAGGCGCGCGTTGACGCAGCACGCGACGTGCAGCGCGAGCGCTTTCAATCCGAGGCAACAAAGCGCGATGAAAAAATCCAAATCGCCCACACCAATGCCTATCTAGGGCCACGCATGATTGGAAAATATTGCGCGCTGGATAACGAAGGGCGGTCGTTCTTAGAGCACGCAATGACGCAGTTGAACTTCTCGGCCCGCACACACGACCGCATCCTCAAAGTTGCTCGGACAATAGCCGACCTCGTAGCCAGCGAAACCATCCGCGCCGATGATGTATTGGAGGTGATTCAATTCCGCTCCCTTGGACCGAAAGCTATATTCATGAGACAACTAAAGGTCTACTTGCGACTTATGAATGATATACAGATTCACTGTAGTCGTGCATTAGTAGCACATCTAAACTCCGAGTCGAGTCTTTGGCTGAAACGCGAACAGCCCAATGAGCCGACCTCGTACACGGTGGGGTGGATTAGTTGACAGACCTTCTTACCCATATTTAAACTTATTATGAAAGTTGCGCCCCCTCCTCTAATACTTCGTGTTTCTCCTTAGAATTTTCAAAATAGAACGAGTCGGGATTCGCTTAACGCAATGTCAAAACCATTGTTCTAAATCCACCGGTTGCAATGCCTACAACATTTTCTACCCGCTTTAGTTGCGCAAGCTCAGTATCCGTAATCATTCCCCAAGCGAAAACTACGCCGTCTTTTCTTCTCGCCACGCTGCGATAACCACCAGCTGCGATCTCAACTATATCTGACAAACCCTGCGGAATATTAAGCTGCTTTTGAGCATTAACGCCCCATGTCACAACAGAGCCATCGCTTTTTAATGCGAGTATATGATCTGAACCAACAGCAACAGAAATTACATCTGAAAGTCCCTTTGGAGGTGATAGAATTGCGTCGGCGTTTCTACCCCATATTACAACATCGCCAGATTTAGTGAGCGCTACCGACATTGAATTTCCTGCACGAACCTGTATAACGTCCTGTAGACCAGCGGGTATTTTACATGCCCCTTTCGAGTCATCTCCCCAAGCAACAACAGTCCCATCAGCTTTTAGCGCTAAGACATGATTGTAGCCCGCGGAAACGGATGTAACCTCCTTCAAATCCTGTGGAACGTTACACTGTCCAGAATGATTTGCGCCAAACGCGAAAACTTCTCCAGTTGAATTAAGAGTAACTGTAATGTTGTTACCTGCTGAAACTTGAACGATGTCTTTTAAAAGGCTAGAATCAACAGGCTTGCCATATCCATTTGGCCGATTGCACTGGCTATAGTAATTATTACCCCAGGTCTGCACGGTTCCATCATTTTTTAAAGCAATAGCATGATCGTTGCCTATAGAAACCTTGGTGACATTCAAAATTTCCTTGGCAGACATCGCCAGTTTATACTCGTCATGTCCCCATGATCTTACTTTGCCATCATCTTGCAATACGACCGTTGAGTTATCATTTGCATAAATTTGCACAACCTTGCCTAGATCATTAGGCACGTCAAGTTGGCCACATGTGTCTTGCCCCCACGCCACGACTTCCCCCTCCTCCGTAAGGGCTACCGTATGTGTATATCCTGCCGCAACCTGTGTGCATGGAGGTAAGTTCGGCGGAATGTCCCTTATCCCCACGGCATCACTTCCCCAAATCACAATCCGACCATCTTCAGTCACAGCCGCCGCATGGTGGGTGCCTGAATCCATATGCCTAATATTTTTGATCGGAGGCGGTATTATCCGGTCTTGATATTGTGGGTGTCCTCCCCAGGCGAAGATGCTGCCATCATCATTCTCAGCAAGATGAAGACTTCCTCCAGAAACAATCCTTTTAACGCCTGTTTTCCCGTAAGGCGAGCCATGAACGCGCCATTTTGGATTTAATGGCTGCAAGGTGCCAGATTCGGTGAGGAGCATGCCCGCAGATAGAGAAAGTGATTTGATTTTTTCTGAATTACCACCATCAATTTTCTGTTCCGCGCCTGACATATTGGACCAAATAACATATGAGCCATCCCTCATTACCGCAGCTGATTGGATGGCTCCAGTGTCTATGTCGACCACATCCTTGAGATTCTTTGGTACAAAATCAACAACTGTTTTGGATCCCCATGCAACAACGGTCCCGTCGTTTTTTAAAGCCAGATTGCCGCACACTTTAACCACGCCAGAAAGATCCTCTGGGATCGGGGTGGCGTTTGTTAAAGTTACAATCTTCAGGTTGCGCATCGCGGCTTCTTGCACTTCTAAGGCATGGATTCGATCAATCTCATCAAGGCTCTCCTTGGATAGCTTTGATCTGGCGATGATGAACTCCTCTTGATCCGTTGATCTACGCACTGTGATCGCACTTTCATCTACACTTATGATTTGAGCGAGAATAGCACGCCCCTTTGTATCAATAATCTTAATTGGCTCCGAAGCTCTTACTTGGAATAAGATCACAGCCGATACGATTATTAATTTTATGACTATTTTTCGCATACGATAATTTTTTGTTAGATTGGGGAATTTCAAGCATATAAGACGCGGTTATTTTTACAGGATGAGAGTGACTATTATATTTCGTTATTCATCTAGAATTTCAATCTCATCAGTCATGTAAGTTATCAAATATGTAAAAGTGCCTCCTGGCGTCCAACTAAGCCGCAAATCGTCTATGATGATCATACACTGACTTTGGGCTGCATCAACATGGACACCTCCGTTGGCCTTCGTTACGAGTGTTTCATACAGCTTTCCAGATCCCGACCTCCCGGCATTAGCCAGTGAAACCCATTCGTATTTGGCTTTCAAGTCCTCAACTTTGGAGACATTCAGCTCATACTTATTTCCATTATGTCCAGCAAGGATCACTGGCACATTGTGCTTAACTACCATTGTGGCCTTTTTGTCGGAATCAAAATGTACCTGTTCAATACCATCAATCACAGAGATTACCCTGCCTGATCTTTTGGGTGCTGGTTCAGCTACCTCTACAGGTGGTTCTACGATCTTAACATCCTCAGCAATAACCACCGTATCACTTTCAGGTTTCTGCTCTTCCTGCTTTTTGCCGCATCCTGTGAATACCATTAAAATCGAAGTGTTGATGATGAAGGGAAATATTCTTAGCTGTTTGTAATTCATGACTGTGTTTTTTGTTATAGTATAATGTGTAGGATCGGCGGCAGAACGCCAATTGCAGTAATCGCAGATGGTTTGCCTTTTGAGCTGTTTGGTATGCTTGGCGTGGGTGGAGGAGTACTCATCTATTTGATTTTTTGGGTCTCACAGGTATATTTATTCAGATTTCGTGTCATCAGACGGTGGCTCGCCTTCTACTTTTTTTGGTTCAGGAGAAAACGATCCAATGTATTGGTCCACATTTTCCTTAATGACCTCCGATGCTCGGTCTTTGCCTTGTAGATTTCGAAACGTGTTGTGTATGCGATTCCACTTAGGAAAGCATTTATACGCTTCGCTTAAACGCTGGATAGCTAGATCAAGCATATTGGAAAGTGTGAAGCACTCTTTGATTTGTGACTCAGAGGATTCGACCAACTCATTCTTTTGATCTTCAGAAAAGTAAGAGCTCTTCTTGATTGCCTTAGATTCTGTTTGCAGGGAGTTCAATAACGAGCTGCACCCTGACCGGATTGACTTCATTTCGCGATCAGTCTGATCTACGATTTCGAATAACTCTTTCGTTCCTAACAAAGCTGGGTTTTTCGAGAGATCGCCGATCTTTGTGGAGAATTCGGCAAAGGCTGTATTATAGCGATCTTGGAGAGACTTTAATTTCTCAGGTGAGGTTTGAGCTGTTTCAGCTTTCCTCGCATCATCGTTATTAGAGGTTGGTTTATTGATGAATTCGGCGCTGAGCGCGGACGGGCTGATGCAGACAAGGGCAAACATACTGATGTATGCGACGGATTTGAATTGATTGTGTGTTCTCATGGAGGGGGTTGGTTGTGATGTGGGAGATTTCGAGCTGATAAGAGATTCAGCCCTACAAACCGACATGCGCAGACGGTCTCTCTAAACGGACAGTTTAATTTTTTTTTTCGCGGAGGGGTGTACGCCCTCCCTTACATTATTGGGATGGACAATTAGACTTGGCCTCCCTTTAATGAGATGAGCTTAAATTCTTATGCACACCCAATGGCAGAATCTCATTACCGGATCCCGCACCCCTCATGAGGTTTTCGATGAGCTTTATCACGAGCTCAAGATCGTTGCACGGGGCCGCATGGCCGGCGAAAACCCCAACATCACCCTCAGTGCTACTGCACTGGTTCATGAGGCATGGATGCGCCTGGACAAAAGCACAGGTGGGCCATGGCTAAATCGAGGGCATTACTTCGCTGCGGCCTCTGAAGCCATGAGGCGCATTCTCGTTGAAGCGGCCAGACGACGCAACGCGTCAAAAAGGGGCAGCGGACAAAGACCCATGTCCCTAGATGGTGTCGACCTACCCGATGAAACAAATCACCAGCAACTTCTTGAGATCGACGAGGTATTGGATGCTTTAGAAGCCAAAGATCCTGTTAAAGCGCAAATCGTCAAAATGCGATTCTATTGCGGCATGAAAAACGATGAGATTGCAGCAATTCTCGAAGTGAATGAAAAAACCGTGCGTCGCCACTGGCAACTTGCAAAAGTGATGCTATTTCGAGCCATTCAAGAAGGACGTTGAAATATCAGTGTCCGTTTTCATGAGGATTTATCGCATATTTAATTAATGGACCATCTATCCGCAGAAGAGCTTTTTTGTGAACTTATCGACCTCGCTGTCGACGAGAGAATACCCGCGATTGATGCTCTTAACCTGAAAGATGATGCACTGCGCTCGGAGTTGGTGAAAATGCTCAAAGATGCGGATGCTGCTGATGCCTATTTCACTGGCACCGCCGTCGCGGTGAAGATGATACCCCCTCGGCCTTCCCAAATGCATCCCATTGAAGTCGAGGGTGACATGGTTGGTCCCTATAAATTGATTTGCAAGCTCGGCACTGGTGGCTTCGGCGTAGTTTGGCAAGCTGAACAAGAAAAGCCGCTGCGTCGAACTGTAGCGGTGAAGGTTCTCAAAGCTGGGATGGACAGCGCCGAGGTTCTAGCTCGATTTGACGCCGAAAAACAGGCACTCGCACGAATGGATCACCCCCATATCGCGAAGGTGCTAGATGCTGGGATGACCGAGAGCGGTCGCTCCTACTTCGCCATGGAACTGGTCGAGGGCTGTTCGGTGACACAGTTCTGTGAGAAAAATGCCCTTTCTACCCATGATCGCCTCAAACTTTTCATTGATGTCTGTGCTGCGGTTAACCATGCCCACCAAAAAGGAGTCATTCACAGAGACTTAAAACCCACGAATGTTTTGGTCAGTCGTGAAACCTCTGGGCCTATCGTCAAGGTGATTGATTTCGGCATCGCCAAGGCCATTGAGGGTGATCTCACCGATCAAACACTATTTACCCGAGCTGAGCAATGGATTGGCACCCCAACCTATATGAGCCCTGAACAACTTGGAATGGGTTCCATCGATCTTGATACGCGAAGCGACATATATGCCCTAGGCGTCATTCTTTACGAATTGATCACTGGCTGTCCACCATTCGTGCTCGAAGCGATTCAGATCCGATCCTTGGATTGTAAGCTCTGGTGAGCTGATTCAGGGAAAAGGAAAATATCAATCAAGACATGAATTCAGAGGTAATATCAATGCCATTAATTTGGTAAAATGTATTGACTGAAGTTTGATACTCGCGCGCAGTCGGCGGAGATTGGCAGCGAGAATTGGGTAAATCCTTGAGTAGGGAAGGCGAATTGAGAGGGAAATCGGCTTGCAGAGAGAAGCGTAAACCTAGAAGATCCCCTAAATGAATGTTGGGTGTCATAATGTTTTGCGCCTTATTCGGGTTGTCCGCCTACATTATAGCGTCTCAATATCAAAGCTGTAAGAATCTAACGATTTATTAAGTCAGCTGTTCGATTCTAAATATAATGCTATAGCGTGTAATTATTCTTGGGTTTTTAACCCAAGAATTGCAACGGCCTCTCGATGTGCGAGAAGGATTGCCATTTCGCTTGCTAGTGGGCTTGTTAGCCCTTTGTGGGGTTCGCTTGGGTCCTCAGGATGATCGATGGTTTTAGCGTTTTCTGAAAACATCAACTTCGCTTCAGTTGTTTTTCCCATCGCATATAGAGCCATCGGACGATACATGGCAATCATGTCGAGTTCCCATTTTGCATCACCGTCAGTTTCTGGGTTGGCCTCAGCGTGGCGCAGCGCCTCATCAAAGCATTCAAGCGCCTTTTGGGGTTTCCCAAGTCGGTAGTATGCCACGCCATTAATAGTGCGACTCCAGGCAAATCCATGATGCAAGCGGGGCCGATACTTTGGGGATGAGGTGGCTGACTCGGATTGTTTCAGACTCATTGCAATCTCGTTAGCTTGCTCTTCGTTTTTGAAAGGAGCGAGGCAGCAGACCAACACGTTACGATCGAGTATCTCGCAATTATTTTTGAATCGATCCCTCTTTTTCTTTTGGTAACCAATCATCAGCTCCCGAGTGTCTTCGTATTCTTTCATCTTGTCATTCCACAGACGAAATGAGGCGAGCATGTGATTGAGGTATGTGTCGTCAGGCATGTTAGGACAGCATTCTGCCAGCACCTTTATTGCGTCCTGTGTCTTCCCAGCAGAGGCAAGGCAGCGAGCCACTTGGCATGAGTAATGATAGTATTCTCGACTGGTTGGTCCCATGACGCGTCGAATTTTCGGAATGTATTCCTTACCAATTGCCAGCCCTTCCAGCGGCTTTTTGATTAGTGATTTCGAGAAGATTAATTCTCCCTGAAAACAGAGAGTATCATAATAGTTGGCCCCAAGTGCTCCATTGCGAATTTGTGTTGCCTCCCGTCTGAGCCTCATTGATACATCCCAGCGGGCCACTGCGTTGTTGAAATACAACAATTTTTCGATCTCGCGTAAGGTTTTCTGGTGGGCTTCTCCGTAAACTTCTTTTGCCGCTAGAACCACTTCATCCTGATATTCGATCGCCTCCTCGAAACGTGATAATGATGCCAATGCATCGGAGACTTCGGATCGGGCCTCAATGGTTCTGGTGTTAAGCTTTCCTAGCTTTTTTTCGAGTTCATCTAGGGTCTTTTTCTTCTGCAGTAACTCATTCTCTTTCGTCACAGAAGGAGCCTTCTTCGTGGTAGTGGTGTCGGGCTTTTCCATGGCCTCAGCAAACTCAGTCGTGTAGTGCTGAGCTTTGTCGCTATTATCCGAGTCCTCGCAAAATATGAGAAGGGTTTCCAGGGCATCAGGCAGGCGAGGGTCGTCACTGGGAGTGGATGATGATAGATTGCGAAACAGCTTTTCCTGTAAATCAATTGCCTTGAGATATTCCCCTGATCGGAAGGTGTTCAAGGCCAAGCTCTCTAAAGTGCTCAGCGTTTCAGAATTGGTTAGGCCGTTGTGCTTTTTTCGCAGCTTGAGTTCCTCTAGCCCAAGGTCTCGTGCTTCCTCATAATGGCCTAAATGACTGAGTTGTGCGACAAGTAGGGATGAAGTCTCCAATGTGTCGTTCATGGCTTGGTCTCCTTGAGACTTCAATATGCGCAGGGCTTTTCGCCGTAGATCCAATGACTTGGGTAGGATACCCAGCTTTTCATAAGTGTCGGCCAGCACATTAAGTAAGTCTACTTTTAGCAATGGCTGGTTCGTTAGGTCTTTTTCGAGTTTGGCGGTTGCCGCATCCAAGGCCTCAACCATGGTTATTTTTCGGCCATCCGCTTCAGGTGTCGGACGAGTAAAGGCGTCGGACAGGAATCGACTCACCGCCTCGGCATTATTGAGCGCTTTGGTTTTGGCATTTCGTTCCGAAAGCGCCTCAGTCATCCGTTGTTCGGCCAATTTCTCTGCCTTTGATGCTCGGATCGCCTGGTATGAGCTAAATGCAGTAGCTCCGATCAACATGATCGCAATCACGCTGACAACTTGAAGCAACCCACGGTGCCGCTTCGCAAATTTCCCAAGTGTGTAGATCGCGCTGGGCGGTTTTGCCGATACTGGCTCGTCAGCCAAAAATCGACTGACCTCATCAGCTAATGCTGCTGCTGTTTCATAGCGGCGCTCTTTGGCTTTATCCATCGCCTTCATGACGATCCAGTCTAGCTCTGACTTGATCGACTTGAGGGCATTGCTGGTAGTGGCGCTGCCTTTGTTTGGGCTGTCTGTGGGGCTGTTCTGTAGAGTTGTGATGCGAGCCGAGGGGCGGGGAGGATCATCCTCGCGGATGATGCGGCGCATCTCCTCATATCCCGCGCGCATGAGGGTCTGTGAATCGAATGGTGGGCAGCCAGTGATCAATTCATAAAGAATGACGCCAAGGGCATAAATGTCGCTCCGCGTATCGAGATCGGCGGAGCCCATTCCAAGCTGCTCGGGGCTCATGTAAATTGGAGTTCCAATCCATTGCTCAGCCCGAGTGAGTAGCGTTTGATCGGTGAGGTCGCCCTCGATGGCCTTGGCGATACCAAAATCGATGACTTTGACTATGGCGCCAGTGTCGTCATGGCTGACCAAAACGTTTGTGGGTTTTAGATCCCTGTGGATGACCCCTTTTTGGTGTGCGTGGCCTACTGCAGCACAAACATCCATGAAGAGTTTGAGCCGATCATGGGTGGAAAGGGCATTTTCCTCACAGAACTGTGTCACGGAGCATCCCTCGACTAGCTCCATCGCGAAGTAAGAGCGGCCGCTCTCGGTCATTCCCGCATCCAGCACTTTTGCAATATTTGGGTGATCCATTCGCGCAAGAGCCTGTTTTTCAGCGTCAAACCGAGCCAGCACCTCAGCGCTATCCATACCCGCTTTGAGGATCTTGACCGCAACCGTCCGTTTGAGAGGCTTTTCTTGTTCCGCCAGCCAAACCAATCCAAATCCACCTTCGCCGAGTTTACGAATCAACTTGTAGGGGCCGCACATTTCGCCCGCGCCTTCCGCCTTGGTCGCAAACGGAACCATTTTCACTGCCACAGAAGTCCCCGTAAAATAGTCTTCGGCCCGCTCCGCTTCTTCCAGCATAAGCCGGATATGCTGCTTCTGTTCCTCCGACAAACCCGACATTTCAGCAAGTGCAGTCATGCGCTCACCGGGAGAAAGCTCCATCAGGTCGCAAAAAAACTCGTCCGTCTTATCATCCATCATTCATTCATGCGTGATCCGCGGCTGAGAACGGACAGAGTTTCTTTTACTCCTCATGGATCGCACGGAAAAGCCGCACTTTCGCCAGTTGCCAATGACGTCGGACTGTCTTTTCGTTGACGCCGAGGATGGCCGCGATCTCCTCGTTCTCCATGCCGCAGTAAAACCTCATTTTAACGATTTGTGCCTTCATCGGATCTTCGGCCTCCAGGGCATCCAGCACGTCGTTGACTTCCAGCAGGCGCTGGTGGTCGGTGTCATCAGGAAGATCGATACCTTCCATTGGCACGGGAATCTGACCATTTCCCCGCTTGATCGCATTTCGCTTGCGGGCGGCTTCCACTAGGATCCTGCGCATCGCCTCGGACGCGGCTCCAAAAAAATGCGATCTATCCTGCCATGGATCACCGTTACCTTTTTCCAATCGCATCCAAGCTTCATGAACCAGAGAGGTCGGATTGAGGGTCACAAAAGAACGCTCGCCTGCCATTCGGCTCAAGGCGATGACCTTGAGCTCGCGATACAACCCCTCAAACAAAGCCTGCTGCCGTTGGGGGTCTTCTAGAATGTTATGCCATTGGGTGAGCATGAATTAAGATTACTGATACTAATTTCACGGAACTTCCGTGAAATTGTCGAGACTTTCTTGCCGCCTCACACACTCGACAACAGAAAAATCGTAGAAACGAATTTTTCCTGTCCGCCGACAACCCGAAAATACGCATGTAGGGATGACGGCTGTGATTACTTCAAAAAAATCAGGCTGTCTTCAAAAATACGAAAAATGAAATCTAATCCACTCACAAAATCCTTCGTTCTCGCCACAGCCTGCCTCATTGCCATGGGGGGAGGTCTTTCAATGGCTCAGACTAATTCCCTTTGGCCGTTGGATACTCCGGCTGCTGAAAAACCAAAAACCGCTGCCGAAAAAATTGAAGACCTGCAAACCCGGCACAAGGAAGCATTTGATAAATTAACCGCCAACCTCAATCGCCTTCCTAATGAATCTGGATTTCTCGGTAGCAAGGCTTTGTTCGAAATGGTGGAGGAATCGACCCGGGAAATGAAATCTATCCGCTACGGATGCTCAACATTGTTAAGCTCGTTGCGTGTTGATGCGAAGGCGATCAAATCGAGCTCCTCATTTAGTGAGGAGCAGAAACAAGAACTCTTGGTATCCGCCGATGTGCTTACCAAAGACTGCAACTTGCTGTCTGAAAAGCTCGATCTTGCGATAAAACGGCTTGGTGCGGCCTACACCATTTTCCCAAAATGGAATAGAATTCATAAAGCATACCGTGACCTCCAAGGTGAAGCAAAAGCATCTGAAGTGATTAAGCAACAAGTCGAGGAGTATTTGAAGTCATATACAGTTGATGATGAATCTACAGCCGATGACGCATTTGAGGAGAAAAGCAGTCAGCACGGAGCTGAGGAATGAAGAAGCCTTGGAGTCACGATATTTAGACCGTTTTTCAAAAGTTTTTTAACGAAATCGTATTTGTTATGAAGAGAAGAATATTTGCACGAAGTGTGAGGTTGTTGACCAGGGAGAAAATGCCTACCTGCTATGTCGCTATTCAGTCGATGATTGTCACAAATTACTTCATCCCGTTTTGCTGGGAAGTATTTTCACCCCGGCGGTTTCGGCAAATCATTATGACAAACGGTCTATTTAAACTCCTTTCTGTCGCTTCTTTTTTCGCAATGATTGCACCAGTTCAATCTGAGGAAGAATACAGAGTTTGGACAAGCGCAGTGGGGTCGACGCTACAGGCAAAAATGAAATCGGTAAGCAATGACGAAGTTAGTTTAGAGCGGGCTGATGGAAAAATAATCATCGTTCCCATAGTTTCCTTGTCCCGCCTTGACCAGGAGCACGTTAAAACGAAGCTGTCTAATTTAGAAGGCAATAATATTGTAAATGAGCAAGTTGCACAGGTGCCTGAGCTTCCTGATTCTTTTCCTAAAGACATTGTTTCTGATACAATCCCATGGCTTAAAAAACTTAAAGAGGAGCCTCTGAAATTTCATTTCATTGATTACATAAGAAAAAAAGACAAAACCCAAGACGTGTTTAAAGGTAAGTACGTGTATATACATACCTATAATATAAATCCTACCATGGGGAATAGGCTTGCGGAATTAAAATTGCTTCACGCGCAATACTCGGATAAAGGCTTTTCTATTTTGACTATTTTCTCGACTCCTGAATATATTTATAGAGATTCAGAAGATTTTAGCTCTAAAAGAAAAATAGAAGATTTTTTTCAAAAGAGTCTCAAGGATTACGGTGTGGATTGGAATATTGCATATAGTGAAGATGCAGTTAATCCAGTGGCGAAAACGATCTCAAGGGAGCCATCCTTTGGATGGCTGATTGGGCCAGACGGCAAACTGATTCATTCAAAAATAAGCGATTACTCATTCCGTACATCTGACACAAGCGTGATTAGCTTGAACGAAGCCCTTAAAATTATATTCAAATAACGCATGAAGCATGAGATTTTTTTTATATTAGTAATTTTATTACTATCTATCGGCAGGTCGTTCGGCCAAGATTCAGTTCTTCATTCGCTTCCAATTGACCGCAACATTACCGATGTTTCAGGACGCAGTATTGAAGTTGCGATTTTGGAAATTGATAAGGACAGTCTCCGCATTCGTAGGAAGTCGGATCAACTGGAATTTGTCATTCCAGTTGAACGCCTGTCTCGGAAGGATCGTGATTGGCTGGCCGAATTGCGGAAAAACAAAGACAGCAAAGCGGCAACAACAAAACTCAATAAGCAAGATCCTGACCCGATCCCAAGTTTACCGAAACCAGAGGCGGAGCCAAAGCCAGAGTTGAAACCAGAGGCAAAGACATATCCCAAGCCAGTTTCGATTTCCAATGAATCGATTTTAGCCGAGCAGATTGAGAGAGGTTTGGTGCCGCCGCCTGCTGGCAGAACCGCTCTACAAACCACGATCAGGTTTACGGATGGGCGTGTGATTGCCGGTTATGTGTATGATGTGAAAGAGGGGCAATTCTGGTATGCCGATGCAGACATGATTCAGAAAGAAGCGGCATTGAGCGAATTGGAACCTCTCAGCCACCTCGCGCTTGAGCATTGGATAGAGCAGAAGCCATTCAGGACATCTCCCACGATGACGTTCATTCTCGAAGGGGAAGAAATCCATGCAAGCATCCTCCGCGCAGATGACAAGCAAGTCACCTTTCAGAAGGAATCTGGTGAGCTACTGGAAAGGGTTCCTGTTGAAAATCTTGATGAGATGGGGCGGAATTTCATCGCAGAGTGGTTAGCAGAAACGTGGAGGCCTGATAAATGGGAATGGGCTGTGGATGCCGAGTTCACGGCAGTGAAACCGTTCTTCAGTAATGGGCGCGCGTTGGTGAAAAAAGAGCAGAAGTGGGGAGTCATTGATTTAAAGGGAGCATACGTCGAGCAGCCGCGTTTTGATCATATCCAGGAAATACCAAATTCAATGAACATGAAGGTTTTTGAAGACGGTAAATGTGGGTTGCTAAATGAGGTAGCAAACTTGGTGTTGTCTCCAGCTTGGGAAGATGTCGGTGATTTGCAGCATGGCTTGATACCAGTCAAATCGCAGGGCAAGTGGGGTTACGCCGCAGAGGGCGGTGAACTGGTGATCCCCTGTGTATGGGATGATGCATGGCGTTTCTCCCAAGTGGGCACGGCCGTGGTGACTTTGGATGGAAAGCGCGGATTTATTGATCGAAGCGGTAAAGTTATCGTCAAGCCGGAGTGGGATGGAGCACTTCCACATACTCCCGAGGGCATAGCAGCAGTGCGCCGTGGCAACGGGTGGGCACTGGTGAATGGTGACGGAAAACTATTGACGGAGGCGGTGTGGAATTTTCGCTGGGAGGACCGCCGTTTCGAGCTTGGGTATATTCCGGCATGGCCAATGACCCAGCTAGGTAAAGGAGAGAGCTTTTCATCATGGTATCGAAGAGGAAGGACAAGATCGGATGGGTTAACCTTCCTTGGCATTGATGGCAAACCGGGAGCGACTCCGAAATTGCGCGAGGGCGTTTGCCTTCCCACTCTTGCCAACCAGAATTTTCGCCCATGGAAAAACTCTGAGACATTTTCGCCGCAGTTTCCTTATCCACGGATGGAAGATGGAGAGCCAAAAAAGGGATTGATTGATTTGAAGGGAAAAGTCGTTTTCAAGCCGGAGTATGACGAAGTAGTGTTTATAAATCCGGATACTTATTTTCTGAAAAAGGGCAGTTCGGGTCAAATCTCCGATGTTCACGGAAACGTGATTCTGGAGGGGAAAATTAGCAGCGCACGCGTTCTGCAAAACGGCCCCGGCTTTGATGTTAATATCGATAAGAAGCGAGTCATTTATTGGAATGATTGGCAGCCGGTTCTGCCTGCTGGGCGGGAAGCGCTCACGTTTGTGGACAGTTACGGCCAGGATTTGATCTTCAGTGAAGGTGACAAGGATTCGCCAAAGGTATGGTGGCGCGCGGATTTCATGACCAGGAAGCTCCATCGTTTTGAAGGTGCTTCACGGATTTACTGGGTCAAGAGTCTTGCCGATCATGACCGTGTCTGGCTGGAGGATGCTGTGACGAAACGATGGCATTTCTGCACGAGCGATGGCACCCGCCTCGGGCTGGAGATGGCACAGCAGCCGGAAGCTTGGTTTTTCGATGAAGGCATCGGGGTCATGTGGGAAAATGCCAAGTGCTATTTTGTGGACAAACAAGGAAAGCGGCTGGATTTTGGCCTATGGGATGATGCCAGTGTGTTTAGGAATGGCCTTGTCGCCGTGAAGAAGGATGGGCTTTGGGGGTTCATCGATGCTTCAGGCAAGCAGGTGATCGACTGCAAGTATGATGAGGTCGGAGACTTCTTCGTCGCCTCCGGTAAACAAGAAGCCAAGGCGCCACTGCTTGCCGCCGTTTGCAAGTCAGGCAAGTGGGGTTACATCAACGAAAAAGCCCACTTGGTCATCCCTTTGGTTGGCGATCGGCAGGGGAACTGGCAGGGCAGCGCGATCTATCTATGGAGTAATAACAGAGAGATACCTTCGAGTTACTGGGATGCGGATGGAAACAAAATGACGAGTTCAGATTACTACAAACGTCGTAATCAAAATGAACAAAACGATCGCGGAAATTCTATCGCTGGAAAGTGGGCGATTTCGGAAAATTCAAGGGGGTTGAAGGGGCTGGTCGATAGCTCTGGCAAAATTGCACTGAAGCAGGAATGGCGTGCCATTGAGTGGGTGGGACCCCGTGTGGTTGCCGTCCGGGGTGAACATACAGCCGGACTATTTTCTCCGGAAGATGGTTGGTTGTTCCGCGACGACGACCAGCGTCGGATTCAGCGTCAGAGTTGGGGGGACGGTTATGGGAGCCGCCTTGAGATCCGATTGCACAAAGAGGGATTTATCCGAATCGAGGAAACCCCAAGGTGGGGTTACGCGCGTTGGAAAAACCTCACTCCTGTTGATGGCTTGCTCGTCCACTATGCGCTGGATGGAAACACGCAGGACTCAAGCGGTATGGAAAATCATTCGATTTACCAGCAAACCCAATGGACTGAGGATAAATACGGCAATCCACGCTCGGCAATCCAGTTAGATGGCACAGAAGAGTTCGTCTCATGTCCTTTGAGGCTCGAGTCAACGACGCCTCCACAAGTGACCTTAGTGGCTTGGGCGCGCTCCGATACTCAAGGTGCTTGGAGGCACGTGATTGGGGTATGTCACGGTCGTTCGATTGAAATTGCAGCTGGCTGGGGTGCCAGAGGAGTTTCTGGTAGATGGGGAATGTTTGGGCACCGGAAACTCAATGTCGGAGAATGGGTTTTTCTGGCGGCGACCTACGATGAAGGTACTCAGAACGCAACATTCCGTGTGAACGATGAGCTTTTTGAAAGCAAGATGAACAAATATAGCCGTGCTGGTTCGTTTCGGCTGGGGGGCAAGGGAGGGGCGAAGGAGTTCAAAGGAGCCATTGATGAAGTCCGCGTCTATAACCGCCTGCTCTCGAAAGATGAACTGGATGGACTCTACCAACAATTCCTCAAGGGTAATTAAAAAAAACATCCGTCGTTCCTGAATCACACGAGTAATACACCGAAATGAAGCCCCCCCCTTTTTTTCCTTGCACGGTTCAGCACTTCTGTTCGATAGCGATGACTAAAGGAAAGGGAATTATTCTGACAAACGTCAAATTCCATCGCGAATAATCAAATTAATTTCAAAAGACCCCTCATGGAAAACCGCGAAAAAATCGTTGAGTGGCTAGATGAATTCTCGCCGCACATCGAATGGGCAATCGAAAGATACGAAATGCTTTCCCAAGAGCATCGGATCTGGTTCTGGATTGTCGCAGTTTTAGTGTCGCTATCCGTGCTCAGCGCGGCGGGCTATGTGATCTATCGTATCATCCGCGGATTGAACACGCTGTTGCAATCCCCGCAAGGCTGGAGGCCGATTCGGTTCATAAGCTGGATGTGGGTGGGTTCCGGGATCTGGTTGCTGTTTGTCGCACATTCAATGCGAATGGAAGAAGTCCCTGCCTGGTCAGTGGCTTTGGTAAGTGGAATTTTAACGATTCTTGGCTTTGTTTGGTTTATGTATAGTCGCCTCAAGTTCTTGCGCGGAACCGGTGCCACATTAGTCAATAGTAGCATTGGGTTGGTGGTCGCGCCTGTGGTGATTCATTCGCTGATCTTGGTCATTGTGCTGATAGTAGGCTGTATCTTTTTGTGGATCTATGCCTCATTTAATTCAAGACGCGTGGTGTATCTTGAATAGCGTCAATAAGACGAGGTTTAATCGCACTCTCGGTGGATTTGTATGTGGTTCCGATGTCGTAGATGGAATTCTTAAATCGTGGCTTTTGGAGTAGCCCCCTGCCCCTCTTTCTCCGCTTTCCATTGCTTATCGAGCGCCACTTCAGTCGTCTTTTGCATTCAACGAAAACGCTCCGGGATGGCGATTTGGCCCGTTGAAAAAATTCTCTGTCCGTTATCGAATCGATACCGCGCATGTATCTATGTAACCCGGTATCGCGAAGCTTCACCAGGCTTCCCACTGCCGAATACAAACGAAACCAAGCTAAAAACCAAATGAACCCTGCCATGCAGCTCCACTTAAAGACCCTCAACAGGCAGACCTTATCCCGTCATAAACCTCACACGCAAAAACACAACCAAATGAAAATGAGCAAAGAAATTATTCTACCATTGTCAGTGATGCTGATCGCACTGGTCATGCTTCCCGGCTGCTCCAGCGAAGACCCGCAGGTGGCTCCCTTGAAAAGCGAGATTGAAGCCAATGTGAAGTTGGCTCTTCCTCCGTTCCTGTCACTCGCCTCATTTGAAAGCGAAGTAATCCCGGTAGTTGAAAACCGTGTGAAGATCAATTTCAAGTCTAACGTAAAGGCTTCTGAAGACTTGTTTATCACTGACCGCTTTCTGGGCGATGACCGCTCGCAGATGATTTTGAAACAAAGCCAATCTGCCGGATCTGAAATGAATCTTTACGGCTCGGTAACCGCTGAGCGAAACATGGATAAATGGGATTTCTCGCGTCCCCAAATCGATTCAGGCCTGGCGCAGCTTGGCAGCCCTCGGGGGGCCTTCGATTCGCGTGCTCTCGTCGATGGTTCGGAGGCTTTCAAGAATTTCTTCGCAGAGCGTGAGGCGAAGCGCGCGGAGCAGGTGAAAATCGCCGAGGAGAGAGAACGTCAAAACGAGGAAGCACGCATCGCCCTATTGGAAAAACAGCGACAGGAACAGGAGGCTGTTCGCAAGAAATTGCTCGAAGCGACGGCGGTCGGAAAACGTTACAAGGGCATACTGGTTGAATCGCCCGGGGGATCATCTGAGACACGTCAGGCGGTCGAGCTGCAATTTACTTCGCAGGAAAAATCTCTGATCACGGCGGAACTCCATAACCCCGACGAGCCCTCCCACAAGCAGACCTTCACCGGAGAGCTCGTCTTTGAGCAACAGCCGGAAACCAACCGCTCAAACAACAGGCACTATCCAATCATCCTTTCGCCCAAGCAGGCATCAAGGGCAAGGGTATCGGAAAACGACAGGGACAGATTCCGAATCTACTTCGAGGAATGCATCCTCAGTCTGGATCTCACTGATCAAGGCCTTGAAGGCGAGGCACTCACAAGTAAATACGGTGCCAAATACGGTCTCCGGATGCAGACGGTGGAATGAACGGATCGAAGGCGGAACCAGCAAATGCCCTAACCCGCAGGAACTGCAATACCACCACATGTAATTTTTCCAACCATTGAGTAAATAATCATGAACTCGACCACGCCACAGGAACTGCCGCCTCCGCTTCCTCCAATACCCACACAAGTTGCTCTTCCTCCCCCTACGAAGGGCAAGCCCTTTGCCCTTACAGCCGTCGTGATCGCCGTAATTGGTGTTCTTCCTCTGCTAGTATATTTCTTCAATTGTATCGAACTCTTGGGTTCGAGCCGATCCTACTTTTCCTCCGGCAATCCTCTGCTGGTCATTCTTATGGGTTTTGTCGGACTCGTTATCCATGCAATCGGGCTGGTATGCGGTATTGTAGGGAGTTCGATGGGAATCAAGAAACTGGGGGTCATTGGGGCTGTTGCCAATGGCTGTTACTTGGGTGCGATTCTTCTTTTCGGATTTATCGCAATCGCAGGAGCATGAAATTACAAATCAACTTATGTATAGTCGCCTCAAGTTCTTACGCGGAACCGGTGCCACATTAGTCAATAGTAGCATTGGGTTGGTGGTCGCGCCTGTGGTGATTCATTCGCTGATCGTGGTCATTGCGCTGATAGTAGGCTGTATCTTTTTGTGGATCTATGCTGCTTTTAATTCAAGACGCGTGGTGTATCTTGGATAGCGTCAATAAGACTAGGTTTGATCTCGATCACGTTGTATTTTTATGTGGTTCCGATGTCGTCGATGGAAATCTTAATTCGTGGCTTTTGGAGTAGTGGCTCGTTTGCGGCAATTGGCTTGTGCTGCGCGGTGCGTTATGAAGAACCTTGGTTAACCTCAAGCGAATTTTTTAGAAGGGCGTCATGGCGTGGGAGGAGGTATATGCGCATGCGCGATTACTTGCCCGAAAGCGGGAAAATGCAGGAAATGATTTTTCATGTCCGCTGATTACCCAAAAATACGCATGTAGGGGTAACGGCTGTGAGTCATTCGAAAAATCAAGCGTTCTCCCCAAAAAAATGAAATCCAATCCGATCATCAAATCTCTTGTTCTCGCCATAGCCTGCCTCATTGCCATGGGGGGAGGTCTTTCAATGGCTCAGACCAATTCCCTCTCGCAGTTGGATACTCCGGCTGCTGAAAAGCCGAAAACCGTTGCCAAAAAAATTGATGGGCTGCAAACCCGTCACGAGGAAGCCTTTGATATATTGACAGCCAACCTTAATCGCCTGCCTAAGGAATCCGGATTTCTCGGTAGCAAGGCTTTGAACTGTGAGCTGTCTCCTGGTTTTTCCTCTCCAATACTCATTGACCTTTTTGGTTTGGGGAATCCAGATCTTCTTTCTGGGGATGTTTCTTGGAAGAAAGGTCGGGATGTAGTTGCTAAAACTTCTGCTTACCGCGTCTTTGATATGGATCTTAGTGGTATTGGGCGGAGCCTCCCCCCGGTATGGGAATGGGTCGGCCCACGTTCTGGTATCCTTGTTCATTGGCCAGAAGCTGCGCCTAAGGAAGAGGCTTACCCTCTGACTTTGGATGGTTCTTACCTATTTGGTAACCACACCTTGGGTCGCACCGGTTCCGATGCATGGGCGCATGGTTACCAACCCCTTGCTACATTGGATAATGATGCCAATGGCAATTTGACTGGGGACGAACTGGCCCCTGTTTGGATTTGGGTTGATGCCAACTCAGATGCATTGGTTGACCTTGGTGAGATGAAGCCTGCGTCGGAATATGTCCAGTCGCTTGCGGTTATTCCTGAAGTGGATTCCGAAGGGAATGCGCAAGCTCCTAAAGGTGCCGTTTTGAAAAATGGCAAGTCAGTTCCTACGTGGGATTGGTGGAGCCATAAATGGCAATACAACTCAAACACCGATTTCTTCACTGTTAAAAATAGGGTTACCCGAACTCCTTATTTCGCTGCAAGTGATAGTGGGTTTTTATACCCGTCTTATTTGTATTATTGGAGTGTGGTTGGTGGGGAACAATCTGGATTCTTGCGGTTTCTTTCGGTAGGTGACGACACTTATGTGTTTGGTGCGCCATCTAACATCGTAGCGGGCAAGTCTGGCTATAAAACTAATGTCTTCCGTATTCGGTTTTCGAAAGTCACTAAGTCTGGCGATGGTGTTTGGACTTGGGAGTTCAAAGAACCTATATTTGGCGATTCTGACAAAGCCGTTGTGTCGGTTCTCTCCCCTGGGGTGATTTCTGGTTCGAATGTCTTTATTCAAGATGACCGAACCCGGAAATACGATTGGGTTGCTGAGCCTTTCTTGGGTGAAGTAACACCACAATTAGCTCCTTTGCGGGTGGCATTTGCTTCATTTACGTCCGCCCAATTCCAAGTAGAGTTGGAGACAAACCCTGATGCTGTGGATCTTTTGCTGAAAGCTTGGCCAGAAGAAAGAGCATCAGCTGCGCTTCTTAAAGGCAAAGGTTTTGCGCAAGGCGTTTACCCTCTTTTCAAATAAAAAAACCACCCTCTTCCGAGGGTGGTTTTTTTTTGAGGTTTGGGTTGTTCTGCTCGAATTCAATGGTTTTTCTCATGACGTGTATTTTTTGGGTTGCTGAGATCTGACCCCGACGGGTTTGTCTGGAAGTAATCAGACAACTACCCGGGTGATCACCTCACGCAACGGGGCCGAAAGAGCGCGGGGTATCGCGCTAAAACATCAGGCTCAACACCAATAATCAGAAATTCACACTCTCGACCACCAATCAAAGTGTGATTAAAAAGCTCACATTTCCCATAAATGGGGAAATTCTGGGGAAATTAGGAAAGTGAAAACCTGCAACTTTCCTGCAACTAATTTGGCTTAAAGTGACTTAAAATGGCTTAATTTGACAGAAGGTGACTTAAAGCATAAGTCGCCAAGCCCTTTAAATACAGGGGAAAAGTGGAGCCGCTTGTCGGATTCGAACCGACCACCTACTCATTACAAGTGAGTTGCTCTACCAAATGAGCTAAAGCGGCGTGGCATGAATCATACCCCCACAACGCAGGGATGCAAGTGGACGGGTGGAAGAATTTTTGAAAACCCTCGAGATGATGAGATCGTGCTCCAATAGAGTGAATGTCGGTTGCTCTCGGTGGTGACGTCCGGTTTACTAGTAAGCAGGTCCCGATTTCCTCATGCAGCCCGAACCCTCCTCATCAATTGATCGCCGCAAAAACCTGCGGATAGAGATTGGGCTGGGTTTGATGTTTTTCTTCCACCTGATGGGTCCAGGGCTGTTCACTGTAAGCCTTGGGAATATTCTTAAAGATCGGGGGCTTGAAGATTATATTCATATTGCGATGTCGACGGGGCCCTTGGGTTGCATGGTTGCGCCGTTGATGATGGGGGCAATGGCAGATAAACGCTTCGATGCTGGTAAAATTCTTTCGGTGCTTTTTGTTGGATCCGGTGTGTTGCTCTTCGTTGCGTTTAGCTTGCTCGACACCAAGGCCTCTCCATGGGCATTCGTCGGTGTTTTCGGGGTGCGTGCGCTTTTCTTTACTCCGACCTTCGGCTTGATCTCGGCGATCGCGTTCAACCTGTTGGGTGAGAGAACGAATAGGTTTCCGCGCATCCGTATCTGGGGAACGGTAGGATGGATCGCAGCGGGCTGGTTGGTGAGTGGCGTTCTTCAAGCAGAAACCTCGACTCTGGGCGGCAAGGTTGCTGCGGTATTGATGTTGATTCTCGCGGTGGTGTGTTGGTTCCTCCCGCCGATGCCACCGCCAGATTCAGTGGCTCCGAAGGGGCGTCGCAGTATTGCTTCGCTGTTCGGTTTTGAGGCGTTCACTTTGCTGAAGAATAGAGACCACCGTGGATTGTTTGTTACCGCAGCTTTGCTGTCCATTCCGATTGCAGCGTTCTACGCCTACACCCCGATGTTGCTCCGGCAGATGGGTGATGAAGGGTCGACCATGACGATGACGCTCGGCCAAGTGAGTGAAATTTTTCTCCTTCTTTTCCTGCCGTTTGTGGTGAGAAAGGTGCGATTGAAGTGGATTCTGTTGGGAGCGCTCATCTTCGGCGTGTTACGCTACGCATTCTTCACTTTTGGAGCAATGACGGCGGAGATGGCATGGCTGAAATGGGGAATTGCGCTCCACGGGCTATGCTATGTGGGATTTTTCGTCACCGCGCAGATCTATCTCGCCGAGCGGATTGAGAAAAAGATGAGAGCGCAGGCGCAATCGCTATTGGTGATGCTTAGCGGCGGGGTAGGCACGCTGGCAGGAATCCTCATCGCGGGCGAATTGTTCAAGCTTACCGCGAAGTCAGGTGATCTCGCTGACTGGGTAACATTCTGGAGTGTGCTCTTCATCACCACTCTCATCGCAATGGTCTACTTCCTCTTCACCTATCGCGGTACCGGATCCCGGTAAGGAGGATTGGAATCGTCGGTTGAGGGTAGCTTGATGATCACTCTGATGCCGTGGATGCCGAAGGTGCCGGATCCCGGCAGAGATGATTGGATGCCAGATCCCGGCTGGAGGATTGGAAGCGACGTGATGGGGCGGTTAGAAAACCGCTCGGTTGCCGTGGATGCCGGTGGTGATGATTGGATGCGGTGTGTTTGGGGTGGCTTGAAAACGGCTCGGTTGCCGTGGGTGCTGGAGGAATTGTATATGGAGAGCCACGCTTCCAGCTGGCTGGGAGGGGTGTGGGTTGTTCGTGAACCACCCAAGCCACCTAGAAGGATGGCTCTCCATAGCCTGAAAACCGTCCCTCCCTGGTGGTTGCGTTTTGGCTGCCGATGAAATAACCTCAAATCTCACCTCTTCTTGTCCTTTCAGCCCTTCCTGTAAAAAAATGTCGTAGGCTTGGCTTTGCGGCTGGAAGCCACGGCCACTTCGTGCGGTGATGAAGGAAAGTCACGGACGGTGTGAAAACCGTCCCTCCCTAACAATACTGCTCGGCTAGTAGCTACGTGCCCATACAGCGCGGCGAGTGGTTGGCTTGCCTGACACGATGCACGGTTTCTCTGGCCCTGTGCCGAGTTCGCCGACGGGAAAGCAGCGGATTGAAATCTTATGCTTTTTGGAGAGTTCTTCTTCTTCTTCGTTGGACGCTGCCCATGGGCTGATCACCCAGTTGGCTGGACCTTCACCGGAGAAATTGTTCTCAAGCTCGGCGAGTGTCTCGACTTCGGTCAGATTGGTATTGCGGAAGTCGATGGCGCTCTGAAGTAGTCCTGACTGAATCTCTTCGAGGATGTTACCGACTTGTTGAAGGAATTCCTCCTTGTCGATGAATTGCTTTTCGTTGGCTGGCTGGTCGCGGCGTTGGAGGCACACTTTACGCGATTCCAAATCGCGTGGTCCGATCTCGATACGGATAGGCACGCCCTTTTTCACCCAGTTCCATTTTTTACCACCGCCGCTATCGCGGTCGTCCACTTCGACGCGGAGTGTCTCTCCCTCCCATGATTTTGCGCGAAGGGTTTCTGCCAATGCGTGGCAGGAATCGATAACGGCATCCTTGGTGTCCTCTTTTGGAGTGACGGGGATGATGACAATCTGACTGGTGGCAACACGTGGTGGGAGAACCAGTCCGTCGTCGTCCGAGTGCGCCATGATTAATGTGCCGATCAATCGGGTGGAAACGCCCCACGATGTGGTGTGGGCAAATTGCTCACTGCCATCGCGTGCGGTAAAGGTGATCTCCTGGGCTTTGGCGAAATTCTGGCCGAGGTAGTGTGACGTTCCTGCTTGGATGGCCTTTTTGTCCTGGACCATGGCTTCGACGGTGAGAGTCATGTCGGCACCGGGGAAACGCTCGATCTCTGATTTCTCGCCGGCGATCACAGGGATGGCGAGGTAGTCACGGAGGAACTTCTCGTAAACACCATGGATAAGGCGTGTTTCTTCGATGGCTTCGTCAGCGGTTTCGTGGGCGGTGTGCCCTTCTTGCCAAAGGAACTCGGCGGTACGGAGGAAGAGACGAGGGCGCATCTCCCAGCGCATCACGTTCGCCCATTGATTGATCAGCAACGGAAGATCGCGGTAGCTTTGTGTCCATCGTGCGAAGGCTGCACCGATCACGGTTTCCGATGTTGGGCGGACGACGAAGGGTTCTGTAAGCTTGCCGGCGGGAACCATTTTGGTAGTGCCGTCATCTTGTTTCACCGCTTCGAGGCGATGGTGAGTCACGACGGCGCACTCGGTGGCGAAGCCTTCGGCATGCTGAGCTTCTTTCTCCAAATGGGAGACGGGAATGAGCAGTGGAAAGTAGGCGTTTTGGTGACCGGTCTCTTTGAACTTCTTATCGAGTTGGCGTTGGATGAGTTCCCAAATGCCGTAGCCCCACGGCTTGATCACCATGCACCCGCGCACTTCGGAGTTCTCCGCCATGTCGGCGGCTTTGATGACTTGCTGATACCACTCAGGGAAATCGTCTTCGCGGGTGGGTGTGATGGCTGTCTTTGGCTTGCTCATGTGTCGCGTAATTTGCGCCACCGATCAGTTCTTGCAATGAGGAATATGGTTTTGCGAAGACGATCCTACTTTTCCGCTTTCAGGGCGGCCATGAGTGGACGAACGCGCGACACGCAGGTGTTGCCGTTCACCAGGCGTTCGAGATACATCATGGCGTTCGGTGTGGTGCGGAATGCGGGGATGAGCTCGCCTCTAGCTTCGGGGTCGAGAAGTTGCAATGCGATCGCGGCGAAGTGCAATGCAGCGTCCTGGCGAATTTCGTTGTGGATAGGATCATCGAGCACCTTGGTGACCAGCGGAAGCGCTTCAGCGTATTTTCCGGACACGGCGAGCACTGCGGCTTCAAGCAAATTCACATCCATGGAATACCGGCCATTCGGGTATTTTTCGCGGTAGGCCTGAATGAGCGCACCAAGCATTTCCCCGTGGGTCGATAGGTTTACATGAAATTCGATGTTCTTGTAGCCGTTAGCGATAGGGGCTTCGGGAAAGTGGAAGGCCTCCACATGTGGGATGGGTACAATGGCCCGGACTTCATCACGGAGGAGTCGAAACTCCACGGCCTCCGACTTGGGGCCATCAGGGTATCTTTCCAAGTAATTCTGCCACCTCGAGGTGGAATCACTCTTTGGCTCTTGGAGCTTACTTTTATAACCATCCTCCATACGGAGCTTGTCGATGAAAACGAGAAATGGCATCAACGGTTGCCAGTCGAGTCCGGTGGTAGGCTTGGGGTTCATGGTTTGACGCTTCGAAACGTAGGCGCTGAAAAGCTCTGGCGATACGCCGTTTGTGTGTGCGGCGGTGTGGAGGTCATCGATGGTATCGACGATGGAGAGAATCTCCTCGCGGTCTAGATTAGGACGTAGAGCAGTGAACTTCATTCGTAGCGATTCGGTGACGGCTTTTGGATCTTTGACTGGGGAGTCACCAAGCTTTTTGATCTTTGCATGTAACTCCTTGAGTTGATTTCGTGCGGCGACTTTCTTCTCGCTTTCGTCGTAATGGTATCTCCAACCAGCAAACGAATCCTGTCCACTGATGGCTTCGTCGATGTAGTCGTCGGAGTTGTTTGAATTGTAGTCGCCGGGCATCCATTCGCGAAGCGTTGCGGGTGGCGAGAAGGTGAAATCGATGGCTGACTTGGTGAGGTCCTTTTCGGGAAACTGACTAGTCATTTGCTCGACGAGCTTGAGCGAAAGTGCGGAATGGTTTTCCTCCACAGCGCGGGAAAGTCGGTAGGGCGAGAACTCAGCGAGGCGGAACAATGCTTCGTTGGCATTAAACAAAGCGGTGAGCTTTTTGGTCGGATCGCCTCCGCTCGCGGCTTTGAGGAAATGATTGAGGGCGTGATGAAGTTCGTCACTTGAATCGAGTTCAGCGGTGATCGTTTTTTCATCGATGCCCATGAGTCGCGCGTTGGTGCGGCGGAGTTGGTCGATCTTTTCCGTTTCGCTGTTGGAGTAGTCGAACTTGGCAAGTCGAGGTAGGGTGAGTTTGCCGCGGAGTTTTTGCCAATGTTGTGCGGCATTGAGATGGAGAGTCTGTAGCTGATCGCCGGACGCGGATTTCAGTTCGCTGGCTATTTTTGCCAATGGAGCAACGTCACTGTCCCAGCGCTCTTGGTCGAGATGTGCCCAACGTTTTGGGTTCCACTGAGCAGGGTTGTAGGGCTCGTTTATCTGATCGGGCTGAAGGGGTGCATCGAGGTAGATTTTAGCGGCATCAAATTCTCCATGACAAAGCAAGCGGGTGCGGACAATGGAGCGCAAGGTTGCCACGTGCTGGCTATCCGCCGGGAGATTTTCGAGCGCGGCGCGCAGTTCATCCACCGGGCTAAACTGCGCGATCGTGTCGATCCATTGGATGACTTCATCGGCCGAGTGGAGGCGGGGCGCGGAGGGTCTGTCTTCGTTATCGAGGTATACTGGCTCATGCAGATCAAGAAGCGTAACGAGTGCCTTGCCTGCCTGTCCGGCGTGGCGCAGTTCCATCGCGTAGTCAAATTGAGACGGTTCTGCGAGCGGGCTTCCGGAAAACTCTTTGATGAGTAGCTGATAGGCTTGAGCGGATTCGGCATGGCGGCCGAGGTGCGAAAGCGCCACGGCGCGGACTTGAATGAGGTCGTCGGTGGAGACGGCGGCGAGGGCGCGATCAGCGATCGCCAGTGCCTGGCTCGAGTCGTTGGCACGGATGAGAGACCAACTCAAAATAAGTGCAGATAGTTCATCGGTCGGGGCGTTCGACTTGGCGATGGCGCGTGCGAGTTGGGCGAGTCCCGCGGTGGTGAACTCGTCGTTACGAACAACTTTATTGTTGAGGAAATCGATCGTCTTTCTGCCGCCGCGGTAGTCTTCGAAATAGTAGGGCAGCCCCATTCTCGCGGCTGGGTCGAGTGAATGATAGATAAACTGCCGGGTGACGGCTGGATACTTCACCATGCGGTCGAAATCGAGACTGTTGCCCATGCCGTAGTCGTAGTCTCCGCGTAATGTTCCGGGGTTTTCCTCCAGCATTTGGTCGAGTAGTGAATCGACCTCGCGCATCACTGAATAGGCGACTTCACGAGTAGGTTGAAGATCGAGTCGGGTGAGTTGTTGATTGAATGCCATCGCCAAGTCGCCGCGATCGCGAGCGACAGCTCCGGTCCATCCATGTGCGTCGTCAGCAAATCGCCCCTCGGGATATTTTTTGATGTAGGCGTTGAATGACTTTTTAGCCGTGGTTAATGCGTCCCTCCAGAGATCGATTTCCTCGCGGCTTGGATTGGTTGCTTTTGGCTTCAGTGCTCTCGCATGATGAAGGGCGCATCGACCAAACATGAAAGCAGCTACCTCGGCGCGTGGATGTTCTGGGAATGCTGAGACCACGGTGCGAAAGTCGCTTGCGGCAAGGTCGACTTTTCCACAGCGGAAAAGAAACGCTCCACGCTGAACGAGAAAATTTGGGCGCAGGGCTTCTGGACCTTCGTTGATGTTTTGGTCGAGTTTACTGGTTTTGATTTCAAGGCGTGCCCGCACCTCCTCAAGCAGCATCGCATATTCTGTGTCTGTCTGACGCCATGTCTTGACGGGCTCTTGAATAACATAAAATCCGCCGGGCAGTTCTTCTGCTTGGTCGGCAAGGTAGGGTTGTATTACAGTGTGATCGGTGTCAGTAGCAATTAGTTCACGAAACTCGATCAAGAAGTTGGCGATTTTGATACTGAACTCACCATCGCGGTTGCGCTGTTGAAGCGCTGTAATGGTAGTGAGGGTTTTGGCCTTATCCGAGCTGTCGATTGACTTGACGAGGGTGTGGCATTCTTCGATCAATGCGGATTTTTTCTCGCCGGATGGAGAGTAGCTGGTATCGAGAAGTTGTTGCCAGGATTTACCGGGAGTTCGCTCAGGATATGTGGCGATTGGTGGTGGGGCTTGATAGAAAAATGGGCCGCAGGCGAGCAGCAGCGGGATGCCCAAAAGCAAGAGAGATTTTTTCATGGAGTCGAGGGGGTAAGCTAAGGAGAAGTGAATAGATGACTACGCGATCTGAGCGTGCTTCCTACGGGTAGAGTGAAATAATTGAGCTGAATTTCGCGTACCAGTTCCGAGTTGGAAAGCGATCCTCCGGTGGAGGTGAATGAGTGAAAATCGCCAGCTGCAATTTGATCGAATCTTAACTCGGGCGTTGCGTGGATGACAAGCGAATACGGTGTTCCGTCGCTGTTAGGTAGCACGTCGCCAGTGCCGATATTGGTGAGGGTGACGGCTCCGGATTCAAGGCGCGTCTCGACGAGCTTAGGCATCGGAGTGACGCCGTGTTGAAGTGATTCGAGATGGGTGATGGATCTTGCCGGCACTGGTGCGGATGCGGGGTGGGCGAACCACACGGCACCGGATGCATTGGCCGCGCGAGCTGCGGTTAATGCCCGTATCAGTTGCTTGTCATCGGTAGTCCGCCAAACGAGAAGCGATCCGGATTTCATGGCCACGCCGAATACCTTCATATCCTCCTGCACCTCAAACACTGCGCAACTCGGTGAAGGTGCGGACACCCGGCGAAACCTCTCCGAGCTGTTGACCGTCGCATAGTCCCATTGCTGCATGTGGCCAATGAGTTTGCCCTTGGCGTCGAAAAGGGTGAGCCGCTGGAAATTGGGTAGACCTGCTCGCCAATCGGTGCGGCACGACTTCCATCTGTTGATCCAATGGATTGTTGCAGAGTCTGTCATCTGACGAGGTGTTCCGCGCGTGATCTCAAGCGGATGGTCAGGCTCCAGGTCGTAGAACATGGGGACAATTTGATCAGCAGCTTTGGAGAATTTTTGAAATTCTGGGGCATCAATCCAACTTGCCAGGGCGGTGATGGAGAGGTGGTCGATTTCTAATTCCCTGCGGAGCTTTTCCAACAAGAGGGCGTAGTCCGCAAGACGCGATGCAGGGCAGTCATAGTCTATCTGGATTCGGCGGCTAGCGGCGTTGCCGAACCACCCTTTGGTGACTCGCAGCACATCGTCGAGATAGTCAATATCATCGAGAGTTTGTGCACCGGCGGGAAGTCGAATTACCGGTGTGCAATTCCCTGCGCGAGTGAGGTCGTCAATTGTCGCCAGCTTGCTTAGGCTGGATTTGGCATCGCGAGGAAATTCGTAGATTTGCCAGTAGAGAGGATGGTTATCGGAGTTGATTTGCAGGGTGCTCGCGCTGGCGTTCCAAACCCAGAACGCAGGGCGTGCATCCCATATGGCATCCCTTCTCGGGGGGGTGCTATTTGGCTGGCAGCAGGTAAGGAGAAAAAGTGCGGCAAGCAGGGTGCGCATTGCAGGAGACTACCTCAACGGCACGCGATTGGCACTGATAATCCTCAGCGTTCGTAGCTGGCGGTTTGCTGCGCGACATTGATGCTTGTTTGCTGCGCCGTTCATACAACACAGAATTCGCATGATTGCGCTATGGTCTAATACCTCGTTCGGCGGCTCGGCGCTCCATGCGCTCGCGCAATTCTTGATCGGAAGCACTTTCACGCCTTGGGACGCGTTTTGGGTCGACGGCTGGGACGGTGCTGCCATTCCAATCGAAAGGCAGCATGAATACATCGGCCACGGCGCTAGGTGTGCCATCGGCGATAAGAATCAACGGTGAAAGGATTTTCTTTGGTAGGTGGTTCGATCTCGTTTCACCTCGTCCGTAGAGGTTGTTATAGGCGAAACGTGAGCCGACGAATGGTCCAGCCTTTGCGACTTGTCCGCCAGCGTTTTCCGGGCTGCGGCTCATGAACGACGAGCAACTCGTCATGGTAAGGCAAAAGGCAATTAGCGCGGTGACTCTAACCGAAAGGAGTGGAGACATCATGGGAATGAAATACCCTGCTTCACATAGGATTGAAAAGCACAATCGAACAAGAATAGTACCAAATCATGGTATTGATCTGACGCGAGTGGATGTTTAGTTGATTGATCGAGAGCTGCTTGTCCGCGGCGAATAGTTATATTTCCATTCGGATGCGGTATACTTACGAAAACGCCCCGTCGCGGTAGATGCCGGACGGGGCGAAATTGAAGAATTGCGCAGTCAAGGGTTCGAGAATCCTTGCTCGGGCTGGAGCGTTTATCCAAGCGACTTCGCGGTGGCGACGAGGTTTTCGACAGACATGCCGAGCTTCTCCATCACCACATCGCCCGGGGCACTGATGCCGAAACGATCGATGCCGACGACGGCGCCTTCGGTGCCGACGTATTTCCACCAGATATCGCTGACTCCAGCTTCGATAGCCACTCGCTTTTTACACTCGGCTGGAAGGACGCCAGCCTTGTATTCGGAGGACTGGCGGTTGAAGCGTTCGACACAAGGCATGGAAACTACGCGAGTGCCGGCACCGAGTTCCTTGGCAGCTTGGACGGCGAGGTCGAGCTCGGATCCGGTGGCGATCAGGATGGTGTCGAGTTCGGCGGTTTCCTTGACCAGAATGTATCCGCCTTTCTCGACGCCGAGGCGACGGTCACGGGCTGGGACTTGACTCTGCGTTGCAACCGTCTGGCGGCTGAGCAGCATTAGTGTTGGCCCGTCATTGCGGGTAAGAGCTGCGGTGAATGCGCCGGCGGTTTCTTCCGGATCGCCAGGGCGGATGACATCGAGGTTAGGGATCACGCGCAAACCTGAGCACGTTTCCACCGGTTGGTGCGTAGGGCCGTCTTCACCGACACCGACGGAGTCGTGAGTGAAGATGTAAGTGACGGGAAGTTTTGCCAGCGCCGCGAGGCGGATGGCGGGACGAAGGTAGTCAGCAAACACAGCAAAGGTAGCGCCTGATGCGCGCCAGATACCGTCGTAGGCGATGCCGTTGAGGATGGCTCCCATCGCGTGCTCGCGGATGCCGAACCAAATGTTCTTGCCGGTCCAATCGTCGGGACTCCAATCGCCACCGCCCTTGATGTAGTTTTTGGTCGACCCGAAGAGGTCAGCCGAGCCAGTGATGAATTGCGGAACGGCTTTAGAGACGTGTTGGATGATGTCGCCACCGGCCGCACGTGTTGCGGCTTTGTAATCTTTGTCGAACTCGGGAATAAGATCGAAAATGTTTGATGGCGCAGCACCAGCCAGGCTGTTGTTCAGTTGTGAGGCAAGTTCCGGGTTCGCTGCGGACCATGCATCGAAGGTCGTCTCCCATTCGGAGAATGCGGCGGCACGTGCGCCACTACGTCCGGCGAAGTGTTCTTTCACTTCAGGTGATACGTAGAAGCTATCCTTGGGAAGGCCGAGGCTGGCGCGAGCTTCTTCAGCAAAGTTGGCACCGCCTTCGCCGTGGGCTTTCTGTGTGCCGGCGACTTCGACGATACCTTTACCAATCTCGGTCTCAGCGATGATCAATTTCGGTTGACCGTTTTTGTTCGTCTTGGCGGTGTCGATGGCGGCGGCGACGGCATCAAGGTCGTGGCCATCGACTTTGATGACTTCCCAGCCGAGGCCTTTGTAGACGGCTTCGGTATCTTCGGACTGTGTCATGAACGCCATGGCATCGAGCGTGACCTTGTTGGCGTCATAGATCAGGACAAGGTTATCGAGTTTGTTATGCGCTGCAAAAGCGACAGCTTCACGTGCGACGCCTTCCTGAAGACAGCCGTCACCGGCGAGGGCGAACACATTGTAGTCAAAAATGGTGTGGTCGGCGGTGTTATAGGTCGCTTGGGTCATTTTGGCGGAAAGCGCATAGCCCACCGCGTTACCTACGCCTTGACCGAGTGGCCCGGTGGTGGCTTCTACCCCGACAGTTTCGAAATTCTCCGGGTGACCTGGTGTGTGACTACCGAGTTGACGGAAGTTTTTCAACTCCTCCATCGGCAGGTCGTAACCGGAGAGGTGGAGCCAGCTGTAGAGAAACATCGAGCCGTGGCCAGCGGAGAGGATGAAGCGGTCGCGGTTGATCCACTTCGGGGCGATTGGGTTGAACTTCAGTTTATCGCTGAAAAGCACGGCGCCGATTTCTGCGCAGCCGAGTGGAAGTCCGAGGTGGCCGGATGAGCAAGCGTGTACGGCGTCGATGGCAAGCCCGCGGGCTTCGTTAGCGGCTTTTGAAAGGATTTCGTTATTCATTGGATATAGGGTCAATGGTCAGAGGTGATTAGTCAATGGTGCTGACGAGGAGCTGTGTCACATTTTTACCACTGCATTAAAACGCAGTATACTTGTATGGCAACTGCGGATTGGCAATTGGAGGTGCGGAAATTTCGCTAATCATGCGTATCGGCGCAAGTTTTTCGCCAATCCCTCTGCTTGCATTTTGGCTCAGACGCACTTGATTGTCGGCGATGTCAGAGAAGTCTATTAAATTCGGCCTGCCCAAGGGCAGCCTTCAAGACCCAACCGTTAAACTGTTCAAACAGGCGGGATGGGATATATATATAAGCAGTCGTTCGTACCGCCCGTCGATTAACGATGACGAGATTGATATGCGCTTGCTTCGTGCGCAGGAAATTGGACGTTATATCGACGAAGGGTTTCTCGATTGCGGGATCACCGGAAAAGACTGGGTGGCGGAGAATCAGGCGGACTTGGAAGTGATTTGCGACTTGGCTTATAGTCGGGCTACCTCAAAGCCTACGCGCTGGGTGTTGGTCGTCCCCGAGGATTCGCCGATCAAAACGGTGAAGGATTTAGAAGGAAAACGTATCGCGACCGAGGCGATTGGAATTGTCGAACGCTACCTGGCTGAGAAGGGTGTGAGTGCCAAGGTCGAGTTCTCCTGGGGCGCGACTGAGGTCAAAGTTCCCGAGTTGGTGGATGCGATTGTCGACATCACGGAAACTGGTAACTCTCTGCGTGCAAACAACTTGCGCATTGTGGACACGCTCATGGAGTCGTATCCGCAGTTGGTGATGAACAAGGAATCCTATAAGGATCCATGGAAGCGCCAGAAGGCGGAAAGCATTGCGTTGATGCTCAAGAGTTCCTTGGATGCGCGGGATAAAGTCGTCCTGAAAATGAATCTTCCGCAAAACAAGTTGCAAAACCTTTTGAAGTGTCTACCTTCCCTCCGCCTCCCGACCGTCTCTACCCTGGCGAATTCAACCGACTGGGTAGCCGTGGAAACGGTAATCGACGAATCGGTGGTGCGTGAAATCCTGCCACAGCTCAAGGAGCTTGGCGCCGAGGGTATTATCGAATTCCCGCTCAATAAGATCATCGCCTGACCCGTCAGGAAGATCTGAACGGGCCGCAATCGTCCTCACGGACAAATCAGAACAAACAACCATTATGGGATCGCTCAAAAAACGTCGTAAGACGAAAATCAACAAGCACAAACGTAAGAAGCGTCTTAAGGCCAACCGCCACAAGAAGCGTCTCCGTTACAAGTCTTAAGGGATTTGTTTCACGCCGTACAAATTCGGCGTGGGCTTAATAAACAATTTCTCAATGCCGACGGTGCCTAGCGCCGTCGGCATTTTGCGCTTGTCTGTATGGCTAGATAGCCTCTGGGAGGGACGCTTTTTAAGCGTCCGTAACTTTGCGAGGTGACCGTGATGACTTCAGGTCATTAATGGTCTGCGGTGGTGAAGGAATGTCACGGACGGTGTAAAAACCATCCCTCCCGAATGGATGTTCAGATCTTGCCTCGTGGTATAGCGGCATCTAAAGTCGCGATTCGCTAGTCACGTTTTTTCGCTTCAGCCCTTGATATAATGAGATTAACTCCTCGATTGGTTATCGCCGCCGCTTGTATGGCACTTTGTTCTTGTTCAACAACTGAGCTTCGCGAGCAATCCCAATACGATAATTCTTTAGATCAAGGGGTATGGAAAACTGGATATATCGAAGAGATCGGGGGACAACGGCGTCAGCTTAACCTTGAGGAAAAAGTAGATGCTCTCGCTCTAATTATCGATTACCACGCGGGATTGGGGGAGAAGGTGATGATAGACACTGTGCAGCTAACACCTGGGGATGACTGGAAAACTTTTTTCGAAAATACCCGACTACTTGAAACCAAGATTGATCGAAGGCTCTGTGAGAAGGTTCGTTATCAGTTCGTTCATAGAACTCGTGAAGGACTGGACACCTTCAAAACTGAAGTGAGGGAATCGTGCGAGCAACTTCAATCAGATGTAACCTACATCGCGCTCGGAGGAGTGCGAAGAAATGCGGGGGGCGGTGCCCTTATTGGCTATTGCTGCTACGATAGTAAGGGACGTTATGAGCTGTATTCGATGCTGATTAATCAGCAAGGGATTATGGAAAATTGTCAGTTGCAGGGATATATCAGTGGGACACCAAAGGCTACTAATTCGCTCCACCTTTTCAGCTTGGACCGCCCAGATTGATGGCTAAAGCGCACAGAAACCACATCTATATGCGATGGGAGGGATGCTTTTTAAGCGTCCGTGACTTTGTGCGATGACAGTGACGACTTCAGGTCATGAATGGCCTGCGGCGGTTAAGGAAAGTTACGGATGGTGTGAAAACCGTCCCTCCCAGTGCAATGTGTTTCCACGTATCGTTACCCGTTAGACAAAAAGCAAACACGGCAACAGTGCGGCGTCCAAGCCACCACACATCGCCGCTTCCAATCCTCCCAGCCGGGATCCGGCTATTTGCGTTTGAGTTGGGGAAAGAGGATGACGTCGCGGATAGTGGGGGCTCCGAGGAGCATCATGACGAGACGGTCGATGCCGATGCCGATGCCGCCTGCGGGTGGCATGCCGTGCTCGAGGGTCTCGATGAATTCGTAATCGACGAGTTGTTCTTCTTCGCCTCCTGCTTGGTGTTCGAGACGCTGACGCTGGACGTCGGGGTCGTTGAGTTCGGAGTAGCCTGGTGAGATTTCCTGACCGTTGATGATGAGTTCGTAAACCTCGACCGTCTTACCGCCTGGGGTGACTTTGGCGAGTGGAACGAGTTCGCTTGGCACGCGGGTGACGAAGCATGGGTTGAAGGTGTGCTCTTCGACCTTCTTCTCGAACACTTGCTGGACGACCTCGTAGTCTTCCATGCCATCGGAAATTTGGACACCGAGTTCATCGCATTTGGCGCGGCGGGCTTCTGGTGTGATATCGAAGAAATCGTCACCGGCGACGCCTTTAACGAGGTCGTGATAGTTAGCGCGCTTCCATGGACGGCTGAGGTCGATGGTGCGGATGACTTCGTCGTTCTCGTCCTTGTGCTCGATTTTCAGAGTGCCGCAGAATTTTTCCGCGAGATGGCAGACCATTTCCTCGACCATTTCCGCCATCTGTTCGAAGTCGCCATAGGCCTGATAGGCTTCGAGCATGGTGAACTCCGGGTTATGACGGCGCGAGATGCCTTCGTTGCGGAAGTTGCGGTTGAGTTCGAAAACTTTGGTGAAACCACCGACAAGAAGGCGCTTGAGGTAAAGCTCAGGTGCGATGCGCAGGGTGAGCGGCATGTTGAGCGCGTTGTGATGCGTCTTGAAAGGACGCGCAGCAGCACCACCGGCGACGTCTTGAAGCATCGGCGTTTCCACTTCGAGATAGTCGCGTGAATGGAGGAACGAACGGATCTCGGCAAGCATCCGTGAGCGGGCGATGAAGATATCGGCGCTGTCTTGGTTGCCCATCAGATCGAGATGGCGCTTGCGGTATTTGGTCTCGCGATCGTGAACGCCGTGCCACTTGTCGGGCATGGGACGAAGGGCTTTGGAGAGGAAGGTGAGCGATTCCACTTTCACCGAGGGCTCGCCTTTACCGGTGGTGAATGTTTCGCCGGCTATGCCCACCCAGTCGCCGAGGTCGACATTTTTCCATACCAGCCAATCTGTTTCGGAGATGCCTTTTTGGTTGAGGTAGCCTTGGATGCGCCCCTCGACGTCACCAATGGTGAAGAACACAGATTTTCCCATGTCGCGGATGGCGTAGACGCGGCCGGCGATAGTAGTTTTTACGCCGTCGGAGAAGTCGGCTTTAAGTTTGCCGGGTGTGGTGGTCGGAGTGAATTTTGCGCCGAAAGGGTCGACACCGAGCTCGCGCAGTTTGGCGAGTTTCTCGCGCCGGACGGCAATAAGATCTTCTTCCGTGGAATGACTGCCTTCTGCGGGTGGCTGTGTATTATCGCTCATGAGTCGGGCAAGGTAGGAGGAGTCCGCCAAGAATCAAGAAGGAAGAGGGGATGGAGCGTTGGCTTGTCTCTTGTATTTCGCAAAACCTGGGATTCAATCGTTGTGGTCTCTCTGTTGGTTATCCGCAGATTGCGCAGATTTCCACAGATTGAAAATCAGTAACAGGAAGTGATATCAGGATATTTATGCTTCAGGTACGAATTATGTGTGTCCAAGATTGGATTTTCTTTGTTTCAAAAATCTGCGTCCATCTGCGTAATCTGCGGTTTAAAAAGTTGTGACCTGCCTGTTGGTTATCTGCAGATTAAGAATCAGTAACACATGTCAGTTAAGCTCATGTGAATCAGCAGGGCAGCCATCGTGTGATATCAAGACGATGAGCTTACTCGTAGGTCAGCTGCGCGGTGGCAATTGCGTCTTGTGCGGGGACAAGGCGAAGCCAGTGGGCGGCGAAGTCGGCGGGAAACTCGAAGGTGAGGGGGGTGCCGGATTTTACTGGGAAGTTGCGGTATTGGACGAAGTCGCCGGTGCCGAGGTAGTCAATTTCAAGGAGGAAACGCCCCGATTTGTCAGCGGACAGTGTCAGGGTCTTCTTGTCGTAGCCGAGCATCAGATAAGGATCGGAGGGTTGACCTTTTTTGACGATGGTGTCGAGCCATGGACCTCCTTTGCCGGTGGGCTTTCCGAGTTTCCAGAGGTCATCGACCTCTCCGAGGAAGAGTGCTTGGGTATCGCTGAGTTTCAGCGTTTGATCGGTTTGATCGGTTTGATCGGATGGATTGGCTCCGGAAAACACCAGCATCCCACGCCATGAGCAGAAATCGTGGATGTGCTTGTTGTGGCTGCCGATGGGTTTCATCTGCCAGAAGTTGAGGAAGCCCCCATGCTTGGGACGAGGGAGCTCGTAGAACGTGCCGTGCAAGTTCATGTGGGTACGCTCAGTGACGATTTCGCGAATGTGGCGGACGTTTCCGATCGTGGCGTCGAATGCCGGATCTCCTTTCGGAAGGCGGATGCGGGTTGGCTTGTTGTTCGCGTCTGTGAAATCGACATAGGCAGAAGCTGAGTCTACGCCAATATTCTTGTTGGGCTTAATGGCTATGGCGGAGGCAATTTTTTGCTCGTTGGCAGAAGTTTCGCGTGTGGAGACTTCGAGTTTCCCGTTCACCTCGATCAATTCGTCACTACTGGTGAATGCATCGAGCTTCATGTCGAGGCCTTTAGGGAGTTGGAGCGTGGCTCCGGCTGGGGCATCATTGGTCACATCGGCGAGGGCGTCGAACTTGGCATCGGTTGTGGTGTTTGGATACGGGCTGGTGAGCTGGAAGTAGGCGCTTGCCTGGTAAAGGGCATCGAGGTTGCGAATGCGTATCCATTGGGTTGTGGGAAGAAGTTCACTGAGTGAGACGGGGTGGTAGCCAGATGCGGAGGGGATAGTGGCTGTCATCCACGTGGACCAATCACCGGTGCCGTCTTTGTCGGTTTGGATTTCGAGGCGGACGTCATAGCCGCCTTTGTGGCGTAGGTGAAGGGTACCGCTATCGAATCCGCCAACGAAAAATGGTTCGGACGTGGTATTGGCTTCGAATGAATCGTCTAGCCATGGCCCGCCAAAACCAGCGCGCGGTCCCCAATGACTTAGTTCCTCGTAGTCGCCGATCCATAGGTTGGACTGGGCTTGTTTGACGAATGAGTTAGAGAACTTTGAGGCGTCGTCTTTGCCGATGACGAGCTTGCCGTTAAACATCGCGTAGTCGACGGGCATCTTGGTGTAGGTGCCGAGTGGTTTGATACCTCCGTAGTTGGCGGCGGAAAAGGTTTGGGGGAAGTCGAAGAAAAGACCGTGCATGTGGCCGAGGAACTGCCTTTCTTTAATCTCACGAATACGCGGCCATTCGGTATTCCAGCCGTGAGCGGAGTCTTGCGTGTAGGAGCCTTTCGGCATGCGAAATTTGTGCCAAACGCCGTCTTCGAGAAGTAGAAGCCTGACGGACTTTTCGTCCCACCCTGTGGTCCAAACGCGATCGTCTTCTTGGGAATTGCCCTCCAGTCCTCCTGGTCCGGTGACTTCGACGAATTGATTGCGGGCGACGACTGTCCAATCCTTACCATCCCAAGTCGCGAGACATCCCGATGGGAAGGTTTTATCGGGTTCACCGTTGTTGGCGACGATGAGTCTACCGGATCCAGTGTAAGCTCCCTTGCCGTGATAGCCCGGGAGATGGGTTTTGGAAATGTTAATGGGGTCCTTGATGATCGCGTTCACTTCCAAGGTCTTGACGTCCACTTCGTAAAGTCCGTCCTCCATGGTGAAGTAGTAGATCTTACTGGCAGGGTCGGTGAGATGCCGGGCGTTGGCGGTGAGGCGTCCTGGCATTGCCACTTTTGGGTCAATGGTGCGGACTACCCCGTCCTTATCGATGACGTGATGGCCGATGAATAGTTGCTGCGATTCGGGATGAATCATCCGGTTGGCAGGCGTTCCTCCTACCGATTCCGGCCGAACAGTGAGAGTCCAATTCTCGTCGATTTGTCGAAGTTTGTCGCTCGAGCCGTGGGGGAGATGAGGGCCGTAAGTGTTCGTCCAAAGGGATCCCGCCCAAGGCACCACGGCACCGATGCCTACCTCGGCTTCCATGTTTGTATGAGCGAGATCTGGGCGGACGCCGGAGTAAGATTGTGCGCTCGCGAAGGGTGCGCCGAAGAGGCAGGCCGCAGTGAAAAGTAGGCGAGTGAGCGTTTGATGCATGGTTCTAAACGGGTGTAGACAGTTTGTTTCAGAGACGAAATAGCGGAGAAGTGATTCAGGACACTGATGCCCTGCTCTCGAATTATGGATGTCCAAGATTGTATCCTTCAAGATTGTATTCCAACCATAGGATTTAAACGGGCAAAGGCTCGCAAAGTGCCTTGAGGTTTTCATTGGCGGTCTTGGACGGGATTTCGCAACCCGCATTGACCATAAAGCGTCGACCGGCGCTCTTGCGGCAAGCCAAGGTTTTTTCGCGAATCGTAGCCGGCATACCGTTAAGAATATCCGAGACGGGGTCATGATTACCAGAGAGAACCGCTTCCGGCATGGTTTGGCGCGCGGCGTCCATATCGACCATGTGGTCGACATCGAAAATATCGTAAGGCAGTTCGGCTAAGCTGGGCCAAAGGTGCTTGGTCTGTCCGCATATGTGAAGGCGCACGCGTGCACCCGCCCCTTGGATGGCTTCGAATAGCCTACGTTGTCGCGGCTGGATCAACTCGGCATAGGTGCTGCCGGAAATCTGGCTGCAAATCGCATCGCCGACGCCAATGGTATCCGCTCCCGCCTCAATCTGGGCCAGAGCAAATCGAATCGAGGTTTCCGTGCAAAGATCGAGCAACTCGGAGGTAGCCTCGGGTTCATCCAGCAGATCCATCAAAAAATCGGAAAGCCCGCGGACATCTCCGGCGAGAGCGGCCGGCCCTTCCACCCAACCGAGGATGCTGTAGTGACTTCCGATTCGTTCCTTGTAAAGCCGGACGGCATCGATGCGGTCGCGCATCCTCGGTGCGGCCTCTGGGTCGGGAACCGACAGCTGCGCAATTTCCTCAATGTCATCGAGCGGTAGGCGGAGGCATTCCGGCACGGAATTTTTGTGAAAGATGATCTCGCCCCCGAGCCCGGCAGTCTCACGGTAGGGGTCGGAAATGCAGCTGAGCTGGTCGAAACCGAAATCTTCGGCGCAGCGGATATTGGCCTCGACGAGGATGCGGTAGTCGCTGGCGAAGGCACCGTAGTTACTGCCGATGTATTCGGCCGCGTATTGCATGACGATCGGGATGCGGGGGTGAAAATCAAAATCTTCGCCAGCAAGGAGAGCATCGTAGCGTTCTTTTGGGGTCATGATGAGTCGATGGTTAAACTTCCAATAATCTCACAGCCATAGAGCATCGATGAAGAATGTGCAGATCATGAGGAAGGCGCAGACGAGTTTGATGAGTGCGCCGGCGATGACTCCCCAGAACGCGCCATGAGAGGCGTTGGCTGAGTTCTTTAAGGTCTGTTTGGCGATGGTGGTTTCGGCGAGGAAGGCACCGAGCACCGGGCCGAGTATGAGTCCGGGTAGCCCGAAGAAAAGTCCGACAATGCCGCCGACGAGTGCTCCCCAAATCCCCGCCTTCGTAGAGCCGAATCGCTTCGCCCCTGCCGATGAGGCGAGGAATTCCAGCACGTAGGAGAGGATGAGAAGAAGCGCGAGAATCGTGTAGCCAACCCAGCCGGGGCTTTGATCGGCACCAAGGATGAAGTGGTGGATCACGCTTGCACCCATAATAATGGCGGTGCCGGGAAGCGCGGGAAGCGCTGCACCGATAAAGCCGATAATGAGTAGCACGCTGGTAAGAGTCCAGCCGACGATGTCGATAGTGAGTTCGATGGGAATTTAGAGTTAAGACTGATAGAGAATAGATGGGTTTAGGGCAGACCCTCTATACAATATACCTTCTACTTTATACTCTCTACTGCGGCGTAGGCAGCCTTGGCTTGTTCACCGATGATGCGGATGCCTTCGCGAACTTTCTCTTCGGGCATGGCGAAGGAGACGCGGATACACTCGTGGCGGTGTCTCCATGGTTCTGTGTCTTCACTGGGAAGGCCAAAGAAGAAGTGTTCGCCCGGGACAACGAGCACGTCGCGCGCTTTCAAACGCTGGTAAAGTTCCTGCGAACTGATCGGTAGGTTGCGAAACCAGAACCAAAGGAACAATGCGCCTTCGCTGACGTGGATGTGATAGTCCATGTCGGCATCGAGAAGTTCGTCGACGCAATTTAGTGCGAAGTCCGACTGCTTTTTGTAGAACGGTTTTACGACGTCGTTGCTCAGAGTGAGCACTTCACCGGATGCTATCAACGGGCGCATGATGACTTGCCCGACGTTACCGTTTGCAAGGCCGACGATGGCAGTCTGCGAGCGCACCGCGGCGGCGATTTCTTTATTGGCGATGATGACGGCGGTGCGCGTGCCGGGCAGGCCGATCTTTGAAAGGCTGAGTGTGAGGACGATGTGCTCGTCCCAGATTGGGTTGGCCTCGGTGAACATGATGTTCGGGAAAGGCGTGCCGTAGGCGCCGTCGATGATCAATGGGATGCCGGCTTCTTTGCAGAGTTCGGAAAGTTTGTTGACCTCTTCATCGGTGACGACGTTTCCGGTCGGGTTGGTCGGACGGGAAAGGCACACCGCGGCGTGCTTCGTTGGGTCGAGGTCGAGTTTGTCGAAATTGATGCCGTATTTGAAGCGATGCGGCGCAGGGTGGCTGATCAAGGGATGACGAGCATCGAAAATGTTCCCGCACGCGCCTTGGTTGGCGTAGCCGATGTATTCTGGTACCACAGGGAGAAGCACGCGCTTTATCGGGCCTTCGGGCATTTCTCCGGCGAGCAGATTGAAGAGATAGAAGAAGCCAACCTGTCCGCCGCTGGTGACGGCGATGTTCTCCGGTGTGATGTTCCAGCCGTATTCGCGGCGCAGCATGTCGGCGAGCGCCTCGATGAATTTCGCGTTACCTGCCGGAGGATCGTAGTTGCCCATCATCCGCTCGAACTGTCCCGGTTCGGCGAGGATTTCAGTCATACGCTTACGCCAGAGTTCTGCCACCGCGGGGATGTGCGCAGGATTCCCACCGCCGAGCATTTTGATGTTTTCTCCACCCTCGGCCATCGCCTTGCCGAGGTCGTCCATCAGGACTTCGATACCGCTGGTTGATGCAATGTGGGTTCCTAGAGTGGATTTAGAAAGCTTCATGGGAATGAATTTAGCGTGTGGACGAAGCTAAATTCTCTGGTCGATTGCACGGTGACGCAAGCGATTTGCCGAATGGAGTCAGCAGCTAGTCCTTCTTTCCGGCGAACGCGCGGTAGATGAGAAGAACGACGATGGCACCAACGATGGCCACACCGAAGCTGCCGAGGCTGAAGCTGTCGGCCTTGCCCCAGCCGAAAATAGTTCCGAGCCATCCGCCGACAGTCGCGCCGACGATTCCTAGCAGGCTGGTGATGATGCATCCGCCGGGATCTTTTCCTGGCATGATGAGCTTAGCGATGACCCCCGCAATGAGGCCGAATATGATCCAAGATATGATTCCCATGTTTTGTGTTGTGGAGGCTCTCTAACAATGAACATAACGCGCTTGCTGGGCGATTGGATGGATTCGTCTAAATTCGACTCGTTTGGTGTCGAATTTCTGAACCCTAGCTTGATCCCGAGCGCGTATGGTTGCAAAACATCACTATGAGCACACTAACTACAGGATCAGCAGCCCCGAATTTCAATCTCTCCAGCATGGGTGAAAACGGCCCGGAGATGGTCTCTCTTGAGTCCGCTCTGCAGAACGGCCCCGTCGTTCTTCTCTTCGTCCCCGCCGCATTCACCGGCGTTTGCACCACGGAATTCTGCGAGATCACAGCGAGTTATTCCGAATACGAAGCGCTTGGTGCGAGCGTGATCGGTATCAGCGGTGACTCGCCATTCGCGCAGGCAGCATGGGCGGAGAAAGAAGGCATTAAAATGCGTCTCGTGAGCGATTACGATCATAGCGTCGCCCGTGCATACGGCGTGGCATACGACAGCTTCTTGCCGGAGAAAAACCTACCGCTCAGCGGAGTGTCCAAGCGCTCGGCATTCGTCATCGCCAAAGACGGCACCGTGGCTCACGCCGAAGTGCTTGAGTCGCCCGGTGACATGCCGGATTTCGCCAAGGTGAAGGCCGCGCTCGAAGGCTTGCGCTAGTCTTTACTGGCTAACATTTTCAGGGTGGGAGATAGCATCCGCTCTGGATCTCTTAGACTAAATGACCGCTATCTACCGTCAGCTCACTGCCACGCTATTTTTTGTATTCGCGTGTGTGGTGAGCGGACAAGATGATGTCACGGTTCGCCAAGATTGGGAGGCCGTATTCGCGAAATTTGACGCGGTGGGTACGATCGTCGTGGTGGATGAGCGCAAGGGGGCGGCAGGGTCGTATGTGTTCAATCTAGAGAGAGCGAAAACTCAGCTCTCGCCCGCATCGACCTTCAAGATACCGCATGCCTTGTTTGCTTTGGATGCTGGTGTATTGCGCGATGAATTTCAGGTCATCCCTTGGGATGGCGTGAAGCGAGGCTATGAGGCGTGGAACCGCGATCAGACCCTCCGCTCGTCGATGAGGCATTCAGTGGTCTGGGTTTATCAGACTTTTGAGAAGGCTCTCGGTGAAGAGCGGGAGCGCGAATATCTGAAAAAAATTGCTTACGGGAATGCTGACCCGACCGGAGAGTCGCCATTCTGGGTCGAGGGCAACTTGGCGATTTCCGCCTACGAGCAGATCGATTTTCTTCAGCGGCTCTATCGGAACAAATTGCCCTTCAGTGTGGCGAATCAGCGCTTAGTCAAGGATGTGATGCTCCTTGGAGCTGGTAGCGACTGGATACTGCGTGGTAAAACCGGATGGAGCGGCACTGTTGGCTGGTGGGTCGGGTGGGTGGAGCGCCCCGAAGGAAGTGTGTTCTTTGCGCTAAATATCGACACCCCGAACAGAGTCGATGATCTCTTCAAGAGGGAGGCGATTGCTCGTCAGATTCTTGAGTCGCTCGACGCCCTTCCGAAAAAGCCGGAGGAGTAGGGGGGCGGGAGGAATGCGCTTTGCGCGTCTGTGACTATTAATCAGAAAGGACAGGGGGCGGTAAAATGGGTTCCTTCCTGAAGTGATGAAAGTATCCAAGACTGCAGAGGTATCAGCGAACCCAAGGTTGATTGCCGGGTCTTCCTTCAAACCTTGGTGAAAACTTTCTAATCTCTCAACCCTTGTGGAATATGGGGAGAAATGGCGACCCGTACGGGATTCGAAAACGTAATCGACTTTCCGCTTATTTCCGCTCGTTTCCGCAATCTACTCATAAACAGCACCTTACAAAAATCGGAAATTACGTATAGCGGAAATAAACGGAAGCTAGCGGAAGCAAATTTGGCAGAATTTGGCAGACAATAATGATTTCAAACACATAGCTAAAAAAAGATATCACCCCGGCTACCTGCCGGGATGGGATCTTTAGGTTCAGGGTTTATGGAAATCAGTATCCGTTGGGATACCCACGTTGGGGTTCATTCTCCCGAAATCACTTTTTTTGGGACTAAACAATAGCTAAAAAAGAGGAACCCCACCCCGGCTACCTGCCGTGGCTAAGGGCTCAATGGGGTTTTAGGTTAGTAGCCGTCGTGATAGCCTCTCAATCGTTGTCGCTGATCCCGAGAATTGCTCCACCTCCTCGTGCGTGTTATCCCCATGAACCACACTGCGAATCCGAGAACTACGGCGACAACGCACAATACCAGCCCAAATAGGATGTTCCAAGTCGATGGCATTTTTCTTTGGAACGTTTGAAGTGTAGGTACCGCGAGGTTGGCTGTCCAGAGCTTGTCCGCAGTTGCATACCATGGCTTCGGCCCTTGGATTCATCTGTTTGGGGGTCAGAATGGGTCTTCGTCATGGTCCTGTTCAGAATCGTTGGCAAGAGGCTCGTGGTTTTGATTCGCCTCTGAGCGTTTCTGCTTCTTTCTCTGTGCAATCTCCTCGATGGTCCTGACCACTTTGGGGCGGTCCGTTCCGAAACGCTCGAAATACAGATCCTCTATGAACTGCGGTAAGGGGGACTTCCACTTTTCTTGATCGTGATTTGCGAGGCTTCCGAACTTCTTAGGATTGAGGCCGAGCTCTCTCGCCATCTGGATATGGACATGTGACAGGCGGAACTTTCCCCGCGCATCCAACCAAACTTGATAACGTGGGGATAGGCGTTTCTTCATTGCTATTTCTATTTCCAGCAGCGCGTTAAAGCGCATACGCCCCCTACCAGAGGGCGAGCGTTGAACGAGGGGTTGAGGTTGTCGTAATGGAAAGGCATTGGAACACGGCGACTGGTAGGGGTTGTCATGGCGCGTCTTCTGCTGGGCTTTGTTGCGGGGAAAGGTCCGAGCGAAGCAGCACTTCTAGATACTGATTAAGCTCACGAAATGCATCGTCTTCAAGTTTGAATTGAATGTTGAACTTACGCCCACAGGTTGTGAATAGCATAGTCTGATCTCGCCACAGATTGATAGCCTTAAGACCTGATCCATGGTAGTCCTCCCCGTCGTAAACCTCCACTTGGATGTCGTTGCCGAATTCAAAGTTGGCGCTCAGTGAAACGAACGGTGTAGTCCTATGGTCTTCATCGAAATCAGGCATTTCAGTATCGAAAGTGACACGAACAAGTTCCCAATCGATCGCCTCGCTGCAATCCACCGAATGAGCGAAAAATTGAAGGGATTTACTAGGGCTGTCTGATTCCATTTCTTGCTACGTCAAAGCGCATGCGCCCCTACCGAGGGCGATCGTTGAACGCGGGGTTAGGGTTGTAGTTGCGCAAAATCACCTAAACAGGGCGAATGGTAGGGGTTGTCATGGCGCGTCTTGTTGAACAGAGCCGCTGCGCGGCGAGCCGTGTAGCGGTGATTGGTTAGTGGATATGGAAGGTTGGGCCGAGATGTGCAAGTCTGTGCGTCTATGAAAAAAGAAAACAACCAACAATAACACACCCGACCCTCAGAACT
>JAGXGH010000020.1 GCA_024636835.1 Verrucomicrobiales bacterium | reverse complement strand
GGCATATAAATACGCCTGTTAAAGCAAAAACACAAGCATAGAATATCAGAAAAAGCAAAAAAACTACCGCGCAGCCGAACAGAATAACTCTGAAATCAGCTAAACTGTTACAGTCGATGGGGTCAGTCGATGGGGTCAGTCCCCGCAAGGTCACAAAAGTCTTGATCATTACAGTGGATTTCTACATATTTCGTTTATGGCCAGACCCATACGCTTTCAATACCCCGGCGCGATCTACCATGTGATGGCGCGTGGTGATGGAGGCAAATTGATATTTGAGTCCAAAGAAGACTGCGAAGTCTTCCTGGCACGACTGAGTGAAGCATGTTCCAGCTGTGGCTGGCAAATTCATGCGTGGGTGTTGATGGGCAACCATTTTCACCTTCTGCTGGAAACTCCGCAAGCGAACCTCGTCAAGGGTATGAAGTGGTTATTAGGTGTATTCAGCCAGGGCTGGAACCGTGCGAGAGGGCGTAAAGGACACGTCTTTCAGGGCAGATATAAGTCGATTCCCGTGAATGACAGCGAAGCTGACCCTTCCTATTTCAGAACGCTTGCCGACTACATTCATCTCAATCCAGCGCGTGCAGGATTGGCCGGCGGCAAGCATGGCAATCTCGCGTCTTACCAATGGAGCAGCCTTTCCTATTATGCCACAGGCAAGCACCCGCAATGGCTAGTGACGGAGCGTGTGCTTCAGGCTTTTGAATTGTCTCGGGATGGTCGAGGGCGGCGTGCCTATCTAGCGTGGCTGGAATCGAAGGCGGATGAAGGCGGCCTAGTCAGCGAGAAAGCGCAGGCGGCATTAGAGAGGGGATGGTATCTTGGAGATGATACCTTCAAGGACAAGTTACTTGACCTCAAGGACGCGTTCATCGGAATGAAAATGAATCGAGAGCGAGCGATATCGGTCGACGCTTTGCGAGAACACGGCGAGAGAGATGCGGAAAGATTGATCATGCGTTTCGCTGATAGGCTTGGTATTCCAGATGATAGTGTGGCTTTGGAAAAGCTACCCAAAGGAGATCTGGGTAAGGCGCAGATGGCATTGTTATTGGCCCGCAGAACCACGGTAAGCAGAAAGTGGATGGCCAAGCGCCTTGCCATGGGGCATCCCGGCTCGGTGAGCCGACAGATCGGAATAATCAAGCAGAACGAAGAGTGGAGCCAGCCGATCAATGAAATTGAAGAAAAGTTCTGTTAGCTTGCGGGGACTGACCCCATAGTCGCTCGCCTCAGATCAAAGCGAGGATTGGGTAAACCGGCACAAGGAAAAAAGATCGATGCGATTCGCGAAAGAGTTGGTTTGTAAGCAGAGTTCTCTCCGCAGTAACTCGAACAACAATTAGGTGAATAACTTTATGAACAAGCAACTATCCAAAAGCATCGGTGTCCTTATGGTCGCGGCGGTGTCCCTTACCCCAACACTTTGGGCAAAACCGAAAGCCAAGGCACCCGAAGTGTCGCTTTCCTCAGCAGGTAAACAACTCGAAGCTCAATACGCCAAGGAGCTCGAATCACTGAAGTCCGAAATCACCAGAGCACTGCCGGATCTCAGTGATCAAAGGAAGTCCGCCTACCTGAAAGCCCGCGAAGATGAAGTGGCTGCGGAAGCTGCACTCGTGGAAGCCCAGCAACGCATGGGTGCCATCGCCAAGGCGGAAGGTTTGGTCAAGCACGCCACTGGCAAATGGATCGGTGGAGCCGACAAAGGGATTCAACAGGCCACCGCCAAACTCAAAGCGGCGAAAACCGCTGAAGAACGCCAAGCCGCAGAAAAAGAATTAGCCAATTGGCAGAAGAATCGTGAAGAAGGACTGGCCGCACTTGAAGAGCGCCAAGCAGCGCTGGATAAGGCCAAACGCGACGAGGCGGGCGCGAAAAAAGCTCTGAAGAATGCGCAGGACTACTTGGCTCAGGCGAAAGCAGACACCCTCAAGTCCGTAGAGGACCTCGACCTGGACTCGCTGCTTTCCAGTGACAAACTGGACGCCAAGCTGGCGAAATACGTCGTCCTCATGGAAGCCACGCCAAGCGGTCTGGCCGCGTTCGCCCAGCAAGGTGACGAACAAAAACAGATCATCGACAAAACGCTCGGTGCCGAAGACCTGCTGGTGGAAATGCTCGTTGCAGACGGTGCCGCAGGTGGCAACTACGGTCAGGCGATGCAGATTTATCAAAACATCTGGAAAGCGAGCGACAAGATTTCCGAAGGCCCGCTACAAAGGCTCGCTCTAGCCGTCAGTTTGGAACACGCCGTGCCCATCAAGCAGCGCAGCGCCGTTGCCAATACGGATGCACCTGCCACCGTGGACCCGGTCAAACGCTACCTGCATTTCGAAAAAGCTTTTCTAAACGGCGAACTCGATCCCGCCTTCCCCCAACTCAGCACGTGGGACTACCGCATGGTGGTGAATGGCGAGGAGCCGGATGAAACCCTCGTCTGGGGACGCGACATGCTGCGCAACTATCGCCCCGACCACGTCACCACAGGCGACTATCGCTGGCGTTATGTGGCACTGGTTCGCAGCGATATCCGCTACGGTTCCCAGGAGAACAAATACGACAAACCGGAGTTGCAGTTCTTCCAGAACATCTTGATGAACGGCGGCATCTGTGGACGTCGTGCCTTTATCGGTCGCTTCATCCTTCGTTCCTTTGGAGTTCCCGTCATTGCACGCCCACAGCGTGCTCATGCCGCACTGGCACACTGGACACCCGAGGGCTGGGTGGTTTGTCTTGGCGGAGGCTGGGGCGTCGGTTGGACCAAAACCCAATATGACCGCGACCTCGATTTTCTCGCCACCACACAAGCGCGCGAGGCAGGACCTGGATTCATGCCAGTCAAGCGGGCCCAATGGATAGGCGACCTCATGGGCGAGCCTCGCGTTTTCGGATTCCAGTCCAAGAAAAAACCCGGATTCTGGTTTGGAGTCTCTCTCTACACCCAAAAAGGGATCATTGAAGCCTTGGACTCCAAGACACTCGCCGCCGTCGGTGAGGACATCGGCGAGGCTACAGTCTCCAAGGAAAAAGTGGAGATTACCGACGTCGCCATGACCGAGGACGACCGTAAAATCTCCATCGGCGACGACGCTACCATCACGATCCCTGCGGCAGCCACCAGCCAGCCCACCAAGAGTAATGGCAAAATCATCTTCATGGACAGCGTGCTCGGCGGCAAGCAACTCCACTTCAGTCGCGACGGCGGCAAGCAAACCTTCGAATATACCTTCGATGCGCCTGAAGCCGGCAAGTATGCGCTCACCGCCAAAGTCGTCACCCCAAGCTGGAAACAGCACCTGGACCTTGCCGTCAATGGTTCGGAATCGGTGGCGAGCATTCCGCTCCCGCACACCGTCGGCATGTGGGAGATGACCTCACCGGTTGAGATCACCCTGACCAGAGGAAAGAATGTGCTGACATTCTCTCACCGCTCCGACGAGGTAACACCCAAGGGATTTTCCATCAAGGAATTCACTCTCGTGCCCGCAAAATAACACCAGCGAACTTCACTAAAACGGCGGGGCGATGGCTCCGCCGTTTTCATTTGGTTCATTGCCATAATACCAAATCTTGGCATTGATCTGACGCGGGCAAACGCGAAATTGCTTGATCGTGAGCCACTTGTGCGCGGCGAATAGTCATATTTTCACTCGAAACCGGCATAATCACTTATGAAAAAAACTCCAAATCTCCGATTCCTAAGACACCTACAGTTGGTTGTGGTTTTGTGCATGCTCGCCACACCCTTGCTGGCACAGGATTCCACGGAACCCACAACGGCCGTTAAGAAACAGGAGCCGTTTTCCTTCGTGCAAATGTGTGACACTCAATTGGGCATGGGCGGCTACGAGCACGACGTCATGACCTTCCGGCTAGCGGTCAAACAAATCAACGCGATCAAACCCGACTTTGTCGTCATCTGTGGAGATCTCGTTCAAAAAGCCAACGAGAAATCCTTCGCTGATTTCAACGCGATCAAGGAGGGCTTCAAGATACCCTACCACTGTGCCGCCGGGAACCACGATGTAGAAAACAAGCCGACAGCTGCGTCGCTAAAGCGTTTCCGCGAGACCATCGGCAAGGACTACTACGCATTTGAAAACAAGGGGTACACCTTCGTCGTAGCCAACACCCAGCTTTGGAAAGCACCGCTGGCCGGTGAATCCGAAAAGCACGACGCCTGGTTCAAAGAAACCCTTGAAGCGGCCAAGGCAAAAAACTCACCGGTGGTCGTCGTTGTTCATTATCCGCTCTTCACCAAGGAGCCCGACGAAAAGGAGAACTACTACAATCTGCCTCAGCCCAAACGACAGGAGATCCTCGATCTTTGTGAGAAAAACGGTGTCGTCGCCTTTCTCGCCGGACACACTCACAAGCAAATCACCAATGAATACAAAGGGATTCAGATGGTGAACGGAGAAACCACCAGCAGAAACAACGACGGACGTCCCATGGGTTTCCGACTGTGGAACGTCGACGGCAAAAACGACATGCGGCACCAATTCGTGAAATTGAAAGGCATGCCGGAGGCGGAGTGACACCAAATCTTGGTATGGATCTGACGCGTCGCGTAGAACCGCTGCGCGGCACGCGATTGACCAGTGTATACCCATTCTTCGTATTGCTCGTGGGCAACATGTGCGCGGCGAATATTCATGTTTTTATTCGAAAGCGGAATATGATGAAGCTACCTGCTCTAACTAGACAGAATTGCGCATTCATCAATGCGACCAACCCTGTCCATTAATGGACAGGATGCCGAAAATATAAATTTGGACGTTTCACTCTACTAGGGGAATTGTCTTCTTAGTTGAGACCCCTCAGATCTCAGCTCTAACCTAGATGAGCACAGGTAAATTTGGCTACGATTCCGGAGGTTTCCGACAGATTCAATATCCGAATTCCTCACTCGCATGCAAAGGGGGGGAATGGTATTTTACTGAGAGCAATCACGATCACGGCGAAATGATGGCAGACATGAATACGGGGAAAGGAGGCTTGGCTCAGCAACGAAGATTTCGACCGTCTCGCCTCAGCACAAATCCATCAATGAGAATTGCAATGCACAAGACCAAGAAAACCCTGCACCTCGCTGCGTTGGCGATGGCCACCCTCGCTCTGACTACTTTCCCGACCCAAGCCGAGGTCCTTTTTTCAGACGACTTCGAAACCCCGGATGTGGAACCCGGCTACGACGTCAAAGAAACCAGCCAGAAAGCGGATGATGCCAAGTGGGTGCGATCTGCCGAAGGGTATAACTCACAGCTCAGCGGCATTGTCGATGAAGGAGAAAATAACGGCTCAAACTTCACCGACCCAGTGGGCTCCCAAGCCTATGGAACGCGTTACACCAACTCCGGTGCCACCACCGCAAAGGGCGTCATTGGTAAGCTGACCAAGGGTGTTACCTACACGGTGAGCTTTGACCTAGTAGTCGACGGATTCAACTCTGGCGGCAATTACCTGGTCGGATTGGTCACATTCGCTCCAGATGCAATTCGCAGTGACACCTCTACAACGGGGAGCAAAGGCATCTCTAATGGAGCATCAGCCATTTTAGCTACCCTAAGCGGTGCCGCCAGCGGTAAAGATTACGAAAAAAAAATATTCACCTACACCGCAGACGGGTCCGAAAAAACTCTCGGCCATGATCTCGCCGTTCGAATCGTAGGATCCACCAATTCAGCAAATATCGACAACATCTCGGTCACCACGAATGGCGGAGGCCGTGACGTGGTCGACGCTGGTAATGGAGCTAGAAGCGACTACTCCGACTGGATTTCCAACTATCCCGGCGTCGGTGGGCAGTCCGCATTCAACGATGATGCGGATGGCGATGGTATCGTCAACGGTCTGGAAAACTTTTTCGGCACCGCACCGGATAAAGTGAACGACGGACTGGTTGCTGTTGAAACCAGAGCGGAAACCGGTAAGCAATTCACCTTCACCCATCCTGAAAACCCCTCACCGGCGAACAACATTTCGCCACCCGTTTATCAATGGACAAGTGATCAAAAGACCTTTCATCCCTCCGGCGAAAAAGTTGGTCACACCACGATCATCTTCAAGCGTGCAAGAAACTCCCCATCCGCCGGAACCACCACCGTTACAGGCACCATCACTGGATCCGTTCCCTACAATATTTTCGTCAATGTGGCCGTGTCTCTAAACCCATAGTCCTCTCAAGCGAACACGAACATGCTCACGGCGATCACGTGGCAGACGCTGCCAGCCAGAACAAACAAATGCCAGATCGCATGGTTGAACGGTAGCCGATTCCAGACGAAAAAAACCACACCCAGCGTGTAAGCCAGTCCGCCGGCAACCAAAGAGCCGAACCCTGCGGCGGGCAACCCCCTCCATAGCGGCATGATCGCGAGCACGATCAGCCATCCCATCAGCAGATAGAGAACGGTGGACAACCAATGTTCCTTATTCCCCTTCCATAAGGTCTTTATCAGAATCCCGCCGATGGCCATCGCCCAGACCGCAGCGAAGATCGCCCATCCCCACGGCCCACGAAGGGTGATCAGGGTGAAAGGAGTATAGGATCCGGCGATGAGCAGATAGATGCAGATATGATCAAGCGTCTGGAAACGCGCCTTCCACCGGTGCGTGGTTGAGTGGTGATAGAGCGTCGACGAGGAATACAACACAACGAGCGATATCCCGAAAACCGTCGCGGAAACGGTTTTCAGCGGATCTCCAAAGGCAATTACAAGCATGGTCACCAATGCACCCACACTGAAAACAATCCCAACCGCGTGGGTAATCATGCTTGCGACTTCTTCGCGATGGGTATCGCACAAGTGCGACCTGTTGTGTGGCTCGGTTTCCATAGGAAATGATACCAAATCTTGGTATTGATCTAACGCGAGTGGACGTGGATTTGGCGGTTCGAGAACTCATTGTACGCGGCGAATAGTCATATTTTTATTCGCAAGCCGTATGAGTCCTTCATCGCGCCGTATGACGGGTTTGTCGAGCGGACGATTTTCCCTATCGTCCGGGGGGCAGAGAGCAGAGGGCGTGAGTCAGATAACAACGGGCGCACGCGCCACCCGTGGCGGTGGCATCCTGCCACCAAGCCATTCTCCATTCTCCATTCTCCATCGCGTGCGGCGCAGCCGTTTTACGCGACCCCATACCCAATGCCCGGCACCGCAACCAGCTAGCCATCCCCCCTTTGGTGCTCGGTGCTTTTCCTTGTCGTATCCGTGAGCCTGTAATCCGTGGTTTTATTTTTGTTTATGTACATCCTCGCCCATGCACATAACTCCCGATCATCTCACCTGTGACGACGAGTCACTTCCGATTCGCCGCCTTGGCTGGCACCTGATATTTCATCGCCTTGAGCTGGGTATCGAGTTCGTTACTAAGTTCCGCGGTGGTATCGGCATCTGCAGCGAGGTTATTCAACTCGTAGGGATCAGCGGCGAGATTAAAGACTTCTGTCCATTCAGGATGGTCGGTGTATCTCACGAGCTTCGAGTCGATGGTCCGTACTCCAACCAAGGTGGGCGTATCCCCGAGTTCCTTGAAATACTCGGCGAGAAACGACTTCCGCCAGTTCTCCGGCTTGCGGCCGGCCGCAAGTCTCTTCCAGCTCACACCCTGCATTTGCTCAGGCACATGAACGCCTGCAAGGTCGAGAAAGGTCGGCGCAAGATCTATGTTCAATACCATCTCGTCGACAAGTTTTGCTTTACCAAACAGACGTGGATAGCGAACGAGCATTGGGATGCGTAGAGACTCTTCGTAAATAGCCCGCTTATCGCCGAGTCCGTGCTCACCGAGGAAATAGCCGTTGTCGCTAGTGTAACCGACGACCGTGTCCTCCGCGATACCGAGCTCATCGAGCGTGTCCAGCAGTCGCACCAAATTCTCGTCCGCTCCCTTCACATGGCGCAGGTAGTCGAGGTGAATCGCGTTTTCGGAAAGCCCGCCGAGCTCTCCCTCTTTTCTCGCATTGTTTCGATGGTAAACGGCCTTGATGCGGGAATTCGGCACCTCGCGGCTGGTCTCTCCCTCGTAGAGATTACGCAATCGATCCGGTAGGTTTTCCCCACCGCGCGGGCTGTGCGGGCTTTTGTAGCCAACGACCATGGAGAACGGCTCGCCGCTTTTTTCCTTCATCCATTTGATCGCGAAATCGGTGCTCACATCATCCACCCACCCTTTGGTGGGAATGGTAGCCCCATTGATCTCGAAATCGCAATCGATGTATTTCCCCTGACCAACGAAGCTCGCCGAATACGAGAATCCCTGACGCGGCCCGTTCTGCTTGCCCATGTGCCATTTCCCAAAATACGCGGTCGCGTAACCGTTGGCACCGAGTTGCGTGGCGTGCGTGACCGAGCCCTCGGGCAGCGGCCCGCCATTGGTGATCACGCCGTTCAAGTGATTGTAACGACCGGTGAGGAATGCCGCACGGCTTGGTGAACACAGGGAAAGGGTCACAAATGCATTACGAAAACGAACGCCTTCCTCCGCCAACCTGTCCATCCCCGGCGTCTTGAACCAAGGAAAACGCGCGCGCTCGCCTTGCTCACGTTGCACCACACCCATCGCATCCCAGCGCTGGTCATCGGTGATGATAAAGAGGAAATTCGGCTTCCTCTCGGCACCCTTCATCGGAGTGGCAAGAGAGAGCAGAGCAAGCAGGAGTGAGGTAATTCGGATCATAAATGTTGAGAGTAGTTTCTAGTTCCACTCGAATGCCAGAACCTCGGCGTTCCCTTTGGTCATTTCCGATGGCACGATGATTTCGAGCACATCGCCCGAGGTATTGATGGCGAGTTCTTTCTTCTCCTTATCGGCGGGGGCACCCATGCGGAAAGCTGTGGAGGTCGCGATCTCGCCAGGCTTCTTCTGAAGACGGATCACCAAGGGAGACGGCCAAGCCTTACCGGTCAGAGTGAGCTGCCCACTGCCTTTTCCGTAGGGTGTGTTGACGAGAATAGCGGTCTCTTTCTCACCTTGGGTGATCGAAGCCGTATCCTGCCATCCGCGCCCGCGCCGTTGAAAACTGAGCATGAACGGCGGCGGGTTCTTCGGCTCGACAAACTTGCCGTTTTCCCAAAGTGCATAACTCGACATGCCATGATAAGCGCGAGCAAGCACAGCGATATTTTTGTCGTCGCCGCTGAGCTCAGTCACCTGTCGGGAAAATATGCGCTCAAGCGGCACCAGGCCATCTTTTGTCCTCGGCGCGGTGAACCCATAAAGACCCACCCCCGCCTCAAGGGCTTCCGGCACCGCCTTGGAAGCGTCCTGACCATTCCACACTGCCATGCAAGTGATCAGATGCGTATCCTTGCCAACCATCCCCTCGATCTTGCGAATCCCGTCAAGACTGCCTGCCTCATTCATCAGCCAGTCGGCCTCTTGATACATGTCGGAGTTCACCACATGCGGGTGATTGATATGATTCACCGTCAGCCAAATCACGCAGTCCGGATTCGCGTCCTTCGCGGCCTTGCGGATCGCCTTCCAGCAGCGGTCAATTGCCTTGCGACTGTATTCCGTATCCTTTTCCTTACTAAGCTTATCCTCACCTGGAAACACTTCGCCCATCAGCTGTTCGTAGAGCTTCTTCTCGCAATCCAGCCATTTGCCCTTGGTCGACTCGCGTTTCGGCATCCACAGCCAATCGATCATGAAGCCATCGATGCCGGTCTTGGTCACCGCATCGCTGATCGATTTCGAGAGGTACTCCAGATACTCGTCGGTGTAAGGGATGTGGTAGGTGGTTGGTGAGCCGTAGCTAAGCTCCGGATGAAGCTCCGCCCAGCGTGGGTTGGAGGAGATACAAAAATACCCCATGACCTTCATCCCCTCCTTATGGCCGAGCTTCACGACCTCCGGCAGGAAATCGTGCACCAGGCCCGGTTGCTCCGGAACAAACCCGTCCTTGTACCAGGCATAACCATTGGTCGCCACGCAGAAGGTCTGGATCACATTCGCCCCTATCGCCTTATACCACGCAACGTGCGCAGCCGGATCGGAAGTGTTCCACGCCCCTGGTTTTGCAAAAGGTTTCCCGCGCCGTCCGGTTGGCTGCCAGTTGAAGTCGATACAGTAGGCTTTGATGTCGCCGGAATCGTGCTTTGGGGTTTCCGCATTGGAAATCGGGGCACATGCAATTATCCCGAGGAGAGCGGGCAGAAGGTAAAATTTATTGAATATCACAATACAGGTAAAGCCCACTCGCCTCGGGTTTCTTTCAGAATACTTCAGCCATTGGCGCTCAATGCATATAGCGAACACTTATCTCTCCGGCGAACCTTGAGGAAGCTTGTCCAAGTCCGCTAAATCTTGCCAGCGGGTGTGATTTTTTCCGGAGGATCAGTAGCCGCATGCTTTTGAGTGCGGCTGGCACTGCCGCTTTTGTTTTCTCTTTTGCGCGACGATGGAGCGCGAGCAGAAAACTCCAAGGCATGTCTGCCTTGTCGTGAAAGCGGTGATGCTCACCGCACTCAAAAGCCTGTGGCAAAACACCGGAAAAAATCACACCCCATGCCAGTGACCTAGGGTAGCCTCCGTTGTACTCTGGCAACCCTAGGCTAAAATACCTTACCCCGTTGGGTTAGATCGTTGAACGCGCCTTCTGCAAAGATGTATTTAGCAGCTCTAAAAATCACAGTGAAATTTCATAAAAATTAATGCGCGCCAGTATATTTAGAAATCATTCGACAAGCTTCGCCATCTCGACAGCGATATCTTTCAGGCTCTTTGGCCACTCATCGAAGGTGATGCTCTTCGCTCCTGGTATCTTGGGCGTTGTAATCCCTTTGACTAAGGCGTTTGCAGGTTGGGCATAGATAAACTGCACTTCATTCTGGCTGTAGGTGGCGGGCAGGCTTTTGGCGTAAATTTCCAACTCATCCGCATAGTTGGCAGGGGTATATCCAAGGTTGAATTCGGAGGGAACCCAGATCACACCGGCAACGGCCATTGGAGTCAGCGGGCTTACACACCAGTTGTAGGCGTACGTGGGGATCATGTCGGACGTGATGGAACTGCTTTTCCCTGCCTCTGGAAATGCCGGACCTCCCAGCGGCAAGCCCTTGGACATATCTGCGCCACTCTTGCCTGCATCGACGATGATTTTCACAAACGCCTTCACATCCTTCACATGTGCATCAGCCGCCTTCATGGCGATGTCTGTGTTGGGGAACTGTAGGAACAACTCATTGAGACGCGCCTCAAATACCGGGTTTTGAATATTCTTCACCCCTTTAAATGATGTCCAGGACAGCGGTGAAGCCATTTGCGGGTTTCGCCCGCCCTGCCCCGACGACATCGTCATAAATCCTTGCGGGATATCCTGACGATTGAGTGCTTTGGCAAATTCGTAAGCGAACATGGTGACGCCATCGCCTTCCTTCGAAAAATCAGCCGACGCCCAGGAGGAGCGATATTTTCCGCCACCGGTTTCGAAGCTGCGCTTTCTCGGGGTCGGGGACGTGCTGGCTTTTGTTTTTCTCCTGAACTCACGAACAAAGGGGAGACCCTCTGGAGGTTTCGCTTCCTTATCGCGCAGATCGTATGGCCATTCACTGGTTAGTTCAGTCGTTCCTGTGAGATACCACACATCACCAACAAGGATATTCTTCACCGTCCGACTGCGGTCGTGACTTGATTCAACAGTCAAAATCATCGGTGATGTCGACGCCTTCATCGCTGGGAATTCCACCGACCATTGTTGCAGGTCGTTCGCGACAGTTGATTTCGTCACGTCGCCGAGGGTGACCACCACCTCGACTCCCTTATTGGCATGCCCCCAAACGGGGATCGGTTTGTCGCGCTGAATGATCACGCCATCACGATAGTATTCGGCAACTTGCAGGACGGGGTAATCCGGGTCGGAATAACGGGCATACCTGGCTTTCTGGGCGGCTGCTTTTTCCAGATCATCTTCTTCAAAGATCAGCTTGCCATCGATGGATGCAAAGGGCGTGGCAGGCAGACCGGCTTTGTTGTAGAGATTCGAGTTCTCCGGCACCCCGCTGTAGGCGTATTGCACGCCAATAGGGTTGGGAACCTCTTTGGAACGAACAACCACTGTGTCACCAGCAATCACCGCATCGGCTGCATGCCACTTCTTATCTTTACCGCAGACTCGGAAGTGATTGAGCTTGTCTCCCGGAGTTGGTTTTGCTGGCTCGACGAATTTACCAGACTCCTGGTAGTCCTTGGCCATCCCCTTGTTGGCTACCATCAGACCGCCAAAGAGACTGTCCTTTTCAAAGGATACGATTGCCTTATCTCCCTCGATGTTGTAGCCGGAATAAATCGGTCCGGTGAATGCGATGTCTTTGCCATACTGCTTCGCCAGAGCCCAACGCGCCATCCTCATACCTGGGTGAAGCTTGTTGTAGTAGTGTATCCCACCAGGTCTGGCAGAGTTCAGGTCAGACTGGACCACCATCCCGACATTTTCGCGATTGTTGATGAAATACAGATGCTGCGCCTGGCGGATGTCCGCAAATCCAACGGAGTCTGGATCTGGCGCGCCGTAACTCTGCATCTGCGTGAAGTAGAACGGCATATCAGGCATTGCCCAGGCGCCTCTCCATCCATTGACAAGAGCTTCCATTCTGGCCGCGTAGATTTTGCCATCACCACTATTGCTCGTCCCCTGACACCAGATCGCACCACGTATCGCATAGGGAACCACGGGGTTAATCTTCCCATTAAAAAACTGTGAGGGTCCTCTCCACATTCCGGCAATACCGGGAAGGTTCGGGCGATTAGGAATTTTACCACCAGCTTCCGCAATTTCACCAGCCTCTTTTTGCCAGGCCCTGAGGTCTTGGTAATATTGCTCAAACGCATTGCGCCCCTGTTCCGTCAGTGGGTCCGCGTCGTGTATCAGATCAGCGTCGCCTTTCAGCTTGGGGCGCGCCTCGATGGCCTCGCGCTGAGTGAATGCTTCGATTCTGGTATTGCTATGCGCGCTGAGTAGAATGCCGATCGGCACGTTCAATTCCTTGTAAAGGTCATACGCGAACGACAGGGACAAAGCGGAGAAGCCGCCTGCCTCCGTGGCTTTTTTCCATCCGCCGTCGGAGGTGGCTTTTTTCAGTGGATAGAGCGCTGATACCGTGTTGATACTGATCTCTCTGATCGGGATGTCTTCGCTGGATCCAGCGATCTCCTGCGCGATCTCGCGGCACATGCTCTTACCGGCTGTCCAGACCATATTCGACTGACCCGAGGAAAACCAAACTTCGCCAACCAACACACCACCCAAGGCAATCGACTCCTTATTGTTATTCGTGACTTTAAGAACGCGCTCAGTGAAGGATGCTTCGAGCGGAGTAAGCTTCACCATCCAATCGCCATTTTCGTCGGCAACCGCGGATTTCCGCTGGTCTGCAAATTCGACCGTCACTTTGGCACCGGGAATATCGAACCCCCAAACCGGCACATCCGTTTGCCTTTGCAGGATCATATTCTCTGTGAATGGCGCAGCCAACTCGAGTTTCTGATCGGCGGCCGACAGGGTGGCTGTTACCGATAGCAGCATCAGAAGTGAGGAGAATAGTCGTGTCATCGTCTTGTGTTTAAATCGCCCTGAATGGGCCTGTGACAGCGACGGCTCGGCAGAAAGTGCCTGTCAGGAAACCGTTATTCGCTGATGACTAAACGCGCAAAGCCGGCAGTTCCTATCACTGGAATCGCCACACTCACATGGTCGGTGTTCGTGCCTGGAGTAACCGTCACGGTGCCTGCGGTGGTCGCCGGGATGGCCACCTGTGTCCAAGTTGCGAAATCAGTAGTGTATTCGACGATCTGTGTCACTCCGGGCACTGACTCCTTGTTTCGATGATATTCGAAGTGCCAGCTGCCAGCGGACGGCGCGGTGCCCACCGGCAATTGGCCCGGAGAAGGCACCATAGGATTACTATTGAGAACAAACTCCATCAGGTTGACGATGCCATCGAAATCCGGGTCATCGAGCGGACCGTCGTTCACACCGGCAGTCAGTCCCTGGCCGGCTCCGCCCGCCCACGTTTTAAAGGGCGAAGGCTGGAGAGCGAGGATGGCTTCTGCCATGCTGACTCCTATGTTGAGGTAACTTTCCCCGTTCCCCCACCAGTGATACCCCTGGTTGCTGGTTCCCTGGAATTCGCCATAGTCGAAAGGACGTGTATCGACGGTCGTCACCTTTCCTGCAAACTCCGGATAAAGTATTGGATCAGCGACGTTGCCCTGTGCCTCGAGAAGCGTGCCGGGACCGGATGGAGCATCGGCCAGACCGCTGTTGGCAATGACGAACGGTAAACCGGGGACGCCGAACTCCGTGCGCACATCGCGAATCAGATTGGCAAGGTTTGTCTCATACTCCGCCGTAGCGGGACCGTCGATGCGGTCATTCCAGCCCTGATGCCAGCCAAACCCGACCAACTCATATCCATTGCCGTTATAGTCCGGATAATAGGTCGTCAGGTTGTTCAGCACCTCGTGAACTTTCTCAATCATCGACAGGTAGTAGGGGCCGGTCGTACCGCCGGAGCTTGGTGGCCGGAAATCCACATAGAGCGATTTGCCGCCCCATGCGGTTTTGATGATCAAGACGTCATCGGCCAAGCCAGCACCGACGGCCTGTCCAAAGCCGTATTCCGGCCCGATCCGTTCATCCGCCAACGAAGCCCCTACACCAAATCCGGGATCGAGGTAGCCGGCGCGACGTTCAACGGTCAGGCCATCATTGCCCCAGAAAGAAATCCAGACATCGTCACGAGTCGTCCATCCGGGCTGACCATTCACTGGATTGTCCGGATCGAGAAGGTAATCGAACTTCTTTGGATCCCGCGTCGTGGCATTGCGCAAACTGCCGATCCCTCCCTCGATGAGCGCTCCGTTTATGTCTTCGGGATCGCGCCCCAGTTCAACCTTGCCGTGGCCCTGCATATTGGATTGGCCCGCGAGAATGAACACCTTGAGTTTTCCGTTGCCAGCTCGAGGCTCAACAACCTGATCGAAGACCTGCGTGCTGGGCGCATTCCCTGAATCGCCCCCGTATTCCGCAGTGATACGACGCGACCCGGGAATTAGGTTAAAGACGGTGATGCTGGCCTGGGAGGCCCCGTCAATGTCCACCACACCGATCACCTCGTCACGATCGTAAAAGGTCACCTGCCCAGTGGGGGAGGCTCCCGTCACCGTCACGGTATAGGTAACGGGCGAGCCATAGGAAGAGGGATTCGTGCCGGAGGTCAGTGCAAAGCTTGCCGCAGAGGCGGGACGATCGTCTACCACGGTCAATGCGTATGAGGAAGATGTGCTAGCGGCGAACGTTCCATCCCCTTCGTATTGGGCAAGAATATTGCGGGTTCCCTGAGGTAATGCGCTCGTTGTGATTTCGGCCTGGTAAAAGCCATCGAGAGCACTACTCCCGATAAAATTCAGGCCGTCGTAGAAAGCCACCGTTCCCGTGACCGCCCCACCCGACACGGTGGCGGTGAAGGTAACCGGCAGGCCGATGTCGATGGGGTTCGTGCCACCGGTCTGGGCCAGCGCCGTTGTGGTGGCGGTCTTCGGAGGCCCTACATTGATGATGCCGGATCCGGCGAAATAATTATCGTCTCGGTTATCCGCCGGAGAGGACGACGATCCGTACGTCCCATTCGGCATCGACGATCCACCGATAGTAAGCGCGGAAACATTGACAGTGTCGATAAAATCGAGCTGAATCAAAGCTCCCGAAGCAATGGTAAGCGGGCCGCCGCCGAGCGAGTCCGCGCTTTCACAGACCAGCGTGCCATCGCTGATGATCGTTCCACCCGAGTAGCTGTTGTTTCCCGATAGAATCACCGTGCTGTCATTGCTCCATTTACACAGGGTGCCATCGCCTGATATATCACCTCCAAGCCGCATGGTCGCCCCGGCACTCGTACAGCGCACATTGAAAAAATCACCGGATGTAATCACCACCGGATTCGCAACACCGTCCGGGTAGCTGGCATTTCCTGATAGATCAGTGCCCGCTGCAAGACCACCGCTGCCGGAAGCACTCTGGCTGGCGGTGAAGGTGCCGGAACCGAGGGCTTCATACGCTGCAATCGTAACACTTGAACCACCGCCGGCTTCAAGAGTTACGCCACCCATGAAGGTGTTATTACTGGACATGGCGAGTGACCGGTCACTACCGGTCACCTTGATACCGCCCGGACCCGAAACAATGCCATTGCGGATCCAAATCCCCTTGTTGTCATCACCGAAGGCCATGGGAAATTCGACAGTGCCTCCGGCGAGATGGAAATTGTTATCAATGTGTTCATTGCTGGTATTGAAACGCCCTTCCTCGCTGGCCTGAATAACCTTTACGCCATCGGCAAGGGTTACTGTCCCGGTGCCGAGTGCGGCCCGAGCGCGGAACCGCAAGGTCCCCGCATTCACGGTCACACTGGTGAAACTATTCGAATACTTGTTGCGATCTGCCGCAGCACCAAATTGCTGACCAAGCCCAGGATCACCGAGCTCGAGTTCCCCGGTTCCATTCTTAACGAGCGACCCTGACAGGATCGACGGCCCTCCGATCACCTTGAGATTACTGTTAAGGATACCGGTGGCAAAAGTGACTTTGTTATTGGAATCGACCGTCGTGGAGCTAGGAGAGCGGCTCACGATGTCGGTGATCTCTCCGCTCGTGCCGCTGAATATCACGTTGTCGCCGTTATTGTAGGTTGTGGGGTTTGCGGCGGCATTGATCCAGTTCGCGGTCGTCGTATTCCAGACGTTGTCAACGGCACCATTCCAGGTGAGATCGTCGGCAAGAACCAGTGTTCCATTGAAACACAAAGAGGCTAAAATCAATCCGGTCAGTTTTTTTCGAATAATCATAATGAGTTACCTGCACCAAGCAGCGTGTTGTATTTATACATGCCGCATAGGAATGCAACTGTCCATTGCTTCTGCTAATCCAGTCGATTTCATCCTCCGAACTTTGCTTCATTCTTTTCATTTCCCGTTTTCCCCTTGCCTGATCACTGCTCGTTCACCACTCTTGATCGACCCCACTCCCCCTTTCAAGGGCGCACTAAAACGCCGCCCCTTAAAAGTAAAGCCCTAACGTAAATATGTATCTAAGATTATTTCTACTGACCTTTGTCACATTCATTTTTCAAATATCGTTAACAAGGCTGTTTGGTTACATTCTCACACAGCACTTTACTCCCATTTGCATATCTCTGGCACTGTTTGGACTTGGTGCCGGGGCCTTTATACGTTTAAAATTTTTCCAAAAAACGGAATCCCACAAGATTTTCACCGTGGGTTTTGCCATCATGGGCATCAGCCTTCTGTTTGTTTTTCTATCTTTTCGGATATTCCCTCATATTTTTGGAACTGCTCTTATGGCACTCATATTTTTTGTGGCTTCCGGTGCTCTGATCTCAAAGTTTTACGAGGAATTTAAAGCTAAAAAAGCACATCGAGCCTACACGGTAGACATGGCGGGAGGAGCACTTGCCTGTTTGACCGTAGTGCCATTGTTGAATATCATGGGGCCAATCGTAATGATCGTTATTGCGAGTACTATCTGCGTCCTGTTATCGGCAATAAGCTGGCGTGGGAGGTTAAGGCCAGTAGTTCTGGCTACGGGAGGTTTATTGGCACTGTTCATGCTCATTTTGTCATCGGGAATCTTTCTACGGGTCATTGATGAGTTTCCAGACCGGAAAACCTTTGCACATGTAAAGTCCCTCACAGGAAGAATCATCAAAGAAGATCAGGGACGTATCGTGGATTATGAGTGGAGTTCCGTCGGACGAGCTGACCTGTATGAAGTTCCACAATACAATGGAATAAAGTGGATTTTTTATGATCAGATAAATCCAAGTCTGATGCTTGGACCGATGACGGAACAAAGGCAGAAGGATTTTTTGAGAAGCCGGTTTGCTTACTTTCCCGTAAGCATCTTAAAACCCAAGGATATGCTCGTGATGGGAGCGGGAGGAGGGTATGAGGTTGAGTTGGCCCAATTAGCAGGCGTCGACAATATTGATGCGGTAGAAATCAATCCCGCCATCATCAGGCTCGTGAAACGCTGGCAGCCTTTTACAGGACCGCGGTATGAACAAGAGAATGTCAATGTAACGGTCAGCGAAGGACGCACCTTCTTAATGAGATCCCAGAAACGTTATGATTTGATCCAGATGGCTCTGGTGATGACAGGGGCGGCGGACTCGACTACCCACGCCTCGTTAGAAAATTATTTATATACGAAGGAGAGCTTTGAAACAATCATGGCCCGCTTGTCAGACCAGGGATGCTTGGCGCTCATTGATGATTCCCTTCATCGGACCGTAAAGCAGTTCATGACGGCCTTGTCGGTATTGAAAGACAGTGGTATTGGACATGAACAGGCGATGAAACAAATCTGCGTATTCTACAATCCTGAGCCCGGTATGACAATCTATCGAAACCTCCTGATGGTTTTCCCAAACGCCCCTGATGAATCCATGTATCAACAGGCCGTGGCAGAAGCAAAGCGACTTAATTTCCAACCCATCTGGGTTCCAAACATTGCGGCTGAAAAGCCCTACAGCGAAATTGCTGAACTAGGGGCCGACCAGTTTCTAGAAGAGCAGAAGTCCGATTTTTCGCCTGTCTCGGATGATCAACCTTTTTTCTTTGATTTCACAAAAACCCGTTTGGAAAAATTAAAGGTGGCATGGCCCTTTTTGTCATTGGCTGCTTTCGCCACAATATTTTCTGTTCTCATTCGCTTTGGCAAAAAAACAAGACCCGAGAACTGGCAAACCCACTTGACGCCATTCCTGATTGGTTTGGGATTTATGTTTGTGGAATTGGGGCTGATTCAAAAACTAACCATTGCCATTGGTAGTCCGACAAAAATCCTTTCAGTGCTTCTCTTTTCAATCCTGTTATGGTGCGGCATTGGCAGTCAGATCGGCTCAAAAATCGGCCCATTATCAAGAAATCGGATTTCTGTTTTTTGTTGGATCGTTGCTGCTGTGAATGGGGGCTTTGTTTATTGGCTCCAGGATCATTATCTCATGGAAAACATAGCCAATGATTCTCTGAGGATCGTCGCTGTAGTCTTGGTTCTGGCTCCTCTAGGCATCGTCATGGGCATGCCCTTTTCCAGCCTGCTTAATTCTGTAAAACCTGGGGAAAACAGTCAGTTGGGGATCATTTGGGGTATCAATGGTCTGGCTTCACTCGCTGGTGCAAATTTGTGGATTGTGGCCTCACTTCTAGCCGGAGGCAACGGCACGTTGTTATGCGGTTCGGCTTTTTACATCCTCGCGGGGATTTCAGCATACAAGACCAAGCAAGCGTGACTTGAGGTAATTGTCATTGATCAAATCCTCGAGCCTCTTTCAGGACCGAGACAGGCGAGTTATTCTGTGGTGTGCGACGAGGAATCTGTCCTCCCGTAGTTCCGGGTGACAGGAGGATCGCCGCTTTGAGACAATGGCTGCTACGGCATGATTCGAAATACTGCGTCAATGGCAAACTCTACCATAGCACCACTGCGAACATGCAATACTTTTGCTTAGGCGGTGATCGCTCCGCCGCACGCCAAAGAAAAACCCCACCCCCCGGTAAACGGGGAGTGGGGCCAAATTAATATGATATTGAACGAAGTCAAATTACTTACGACGACGGAAAATCAGAGCAAGTCCACCGAGTCCGAGAAGGGCTGTTGTGGTAGGCTCAGGTATGACATCTGTGACTGTCAATAGACCAGATAGTGCGTAAACACTGTTCGAATCAGTGTTATTGCCCGTGAAACGGTTCCAGACGCGACCTGTGTTGTTAGCGTTGGAGCTACCCCTACTAGAGGTCGTTGAGTCAAGAGCAGGACCTAAGGCATTGACCATGCCGCCCATATTACCACCTGTCCAGACATCCGCACCATGTTGAGAACCAGTATCGCCAGCACCGAACTGATCGAGGAACGGCGAGTAGAACACGTTTTGCGTATTCGTCGCAGACGTTGCGCCTACGGGAAGTCGCAACGTTGAATCAGCTGGCTGGCCGTTGGGACCAAATCCAGTATCAACATTGGCAAACGGGCTACTCCAACCGCCAAGACCCGCTGCGGTGTCTGAACCAATAGCAGTAGTACCGTTCATCGCGTAAACGGCCACGCCAGCTCCGCCTGTAATGCCAGCTCGATCACGCGGGTCACTAAGTGCTAAACCCTGTGCTAAGGAGCTGTCCGTGTTCACCCACACCAGAGCAGTCCATCCAGTAGATAATGCGAGAGCGGCGTTCTGCTGGGCTTGGGCAGTAGCGAAGTCGTCGTAAGTCGAAGCGAGATTGGATGTCGCGGCGATCGTTTGATCCGTATGGAACGCGAGGCGGTATTGATCACCGTCTGCCCATGCAACTCCTGTGTTAGGGTTAATTCCGCCATTGGCAGTCAGATCGAGAATGCCGTATTGGGCAACAAGAGCCGCATTAGAAGATAAGGCCGTAAGCGCAAGGCCTGCGACAACGAGAATGGGTAAAAAAGTAGATTTTTTCATGCGATTAGAGACTATTACAACAAGACTATTACAACATGATTATTTAAATAATTCCGCAACGAACAAGTAAAAAATGAGTTTTTTTGACCGAATAAAAACAGCTGAAGTTTCATCATTTGCCAAAGGGCCGTAATAATCACTGATTCGTCCACTCGAGTGATTATAAATTCGGAGGTGCTTAAGTGCACCATTGGGTGCTGGGTTACTCGATCGCTATTTCGATCGCTATTCTTCCTTTTTTGAATCGGTGCGACCTTGCGGGACTTACCAGTTTTCGAGAAATAAGAGCGGACTTGTTTTTTCGACATGCTAGGCTTCTCGCCGTAAGCTCGTCTGGACTTTTTTCCGCAACTCCCTAAATGCGTTACGCCATTGTATCAGACCTTCACGCGAACCTCCAAGCATGGAACGCCGTCGTCGCGGATCTGCGCGAACAAGGCGCCGATATCGTGGTCTGCCTCGGCGATGTCGTGGGATACGGCCCCAATCCCGCCGAAGTTCTCAAAGCCGTCCGATCGGTGAGCGAAAACTTCGTCATGGGCAATCACGACGCTGCGGCCGTCGGCATGATGGACTACTCCATCTTCAACGATCATGCCCGCCAAGCTATCGATTGGACCGTGAGCGCACTCGACCCCGAGGCCAAACAGTTCCTCTCCGCAGTCCCGCTCTCCATCGAAGCAGAAGAAATTTTTTTCGTGCACGCCGAAATTATTGATCCGGAAAGATTCGACTACATCTGGGACTCAACGATCGCCAAGGAGAATTTCAACGCCAACCAGCACCTGGTCACTTTTGTGGGGCACACCCACATCCCAAAAATTTTCGAGCGAAAGCAGAATGGCGACGTCACCGAGCTTCCCGACAGCGACATACGCCTGGCGCATGACAAACGCTACATCGTCAATGTAGGATCGGTCGGCGAACCCCGCGACCGAGATGACCTGCGGGCCCGCTATGTCATTTATGACTCCGACTCCAGAGAAGTCATTTTCCGACGCGTTGAATTTGATATCGTCGCCTATCGCAACGATCTCGAGGCAACCTCCCTCACCCTCCGCCCCTTCTTCCTTAATGTCTACGAAGAAGTCATCGAAGGCCGCCAATTCAGCGACTCGAACGAAGGTAGCCTCGTTGAAATGAAGGTGTCGCATGAGTCGTCAGCCTTCGTCAAGCGGGGCCAGGTTGCCAGTGTGGCCCATCTCAGCAACTCAGGAGCGCTGCTCAAAAGTGCCCAGCCTTCACGCGCTCCCGTCGCCATACTGGCCATTGCCGCCATACTCACCCTCGGAGCTCTCGGATATTGGCTTCTCCAGGGCCACGAGGAACCCATCCCCCCACCCCTGGTCGCCGAGGCAGAACCAGAACCAGAACCAGAACCAGAACCAGAACTCGTTAAGAAAACCACACCAAAAGAAATTGATGCTCCAGTGGTTCAGGAACTTGCAACACCCAAGCCAGAACCAGAACCCGAACCAACTCCGGCAAAAATCACCAAGACTCAGGATAAACCGGATCCCGAACCCAAACCAACTCCGCAGCCTCCAGAACCAGAACCTGTCCCCGAAGTTTCCACCAAATCGCTGGAAGTCGCATGGTGGCGCATGGGAGATGGCAAGGACGAAGACGCCCTCGTCGATCGTGAAGGACAAGTCTCCCTGATTCCGGTCAGCAGCGGAAGAACCATTAAAGCCCTCGCTCCAGACCCCGTCCCGGGAAACCAGGCGGAAAACAGCGCGGCCAAACAATTGGGCGTCTGGCAGGAAGAGAAATCGGAGAATCACTTCGCCCTCACGGCTGATCACTCCTTCACCTTCGAAGGCTGGTTCTTCATCGACCCGTTTCAGCAGCCCGTTTTTCTCTTAGGCACCCGCTCGAGCCAGGAGGATGGCCGTGGCTGGCACCTTGACCTCCGCCCACGCGCCCCAGGACAAAAAGGCCAAGCCATCAGCTTCTTCTACGATTCCGGCGAGAACCAAACCCAGGCCATCGCCGAAGACCTTCAACTTAACGACGGCATCGCCCACCATTTTGCCATCGTCTGGGATCACGACAAAAAACCGGATCAGGGAGCCATGCAGGTCTACCTTGACGGGGATAAAGTTGCCGCTACCGATCTGCCCCACGACCAAATCGTCGGCGAGCAATTCCACCCCTTCCGCATCGGAGCCGACTTCAATCGCGGCAAGCTGGGTCTCGATGAACTCCGGTTCACCCGCAAAACCCTGCAAGCACATGAGTTCCTCATGCGAGCCCCGATCCGGGGCCTTAGCTTAGTCAAAGCCGACGGACGCTCCACCGACAGCTGGGGCGTCCCCGAAAACTGGGAGAGTGGCAACGTCCCCTCCGGAGTGCAAAACGTCATCATCGGCCCCGGCCTGAAAGTCCAGATTAGTAGATCCAAGCCGCCTGCGTTCACCGGCTCTCTGGTGCTTAAGGAAAAAGCCGCGTTACACCTTTGGAGTGAACAAGGTGTAGGCGTTCTTCCAAAAACCGAAGGACGTCTGGTGATGTTTGAAAACTCACGACTCGTCTTTCGGACCAAGCAGGAAAGCAAACTCGGCCCCATCGAACTTGTGGGAAAAGCCTTTATTTTCGGAGGAATCTCCACCAGCGGTCACCATACCACCCGTGTCTTCGCTTCAAAAATTTCAGGTTCAGGAGAGCTCGTCCTCATTGGCGTGAACGGAAATACCTTTATTTTTGAAACGGCCAGCCCGTTCTCGGGTGGAACCAGAACCAAGCCCCAGACGACCCAAAAATCCAAAGTGATCGCAGCGGCAGATGGCTGCTTCGGAAAAGGGCGGGTTGTCATCGGAGACCACACCTCACTCCTCATTCGGAAGGACCTTGAAAACACCATTGCCGATGATGCCGACCTCATCCTGAATGGTCCCAGAGGAACTCTCGATACCAAGTTGATCCTCGATTCCGACGAAACCGTGGGACGGTTTGTCATTGATGATGTCGATCAAGGCAAAGACGTCTTCACCAAGAACAGCCATCCTGAAATCATCAGCGGGAACGGAACGCTCACCGTAAAATAGCCGTACGGATGCCTTGAGTCCCCGCGTAATCATCATATCAGGGCAATTCGTGGCAGTACCGTTGAACACGAACGGAAGCTCTCCATCTGTTGATGACCGTATTACCAATCAAGATCATGAAACCAACCACCCTCATCACCTCATCGATTTGTATATTACTCAGCATCCCGTGCGTGGTTCATGCGCAGGAAGCTCCGCGGCATGTCCTAAAGGCGGATCATCCGGTAGTTTTAAGCGAGGGGCCCAACACCAGATTTGCAAACATCGACAAGCAGTGGTCGGAACAGGTGTTCCCACTCGGCAATGGCAGGATTGGCTGCACGGCCTTCGGGGATCCGGATATCGATCGTATCCAATTCAACGAGGACTCGCTGTGGTTGGGAAATGAGGATCACACCGGTGGCTACCAGCCCTTTGGGGATTTGTATGTGAAACTTGGCCACAAGGAATTTTCCGACTACCGTCGGGAACTCGACATCGACCGGGCGGTCCAGACCGTGACCTACAGTTCGGGTGGGACGCGCTACACACGCGAGTATTTTTCAAGCTTTCCGGCACAGGTGATGGTGTTCCGTTTTTCCGCCGACAAACCGGGCTCGCTGACCGGAGAGGTCTGGCTCGATAGCATGCATCGCTCCCAATACGCGATCGACCAAGGCCAACCTCAGGAAGCGATCGATGCGATCATCACCACAGCCGTGGACCGGACCCTGACGCTCAAGGGACAGACCAAGGATCTTTTCTGGTGGAGGGTCTATGTGCAAAAAGAAAAGGATCGTATGCGCCAGCGGGAATACGCCAGCACCGAAATCATCAACCTGGATTACGAGGCACAAGTGAGGGTGCTACATGAAGGCGGATCCATCACCACCGAGGGGGATCGCATTGTGTTCAAAGGCTGTGACAGCGTCACCTTTCTGTTGGCTGCCGACACCAACTACCTCAATGAGCGCGACAAGGGTTGGCGGGGCGAACACCCACATGCCCGCGTCACCAGCCAACTTGATACTGCGGCGAAGCAGAAATACGAGCAGCTTTTGGAAGACCATGTGAAGGATTACCAAAGTCTGTTTGAGCGCTTTTCCATCCATCTGGGAAGCAGTGCGGCAGAGATGCGCAAACTGACGACGGCAGAGCGTCTTGCGGCATTCAAACCGGGCGAGGATCCTGAACTCGAAGCCTTGATCTATCAATACGCGCGCTACCTGATGATCAGTTGCTCGCGTCCCGGCCACGGTGCGCTGCCTGCCAATCTGCAGGGCTTGTGGTTGTTCCACCTGCGCCCGGCCTGGCTGTGCGACTACCACACCGACATCAACCTGCAGATGAATTACTGGTTTGTCGATCAGGCCAACCTCTCCGAATGCTTTGTGCCGCTCGCCGAATGGGTCGACTCCATTCGCGAAGTCCGTAAAGAGGAAACGCGCAAGGTGTTGGGCGTTGAGCGTGGCTGGCTGATGCGTTCGGAGAACGGAGTGTTCGGCGGTTCCACCTATCACTTTCAAAAGGGCGACTCGGCATGGATCTCACAGAACCTCTGGGACCATTACGCCTTCACGAAAGATAAGGAATATCTGAAACGCTACGCCTATCCGGTCATGAAAGAGATCTGCGAGTTCTGGTTCGACCACCTCAAGGAACTGCCCGACGGCACCCTGGTGGTTCCTGATGGCACCTCGCCCGAGCACGGTCCGAAGATTGATGAGAACGGCAAAGTCACCATCGTGGAAGGGCTTCGCACCCATCTCGACGGGGTGTCTTATGACCAGCAGATGTGTTGGGATCTCTTCACCAACACCATTGAGGCAAGTAAAGCACTCGGAGTGGATGCCGACTTCCGCGATCAGTTGATCGCAAAACGCTCCAAACTGCTCGGACCTAAAATCGGTCGCTGGGGGCAGCTTCAGGAGTGGATGAAGGACGTGGATGACCCGAACAGCAAGCACCGCCACGTCAGCCACATGTTGGCTGTCTATCCGGGCAGACAAATCCATCCCACCACCGAGCCCGAATTTTCAGAAGCCGCGAAGGTCAGCCTGATTGCCCGTGGCAACGGCAGAACCGGATGGAGCAAGGTGTTCAAATCCTGCACCTTTGCCAGACTGCTGGACTCTGAGCGCGCCTATGCCTTGTTGGCTGACGTGGCTCTGACCAAAACCCACCCCAACCTGTGGACGACCCATCCACCGTTTCAAATCGACTGCAACTTCGGCTACGCGGCAGCGACCAACGAAATGCTGGCGCAATCCCACATGGGCTACATCCACCTGCTCCCCGCGCTGCCAAAGGCGTGGAAAGATGGCAGCATCAAAGGCATGAAAGTGCGTGGCGGCTACGAACTCGACATGGCCTGGAAGGATGGAAATTTGACCGAGGCTGTGCTGCGTGGGGTTTCCAACGACGACTCACCATGCCTGATACGCTACGCAGAGGGACAGCAATCCATCACGCTCAAACGTGGAGCAGAGAAGGTCATTGAATTGAGCGACTTCAAATAGTCACTGGTCATGGCATGAGGAAAGGATTGTTATGGAGACCGTCTCGGCCGTGAGAGCGGTGTTCGCAGTTCTCTAAAGCTACCGATCTGCCGCTTAAAACCGCGCCATTCGTGACCCCCCCCCTTCAATATCACTGATCTGTCCACTCGGTGACGAATTCCTGCCGCGCTTTGATGGTGGCTTCGGCGTCACCTTTCACTTCTTCAATTCTGGCACGGTGAAAGGCCTGGCCAGCGAGAGGCAAGCGCCGGTTCGCGCGCGTGCGCTTAACTAAAAGGACCGAAGCGTGGACGCCCATTATTTAGCCCGCAAAAAATAGTGATATGCAGCAGGTGTTGCGGATTCCCCATGGAGGGAAGGTGGTTCCGCAGGGGAAGTTGGCTTGCAGGAAGATTCCTAAACCCCGAACCTCTTAACGTGAACAATGGGTGTCCTAGATTCCCTTCCTTGCAAAAGGAAATTTCCCAATTGGGCCGGAACACCAATTCATCCGATTGCATCTCCGGATGTTCCAGCGGTTGCTCCTCGGGTTGCGGCGGGGGTTGTGGGGGTTACGGCGGGGATTGAGCCTTTCCGAGCGGGATCAAAACGGGACTTGGTCGACTCGAACGCGCATGAACCTGGAGCTTGACGGCTCGGGGAGGATTTCCTGCTCGACTACGATTTCCCGCGCGCTGTCGAGTGGTGTGACGGAGACCGTTTCCGTGATGCCGGCACCGGACCGCCAGTTGTCGAGACCGTCGCCTGCCTCCACCGTGTAGCGCAAGTCGGCGGTGTTTTTCCAACGGACGTAGGAAATGCGGAGACGCCCGTCGCCTAGAGAAGCCGATGGCAATTTCGAGCGATCAGGAGCTTCGGGGTTCAGATCGAAAGCGTAGGCAAGCAGGTGGGGGATTCCTGTTTTGAACGGATCATCCAGTGGCGGGGCATCCGCCGAGAGGCCGTTGGAAACGAGAAACGAGTCCAGGGTCGATTCCACAGTCAGGGTGGAAGCCGCGGTGTTGGCGCTGCCTTCCAGGTTGGTGAAGATTGCGCGATAGGCGTAGCCGGACTGGTTGGCGGTGACATTGGCAAGTTCCAGAACCGGAGTCGTCTGGCCCGCCAGATCGATGAAATCGCCTTCCGGCCCGGTGACGCTTCGCTGCCAGCGGACGGTCGGTGACGGATAGCCGTCCCCCGTTGCGGTGAAGGTGACCGTGCCGCCAGCGATGACGGACAAGGGCGTCGGCGAGGCGGTGATCGCCGGTGCGGTGCCTCTTCCGGCGAGCGCCAGACTGTGCGCTCCTCCTGCGGCGATGGAGGTGAGCGGGCGGCTGCCGACGGCTCCCAGTTCACACATCGCGACGGGGCTTGTGGCGACGCTGCTGGAGCTGTTGTTGCCGAGTTGGCCCGAGCTGTTCAACCCCCATGAGTATCCGTTTCCATTCGAGTCGATGGCGAGCGAGTGGCTGCCACCGGCGGAAATGCTGACGACTGTTTTTTCCGAGAGCACACCGCTGGTATCGACGCTTTCCGGGTAAGGGGTGGAAAAGCTGTTGCCGGTTCCGAGTTGGCCCTGGTTGCCGAGACCCCAGGCATATACTTTTCCATCGGCTGTCAGAGCTAGGCTGTGGCTGGCCCCGGCGGCGATCGCAATGGCGGCTTGCCCGTCGATCCAACCACCACCGGCGATCGGCACCGGGCTGTTGCTGCTGGAAGGATAGGACGAACCCATTCCTAACTGACCGTATTGGTTCGACCCCCAACTGAATACCCGTCCGTCCGCAGTGAGTGCCAGGGTATGGTTGGCGCCTGCGGCGATGGCGACCACGGTCTTGCCTGTTAGAGTGCCATTGCCTAAAACCGCGACAGGAATCGTGGCGGTGGAGTAGTTGCCGGTTCCGAGCTGGCCGGAGGAATTCGATCCCCACGCGGCGATGCTCCCGTCGGAAAGCAAGGCTACACTGTGCCGTTGGCCGGCGGCGATAGCGACGACGTTCTTACCGGCAAGAACACCGTCATGCGACACCGCCGCAGGTGTGGAACTGCTTTGGGTCCCACCCGTTCCGAGTTGGCCGGTAGAATTGAAACCCCATCCTGTGACTAGCCCGTCTGCTGTGAGGGCGAGACTGTGAAAATCGCCCGCAGCAACGGCGACCACCTGCTTTCCGGCGAGTTCGCCGGTGGCGTCGACTTCGACCGGCAGGTTACTGGATGTGGTGGTTCCATCGCCAAGTCTTCCCGAACCGTTGCTTCCCCATGCGAGGATCCGGCCACTCGCTGCGCGCGCGAGGCTGTGGTTCGTGCCAGCGGCGAGTTCAACCAGGCTCTGTCCGTCCATCACCCCGGTTGCGGTGACAGCCACGGGGGTGCGGTTGGTCGGAACATCGTTGCCTGTGCCCAACTGTCCGAACGAGCCTGCCCCCCAACCGGCAGCCAGCGTATCCGCCCAATGAAGGACGAGACTGCGACCGTTCTCCCCGTTGTAATCGACGAGAAAATCGTGGTTTACGCCATTGAAGGCGAGCGTGACCAACGCATTCTGGGGTAGGTTGGAGAAGGAACCGCGGATCGTTCCACCACCGGTATTGCGCACCAGTGTGAGCCGGGTGCCGGGGATCGGAGCGAATCCGAGAGTAATGTCTGGCGCTCCGGAAACCTGAACATTGCCTGCGATCACCGGGACATGGGTCGGATCGGGAAAATGCACTGTGGCACCGATGGTCCTCATCGTAAGCACTGCCGGGGCAGTCGTAGTCGAGCCGTTATTGTTCGAAAACACTGCGCGATATGCATGTCCGTTGGCCGAAGCCTCGAGGGCAGCAAGTGACAAGGTCAAGGAATCCGCCGTCGGGTTGTCCATGATATCATCGAAAGGTCCGCTGATACCGGAGACGCTTCTTTGCCAACGGACTTCGTAAGGGAAAATATCGGCTGCCGCCGAGGTGAAATCCACCGCCGCCTGTGCCACGTGAACGGATGTTACATCGCGCGGCACATCGGTCACTATCGGCAGTCCATCATAGGCATAAACCGCCAGGCTGTGGCTGCCGCCCGCATCAATGGAAATCACCCGCCGCCCGGCCAGCAATCCGGTGGCAGACACCGGACCGGGCACGAGACTCTGCGAGGTTCCTCCATTGCCAAGCTGACCCGACAGGTTTCTGCCCCAGGAAAACGCCATGCCGCTCGAAGACAAGGCAAGGCTATGGGAGCTGCCCGCGGCAATCGCGACGATGGGATCCGCCGACCATCCTTCAGGCGCGGAGACGACAACCGGGCTTGCCTGCTGGGTGGTGCCACCGTCGCCAAGCTGTCCGTGGGTGTTGCGACCCCATGCGAACACCGTGCCGTCCGAGGCCAGCGCGAGGCTATGGCCTTCACCGGCAGCGATCGCTAACACGGTTTTTCCCGCCAGCGTTCCATTGGCTAGAACGGCCACCGGCGCGTTGCGGTCGGTCGTTGTGCCATCGCCGAGCTGGCCGTCATCATTCTTGCCCCAGGCGAAAACCTGGCCATCCGAAGAGAGAGCGAGGCTGTGAGCGTCTCCAGCGGCAATAGCTGTAATCGTGCGGCCCGCAAGTGCGCCCGTGTTGCTTACTTGCGTCGCGACATTACTGTTCGTCTTGGATCCGTTTCCGAGCTGTCCGTAAAAATTGTATCCCCAGGAAAATACGCGTCCGTCGGCAGTGAGTAACAAACTATGGCGTGTGCCTGCAGCCACTGCGCTTGGTGTACGGCCAGCCAAAACGCCGTCTGTCTTCACTGCTACAGGGGCGCTGGAGGAAGTCGAGCTTCCGTCACCAAGCGCGCCGTAATTGTTCTGTCCCCATGCATAGGTGCTTCCGTCCGAGCAAAGCGCCAGACTGTGCGAACCACCCGCGGCGATGGAGGCGATGGCTTTTCCCTGCAACGGCTCGGCTGGGATGCCGCCGGTACCGGTTTGGCCGTAGGTGTTGAGACCCCATCCGGACAGCAAGCCATCGGCGGTGAGCGCGAAGTTATGCCTGTCGCCGGCGCAGGCCTTGATGATCGATTCGCCGGCGAACAACTTGCTGTTAGAGACCACAGGAGAGGTTCGTGTGGTGGTGGACCCGTCACCGAGCTGTCTGTCGGTGTTCGCACCCCAAGCGGCGACTGACGTCCACGGCCACCGCAGCACAAGGCTGCGTCCGTTGCCACCGAAGTAGTCAGCGATGAAATCATAGGACCTTCCGTTGTGGACCAGCGTAAGTCTGCCTCCTTGGGGAAGGTTGTCGAACGACCCGGTGATTAAGCTCAAACCCTTGTTGTGGATGACCATTAGGTCCGTCCCCGGCGATGGATCGAAACCAAGGGCCAGTTGCATTACTCCTGAAGCAACCGGATTTTCCACCGCAAATGGAGGCGGGTGGACAGCCGTGAGCGTCGCAGCCCAATTCATGATTTCCAATGTCACCGGCTTGGAGGTGACTGATCCCGATGATGTGACAAACATGGCACGGTAAGCGGATCCGTCCTCGGCGCCGGTCACCGCAGGCAGCACCAGCGTGTCGGTGGCCGCCGAGGGATTACCCGTGATATCGGAAAACGGTCCTGCCGAACCGCTGGGGCTGACTTGCCAACGGATCTCGTAACCGAAGGGATCATCCGCCATGACCCGGAATTCGACCATTGCGCCCGATGCTGCGGTTGCCGGAGACGGTTGGAGCGTGATCAATGGTAAGCCCTGATCCACGCGGGCCAGAGTGAAGCTACCTCCCGCATCCGCCGAGAGGACATGCCTCAGTCCGAGACCGGATCCGGCGGCTAGAGCAACGGGCAGCATCGACGCTGCGGTGCCACCATCTCCCAATTGACCTGAATCGTTGGCCCCCCAAGTGAAACATGCGCCGTCAAGCGTGGTGGCGACACTGTGATTTGTGCCGCTGGAGACACTGGTGACCGTATGACCTGCGAGTGCGGCGAAAGAATCTACCTCCACAGGTAGCGGACGATCCGCCGAATCCCCGGTGCCCAACTGACCGTTGCCATTATAACCCCAGGAAAATACCCGTCGGTCATCAGACACGGCAAGCGTGTGCCAGGCGGCGGACATACCATCAAGCGTGACACTAGCAAGCGCTCCGTCGGGTTTCACGCGGACCGGTGCCGGACTGTTGAACACAAACGGTTCATCCGTGCCGATGGCGTCGGCATCTCCCCAGGCAAAGAGCGCACCGTCCGCCGCCACGGCGAGGCTGTGGCCATATCCGGCCTCGATGGCCACCAATGGCCGCTCGGCGAGATCTTCGGAAGTGATGATCTCCGCCGGTAGCGTCAGCGATCCGATAGTTTCACCGACGCCGGTTTTTCCTGAAAAGTTAGAGCCCCAGGTGAACACTCTGCCGTCCGACGTCAGCGCCATACTATGGTCCCGGCCAGCGGAAATGGCGACCACTGGCTTGCCACCGAAGACGCCCGGGGAATCCAGAAGGGTTGGAGTTGAAATAGAATAGGCGTAATATCCGAGTCCGAGTTGATAGTCGTCGTTGGCCCCCCACCCGTAAACCTGTCCTTCCTCGCTGAGAGCCAAACAGTGTCCAGATCCGGCTGCGATTGAAACGATCGATTTCCCGGCGAGCGGCCCGCTGGCAGTGATTTCCACCGGCACATAACTGGATGAATTGTTTCCCGTGCCCAACTGGCCGTTGATGCCTCTTCCCCAAGCGAACACCCGGCCGTCAGAGGTTAGCGCGAGACTGGAACTACCCCCGGCGCAGACTTTCACCACGGTCCTGCCGGAGAGCCCGGTTGCGGACGAGACATCCGTAGGCGCCGTGCGGTCGGTTTCGGTGCCGTCACCGAGCTTGCCGGAATGGTTGTCGCCCCAGGCGGCGATGCGCGTTCGCTTCCATTGCAACACCAGGCTGCGGCCGTTTCCGCCGAAATAGTTGGCGACAAAGTCGTAGCTCAAGCCTCCATGCGGCAGCGAGACGGTCGCTCCCTGAGGAAGGTCGGTGAAGCGACCGGAAATGAACGAAGTTCCCGTGTTGCGGATCACAGTGAGGTCGGTTCCCGGAGACGGAACGAAACCCAACGAGATATCTAGAAGACCAGATGCGAATACCGCCTCGCTTTCGAACGCGGCATCGTTAGATGAGGAAAGCGTGGCAGTCCATTCCACCACCGCCAGCGTCGCCTCGGTAGTTACAGAGGTGCCGGATTCGTTGGAAAACACCGCGCGAAACGCATGTCCGTTCATCGCCGCATTGATGGAATCCAAGGTGAGCGTGGGCGTGCTGGCACTCGAATTTTCAGTGAGATCCACGAATGGACCGGCAGTTCCCGCCGTGCTCACCTGCCATTTCACGCTGGCCGGGTAGGAGGCATCCACTACAGCTTCGAAAGAAACTGTCGCGCCCGCAGCGGCGGTCACCGCCGCAGGATGCCGGGACACCACCGGTGGTCCGGCCGCCCCCAGCACCAATCCGTGAAGTGCGCCCGAAGCGATTGCAGAAATCCCCGTACCCGGCCATCCCCCGGCTGGTGCCGCGATCTGCGGTGTCATCTGCAGTGCTCCGTCAACCGATCCCCATTCGAAAACCGATCCGTCCGAGGCAAGAGCCATGCTGCGATAATCACCCGCAGCGATCGCGACGATGAATTTTCCCGCCATGGCACCGCTGTGATCCACCGTCACCGGCACGATGCTGTTGGCTTGGGAATTGTTGCCGAGATTGCCGTTGTATCCATAGCCCCACGCGTGGACCAGGCCATCGGACGTCAGCGCGAGACAGTGGCTGGTGCCGACCGCGATGGCGACCACCGTCTTGTCCGCCAGTACTCCGGTGTGGTTCACGGCGACAGGAGCGGAACGATCCAACTGGCTGTTGTCACCCAGTTGACCCCACTGGTTTCTTCCCCATGAGTAAACCCGGCCGTCGTCGGCCAACGCCAAGCTGAAATAACTGCCGGCGGCCACGGCGTTGATGACACGTCCCGCAAGCACTCCGGAGTCATCCACCGCGACCGGGGCTAGGGCATACGGTAGTGCTCCCGCGCCAAGCGCCGATGCAACGTTCGATCCCCACGCATAAACCCTACCATGCGATGAAACTGCCAGCGCATGAGAATATCCTGCGTCCAGGGCAACCAGTAACTCTCCTGCCAGGACACCATTCATGTCCACCGCCACAGGCACGCTACTGGAATTGCTGCTGCCGTTGCCGAGTTGCCCAGAGCCGTTTCCGCCCCAGCCGTAAGCTTTGCCGGCTGAGTCGAGCGCCAAGGTGAAATCATTGCCAGAGACCACATCAACCATGGTTCGCGACGCCAAGACACCACTGGCATCCACGGGAACGGGCACGCGGCTGTAGTTCCCTCCGTTGTTGCCCAGTTGGCCGGAAAGGTTGCTGCCCCAGCCGAACAAGCGGCCGTCAGCGGTGAGCGCGAACCCGTTGTTAGTGCCAGCAGCCATCTTTGTCACGGTCGTGCCAGCCAGCGTCCCGTTCATCCATACCGGCATGGGATCGGTATGATCGCGGACACCGCGATTGCCGAGTTGGCGATACTGGTTGGAACCCCATGCGTGCAACGCGGCATGCGGCCACCGCAGTACCAAGCTGCGCCCGTTGCGCCCGCCGAAATAATCGGCGATGTAGTTGTAGGTGACGCCCTCGAATGTCAGTGGAACGGTCGCGCCTTGGGGAACGCCATCGAAGGTGCCGGAAATGAAGACCGTTCCGGTGTTCTTCACCACCGTGAGATTCTGCCCGGGCGTTGGCTGGAAACCGAGGGTCAGGTTCAGCGGACCCGAAGCCGTGTATGCTGGCGCGGTCTCCGCGACGTCGGACGAACCAAGGAACTCAAAGGTCAGATCCGCGATGGCGGGCAAACTTGCGAAAGCCCATAGCAAAAAGCATGTGATGGCGCGCGTCATGAATGAATGAATGCTAGGAATTTGCTTTTGTGGTGAAGGCCGTTGAATGAGCGGGTGGCCGGACCGGAGGCGAGGAAAAGGGGGTTGCGGGGGAAAGGGGGTCGGAAGAGGTGTTTCGGGGCTCCAGTGGGCGGCGATTCAGCAAGAAAAATCCCCAGTCCGCGCCGGAATGCTGCGGGACTTGGAGATTTTACGGCGGTACTTCATGTTTTGTGAGCGTAGCTCTCCAAACCGCTTTGCCAAGATTTCTTTTGCAGCGGTTTTCTTGGGCGATCAAGTTAGTGATAGTATTTCAGGACACCCATAATTCGAGAGGAACCCAGAAACCCAACGCAAGCTCGCCACAGAAATCATCGCCAACCGACCGCCGCATTAACTAACTCGCTCGCATCAGCGAAAAGCGCTGTAAATCCTGAGAAGAACGAAAAGCAGCGCAAAAACGCGACATTTTGTCCCGAGAAGCGCCAAAACAAGCGCCGGACGTCGATTTGAAGTCACCGGACACGTACTGACAGTCACCGGACGAGGTTATGAACTTGCCGGAAACGGATTTTGTCCGTTATGCGGCGTGGGGGTGGCCGGTCGCGTAAAACCCCGATGAATCGGGGCACGCGATCGTGCCACGCTGAAGGAAAGTTAGGGACGATGTGAAAATCGTCCGTCCCGATGGCGTCCTTCGCGATGCCTGATGCCTGATGCCTGATGGCTGTCGCTTGTCACTATCGGGAAGATCTCATGGCCGGGGAGAATCTGTCCACTCGGTGACGAATTCCTGCCACGCTTTGATGGTGGCTTCGGCGTCACCTTTCACTTCTTCAATTCTGGCACGGTGAAAGGCATGGCCAGCGAGAGGAAGTCGCCGGTTGGCTGCTATGCGATTCACTAGCAGTGGATCACCGTCCGGTGGACAAAGCGCGTAGACTTTATCAACCATGTCATAGAAAGGCTCACCGGTGAACCACGGGGTAGCTTCTCCCTTACTGCGATATGTGCGTGGAGCCATGTATTCGATCACCGGTCGGTCGTCGGTATTCTCAGGGTAGCTGTCGAACAGCGAGCGGGCTTCGGTCAGGTTGCCAGCGTAGAAAAGCATGATGGTCTGCGGGTCGAGTGGTAGGTTCAGGCGCTGTAGATCCAGATAACTTTTCCCTGAAACGGCGTAAAGCTTATCGGCACTGCTATCGATGTCACTGGCAGGTAAGACCTGTCCGGCTTGATGACCGACGAGAGCGACGACCTCGGAGCCTGGTTGAAAATTATGCCGCCACATCGATACCTGCTCGAAGGTGCCGATCATCGTTTTAGCGATGATGGAGAACTCGTTTTCGGTGAGTTGATACAATGGTAGCCATTGCACGAAAACCCCGTCTGGAGTGAGCCGTTTCTTCGCACTCTCGAAATGCTCCCGCGTATAAAGACTGCCAGCACCTGAGCGAAATGGGACGAAGAGATCGGAGTTGATGATGTCGAATTTCTCATCGGTGGCCATCAGATGGTGGCGACCGTCTTCGACCAGGATGGTAGCTCGAGGATCTTCGAACAACCCAGTGGTCATATCGAAAGGCGGATAATCGCCAATTTGCACATCCGTCATGTATTTCTTCGCCGCCGTAATCACTTCCGGAACGAGTTCGCAGGCGACGACACTCTTCACGTTTGTATGCCTCGGGTCGAGGGCGCTGCCTGCCGTGATACCTGTGCCGACTCCAAGAAAAAATAGACTCTCGGTCTCTGGATAAATCATCAGCGGCAGGTCGGCTTGGAACTTTTCCTGCATGTATGCACCGGTCGAGCCGAGACTGTAGTGCGAGTTAATCTTGATCGACAAGCCCACTTCACTATCGGTGACTGCAACGGTGCAATCGCTACCTTCCCAGGTTTCGATCACCTTTTCCTCACGGACAAGTGGGTCGATGCTGATGATAGGCATTTTACCCGGATCGAGGACGAGCAAAGTGAGCAGTAGAACGACGAAACAGGCCGCTTTAGCGCCCATGCTTTTCGAATCCCAGCCGAGCGGAATCAGTAACGAAGCAATGAGATAGATGACAGCGATCAACTGCATACTCCGCCAGATACCCAACCAATCGAGCAGCACGAATCCGCAAAGCAATGCACCACCGATGGCTCCTATGGTGTTTACCGTCGCCAGTTTCCCTAGCGATAGGCCCGGCGATTTGAGGTGTCCCTCTTCAAGCTTCATCAAGTAGGGGAAAATCGTTCCCAACAGCAAAGCGGAGGGCGCGATGGTTAGCGTTGCGGTTTTGAAAATCAGTAGAATGTAAGAAAACCAGCTCCCCGTGGAGACAACAATTTTCATCCCGTCGGTAAGAGACATGAAAACAGTGGGCGTAATGGCAACCGCACCGGCACCGGCTAGAATCAGCACAGTCAGGACGAGGAATGGGGGTGCGCTCCACTTGGCGAGTTGCGAACTAATCATGGCACCCAGCGCCAGGCAAACTAGCACAATCACCAAGATGGTAGCGAAAGTGTAAACGGAATTTTCCAGGACCTGGGAGAATAGTCGCGTCCACAGAACCTCCAGCGCGAGCACGCCAAAGCCGGAGAGGAAGCAGAGAAAGAGAATGACACTACGCCCAGCGGTAATGACAGATTCGGAAACGGTAGGCGGATTTTTCTGTTTTGAAATCTTCCCACGCTTCGCATCCCGCTCCAGCTTGCGGCGTTCTTGACGGGTCATCTGGACCTCGTCGATTTCATTACTGGTCCCATCTTTTTCTCCATCTTGGAAAGGTGTGGCGTCCGCACCACGAGATAGTCGAAATGCGATGGCGGCAATTCCAACGGAAACAAGAATTGCCAGCGCGCATGTCGCATTAAAGCCCAGCCACAGAGGCAGGTAAAACCCGGCTAAAGCGGCACCGGTGGCTGCGCCCAAGGTATTCACCCCATACATCAGGGCTGAAGTATTCCCGAACGCCTTGGGCTCACGAATCATGTATTGCCCGATGACGGGAATCGTCCCTCCCATGCAGAACGCCGGGGGAAAGATCAGCAGTAATGACAATCCAAATTTAATGAGCAACATGAGCCCAGCCGATTCGACGCTTTGATAAATCGCTGGATAGACGGCATGATAAAGAGCCAGAATGACAAAGTAGAGCAGTGCGGTGATCGCGATGGCCACCTCCAGCCACGCATAGGTTCGCATTGGGTTTTTGGAGGTCGAGACGCGTTTGCCGAGCACCCAACTCCCCGTGGCAAGCCCCGCGAAAAACGAGGCGAGCGTAGCGCTTGCTGCGTGCGAGGTGTTTCCAAAGAGAAGTCCCATCTGCTTCATCCACAGCACCTGATAGATGAGCGCGGCGAAGCCAGACAGAAAAACGAGACCGAGGGCCACCCCGATCCCGTGCTTTGCTTTCGTAGATTGATTATCCATGGTGATACAGCTTTCGAATAAATAGATAAATAATCGCCGCGCACAAGTAATTCACGATCAACCAACTCCTCGCCCACTTGTCAATCGCGTGCCGCGCAGCGGTTTTACGCGACGCGTAAGATCAATACCGAGATTGGGTATGAGTCTTGATCTACTCACCCACTTCCGGCAACTTCATTTCCTCGATCCAGAAACTCTGGCGGCGGCTTTCCCGTCCCTTCATGCGTAGGCGACTCAGGCTCGCCGAAAGCAAGCGTTGTGGCAGCAGCCCAGAGCGTTAGCCCAAGCAAGTTTTGTTTAAGGCTGTAACTCATAAAAACCTTACGCAAGATAGCCCATGGGTTCTCGCACTGCCAGCGCTCTTTAAATATACCACCCCGAGGGCGCACTACTATGGAGAGCCAGCCTTCCAGATGGCTTGGGTGGGCAACGGACATTCTAAACCGCACCCAGCCAGCTGGAAGCGTGGCTCTCCTGAAACTCAGCGCATACTCGCTATCGCTTCTATTCGGCGCGCGAAGAGTGATTAAGGCAAAAGTTTCACCTTGATGTTCTTCACAAGAACAACGCTGTTGGGGTCATGAGCCTGAATCCCGAAAGTGCCTTGTGACAGCTTGCGCCTACCTTCGACGCCTGGGGCTTCCTTGTAGATGACGATAGATTTTCCGTTCACTTTCGTCTCTACGGTGTCTCCCTTGACAATAATTTCGTAACGAAACCACTCATTGTCCTTTGCGGGGGCTTCGAGATTTTTTTTAACGATGTAGATACTGCCAGTTCTCACAGGATCACTGTGAGTCTGATCAATCTGCGCTTCGTGACCTACCGGCCAACCCTTGTCCTGATATTTGGTGTGGAAAAAAATCCCACCGTTTGACCCAGGCTTGGTCATCACATCGCAGACGAAGTGGAAATTCTTCGCGTCTTTGGCTTCGCCCGTATAGTAGAGCATCGATGGCTTTCCCTGGCACCTGATAGCACCATCCTTGATGGTAATGCTTTCAGGATTCCACTTGTCGATTTGCCAGTCGGTAAAATCCTCGCCATTAAACATATTAATCCACCCCTCCTTTTTCTCGGCCTCGGATAAAACGTTATCCTCCGCATAGGCAATCCCGATGTTGAGTGATAACGCTAGAGTGAGAATAGATAACAGCCGTTTCATAGTGTTTTAAATTGAGCAAATAAAGGTAGTGAGGTGCTTGCCGGAATGGCAATCGATGGAGTCCACAGTTACACAGAAAAAACGGCCAGTCTCGCAGCCGTCTTTCACTTTCAGAATGGCAGGCAGCAATTGATGTACCATCAAGGTCTTTCGAATTGTATCGCAACACTTGTGGCAAATCTTCCAAGCATCAGATCCCACCACACGGTAATGAAGCTGATAGGACGTCACGTATTCTCCGGGCCACGATGCGCATGCCCAGCCATCGCCATTGTTTGCAGGGATGCCTTTGTACTGATCGCCAAAACGCCCCCAATGAATTTTATCAGCGCTGATATTATATCCATCCTCGCCCTCTACACACGTGACATCTACGACTCATACCATATCCAAATAGATATCTGACTATTCTCCGCGCACATTGCCCATCCCACCGAACCCGAGCGCTTACTACGCGTCAGATCATTACCAAGATTTGGTATCAACGATCAAGTGGTGCTGCGTCTGACGCTTACGATTCATTCATTAACGCTACTGCTCTTCGACGCGGAAAAAGGCTCTCGCGGATCCTGAAAGGGCTACAGGAATATTGAAATTTTGCGTTGTCGAAGCCCCTTGAGGCTGGATGTCGATGGCTGCCTCGTGAGGGAAACTTTGTAAATCAGCGGAAGCCGTGATGCGGTATGTTTCACCCAGCGTGGATGCCCAGGTCAACGTGCCGGTGGTAGGTTGAAAATTGGAACTCTGGATCTTGAGGTGATTTTGAAAAATGCCGACGACTTCCGTGTTGTAGTTTTTGTAGGTGGAGTAACTGCCACGAAACCAAACCACGCTGCGATCATAACCGTGATTTTCGGGAACAATCGGCCGCAAGTTATCAACTGTTGAACCAAGTGTGACTGGCTGCCAATCGAAATTCAGACCACCATCCTTCGTGGTGCCTCGCCATATCTCATAACGTTCGTTGGTGGCCAGGGGAACGTTGTCAAGGTCGTTAAGATTAAAAGGATTTGCCGCATTGCTTGAGATATAGATCACGTTGGGGTTTTCAGGATCGATTGTCATCCCGCCGCCGTAGTCATCTTCAGAGCTGTAGATTCCGCGACCGCCATGGGCAATGAATCGTCGCTGCCATTCTGTCCCGGTCCATCTCGCATAGTAGTAATAGATGCGGTCGTGGTTCCAGCCGCTGCCAGTGACGTCATCCAGCTGCACCTGGAACACGCAGACAGGACGACCATCGGCTCCGTAGCATATATCCCAAGTCCAAGCACGAGCTGACGGAATCCAGTCGTCAGGACCGTCCTCAGGTCCCCACGCGGATGAGGAGTAGGTGTAGACTTCCGTTCCTCGCTTACCCTGATCATGCTCGATTGGCAGATTTTCGATGGCTTCAATTACGGTTCCGTCTGTGGCATTGAAATTTCCACTTTGGTAGTAGAGATGGTAGATGGAGTTATTGTCATTTCGCGGATGCCCGTCCGTATAGATGAGGTCAATGCGGTCGGTTCTGTTTGAAACATATCTAGGATAGGGCCGCGTCCCGCCTGTTCCAGTGGCTATGAAATGCGTCGGAAGTCCAAAGGAGGCGCCATTGTCATCCGACAGATGCAGTGTCGGGTTAAAATTGATTGCCCTGTCGAACATATAAATCCGGTCAGACTCATCGGACAGCCGATAAGTATTGGCATACGTTACCCGGCCACCTCCACTACGCTCAATTTCCGGTCCCCAATCACCCGATGAAGCTGGCTCGGCAACCGTAGATATTCGGCTGTAGTAGAATTCGTTGGTATTATGTCTGGCGTAAACGACCAGTAAGCGATTGTCGGGGAGGACGGTGATCGAAGGATTATTGTGATCATCCTTCTCAGTAAAGGAGGAGAGAATAGTGTGGTTTGTGGCAAGGGTAGCGGGGTCGAATCGGGTGATACCCACACGCCCGTTGCCCAAGACATATCCGCAATAGAGCTTGCCAAGATGCCAGATAGAGCGCTCGTCATTAAACCAAGTCCAAGCACCATCAGGTGCGATCTGAATAGGATTTCCGGGAGGGATGGCGTAGGGGTCAATGCTGTCAGTCGGGTCGGTGCCAGTTGTCACCTCGAAGCCATCGTTGAGCCCATCGCCGTCCGAATCGGCATTGACCGGGCTGGTCCCGGTGTCATTTGCATCGACGAAAGTGTTGGTGCCAGTTTCCACGCCGTCGAGCAAGCCGTCATCATCCGTATCGTCGACGAGAGGATCTGTTCCGGTATCTAAGGCGCTAACGTAAGTGCCGGTGTTGGTTTCCACGCCGTCGAGCAGTCCGTCATCATCGCTGTCAGAATCGAGCGGATCCGTGCCTTCGGCAAATTCTTCGGCATCGTCCGCACCATCGTTGTCGAAGTCAGTCACCGCCGAGGCTGCACCCGTGCCCATGATATCGGCAAAACTGGTAACGGAGTCACTGGGATCCGAGTCGATGATGGCTTGTTCGTAGCTATCAGGAAGGCCGTCACCATCGGTATCCTGCAACGTCTCGTATCCAACACCATCATACCAAGTGCGGTCATTCGAGCCACTATGCAGTCCATTGACAAATACCTCGATGGCCGATCCGCCGCTCACCGATGCTTGTCCGATATTGACGCCATACATGACCCGGTCGTCTTCTGTGACCATGGGCACGGCGGCGAAGGAAAGTGTGCTGGCAGCAACAGGTGAGGCCTGGTCGCCCAGTCCATCGAAGCTGTAAGTGTTGAGTGAACCAGAAGTGAGTCCTGTGGAGATGTTCCATTGATTGGAGCCACTGGCGTCCCAAAAGAATACCCAAACATTATACGCGCCATCGGCCAAGCCTGGTATTTGCGTGGTCAGCTCGGACTGGCTGCCTGCCGTAGACGTCAGCGACTGAAAAATGGTGCCGCCATTGGCAAAGACTCTCTTCTTCCACTGATCATCATCCGAACCCGAACCCGTATCCGGGTTGAGCCAACTCGTATCTGCCAATGCTCCGTCTGTTGCAAACGTATTGCCAGATGACCCCTCGGCTGCATCCACGTACACAATTTGCGCATTGCCGTGGGCCAATGCGCAAAAGACTGCGAGTATACCAGCTACTATCGAGAAATTGAGGGAATGCCTTTTCATCCACTGCTGGCTACTCGGTATATTTTGATCACCGAAATACTGGGCTGCCCGTTAGCGACGACGACGGAGCATGAGCCCCAGCGATCCGAGGCCAAGCAGCGCCGTGGAGGACGGTTCGGGAATCTCATCAATTTGGAAGCCATTGAGCAAGGCAAAAGCTTCGCCGCTATTGTTCGATGCGACATTTGTAAAGCGAATGTGAATATCATCCGCGCCGTTGGACACAAACGTAAATCCGGCAGGATTGGGAGCCCCAACGTTCGCATCAGTATCAAAACTGATGATATCCAGATCATCCACTCCCAACGAGAAAGTTGAGCCACCATTGACGGAATACTCAATATCCATAACTCCTGACTGGTTATCTTGATCGTGATGCCAGCTTGTCCAATCGAAGCTTCCCGCACCAAGGTCAGCTCCATTAACGATGATCGTGAATTGGCCACCAGATCCAGTTGACGTTGCGCGCACGCCCCACCAGGATTCAGTGAGGTTGTCTAAGATTCCATTGTAAGAATCAGTGCGGTCGATTGAGCGTAGCCCACCTGTATCTGCAAGTTGAATCGTTAAAGAAAGACCAATCCCGCTGATCGTTGTGGCTGTCGGAGCGTTGTTGTCGGCAGTAGTCCAGTCGGTAAACCCGGCCTCGGCAGGCAGACCCGATGGCCCAAGGTTTACTTGAAGAACAGCTGCTTGGACTGAGCTTGTAGCCACTAAGGCGAAGAATAGTAATCTCGAGGTTTTCATCTAATTGGTAGCGTGCTTTCGAATGCCCTAAATGCCGACAGAGCAGAACACTGTGACAACACGGCAACATATTATGCTGTAATTTCTATCGGGCCAAGAATATTTTTGATAGTTTATATTAGTACACCCTAAACGCACACTGGGAGCTTCCGTTCGACGCTTAATCTTCAGTCCTTATTGCTATTGTTCTTCGACTCTGAAAAAGGCTCTTGGGGCTCCCGTCAGCTCGTTTGGAATGTTGAAGGTGTGGCTGGTCGAGGGGCCTTGTGAGTCGATGTCGGCAGCCGCTTCGTATGGGAAGCTCTGTAGGTTCTCAGAAGCCATGATGCGGTAGGTCTTATTCGGTTCGGAGGCCCAGTGGAGTTCCACGGATCCGCCGTCCAAGT
>JAGXGH010000019.1 GCA_024636835.1 Verrucomicrobiales bacterium | reverse complement strand
CCAGCACCGCAGATCCACCCTGCGACCATCCCAGAGGCGGATGATTCCACCCACCCGCGAAACCAACAAACTGCAACACGATGACCAACGGCCCCGGTGTGGTTTCCGCCAGGCCCAAACCGGCGAGCATTTCTGCATTGCTCAGCCAGCCGTGGGTATCTACCGCCTGCTGCGCGACATAGGGCAAGACCGCATACGCCCCGCCGAAGGTGATCATTGCCGCCTTGCTGAAGAATAGTCCTTCCTGAAAGTGCACGCCATTCCATCCCATGATGCCTCCAACGGCCAGTAGCGGGAGCAGCCACAACAGGAGACCAGTCGCGATGACCTTGAGGTTTCGGCCCCACGTCGGCTTTGGCACGACAGGCAATTGTGCGTAGCCGTCGTCATGATGCTCATTCCCCAGCCCAGCACCACCGGACTTGAGCGGAAATTGCCAAGGAAAGAACCGCGCACCAAGCAGGCCAAGCAAAGCGGCACCCCCGATGATGAACACAAAGGAAATCTTCAACCAAAATATGCCGACGAATGCCATCACCGCAATCGCCCAGAGGCTCGCCGAGTGCAGCGATTTGCCACCGATCTTCAGCACAGCCGCGGCCACCACCGCGATCACCGCGGGCTCAAGACCGTGAAAGATACCCTGAATCGATGGCACATCGCCAAATGCCATATAGATCCATGCCAGCGCCATCAAGATCAGCACAGAAGGAAAAATGAACAAAAACCCAGCGACTAAACCGCCTCGGACTCCATGCAAACGCCAACCGAGATAGGTTGCTAGTTGCTGCGCCTCGGGACCTGGCAAGAGCATGCAAAAATTCAAGGCGTGAAGGAACTGACTCTCATCCAACCAGCGCTTTTTATCGACGATCTCTCGATGCATGATCGAAATCTGACCGGCTGGACCGCCGAAACTAATCCACCCGAGCTTCCACCAAAACGCCAGAGCGCTTTTGAAGGTGAGTGGTGCGGATTTCGACATAAGATGACGGAACGGTGAGCACACGCAGATGTCAAGAACCCCGGCAGCCAGGTGAATAAAAATTCCGACATGCAGGGCTAAACGCGCGCATCCATCCAGCGCCCCGTGAAGAATCGTCGCGAGAAAACAATCGACTGACAAAGAAGGTCGCAGGACATCACCACCCAAAGCCACCAGAGACCAAGTTGAAGAAACTCGGCCACAAAATAACACCCGCCAAGCCGCAGCAGGAACATACTGCTGTAAGAATACATCATCACCGCCTTGGTATCACCGGTACCTCGATAGGTGGTTTTCAAGATCACATTGGTCGCAAGAAACGGCTGCGTCATCCCGCAAAGAAACACAATAGGCGCCGCCAGACGGAGGTGAATCTCTGAGCCCGGGGCGATCAAGTTGACCATCGCCTCCGGTGCGAGCAGGAAGATCATCCCGATCAATGTCATCAACCCCACCCCACCGAACCAACAAGTTTTCACCGCTTGTTTGGCGCGCTCACGATCGCCCATTCCAAGATACTGCCCGGCAAGGGTCGCCGATGCCGCACCGAGGGCGAAGCCCGGCAAGAAGCTGAGTGACTCACAACGGATGGCGATGAAATGCGCACCGAGCGCCCCCTCGGCAGGCAGGCCGCTGATGATTCTCACGACGAAGGCATTGATCGCCCACATACCAAAAATTTCCACCGCAGAGGGAACTCCGATACGAATGATACGCCGCATCACATCGGCGTCCGGACGTAGCGCGATAAGTTCAAGCCGCAGGCCGGTGCGGCGCAACAAAAGCACGACAAACAGAATGACCGCGCCGATAACCCAAGCGATCGTCGTCCCCCACGCGATGCCGGCGATGCCCATTCCACCGTATGGATCGGGCCCAAAAACCAGCAACCAACTGACGCCAATGTTTACCAAATTGACCACCGTCATCACCGCGAATGGCGTACGGGTATCGCCCGACCCTCGCAGCGCCGCATTCCCTGCGAATAAGATCCCACTGAACGGAGCGCTGATCGCAACCACGTTGATGTAACTCTTCGCAGATTCCGCTGCCGCAGGCGAAAGCGCAAACAACTGCACTAAGCCATCGATACCAAAATACAGTCCACCGCCCGCAATGGCACCAGCTGCACAACCGAGCAACAAGGCCTGCCCGAGTGAGCGGTTAGCCAGCGCAGAATCTTTGGCACCAGTCGCACGGGAAATCATCGCCAAGCCACCGGTAGCCGCAGCGCCCTGCAAAATCATCATCAACCAAGTGAGGTAGCCACACAAAGCGAGCGCATCGAGCACCGCAACGCGTTGCGCGCCCTCACCGAGGCGACCGGCCAGCACGGAGTCGGTCATTCCGACAAGGAATCCGAGCAGTTGTTCAAGCAGCGGCCAAATCGCAAGAATGACCACTTGGCGTGGGATACTTTTACCCGCGAGGCTCCCCGCAAGCTCTTGCTGAGCGCTCGCCTCGTTGCTCGCATCGATGGTAATCCCGGGTTTCGACATGAATAATCTTATCGCCCTTGGACAGCCGGGCACAAGCGTGCAACATCGGGCGCACCATCGATGAAATCAAGATGATTCCCCATGCCATACGCACTCAACATATTTAAGGTGACAAAGTTGACATTTTCTTGCGTGACATAGTTGACATATTGGCACGATGAGTGCTTTATACCTCGCAATGAAATCGCTCAATTCCGATTTCTGCAGAAAACATAACCCAGATACATCAATGAAAATCACCTCACGTATTCTCAGCGCTTCGGTTCTACCTGCGCTTGCTGTTTCCACCGCATTCGCCGGCGAGGCTCCTATGGCCGAGCCAATGATGGTTGAAGAAGCCGCCCCAATGTTCTCCAGCGAGCTTGGAGTTAACTATGCATCCACCTACGAATTCCGTGGCGTGGACTTCGGCGATAACCTCGTTGACGTCGCACTCGGCACCGAGATCGCTCTTGCTGACGGCCTCTCCCTGAGCGCTGGAGCATGGTATGCTTCCCTCGTCGAGGACGACTACACCGAGCTCAACCTGTTCACCTCGATCAACAAGTCTTTCGGTGACCTCACTGTTGGCCTTGGTTACACCTACTACTACTTCGGTTCAGATGGTGCCAACGCGAACGAAGTGAACCTCACCGCTTCCTACGCGATCACCGATGCCATCTCCCTTGATGGTGGTGCATTCTACGACTTCGAGACCGAAGGTTACTACTTGGTCACCGCAGCTACGTATTCCACCGAAATCAGCGGACCAGTTTCCTTCGAAGCAACCGCAGGTCTCTCCTACAACATCGATTACTACGTCGATGACAGCGGATTCAACAATGCCTTCCTTCAGTTGGCTTTGCCAATCGCTCTCACCGACACAGCGACACTCACGCCATACGTCCGCGGCTCACTTGCCATGGATGTGCTTGACGACGCTGGAGAAGACGACTTGGTCATCGGCGGTGCAAGCCTTACCGTAACCTTCTAAGGTTTACCGATAATTAGCTAGTGCTTACACTGCCCCCTCTGCGCCGGATTGGTTTACCGGCATCGCGGAGGGGGCAGTTTTTTGTACAGAGATGACGATGTCAGAACGATAGCAAGACTTGATAGAACTGCGGAACGCCGCCGCTGTATCAATCAAGATTGCCCAAACCAATCTTCATCTGTAGTGTTTCGCGTTATGCTGAACCTGCCGTCACTTCCCTCTCCCTCCGAGCTTCATCGGATGTTCGAGAGCGGTGAAATCACCCGCGAAGAACTGCATGCCTCGATCAACGCCCACGCTAAGGCACTGGTTGATGAGATAGTCGAAGAGCACAGTAACCCAATCGCCGCGTATCTCGAACAGATCCGCAACCGACGTGCAGCGAAGAAACTGATCCGCAAGAATGGCGGAGCCGTGGTGCGCGAAGTTCTCACCGCACTGGGAAGAGATCGATCATTCCCGCTTGCCGGACTACTCTGGAATGCTGACCACGAGGATGTGCCGATTTTCTGCTTTCTCCGCGCCACCCATCCACCGATTTTCCGTGTCCGAGAGATCACAAATCATCCGCAAGTCGTGTTGATAAAAATTGAATTCGGGATGGGCTTAAAAGAGCTAAATCGAGAAACCATTACGCTACTGAGAGATTGGAAGGGTGAGCTGAAAGTGGACAAGCGGGTATTGGATTGATCGAATGCAGAAGCATGAAGCTCTTGTTAAACATGCTCCACCAAGGATAGGATAGAAGACATCGAGGAGGACGAATGCGAAGCGGTGCCTCGTGATGATCACATTTTATCCTAAAGATTATGACAACTCTGCCTTTTGATCTCACCGAAGAGTGGCGCTTCCCACTAGCCTTTGCCACCGGCGTCTTGTTCTATGTCCTCACACTAGTGGTTGGCAGGATCCTGTTGAAACGGATCTTCGTTAAACCTCGAATCACTTTCCATCTCACCGCGCTCACCCTTACCGTGCTGACTACGGTGCTGATCTTTTACCCGAAAGTGTCCTGGCTCCGCGAGGCGTGGACAGCGCTGATATTCTCTGGAGTGCTGTTTGGATGGGTGCTCTTCGATCGATTGTTTTTCTCTCTCTATCTCGAGCGCAGTCAGAAAGTCTCAGTGCCTAACATCCTGCGCCAAATGCTTGCCTTGGTGGTCGTCCTCAGCGTTGTCACCCTGGTTCTCACCTACGGTTATCAAGTGAAAGTCACTGGACTCATTGCTACATCCGGGGTGGCTGCCGTCATCCTCGGTTTCGCGATGCAGGATCTACTCTCCAATGTCATCGCCGGGTTTAGTATCCACATGACAAAAGCTTACAAGGTTGGCGATTGGTTGCTTCTGGGAGAGCTCGGCGAGCGAGCGGAAGTCAAAGAGATAAACTGGCGCGCAACCCGACTCCTCAATACCGACAGCGTTTCCTTCGAAATTCCAAACAATGAGATCGTTAAATCGCGGATCACCAACCTCAACTACCCAAACCGCGAACACCGCGTGCGAATGCGCGTAGGAATCGACTACGATGTGCCGCCCAACGACGTCAAAGAAGCACTCCGCGTCGCCGCAATTGACGCCAATGGTGTCCTGGATTCACCGGCTCCATGTGTGTTCCTCGTCGGCTTCGGCGACTCATCGATTCTCTACGAACTTCGGTTCTGGATGCGTGCACCACATCTTTTCAACCAAACGTGCGACGAGATAAGAACAAAAATTTGGTACGAATTAAAGCGCCGCGACATACGCATCCCCTTTCCGATTCGCACTTTGGAAATGCGCACACCAAACACACCGGAAAAATTCGATCAAGCGGACCAAACGGCTGCCGAATTATTGCGCTGCGAATCGTGCCTTCACTGTTTAACCGAAGAGCAAGCCGAGAGCATCGCCCAAAACTCCACCCGTAAACTCTATGCGAAAGGTGAGAAAATTGTGAATCACGGCGACAGCGGATCTTCGATGTTTGTAGTGCTCGATGGCAGGGTTGACGTATTTCTCCCAGTACCTGAAGGCGGCTCTGAACGAGTAGCCACCTTGGGCAAAGGTGAATACTTCGGCGAGATGTCACTGCTCACCGGCGAGCCACGTTCTGCCACGATTCGTGCTGCCTCGGATGTGTTCGTGATGGAAGTCAGCAAGTCTTGTGTGAAGCCTCTTTTGACGAAGAGCCCAGAGCTAATGGAAGAGCTCGGGCAACTCCTGGCATCCCGCCAAACTCAAATCGCAGAAGCCCTCGCCGCCCGCTCTAAAAGGGCAAAGCATTCAGCCAACGCCAAAGATGCATCCTCACCAGAACCCTCGTCAATGCTCAAAAAGATCCGCTCGTTCTTCGCTCACTAATCACCAATCCTACTTAGGCCCTACCTCATTGAGCACCGCGTTGACGAGTTCATCCGGCGGATCCAAACCGTGCGGGTGGTGATTGCCTTCCGGCTTCACCCAGCGTCGGACATAACCACCGAGCGCTTTATAATTCTTCTCCAGAACATCGGCATTTTCGACTAAAGGAACAACATTGTCCTTCGCGCCGAGCACGAGGAAAACCGGAACCCTTGCTCTAGCCAATGGGTCTAGACTATCGATGGGGTTACCTTTAAAGTTGGCATCATCGGCCTCGGTGATGCCATAGGCTTCAAGACAACGCTTCCAATCTCCAGCCGACTTTTTCTTTGGCCAAGAGCGGATATCACACACAGGGTTATCGCCATAGATCGCCGTCACTTTTTCAGGATTGGCCTTCGCCCAGTTGAAAATGATCAATCCGCCGCGACTCATTCCTTCAAGAACCGGCTTAGAGCCAAGACCAAGCTTCTGAGTCAAGTCGTAGAATTTATCCCAACGTTTCACGGCCTTAGCGCTTCCATAGAGGTCGGCTATATCACAGTAGGCTATGTGATAACCCTTCTCAAGCATCGCCGTATCAAATGCCGGCTGGTGACCGAAAAACCGAGCACGCCAAACCCACGGCGACTCCGAAGCCGCAACCTTGGGTGCGACAATTTTACAAGTCGAGCCATCGCCAGGCAGCTTGAAGTCAACCTGATCAAAGCCGTGAAATTCCCCAGGCGTGGCTGATATTTTCTGACTGTCCAGCCTATCGGCTATGACCAGGGCGGGCGTCTCTTCCGCTTGCAATGTGGCAAGCGATGCGAGAGCGAGAAACGGGGTGAAAAATCTCATAATGTTCATTGTATTTGTCTCCATACGTTAAAAATAGTCACGACGTTATAGACGAACATAGGCACCAGCGGCGTGACTAGCGAGTCAGAACCTTCTTTCTTTCTTCCGGACAATAGCGCATACTCAACTTGTGAAACGAATCCACACCGTCCACCAACTCATCGCAATCGCCCTGATTGCATGGTTTGTGGTGCCCATTTGCTGCTGCTCAGGCAAGAGTCTCGGCAAGGATTCAGAAGGCGTAACACGCTCGTGTTGCCAAACAACAAGAGACCTTGAGGGCGACTCTGATGACAGACAAGCTCCAGAGTGCCCGTGCGGAAAGCGCACTTTGGCTGAGGGAAAATCCGATATCAGCATTCTCGCGCCAGCGTTAGAAACCCATCCCATGGTATCTGCTACGGAATGGATTACAGAGATCACTCCACCCCTGGAAATCCTCGCTAGGGCGCTTCCTCAACATTTGGATCTCCCTCCTCCAGGCACCACTTGGTTCGCCTTTTCTGGAAGTTGGTTGTTGTAGATCGAATGAATTTACCCGCATAAGCGCGGCTAGAAGCCACGCCTAGGGTAAAATTCCGCGAGATGCACACGCATCTGCGTAGACGCGGCTTCTCGCCGCGCACCCCAAGGGAAAGCCTTTCCCTTACTTCATTCATTCGAAAACTACAAACACAACCAATATCATGAAATTTACCACAATCACCATATTCGCTACCGCTATCGTATTCTCACTCGCTTCATGCGGTGAAAAAACCACCACAGAAACGGCCAAAGACGAAGCCACCACAACAGAATACCCTCTAACCACCTGCGTGGTATCCGGTGAAGAACTGGGCTCGATGGGCGATCCTGTTGTCATGGAGCACAACGGCACCAAAGTGAAACTCTGCTGTAAGGAATGTATCGATAAGTTCAACAGCGACCCCGCCAAATACACCAAGATGGTGACCGACGCCAAGTAGACGCAATCGACAAAGACTACGACTGCAGCCACGCCGCACCATCGGCGTGGCTGTCCCTCGCAATAATCGCACGGACGACAGAATGTCGTCCCGCCATTACACTTATGAAGACACGTCGAACGATTGGACGGAGGATCGGCAACCTAGTCGACCAGAGTGATAAAGACGACAGAAATGCCGTCCCTCAGGCGATGCTGTGTGCTATCGCAGCGCTGCTTGTTGGCTGTGCGTCAACGGAATCCGCGTCTCCGGATACGGCCACACTGAAGGAAGTTGCGCCTGCCACCGCTTACGCGATTCCTTCTTCTGGACTCGATGGCCTGGTGGATGCCGCAATGCGCCATCATCCTGCGATCGCTGCCGCCGAGGCGAAGGTCGAGCGGATGAGGGCAATGGTCCCCCAAGCCGAAGCGTTGCCCGACCCAATGGTCAAGGCAACAGGTGGGCGCTTGGCAGAAACGGCGGCGGGTCGGGTGGATGCAATCGTCGGTGCCGAACAACGCTTGCCATTCCCCGGGAAGCGCCGCGCTGCCGGCGCGGTGGCGGAAGCTGAAGTGAAAACAGCTCGTGCGGAGTTGGAGAATCTTCGCCTCACGATTGCAGCCCAAGTGCGGACGGTTTACTGGAACTACTACCTCGCCAGTCGATCAATTGTTGTGCTTGAAGAGTCGAAGGATGTGCTCGATGACTTACGAAACTCCGTCGATATTCGAGTTCGAGCCAGCAAGGCATCGCAGCAGGATCTACTCCGCGTGGTGAATTCGATCTCAGATCTGGAGAAGCGCTTGATCACTGCCAGACAACAGCGCAAATCAGCAGCCGCGCGATTGAATTCGATGCTCCATCGCCCCTTGGACGCGAACTTGCCGGAGCCGCGATGGTCTGCGTCGATGATGTCGCTTTCCGATACGGATGAAATGTCACACCCCGAGGTCGAGGCGGCGAAGTCGCGCATTGCCATGTTTGAGGCGAGGATGAAAAAGGCACGTCTGGATCGATTGCCGGATTTCACGCTTGGGCTGCAATACGGTGCCGTTTCCGAGTCGGGTATGGCGATGTCCGCCAATGGTCGCGATCAGTTTGGCGCGACCGTCGGTCTGACAATCCCGTTGTGGAGAGCAAAGCTCGACGCGGCCGAACGAGAGGCGAAAGCCGGAATGATTGAGTCGCGTAACACTCTCGCCGCAGTGCGCGATGATCTTTCGTATCGCGTGGTAGACGCACGAGCCCGCGTGGATTCAACGCAACGGATTGTGAAGCTTTTTGACGAATCGATTTTGCCGGATGCCGAACAGGCTTACGAACTATCACTGAAGGAATACAGCGCGGACACGGCGGGATTTCTCGATGTGATCGATGCGTGGCGGCAAACACTCAACTACCAATTACAGCAGGAAGAAAATCGGGCGGCACTCGGAAGTGCCGTGGCGGCGCTGCGCCTGGCGGCGGGAAACTAGTTATCAGTTAAATGTTATTTGTTATGAGAACGTTAATTCAAAATCTATTTTTTACTTGCTTGGTCTTTGGCCTGGCAGGATGTGGAGGTGATGAGATGGCGGATGCCGGGGGCGGCGCTGCAGAAGTGTGGACGTGCTCAATGCACCCGCAGATTCGTCAGCCGAAACCAGGGGACTGCCCTATTTGCGGGATGGATCTGATCTTACTAGATCCATCGGCTGAAGGGCTCGGCGAACGCGAACTAACACTCAGCCCGGAGGCGGCGGCTTTAGCGAATTTGCAGACGGCTCCTGTGCGACGCGATTGGGCGAATGTTCAAGTTTCGCTCGTGGGTAAGGTGGAGGTTGATGAGACAAAGGTCAGCACCTTAACGGCAAGATTCCCGGCGAGACTTGATGAACTCTATATCGATTACACGGGAATCACGGTGCGTAAGGGAGATCACTTGGCGAAGGTCTACAGCCCTGAGCTGTTGATTGCCCAGCAGGAATTGATTGGTGCTCGCGGCGCATCTGCCGAGGCGGCGCGCGAGAAGTTGAGCCTGTGGGGGATTCCCGCCGCGAAGATCCAAGAGGTGATTGCGACAGGAAAGGCGAGCGATCAGTTCGATCTCGATGCACCAGTTGGTGGTGTGGTCACGGAGATGTTTGTCCGCGAAGGCGACTATGTAAAGACGGGGGATCGCTTGTTTCGACTGACGAGTTTCGATGCTCTATGGGTGATGTTCGATGCTTATGAAACGGATTTGCCGTGGCTTCGATTTGGGCAGGACGTGGAGTTCACTGTCGACGCGCTGCCTGGCAAAAAGTTCACGGGGAAGATCTCGTATGTCGACCCCATGCTGAATTCAGCAACACGAACGGCTGGAGTTCGACTGAATGTGAAGAATGAGGATAACTTGCTGAAACCCGGGATGCTTGCCACGGGCAAAGTGTCTGCACGAGTCGCAGTGGGCGGCAAAGTCATCGCCAGCGATTTGGCGGGGAAGTGGATCAGTCCAATGCACCCGGAGATCGTCAAAGACGGGCCGGGGCAATGTGATATCTGCGGGATGGACTTGGTGAAGGTCGAGGACTTGGGATACTCGACTGTCGAGGGCATGGCCGGAGCAAAGCCGTTGCTAGTGCCTTCATCGGCTGTTCTGCGAACGGGCGAACGTGCGGTGGTCTATGTGGAGAAAAAAGATGCGGATCGCCCGACGTATGAAGCACGGACGATTCTCCTCGGAGCGCGTGCCGGTGATGACTTCATCGTGGCGGACGGGTTAAAGGAAGGTGAATCAGTGGTGGTCAACGGTGCCTTCAAGTTGGATTCTGAACTGCAGATCTCCGGTAAGGAAAGCATGATGCAGCCGAAGGGCGGCGGTGATGATCTACTGGCAAAACGAGCTGGATCACCAGCTGCGACGAAGCAGGTAAGCGAATGGATGGAGCAGTATTTCGTTATTCAACAAGCGCTCGCCAACGATGATATATCGGCCGCCAAAGACGCGGCGAAACGCCTATCAAATGGGCTGGCAAGCAAGCTTCCCGAGGGCTTATCCGATCAGGACGCTGAGGCCTGGAACGCGATCGTTGGTGAGTTGGGCACAGCGGCTGCTTCAATGGCTGAAGCTGAAGACATCAAGCTGGCGCGCCAGCATTTTGAGACGGTCACGATGCATTTGATGACCTTGGCGAAAACCTTTGGCAGTGGCGAGGGCAAGGTCTTCGTCGTTCACTGCCCGATGGCCTTCGGAAACAAGGGCGCGGATTGGTTATCGGCGAAGGATGAGGTTCTCAACCCCTACTTCGGCGACATGATGCTGCATTGCGGAGAAGTGAAGGGAGAGCTGGGAGAATAAGCTTATGTCGAAATTTCTAAGATTCTGTATCGAGTACAAACTGGTTGTTCTCATCCTCACGGCAATGCTGATTTTCGGCGGCGCGATCGTGGCACCGTTCGACTGGACGATTTCCGGGGTGACCCGCAATCCGGTTCCGGTCGATGCGATCCCTGACTACGGCGAAAACCAACAGATCGTCTTCACTCGCTGGGATGGAAGGTCGCCGAAGGACATCGACGATCAAATCACCTATCCGCTGACGGTCGCGCTGACGGGCTTGCCGAAGGTGAAGAGCGTGCGGAGTTATAGCTACTTTGGCTACTCGACGATTTTCGTGATTTTCGAGGAGAGTGCCGAGTTCTACTGGTCACGTAGTAGGCTATTGGAAAAGATCGCCAGCCTGCCTGCGGGGACATTGCCTGAAGGGGCAACCCCGGTGATGGGCCCGGACGCCACGGGCTTAGGTCAGATCTTTTGGTATACTCTCGAAGGGCGGACACCCGATGGAAAACCTGCCGCAGGATGGGATCCGCAGGAGTTGCGGTCGATTCAAGATTGGACGGTGCGCTATGGTCTCCAAGGAGCTGACGACGTCGCGGAGGTGGCATCGATCGGCGGGTTTGTGAAGGAATACCAGATCGACGTGGATCCGCAGAAGCTGCGCCATTTTGCGGTGACTCTCGATCAAGTTTTTGCAGCGGTTCGCAACTCGAACAAAGACGTCGGCGCGCGAACGATTGAGCTGAACCGCGTGGAATACATTGTGCGTGGGATTGGACGCATCGAGGATCTTGAAGACGTGCGTAAGATCGTGGTCGCCGAGCGCGAAAACACGCCGATTTTGCTGGAGCAGTTGGGGAGTGTGGAGCTTGGGCCTGCGATGCGACGCGGTGCTCTGGACAAAGACGGTAGCGCGGCCGTTGGCGGTGTGGTGGTAGCCCGTTACGGATCAAACCCAATGGAAGTGATCAAGAGCGTGAAAGAGAAGATTACCGAGATCGGCCCAAGCCTTCCCAAAAAAACCTTGGCCGACGGGACCGTGAGTCAGGTGACGATTGTGCCGTTCTACGACCGCAGCGGCTTGATCAAAGAGACGCTGGCCACCTTGGAGGATGCACTGGTGCAGGAGATCTTGATTACGATCATCGTCGTTGTGATCATGGTGCTGCACATCCGCAGTAGTTTGTTGATCAGCTCGGTGCTGCCGATGGCTGTTCTAGTAACGTTCATTGCGATGAAGATTGCCGGAGTCGACGCCAACGTGGTTGCACTCTCGGGCATCGCGATTGCGATCGGCACCGTGGTCGATGTCGGGATCGTGTTGTGCGAAAACATCCTCACGCGCCTGAAGGAGGCACCGGAGGGTGAAAGTCGTTTAGAAACCATTCACAAGGCTACGGTCGAAGTTGCAGGTGCGGTCACGACAGCTGTGGCGACGACGGTGATTTCATTCCTCCCCGTGTTTGCGCTTACCGGGGCCGAAGGGAAGTTGTTCAAGCCGCTGGCATACACCAAGACCTTCGCGTTGATTGCGTCGATCATTGTTTCCTTGGCGCTGATTCCACCGTTGTTTCACTTGTTGATGGGTGGCGACAAGAAGCGCACCAAAGGCAACAATGGTCTCACGCGGATGCTCGTGCTGGCGGGGCTTGCCGTAGTGGTCTTGATCTCGCCATTGTTCGTCTCGGCAATGCCTTGGTGGCTGGCTTTTATCCTCGCGTTGCTCTGTGGATTTAATGCGATCCGTAGCAAGCTTCCGGAGCGCGTGCAAAACATCGGGACTGTCGCGATTAATGTGGTGCTTGCCTTGTCGGTGGCAATTTTCCTCGCGCATGACTGGCATCCCTTGGGTGTGGAACGCGGGGTGGCGAATGTCGTGTTCACCTTGGTGGTGGTCGGCGGCTTATTGATCGGGATGCTTCTATTCATTCGCGCCTACCCGCGCCTGCTGCGCATGGTTCTGAAAGTTCGAGCGCTATTTTGGATCGGCTGTGTAGGCATATTGGTGATCGGCGCAATGATCGCTGTTGGCGCGAGACCGGTGCTTGGGTGGATGTTGCCGGAGCGTGCGATTGTCGCGATGGAAAACCCCTTCCCCGGGCTGTCGCGTGAGTTTATGCCGAAGCTTAACGAGGGGTCGTTTCTTTACATGCCGACAACCAGTGTCCACGCGTCCATTGGCGAGGCCACTGAAATCATCTCACTGCAAGATCAAGCGATCAGCGCGATCCCCGAGGTGGAGTCGGTGGTTGGAAAAATTGGCCGTGTCGACAGTGCGCTGGACCCGGCCCCGGTGTCGATGGTCGAAACGGTGATTAATTACAAGCCCGAGTATAAACAGGACGACGACGGCCGGGTGGTGAAGTTTAAATACGATTACGATAGTAATTCCTTCGTGAAAGATGACCGCGGCGAGTTGATCCGCGATGACCAGGGGAAGCCGTTTCGTAACTGGCGCGATGAGATCAAATCTGCCGACGACATCTGGAAAGAGATCGTTCATGCCGGGCAGGTGCCAGGCGTGACTGATGCACCGAAGTTACAGCCGATTGAAACGAGAATCGTCATGTTGCAGTCGGGGATGCGTTCACCAGTGGGGATGAAGATCTTCGGGCCTGATCTGGAATCGATCGAGAAAGCGGCGTTGGATATCGAGCGAATACTTCGAGAGGGCGACGCGCCGGCATTAAACACGGCAGCGGTTTCCGCGGATCGTGTGGTCGGCAAGCCCTACGTGGAGATCGATATCAATGCGGAGAAGATCCAGCGCTACGGATTACAGAAAGCGGACGTTCAACGCACGATTGAAACCGCGATTGGCGGCAGCACGGTAACCACGACCATCGAAGGGCGTGAACGCTATCCGGTGCGGGTACGTTACCCGCGCGAGTTGCGTGGTGATTTCGATGCGCTGGAAAACGTGCTCGTTGCCACGCCGTCGGGTGCACAGATTCCGCTCGGACAATTGGCGACGATTCGTTACGAACGTGGACCACAGATGATCAAGAGCGAGGATACGTTCCTGGTCGGCTACGTGATTCTCGATGTGAACCCAGGGTTCTCTGAAATCGACGTGGTACAACAGATCGACGCGCTGTTGAAGCAAAAAGAAGCTGACGGTGAGTTCGACCGCCCGGCTGGCGTGACATGGCGATTCGCTGGCAACTACGAGAACGAACAACGCTTCCGCGAGACGCTCGTGCAAATCTTACCGTTCACTCTGGCGCTGATCTTTTTGCTGATTTACATGCAGTTCCGCAAAGTCTGGCTCACGGCGACAATTTTCAGCGGAGTGGCCTTTGCGATGGCCGGCGGTTTCGTGATGATCTGGCTATTCAGTCAACCGTGGTTCATGGCAGGCAGCTGGTTGGGCACGGATCCGCGTGAGCTTTTCCAAATGCACACCATCAAGTTAAGCGTCGCGATTTGGGTGGGGTTCCTGGCGCTGTTTGGAATTGCCACGGATGACGGCGTATTGATGAGCACCTACCTTGAGCAGCGTTTCAAGGATCAAGCTCCCACCGATCGTGATTCGGTGATCGAAGCAACGGTCGAAGCCGCCACCCGACGCATCCGCCCGGCGATGATGACCAGCGCAACGACGATTCTTGCACTCCTTCCGGTGCTCAGCAGCACAGGCAAAGGCAGCGATATCATGGTGCCGATGGCGATCCCAACTTTCGGCGGAATGGTCTTCGCATTGAGCACGGTGTTCATTGTTCCCACCATCTATTGCACGGTGATGCTGCGGAGGATGAAGAAGCAATTAGCCTGAATATTATGAGTGACCAACACAAGGACAAGAACCACACGCCAAAGCCAGAGAAGAAGTCCTGCTGCGGTGGCGATCATCATTCGATGTCGGATCTCTCAGAGAGTAAGGCGCGCCCTGGTCAATGGACGTGCCCTATGGATCCCGAGGTGATTTCTGATGAGCCAGGTGATTGTCCGAAGTGCGGGATGGCGCTGGAGCAGGTGCCGCCAGCATTCGGATCGACGACTTACACCTGTCCTATGCATCCGGAGGTGATTTCCGATCAACCTGGGGATTGCCCGAAATGTGGCATGCCCTTGGAGCCAATGGCGGCAGATACTTCTGACGATCATGCGAAGAAAGAACTGAAAGAACTTACGCTAAAGTTCTGGATAGGCGCAGCCTTGACGCTCCCGGTGTTTATCCTTGCGATGGGTGGCATGGTTCCATCCCTTGGGATTGCGGAACTGATTCCAAAATCGATTTCGAAGTGGATTGAATTGGGTTTGGCGACTCCGGTGGTGTTGTGGGCAGGTGGAATGTTTTTCGTTAAAGGTTGGCGGTCGGTGATCAACCGTAGTCCGAATATGTTCACGCTCATTATGCTCGGCGTGGGGTCGGCGTATTTGTTTAGCGTGGTGGCGACTTTGTTCCCGCACTTGTTCCCAGATTCATTCAAACATCACGGCGAGGTGGGGTTGTATTTTGAAGCGGCTGCGGTGATCACGGTGTTGGTGTTACTTGGGCAATTGCTCGAGGCGAAGGCACGCAGCCGGACTGGTGAGGCGATTAAAGGCTTGATTGGATTGGCGGCAAAAACGGCGCATCGGCTTCGCGACGGTGAGGAAGAAGACGTCCCACTTGATCAATTGCATGTAGGCGATTTGTTGCGCGTTCGTCCCGGCGAAAAGGTGCCAATTGACGGCGAAGTTACCGAAGGCTCGAGTCTTGTTGATGAATCCATGCTCACTGGTGAGCCTGCCCCTGTGCAGAAGAATGCGGGGGATTCTGTGATCGGCGCGACAGTGAACCAAACGGGATCGTTCGTGATGCGAACCGACAAGGTAGGCGGTGAGACGATGCTTTCGCAAATTGTGCAACTGGTCTCCGATGCTCAACGGAGCCGTGCACCGATCCAAAAAACCGCTGATAAAATTGCGGTGTATTTCGTGCCTATCGTAATCGCGTGTGCGGTGCTTACGTTTATTATTTGGGCAATTTGGGGGCCTGACCCTGCGATGGCTTATGCCTTGGTGAATGCGGTATCAGTGCTGATTATTGCTTGTCCGTGTGCGCTTGGTTTGGCGACGCCGATGTCGATCATGGTTGGCGTGGGGCGCGCTGCGCAAGAGGGTATTCTGATCAAGAGTGCGGAAGCCGTACAAACCGCGGAGAAAGTGGATGTGTTGCTGACTGATAAGACGGGGACACTCACCGCAGGCAAGCCGACGCTCACTGATCGCTTTGCGACAGAGGGCATGTCCTTGGACGACGTCCTTGCGAAAGCTGCGGCCTTGGAAGCGACTTCCGAACACCCCCTCGCACGTGCCATTGTCAACGCCGCGAAGGAAGCGAACCTCAGCGTACCGGACGCGAGTGAATTTGAATCGACCACCGGCGGCGGTGTGTCGGGTCGAGTCGATGGCAAAATGATCCGCGTGGGGAAAGCCGACTTCCTACGCGACGCGTCAGTGACGCTTTCCGACGCCCTCATGCAGCACGCTGAAGATTTGCAGAACAAAGCACAATCTGTGGTGTGGGTGAGCGCAGACGACGAGGCGATTGGAATTCTTGGCATCTCCGACCAGATTAAAGAATCGAGTCGCGGGGCGATCCAAGACCTGCATGACGCAGGCGTGAAGGTGATCATGGTCACCGGTGATAACGAGAACACCGCGAATGCAGTCGGGAGTGAGTTGGGCATCGATGAAATCCATGCAGGGCTATCACCTGCGGACAAGATTGCGATTGTGCGCGATCTGAAGTCCAAAGGGTCGGTCGTCGCGATGACTGGTGACGGCATCAACGACGCTCCCGCGCTAGCCGAAGCTCAGGTCGGTATCGCGATGGGAACAGGAACTGATGTGGCGATTGAGAGTGCCGCCATCACCTTGGTAAAAGGCGATCTTAACGGAGTGTCGAAAGCAATTCGCTTGAGTCAGGCGACGATGAAAAACATCCGCCAAAACTTGTTCTTTGCGTTCGTCTACAATGCGCTGGGTGTGCCGATCGCTGCGGGAGTTTTATACCCACTCACCGGGCATTTGCTCAACCCAATGATCGCCGGAGCGGCGATGAGCGTGTCATCGGTTTCAGTGATCGTTAACGCGCTACGACTGAGGTATACGAAGTTGTAATCTTATCCGCGCGCGTCGGTTGTTTCAAAATTCGTTCCCGTGCGATTGGAGTTTCATTCGTAAACCGTTAGGTAATGAGCACGAAAAAAGCAACAATCTACCGAATGGTCACACCGAATCACCTCTGTCCTTGGGGGTGAAGGCGCTCGATCTCTTGAAGAGAAATGGCTATGAGGTTGACGATCAGCATTTGGTGACACAAGACGCGAACAAGGCCTACAAAGAAGAGAATGGCTACGACGAGACGCCACAGATTTTTATCGATGGCAAAAACCTCGGTGGCTACGACCAACTGCGCGAGCATCTTGGCTTAGGGCCTGATCCGAAGGAGGGTGATACTTATCAACCAGTGATCGCTGTGTTTGCGGTGACCATGGCGATGGCACTGACGACTTGCTGGGCACTACAAGGGTCGCTTTCCGTCCTTCGAGTGGCCGAGCTCTTTATCGCGTTCAGCATGTGTGTGCTTGGCATTCTCAAGCTTCAGGATCTGCTCTCGTTTTCGACGGGGTTTGTGCAGTATGATTTGGTCGCGCAGAAATACGTTCCGTATTCCTATGTTTACCCTTTCGTCGAGGCAGGAGCCGGAGCACTGATGGTCGCCGGCTTGTTCACTTGGGTGGCGGCACCGGCGGCGTTGATCGTGAGCACGATTGGAGCGGTGTCGGTTTTCAAAGCTGTTTATATAGAGAAACGTGACCTTAGTTGCGCATGTGTCGGGGGAGGAAGCAGTGTGCCACTTGGATTTATCTCACTCACCGAAAATCTGATGATGATGGCAATGTCGACATGGATGATGGTGAAAGCGCTTCTATAATCATGTCAACCCGTCGGTCGGTGTATTGAAAAAACAGTGAATCCTCTCAAATAATCAGTCTTTGGGGAAAGGTTGACACGTAAGCCCTAACAACCCTTTAATGGAAACATAACAAATTATGAGTCAAACAATACCACTAATCAGTTCAGGTGTCAGCGGTCCACTCGGTGTGCTTCATCTTCCCCGCCTCTGGCAAAAGGTCTCTCTCGACAAAGCCGGTAAGCTACACAGCGATTATCCGGCGATCGGAGCCGGATACGACCAAATGGTTCTTGATGCCTTGGGCATCGATAAAGAGTCATTTAACACGTTCATGGATACCAAGCCCACTTATCCACAGTTGGAAGTGTGGGTTTTGGAACAAAAAGGCGGGGTATTGGACACTGACACAGTGAAGACCCTCAACGAGTCAATCATTGGCTATAATCACACCGATGAAACGCGCGCTGCCATCCTTGCTGCCTGCGGTGTTCAAGACAACGGAGACATCCTCGACGCGATCCGTTTGAACAATCTCGAAGATTGGCAAGAGTTCTATGCGCAGCAGATTAAAGGCTGATAACGGGTTTTGAAAAATAGCATCTCAAGCCACGCAGCAGTGGCTGACGATCAATAAAAAAGCCCCGTCGGATAAGTCCGGCGGGGCTTTTTTTGTGGTTGGTTAATTGTAAGTCTGGGTGGTCTATTCCAAGCCAAGTTCTTTCAGCTTCGGCATCAGGGCATCGGCCCAAATTTGATACCCCTCAGCTTTGGGGTGCAGAAGATCAGGCATGATGGTCTTGGGAAGGTTGCCGTCTTCGTCGAGGAACTTGGGTGCCAGATCGACGATGTGCACGTAATCAAGGTTCCCCAGGTCGGCGATGATGGTGTTAATCTCGTCGTTCAGCTTACGCTTTGGATCGGCAGGCGTGGCACCTCTTGGGAAGATCGGGTGTAGAATGATCTGCGTGTCTGGCGAGCGATCGTGAATATCCTCGATGATCAACTTGATGCCCTGTGCGGTCTCGACCGCCGGATGGCCTTTGCCATGCCCTGTGTTGTTGGTACCGATCATGACGACGGCGACTTTCGGCTTCACGCTTTCCGGCCATTCGTCATTTTTGATACGCCAAAGAACATGACTTGTTTGATCGCCAGAGAACCCAAGGTTGAGTGGCTTGAACTTTGAAAAGTTCTTTTCATAGATCGCTTTTCCTCCGTTCTCCCAGGAATGGGTGATCGAGTCTCCAACGAATACAAGCTGGCATTCTTCACCTTCATCTTTCGCCTGCTTGACCTTTTGTAGGTGGCGCTCTTTCCACCACTTTTGATTCATTCTGTGGGCAGGGATCGTCGATTCATTGGCTAGATACTTCGTCTTTGTATCATCATAGAGCTGCTTCATTTCAGCCAGCACCTTGGAATACTCAGGATCATTGTGTAGTGAGACCATTTCCTGCGGATCTTTTTCGAGGTCGAATAAGTTCCACTCGTTGGTATTGGGAAAACGCATCAACTTGTAGCGCTCGGTCCGGACGCCGTCGTGCGCTGGCACGTTATGGGTCGCTTCGCCGGTATAGTAATAGTAGATCGCCTCGCGGAAGTCCTCTGGGTTCGCCACCTCACCCTTCAAGACTGGAATGATACTCTGCCCTTGCATGCGCTTGGGAATCTCAGCACCAGCGACGGTCAAGAAGGTCGGTGCGTAGTCGATGTTTTGAATCATCGCCTTAGGTCGTGAACCCGGCTTCACAACGCCAGGCCAGCGGATAAGGAACGGCATTTCGAGCGACTCCTCGAACATCCAGCGTTTGTCATACCAACCGTGCTCACCTAGGTAGAACCCTTGATCGGACGAGTAAATCACAATGGTATTTTCCGCCAATCCCGCCTCATCCAAATAGTCCAACAATTGGCCGACAGACTCATCCACACCTTTGATGCAGCTCAGGTAATTTTTGAGGTAGCGCTGATACTTCCAGTGCATGACGTCTTTCTCTGTCATTTTTCCAGCCTTTACCTGGTCGATGAACTGTTGATTCAACGGATCGAAATGAGCGTCCCAAGCTTTTTTTTGTTCCGGGCTCATTCTGAGGTAATCCCTGCATTGACCTTCTTCACTACTGAATTGATCCGGAAGCAAATTTTCACCCTGAAGCTTCATGTCATAGGACCACTCAAAGTTCTTGGATAAGGTCATTTCTGTCTCTTTCAAGGTGCTGGAACGGTTGGCATAATCGTCGAAGAGCGTGTCCGGCTCCGGGATGTTCACCCCGTCAAAAAGGGATAAATGACGCAGTGCCGGACTCCATGACCGGTGTGGCGCTTTATGCTGACACATCAAGACGAAGGGTTTTTTCTTATCCCGTTTGTTTTTCAGCCAATCCAGTGCGTGCTCCGTCACGACGTCGGTGCAGTGACCGCTAAACTTCTGCGATTTCCCATCCGGCATCTGCTTCAGGTCAGGATTGTAATACCTCCCCTGCCCCGGTAGAATCTCCCAAAAATCAAAACCCTTAGGTAGCGAGCGTAGGTGCCACTTACCGATGAGTGCTGTTTGATAACCGACATCACGCATCAGCGCCGGAAAGGTCGTCTGATTACCATCAAACACCGAGTTATTGTTGTCGACGAAGCCATTGCGGTGCGAATGCATGCCGGTAAGGATCGCTGCGCGTGACGGCCCGCAGATGGAATTGCAGCAGAATGAGTTCTCGATCAACGCCCCTTCATCGGCGAGTCGGTCTATATTCGGCGTAGGCGCGACTTCAGCAAGACGGCTGCCATACGCGGAGATGGCCGCCGTGGCGTGATCGTCCGAGAATATGAAAAGAATGTTTGGGCGCTCAGCGGCAGTGGCTAATATTGGCACCAGTGCACTGAGAACGAGGACTATTTTACAAAAGTTCATGGAAGAACCATACGACAGGTTGGCCGTAGTCCTTTCATCCCCTGAATAGGGAAAAGCGGCGAGCCTATGCCAAGGTCATCGTTTTAAACGATACTTCACGATTATCTTACCACGGTGAGTGTGGTACCTGTCCCGCCGTCTTTACGGATAAGAATATTGTCGCCGCTCTCCACGACCTCTGGATTTGATCCATAAATGGGGAGCGCTCCAGAGATGGAGAACTTGTCGAGGTCTTCACTGATAACTCTATCCAGAGGTTTGTCGACGAAGCGGAACTGCGCGCGAGGGGAAGTGAGATCAATCGCAGATCCTTCGATCACTTGTTTCGAATTTCCGCTTACTTCAACACTGCCATATCCAGAGATCTTTACTTTTCCTCGCACGAGACTGGTAAAGCTACAATTTGAATCGGTTACAAGCAACGCCCCCCCCCCGAAGTCGCAAACAAGACCTGCGGCGACTCCATTGATCATCGCGTTGTTGGTGACCATCAGATCGAGTGTGGAATCCTTATCGACAGGCATCATACTCCCAACATCTTCCAAATAGGCGGAATCGACAATGAGAACCGCCTTGCCGCTGTAATGGACGGCGTTGTTGTTCAGATCCAGAGAAGCACCGTCAGTAACGATCAGTGCTGACGAGCCGAAGAGTCCCAATGGACGACTTGCCTGAGCAAGTGAACCCGAACCAGAAAAATGGAGATCAAACCCTTCACCATCAGATCTTGGTGAAGCGGGCGCCTTCCAGTTACCCGAGTTGTAGAAAGAATTCACATCACTCGATCCATCACCTCCGAACCATTCCCCCCCACGGTTGTCCTTCCATATCTGCAGTACAGTGGGGTCAACTTTCTTTATGATCACTGGCGGAGTTGGTTTCACTTCCTGTCCACCCGTCGGCGGACCAACCTTAACTTGCAGCGAAGGGCTTACGGCAACCCGAGTCGAGCCACCACTACCCTTGCTTTCCGCAGCACTAAGGGTATGTGGCAGAAGGACGGATGAAACAATGGCCGCGATCGTCATTGATGAGATCTTGATTGGCCAGATGCTCATCATCGCTACTGTTTCGTGGCGTTTTAATACAAAATTCGGACCTATGGATAATGCTTTCATTGGATGGGGGAATGTAAACTGAGTCTTGATTGCATTTTTCATATTTTCAAGGCAATACGGCTAGTATCTGTGATAATCTAGAATCGGATATGATGATAGATCAAATCCCTCTACAGAAATGCTCTGTTTTGGGTGAATCGAATGATCCTCGTTGACCACCGGGGGAGGACGATTGACCATACCCCATGCGCATCGTCTTTTTAGCCACTGGGGAGATTGCCATCCCAGCCTTCAGAAAACTCATCAACCGAAAGGACTGTGAGGTGCTTGGCTTAGTGACCCAGCCCGACCGCCCCTTTGGCCGCAAGCAAACCCTCACGCCCCCTGCCATCAAGCTCGTCGCAGAAAAGCATGGCATTCCCGTGCTTCAACCTGAAAAGATTGTCACAGAACTAGACACCCTCACTAAACTCGACGCGGATTTTTTCGTGGTGATGGCCTACGGTCAACTCCTCCCTCAAAGAGTCATCGATATTCCAAACACGGCTTGCCTCAACCTTCACGGGTCGATCCTGCCAAAACATCGCGGAGCATCACCCATACAAGCGGCGATCATGGCGGGCGACCATGAATCTGGTGTCACCGTAATGCACGTGGTTCGCGCCTTGGACGCTGGGGACATCGTTCTCTCAGAGACGATACCCATCCACTCCGATGACACCGGCGGGATTATCCACGACCGGCTGGCAGAATCAGCCGCCACAGCTATCGGTAAGGCGATGGATGCGTTCACTTCTGGAACGGCAACACGCACCCCACAAGACGAAGCACTCGTCACCTACCTCGGCAAGCTCACCCGTGCAGATGGTGTCATCGACTGGAGACAACCCGCTGATGCCATCGAGAGAATGATACGCGCATTCGACCCTTGGCCAGGGACGACAACGACACTGAACGATGGTGCCGCCAAGTTTCGCCTCAAAGTCTTTCCACCCGTGGAAGTGGTGGAGGGCGGGCTTCCCAATCAACTCGAAATCGGTGCTGTGCGCACCGACGGAACTTCACTGCTTATCGTCTGCGGCAATGCGAGCGCGCTTCGAATTCACACCATTCAGCCCGATGGAAAGCGCCAAATGGCTGTTGCTGATTTCCTCCGCGGGCGTGAGTTGGGCAGCGATGCGGTCTGTGGTGATGTGGGTTAGCCCGAGTTTCGCTATTCGCAGCGAAAAACGGCTATTTTCGACCCTTTTTGACGCCGGAGCTCTTGAATTCAATTTAATGCGAAAACTTTATAATACGATCACTTCGAACTGACTGACGAGATCGTCTTGGCTAACCATTGCGCGCAAAGTGGTGGCCAAACAGCCGCGGCCGCATTCCCTTCTTTCATCCCGAAGCCATGCCCACCTCTGGGATAGAGATACATTTCCGCCGGAATTCCTTTGGCCTGCAAGGCTGCCGTCATCACTCGACTACTATCGGCAAAGCCATCGTCTTCAGCGACGAAGAGAAACATCGGTGGTGTCTCTTTGGTGATCTTGAGCTCGGGGGTCAATGTCTTCCCCTCCCCTTCATCGAGATACGCCGGATAGATCAACACGGCAAAATCTGGGCGAGCGGAGACAGCGTCGAGTTCGTCCTGACGGGGGTAAAGCTCTTCGGCATAACGTGTGGACAGTCGCGCACAAAGACTACCACCGGCAGAGAACCCGATCACACCAATCTTGTTCTCATCGAGCTTCCATTTTTGGCGATTGCCTCGCACATACCTGATCGCTCTCTGGGCATCCTGCAGAGCACCTGATCGGTTTTTTGGCACACGGTATTGCAGGACAAACGCAGTGTATCCCAATTCGCTCAACCACTCGGCGACTTTGGTGCCCTCGTGGTCGATCGCCAGGATACTGTAACCTCCACCAGGACAGATAATCACAGCGGCTCCATTGTGTTTCTCCGGCGCAGCTTCATACACGACCAATGCCGGATCGGTGACCTTCTTGATGCGAGTGATACCGTCGCCCCTCGTCGGCGCATAGACCGGCGGCGCTTTGGGCTCGGACTGGCCAGGCACCTGATCGGGCCAAAGCGAAATCACAGCTTGGTCATTCGCTTCTGCACGGATTGCAATTATGGTCAGTAAGGTAAGGAGAATGTATCGCAGCATATGTTCATTGAGTAAGATCCAGGGATTGATGAGCGCCTCAAATTGGCTACTTCTTAGGCTTGGTTGTGATGACGGAAAACTCCGCGAGTGACGCCCACTTGTTGCCATTCACTTCCGACTTGGCAATGACTTTGATATACCTCGCCGTCCTGTCCTTATCGAACATCACCTCACCGCTACCATTCTTAAGCGTACCATGTGCTGCCGTTTGATAGGTTTGATTATCTGAGGACACTTGAACTTCATAGTCGCGAATCGCACCGTTAAGGTTATCCATGCGGGCGATGAAGACGACTCCAGCCATCTCCACGCTTTGACCAAGATCGACGATGAAATGATGTGGATGATTTGGTGCCTTCCCTCGCCATACCGTGTGCCAATAGGTGCGCGGATTGTTGTCGAGCATATGAGCGACCTCACCCTCACCCTTGGCCTCGGAACTGACAGTCACGATTTTCCATTGGCTCTTGTCCATCAACACTGGAAACGACATCTCAGACACCGGACCAGGGAGTAGACCCGCTCCTCCTTTCGGCGAAATCGCGACCGCGCTCACCATGGCGGCATCGGTCAACTTGAACGGTTTACCATTGTAAACATTGGCTCCGTCACGGTTGGTAATGGTATATTGGATCTCCGCATCAGCATGGGAACAAGTCATTGTGACCATCCCCATTTTGTCACGCTGGATGGCGACGGCCGGGAGGAACGGCAAGGACTCTGTCGCTTTCGCCACGGGATCTTCCTTCGGTGCCAATGGGCGAAGAACAAAGCCGAAGCTGAACGCCCCATTCTTGAGTGTATATTCAGGCAGTGGCCCCGGCCCACAACTCCCGCCACCGAGTCCGCGCTCGAGGTGATCGAGTGAGAGAACCACGTCCTGCTGGGCATTCGCATTCAGATCAAAAGGATGCTTAGCCGCCGCAAGCTCGTTTTCGGTGAACCGCAAGGCAGTAAAGGACATTGGCGCACCGCGATCCATCGCAACGACCAAGCCTTTTCCATCGTTGGCGCGCAACGCGACCCATCGTGCATCCTGACGAGCACCCATCGATTGCGGCCTGGCATACGGTTCATAGAACTCATCGACTCTCGCCTTATAACGACCAACCATCGCCCCACCTTTGCGGTCCGAATAGTTTTCCTGAGGACCGCGCGCGAGGTATTCGACCTGGTCCAGTCCCTTGGCGAGAAGCAGTCGCACACCAACGCGAGGAAGCTTTGCCGAATTGTCTTCAGAGGTAACAACGTTATCGATCCGTATCGTGCCGTCGCCGAGGATGGTGAAGACCGACGAATGACGGAACGTGATGCCCTTTCCCTTCCATTCGATCAAGGCACTAACGCGTGCCGCACTAGTCTCAAGCTGACTGATTTGCGAATCCACCAAAGTCGGCTTCAGTTCGCCTAATCCGAGTGCCATCCACTGATTCGAAATACCTTTGTCATTATCGACTGGAGCGCGGTAAACATTCAGCGCGAAGGGAAATTTCAAGCCGGAAGCCAACCACTGCTGATCTTTGCTTTTGAGCGATACCGGAACACCATTTTTGAACTGATAGTTAAATCCTTCGCCACGGATGGTCGTGTTCGCGCCTTCGACGTTCACCGTGATTTCTTTGAAGGCACTCGATGGCGTGATCCGTCCAACACCGCCGACAGCAGAGATAAACTGATCGTAGGCGAGGACGTGACCGGCTTTCGCCCACCCTGTGTCGACGGGATTCACCAGCTCTACGTTGACGAAAGTTTCACTGTTTATCAATGGTGCAGGAAGCTTGGCGACTGCCTTGGAGATCTCCTTCAATTCCGCACTCGCTCCGGGAACAACCGCCGGGGCAGCCATCTCACCGCTACCCACATCCACACCATTCACCATGGCTTTCCAGCGAATCACATAGCTATCGAGCGACGTGTGATCGAACAGATTATCGATCAACACTTTGCCATCGGCGTAGCGAATGCGCGCCTGTTGATAAGCGTGACGCACCTCGTCGGATTTCGCGGTTTCGCTGTGGTCCGAGGCGAGAATTCCATTCATGCAGAAATTGCGATCATTCGGTTTATCGCCGAAATCGCCTCCATAGGCGAAGAACCAATCTTTGCCATCAGGCGACTTCTTGCCCTTGGGAGCTTTCTTGCGCAGCCCCTGATCGACCATGTCCCAAATACATCCACCGACGAGTCGCGGGTGCGCTTCGAAAGCATCCACGTATTCCTGCAAATTGCCCATCGCATTCCCCATCGCATGCGCATACTCGCAGATGAAAACCGGTCGCGCACTGGATTGCTCACCCGCTTTTTGAAGCCACTGCACACTAGGATACATGTGACTGTCCATGTCATCGTGTGGCGACGAGTCGGGGAAACGCTCGTAGTGAATCGGCCGTGACCGGTCGAGCTTGCGCAGCGCCTCACTGGCCGCTTGGAAGTTCGCACCCTCGCCGGCTTCGTTACCCAGCGACCACATCACAATGGCTGGTTGATTCTTATCACGCTCAACCATCCGAACCACACGGTCGACGTGCGCCTTCTTCCACTCCGCCGGATGACTCAAAGAAAGGTCACCATAGTGATATCCGTGCGACTCGATATTCGCCTCGTCGATCATATAGATGCCGTACTGATTACACAGTTCGTAGAAATACGGATGGTTCGGATAGTGACTCAAGCGGACGGCATTAATGTTCAGACGCTTCATCAATTTAACGTCTTCCTCCATCACCGACAGCGGCACCGCGCGCCCGTGATCCGGATGCGTCTCGTGGCGGTTCACTCCCTTGAAGATGACCTCCTTGCCATTGACGAGAAACTGTCCATCAGCACCGATATCCACCTTGCGGAATCCCACCTGCTGACGATCCACACTCACGACCTCACCCGCCGCGTTCTTCACAGAAACCAACAAAGTGTAAAGATTCGGTGACTCCGCTGTCCACGACTTCACCTCGGGAATCTCCGCAGAGTAGGTCTCCGTCACCGAATCCTCGGCAGCTATTCCTACATGCCGCTTCCATCCGGAATCGGCAACCGTCATTTTCTGCGCATCGAGCAACTCCATCCGCACTTCCGCCACCGCTGGCGTCGCCCCGGCGTTGTGCAACATCGCATCCACCTTCAGAGAGCCTTTGGTGAAGGTATCATCCAAGGTCGCCATCACTTTGAAGTCGCGCAGCCACGCCTGGTTCACCTTGTAGAGCACCACATCGCGAAAGATCCCGCTCAGTCGGAAGAAGTCCTGATCTTCCAAATAGGAACCATCGGACCAACGGTAAACCTCCACCGCAATCGTATTCTCGCCTGGCTTTAAATAGGGCGTCAAACGGAACTCGGCCGGTAGATAACTTCCCTGGCTATACCCGACTTTTTGACCGTTCACCCAGAGATAAAACGCGGACTCCACACCGCCGAAATGGATATAAGTTTCCTTGCCATTCCAATTTTCAGGCAGGGTAAACTTGCGACGATAACTACCGACTTCGTTACGGTTTTTGAACGCGGTCCAATCCTTCGCCGGTTCCTTGGTAACGCTGGGCCAATCCCTGGCAAAGGGGTAAGTGATATTCGTATAAACCGGCACACCGTATCCCTTGGTCTGCCAGTTGGATGGCACCGGAATCGTCTTCCATCCACGATCGTTGAACCCGGGCTTAAAAAAGTCCTTCGGGCGGTCGTCCGGCTTCGGCGCGAAGTGGAACTTCCAATCGCCATTGAGCACCATCACATGCCCCGACTTCCGCCAATCGCCGGCTAAGGCGGCGTCACGATTTTCATACGGCATCGACCAAGCGCGCGCGGGCTCTTTGTTGATGCCAATGACTTGTTCGTTTTCCCAGTCGGGCTTGCCGGATTCTTGAGCAGTGAGCGAGGATAGGGAAAGGATAAGCACGGCCCAAAAAGCGGGGCCAAAAATGTGATCTTTGCTGATCATAAAGGATAGATAGGTTATACCAAATCTTGGTATTGATCTGACGCGAGTGAACGTGGAGTTGGTTGATTGTGAGCTTGTTGCTCGCGGAGAACAGTCAGATTTTTATTCGGAATAGGCATTATAAACAGGGGGACTGGCGCGAGTTCGGTTGCAGCCAGCATTAGAAAACTGATCTCAGACCAACATTCTTACGTAAATCCTGCTCCTCAACGCACATACAGCGGAGATTGGTCGTTTTTAAGCAAATAAACACCGTTTATCCTAAATTCAGAGATGAGAACCACAGCCGATGGAGCATCAAGCGACTGAGACAGCCACCAAAAATCAAGAAGCTAATTATCCACGGAATACACAGAATACACGGAATTTGGATGCAGAAGCAGAATTGGGACAAAGGCAGTTCTAACCGCGAATTGTACGAATTTAGCGAATGCCTGAAACCAACAAACTCGGTTACTCATCCAGTCTCATCTGCCTCCTGTTTTAACAATCCATGCTTTTTGCCTCACCTTCTTCACCTTCATAAATTTCCGTGTCTTCAGTGTATTTTGACTCCGTCTGTTTGCCTTCGGCGATCTCCACGTTGTTCCGGTGCCGCTCTGCTCCGGCTGTGGTTCCTATTTTCTCTTCGGTTTTATCACGCAAACCGACTAAACACCGGCGCGAATACCTCGCCGAGCGGTGTGCCCGAAGTGACCGCCCGCAGTCGATTTATCGCCGGATCGATAAACCCAAGGTAATGCGGCTTACCAAGATGATGCCCAAGGTTTCCGTAAGCACCGAGCGCCTGCATCAAACGCTGAACGGCACACCAGAAAAAGATCTGCTGACGCTCGCCACGGTCAGCGCCGACACAGCCGTAATAATGATTCAGCAGCATATCAATTTCACCCTCCGTAAGTGTCGTGTATGGATCAAACAACAACGAAGCCACGTCGTATTCCCCGAGCCCGAGTCGCACGCCTTGGTAGTCGATCAGCGCCACCCCGTCCGCTCCAGTAATCACATTCTGCGATTGGAAATCACGGTGCACCAGACAGCGCGGGTGAACGGCATCCAAACCGTCCGCCATTTCCGCAAAAAGTGGATGGTCCGCCATCGCCTTCACCTCGGACTCCGTCATGCCCAAGTGCGTGCCCGCAAGATGCTCGAAAAAATACCCCTGTTCCCAGCGGTAAAGGTCGCCGTCGAACACCTGCTCCATCATCGCGTCGAGACCGTCCGGCAGCGACGCCTCATCGACCGCATGCAGCTGCGGCACCGACTCCAAAGTCTGGCGGTATTTCTCCATCACCGTGTCGCGATCCACCGCCGCATCCTCCGCCAAATCCCATAAACTGGTGCGCCCCAGATCCTCCATCACATACCAGCAGGCTTGCTCGTCGTGGTGCTGCACATTCGGCACCCTCACACCCAGCTTCGCCAACTCATTCGTCAGTTTGACGAATTTCTTATTCTCCGCGCGATCGCCATCATAAAGACAAAGGATCCACGTCACGGCTTCGCCTGCCACGGAGATACGGAAGTAGTCGCGGTTCGACCCACCACCCGGCAAGCCATCCACCCACACATCGTCCGCATCGAGAAACGAGCGGGCGATCACGTTGGGGTCAGTCTGGAGGTTGGGATCGGAAGCCATAAGTCGGCTAACATACCCACCCCGCCCCGATGTGACAGAGAAAAAGAACGAATCATCAATCGTTGCTACGAGCTCCGAAAGGTCATGGTAAGAACACACGTAACTCCACACCATGGATCCAAGATTTCTCCTCGCCGCTGTCATTGGCCTGCTAAGTGCCCCACTCACACCAGCCGCCGACAAGCCCAATGTTCTCATCCTCTACGCCGATGATTTGGGATTCGGAGACCTCACCTGCTACAATCCGGATTCAAAAATCCCCACGCCACAACTCGATAGACTCGCTGCCAGCGGCCTGTCGTTCACCGATGCTCATTCGTCTTCCGGTATCTGCACCCCATCCCGCTACGCGCTACTCACCGGCCGCCATCACTGGCGCGATTTCCACGGGATCGTCAATGCCTTCGGCAACACCGTCTTCAAGAAAGACCAACTCACCCTTCAAGGGTTCCTCAAAGAGAATGGCTACCACACCGCCGCCATCGGAAAATGGCATCTCGGATGGGATTGGAACGCCATCCGCAAACCCGGATCACCGAAGAAGTCCGTGCAACACAGCGACTTCGATTGGTCCAAACCCGTCCCCAACGGCCCGCTCGACCACGGCTTCGACTACTATTTCGGCGACACCGTGATCAACTTCCCACCCTATGCGTGGATCGAAAACGATAAACTCGTCAAGGCACCCACCGTCCAGATGGACACCAAACTGTGGAAACCCATCAAGGAAGGAAACTGGGAATGCCGACCCGGGCCGATGACCGACGACTGGGATCCCTACGAGAACATCCCGACCACCACCGCCAAAGGCGTCGAACTCATCAAAGCCCAGGCCAAATCCGATCAACCCTTCTTCCTCTACTTCGCCTTCCCGTCACCACACGCCCCGATCATCCCCAACGATCAGTTCGACGGAAAATCCACCGCCGGAGCGTACGGCGATTTCGTTTACGAAACCGACCACGCCGTCGGCCAACTGTTGCGCGCACTCGAGGAATCCGGACAGGCGGAAAACACCATCGTCATCTTCTCCGCCGACAACGGATCGGAATCCTATGCCTACGCACGCGACAAGAAATACGGCCACTGGTCGTCCGCACCCTTCCGTGGCGTGAAGCGCGATCTCTACGAAGGCGGCCACCACGTCCCCTTCATCATCCGCATGCCGGGCGTCACCACACCGGGCAAAACCACCGCCGCCCTCACCTCGCAGGTCGATATCATCGCCACCATCGCCGACGCCATCGGCACCCCGCTTCCCGAAACCGGTGCAGAGGATTCCTTCTCCCTGCTCCCCGTTCTCCGCGGAGCCGATACCTCCGGACGCGATGCCATCGTCCACAACACCTTCAACAATCACTACGCCCTACGCAAAGGCGATTGGCTGTTGATGAACACCGACAAAGGGCACCACAACCGCACCGACCCTTCGTGGTTCGAAAGGCACGACACCCCCAGCGAAATACCACCCGTCTCCCTCTACAACCTTGCCGACGACATCGGCCAACGCGTCAACCTCGCCGATAAACATCCCGAGCGCGTCAAAGAGCTCCAAGCCGAACTCCAACAACTCCGCGACTCCCCCCACACCAGCCCCAGGCTGTCGAGATAGCTTTCAAAGGCAGTATTATCCACAGCCGAAGGAGCTTAAAACGACTAAGACAGCCGGCTAGATAAGAGAAGCAGTTTATCCACGGAAAACACAGAAAGACACGGAAAGTTATGAAAGAGCAGATGAAGAGGCAAAATACACTGAATACACGGAAGTGGATGCAAAAGCAGAATGGAGAAAAAGGCAATTTTTGACCACGAATGACACCAATCAACACGAATCTCTGAAACCAAAAAGCTCAGGAACTCATCTGCTTGCCGTTCTCCTCCAACATTCGTGTTCATTGGTGTCATTCGTGGTTAACTCTGTTTCTGAACCTTCTGCCTCCCGCCTTTAATATTCCGTGTTTTTCCGTGTCTTCCGTGGACAACCCTACCTCCAGCATCCGCACATTTCCATGTCAGCCGTGGATCAAAGTGTGGTATCTATCTTCACCCACCCAACGCGGACATTGACCAGGGAGTAACCCTTCCCCTCCCACTCGCGTATCCACCCCGTCGGGGGTTCCCCGGCAACACCACCTCCGAGTAACCAACAAGCATCCAACGCGGGCATTCCGCATGGAGTCATCTTTCACACCACCCACCCGCGTATCCACCGCCGGGTTCCGGCAACCGCTTCCAAACCACCATTAACCACTCAACGCGGGCATTTCCTAGGGTACAACATCACCCCTCCCAATCGCGTATCCACCCCGCCGAGGGCCCTCGGCAAACGCCATTAATCCCTCAACGCGGGCATTCCCCGCACAACCACCTCACACCCCACCCACCCGCGTATCCACCCGCCGGGTTCCTCCACAACGGCCTCCATACTACCATTAACCGCCCAACGCGGGCATTGACTAGGGAATAACCACACCCCTCCCAATCGCGTATCCACCCAGCCGAGGGTCCTCGGCTCCCGACCATTGAAGACATTTACTGAACTGGGTATTCCAGAAAACCTCATCCAAGGGATAGCAGAACTTGGCATCCAACGTCCTACGGCCATCCAGCTGCGGGCCATCCCCTTCCTACTTGCGGACGGCGGCGATCTCATCGCGCAGGCGCAGACCGGCACCGGAAAAACCGCAGCCTTCGGATTGCCCTTATTGATGAAGGTCGACCCCAAAACGCCACAGGTTCAAGGTGTCATCGTCGCACCCACGCGCGAGCTCGCCAAGCAGATCGGCAAACAGCTCTTCCGTTTCACCAAGTATTCCGAAAAGGTCTTCGTCGAGGTTCTCTGTGGTGGCGACAACTTCGCCCGCCAGGTCGAAAAACTCCGACGCCCCACCCACATCGTCGTCGTGACGCCTGGTCGCCTCGTCGATCTCGTCCATAAAAAGGCACTGACCTTAGAGCACGTCAAACACCTCATCCTCGACGAGGCAGACGAAATGCTCAGCATGGGGTTTAAAGACGAACTCAGCAAAATCTTCGGCTTCACCAAAAACCGCACCAGCACCTGGTTGTTCTCCGCCACCATCCCGGATGGCGTCAACCGACTGATCAGCGACTACATGTCCGAGGCCCCTCACGTGATCAAGATCGACAAAGCACACGTCGTCAACCCCGACATCACCCATCAGTTCAAAGCCTGCCAGCGAAGCGAGAAAACAGAATTCATCGCCAGCTTCCTGCGAAAGCAGAACGACAAGCGCGGTGTGATCTTCTGCAGAACCAAAGCCGGTGCCAACACACTCACCAAGGAACTCGCCGCCAAAGGTTTTTCCGTCGACGTCTTACAGGGCGATCTGATGCAAAAAGAGCGCGATAAAGTCATGCGGGCCTTCAAAAAAGAGCGGGTTCAGTTCCTCGTCGCCACCGACGTCGCCGCACGCGGCATCGATGTCGAAGGTTTATCTTTTGTCATCCACCACCAGCTCCCCGAGCAGGAAGAGTATTTCACCCACCGCAGCGGACGCACCGCCCGCGCCGGCAAAAAAGGCATCTCACTGGTCCTCATCGAACCCCGAGAACGCAACAAACTCAGCCACCTCGCCAAACAGTTCGACCTGCAATTCCGAGAGCTCGCGTAGCCCCCGCACTCACGCACCGTGCAGTCGGCTTCCAGCCGACACGTAGCGCCCGCGGTTAACCCCGCACAACCCAGGCATCCGGCTTCATCAATTTTCTCAAAGTTCACTTTAAATTGATCGCGTGAGGCGAAGCCTTTTACGCGACCAGCCGCCAAGCCAAACACCCAAGCTACCGAGTGCCCCGATTCATCGCTGTGAGGATGCGAATATTTTGACAGGATTTACAAGATTATATGGATTAAAAAGCACCTTCACGCACTAATCGCGAGCCCCAATTCATCGGGGGTCATACGCGCCAATCGCGTGAGGCGAAGCCTTTTACGCGACTCACCCAGCTAAACACAGTCCATCCAGTGGGCTGGTCACACCCAGCCCGTTTGCCCCCATCGAGACATGTAGGTAAATTTCCGTGGTGGTAATGTCCTCGTGTCCGAGAAGTTCTTGTATCGTGCGTAAATCTGTCCCGCCCTCTAGCAGATGCGTGGCAAAGCTGTGTCTCAGCGCATGGCTCGTCACCCGCTTCTCGATCCGCGCCGCACTGGCCGCGCGTTTGATCGCTTCGTTATAGACTTTTCCGTGCAGGTGATACCTCCGCTTCACGCCGCTCTCCGGATCCGTGGACGTCTGCCTTGAAGGAAACAACCAGAACCACTCGAAAGTTTCTGCCGCACGGCGGAACTTTCGCGCCAAGGCACCTGGCATCCAGACCCCGGCCAGACCTGCTTCCCGGTCGCCTTGACAGAGGACGCGCCCGCGTTCAATCTGCGCCGCCACCTCATTCAACAGACTCTTGGGCAGCACGGAAACTCGATCTTTGTCACCTTTGCCAGCGCGTATGGTCACCGTCCCGCGTTCCAGATCCACATCCTTGATCCGCAGCCGAACTAGTTCCGACAAACGCAAGCCCGCCCCATATTGCAGTCGCGCCGCCAGACCATACTGCCCGTCGGTCTTCTTCGGCACCTTGTTCGGCTTGTCCAATTCAATGAAAAGCCGCTGAGTTTCCCCTTGAGAAAGCACCACAGGAACCCGCGTGCCTGTCTTTTTCAGCTTCACTCCAAAAACCGGATTTTCTATCCCGAGCACATGCTTGAAAAAGAGCGCGAGCGCGTTCAATGCCTGTTTTTGAGTCGAATATGCACAATCCTCATCCAACACCACGGAAGTCAGAAATTGTGTCGCCGTTTCTACCTCTGTCACTTTTTGCTCGTTGCCGGCAAATTTCGCAAACCGCGCTGCCCACGCCCCGTAGCATTGTTTGGTTCTGGGCTCTAAACCGCGCCGCGAGCAGGCCGAATAAACCGCCGCGCGCACACGCTCAGCAAGGCTTCGGTGATCCGCTCCCGCCTCCGCACACGCATCCAACCATTTCAAATACCACTGAATGGCATCCCCCCATTGATCCAGCTGCCAGCTCTCGCGTGGGCGATCCTCTTTAATCACTTCGTTCTTCCAGAACAAACGCGCAGCATTCCGATCCGCAGGCAACTCACAGCGCAGACGAAAGTTTTCAAACCATTCTAGAACCAAGAGAAACCCGGTTCTTTCAAAGTCGGTTAGACCGCGGAATTCCGAAAGATCCTTTCTCCAACACCAACGCGATTTGGTTATGCTTGTCATAATGTGGTCATACGAACACATTTAAGGGGATACAGTCAACAAGAAAGTTCAACCGAACACTTTTAAACGTGAGTCAACCGAGATGAGCCCAAAGCGAGGTGATCGCGTGAGGCAAAGCCTTTTTACGCGACGCGACGCGACGCGACGACGTATATCACAGTAGGAACTCATCTCCTTTAGCTTAGCCGACAAAGTAACTGATATACGCACTCATCTCTCAGAAAAACCCCAAAAACCCTTGCGTTACCGACATTTTTCCGGTTTCTTCAACCATGACTGCCTCAACGGATATCACTGTCTGAGGTCATACGAATAAATACTGTTAGGATGAATGAAAGATCTGTTAGCATCAAAAAAAATATGGGTATCACTTCTAGTAATAGGAGTAGTGTTCTTTGGTGGGTTTAAATTTCATGATAATCATAAATTAAAATCCCTTTCACTTACGACTCTTGGTGGCAATGATAAATTAATCGAAGGTGGAGCAGAGATTAAAATTTCAATCTTAGGCAACTCGTATAAAGATGATAAGTTTATCATCATTCGACAGATTTCGCCTAAGAACCCCACTGCAAATATGCCTTTTAATGGAGTTACATCATGGTCCAGTAATAGTCAGTTATTAGGCCTGAAGTCTTCGTTTAAATGTATAACCCATCATCCCGAAGATCCAAAGGTTAGTGGAGTTTGGATAGATGGTGAGAAACAGGAAATTGAAAATAGAGTTAGAATATTTTACATCTCCGACACTATTAAGGCGTTTGAGGTTCCATATAAGGATGAAGATGAAGCAGATTTACTTAGTGATGCGAGGTCTATGAACCCTTTTGAATTCGTAGATAAGCGAATTAAACCGCATTTCCCATAATCTTCATATTCCTAACAAGTCGGTCCTGGACAACCGCCTACACGCTCAGAGTTTGAATGATTGACGTAACTACAACCTTTAACCCAGAGTCGGAGTGGCGCTTCCAGTAGGCGGTGCCAGACCTTGACGTTAGCCTGAGAATGAGGGACTACAACAAGCTCATAAGCGACCTGGACGATTGGGAAGCCCACAACGGTTTCGAGATTGGTCCAGACGGGTGGCTGGCTGGCATGGGCTCGTTTAACCTAGCCGTGGCTTTCACGTCGTTGTTCTGGCCTGAATTCGTGATCCATGATGATAGCGTGTTTATCGCACCATTCACCGATCACCACTTGAAGAACTACCTCAGCTTTCAGACCATTACTGATGTCAACAAGACGAGAACAGAGGTTACGATGAATCACCAGCATCTCTTGGACCTATTCCCGAACGAAGAAGCGAAACCAACAAGAGAGCAAGTCCTCTATTTGGGACATAGCTTGAAGGATATGTGGCAGTTGAAGCTGAATCGAGACTTTCCAGATCGGACCATGGTGGTATCGTTCCCCGAGGATTACTCAGAAGATCTAATGGACTATGAGATTACGTTTTGGCAGGAGCGCGAAGAAGACAACGGCTAACAAGGCGTCGCTCTCAACACCTGCCCCGCCGCGAGTTCAAATCCGTCATGACCATTCAACCCTCAACCCACAGTCGAAGCCTCGCCCTCGAGCAGGTGTGAGAGGACTTCGACGTTCGCAACAAAAATGATCACTGACGACAACCTTCAGAAGATTGAAGCCACGTCTGATGATGGCCGGTGGTACGTCCATAATGGGTTCCTAGGCTGGGCATATGGTTCACCCTTGAACCCGACACCAATTACGCGAATGACAGCAAAGCGGATTCTGGAGCATATGACCGCGAATCGATTCCCAGACGCCGTTGCCCAGCTCTCCGCGTTTCCTAGTGCCTTAGATTACGCCGATGATGGAGATGCCCTGTTTGACGCAACTGATGGGAATCGCCTGATCGCATTCCTTCCCGCTTCAGATTGCGTCTTTGAGCCCGGATACAAGTTGCCGCCCGAACAGAACTACAAAATCTAAATGCGAACAAGGCGGAGATGGCGACGCCGAGGAAGCCGTCTGATCATTTTGGAAGTTGACCCCGGCGCCGCCATTCCTTAGACGTTCGCTACGAAAACAAAGATCATCCTTAACCCAGAAAAATACTATGAAATTTCTCTTATCACTTCTATTTTCGCTCCTTGCAACTTCTCAAATGTTGTGGTCTGCGGATAACAATCAGGCGAAAAGTGATCCAACTAGTTTGGCACAACAGCCGGTTTCGCCCTTTAAATTGAGTGCAGAAGGAGCTAAACTGACGATGGAGATTGGGGATGACGGAGTCCTGATTATCAATGAGAAGGAAGTCGGTAGGCTCAGCGGCGACGGAATTTTGCTCGATAAGAATGGTAAGGAGCTTGCCCGATTGAAGCCTGATGGAATGGCAGTTACGAAGGACGGCAACCCCCTTGGCAAGGTTCGCCCCAACGGTGACATAGAAATAGATCCAGACAAGAAATTCACATGGAACAAAGGTAGTCTGAAACTCGGTGACGATGGCCCCCTGATCGAGCTTGTTCCTGATAAGCCTGAAGCCAGACGCTGGGCTTCATTTTTGCTCCTGTTGAATTTCACTGCAGTGCCGCAAGAACCATAAAAAGCGAACAAGGCGTCGCTCCCAACACCTGCCCAGCCGCGAGTTCAAACCGCCCTGACAATTCAACCCTCAACCCACAGTCGAAGCCGCGCCCCCAGGCAGGTGTAGGAGGACTTCGACGTTGGGCAAAATAATAAGACCGAAATATGAAGACGATAATCTCAATAGTGTCGCTTGGGCTAGGATTGATTATCCCCGGTATCTCTTCAGAGCGCGAAGTATTTAACGCAGGAAAGAAGCAGGAACTCTTGTCTTCGACCGCCGCATACGCACTAGAGGCGGAGGATGTCCAGTTGCTCGATGCTCTGAAGAAAGCAGGCTGGGATCCTTCTAAGAAGCTAGGGCAGATGCCAGATCAAGATTTGTATTTGAATTACACGCCATTAACATTTTCAACGCTAGTCGGTGCTCAGGGCGGTGTGCGATGGCTACTTGAATCTTGTGGGTTATCCCCGGACTCCCGTGACGGAAATCTTGATCGCCCAATCGATGTGCTTTTACGAGATGCGAACAGGACAAATGACGCATTTTCGCCAACTGAGGATGAGATAAACAAGCTGCTTCCATTGCTAGAGCGCAAATCCCAGCCAAAAGAGGAGCAGGCCATAGAGGAAACCTGCGTTAGTGTTGTCGGCAAATTCGGAAGCGCACATTACACATTACAATCTGTAAACGGTGCTCCAGCTCCAGATTTGTGGCGGCAATACGGAAAGGATTTAGAGAAAATCTACGCGCTGGAAGAGCGCAGCCAGGAGGATGTCGGAGAAGAAAGGAAACAGCCAAAGAATGTCACCTTGAAGGTGCGTTGGGACAAAGTTGCGGTGGACGAGTATCGTTTTTCAGTTTCCAGCGGTGACAATGGATGGGGAGGAGGAGTGAGCGGAGTGATCTACCATAAGTATGGCTATTGGCTGACAAAGGGTATTAAATACTGGGACAGTTGATTATGATCAACCAAGAAGCCCAACAAGACGGTCCTGATCAACCGCCTACACGCTCCGAGTTTGAATGATTGACGTAACTACAACCTTTAACCCACAGTCGGAGTGGCGCTGCCAGTAGGCGGTGCCAGACCTCGACGTTCTGCCAAAGAATGCACACTAAGCGAGTCGTTCTCATTACCGTTGCGATAGCTATCGTCTTGGGTGTCGGCTTTGTTTGGTTTGCGATTGAGTCGACGAAAAAAATTGAATCAGGACAGGGAATTGTGACCGTGTCTTGGCTGCCTACTGCGGCAACTGACATTTCATATTATCGGTCGTATGGATGGACTGCTTACGAATTTGAAATAAGTGAAGAGGGATTCAGAGAATGGGCATCTAAGTATCCATTGAAGGAAATCGATGATACAGTCTATATGGAACGTTGGAGTTGGTTAAACTTCTCACAAGAGAGTTCTCACCTTCCAACGGAAGAATACCAAAGCCTTCGATTGAGCCATCTAACTTCCATCGAAAATGGTTTGTTCGGCGGGATCTCGTGGGAAAACGGTGGAAGGGAGCTGGTTGCATTCGATCGGAAGCTTGGCAGAGCGTATTTCCAGTCCAATCCAAGGTAGAAATCCAGAGCAGAACAAGGAGGTCCTGATCAACCGCCTACACGCTCAGAGTTCGAATGATTGACGTAACTACAATCTTTAACCCACAGTCGGAGTGGCGCTGCCTGTAGGCGGTGCCAGACCTCGACGTTCGGCAATGAAATTCAGATCAATTGTGAAAGCCCAGTCATGAATCGAGATTCTAGTATGCGTGTTCTTGTGAAGGCAGTCTGTGAATATTACAAGGGTGCGGCGAGAACTGAGATCTTTGCAACGATTATGGTTTTACTTGGCGTTCTCAACTTCATGGCATTTATGGCGTTTTGCATGAGTATCGGTGGGAGCGCGGGCAATGACGGAATTCACGATGGAAGGTATTTCGTGAATGAACACGGCAGAGAAACTGAAGTGTCTGCCTTAGCTTTTGAACTGAATCAAATTCATGGACGATCGATTTGGATCACCCACCCAATGGCAATGGTTGGGATGCTGATTCTTGTGACTTCCTCCAACGGTGTTCAAGGCCGCTCAGATAGGAAGAAGCCAGCCGAACAAGTCGGTCCTGATCAACCGCCTACACGCTCGGAGTTTGAATGATTGACGTAACTAGAAACTTTAACCCAGAGTCGGAGTGGCGCTGCCAGTAGGCGGTGCCAGACCTCGACGTT
>JAGXGH010000018.1 GCA_024636835.1 Verrucomicrobiales bacterium | reverse complement strand
CGTGTGCGTCCTTCCGTTACAGCTTCCCCATTTTGAACTCCCGCTTGCAAACAACACCATCACACACAAACCTTTCTACGCTCCTGCCATCATAACTTAGCACAGCCAACTTCCGGACGGAAAAGCGGGGCCACCTCAGATAACCAACACTGGCAGTTGGTGTGAATCCGGATATATCAACCTCCAATAATTCTATATTACTACGATTAACATAGTCATACGTAGTCCAAGATACCGTCCTACAAGATGTTAACACACTTATCAGCGACAAAGACATGCAAGTTTTTACCATCAATCCGCCAATCCTAAAATTTAACGCCTGCCTTTTTAGCCTCTCCTTTAATCCATTCATAAGCATTATTATTACCTCTAAATACCGACACACCAATATCAGAATGATCGGTTTCACCACCATCATGAGTTCGAAATGGCTTTTCATTTCTCCCGAATATTGTAGTCGGAAAACCCAATTGTTTCTTTGTCTTAATTGCATGAGCAAAGTTCTCCACGTTGGTTGGAACCGAATTAGGAAATCCTTGATCACCCGGAAGAATCTCAAGTGGGTTTGGCACCATCTCCACAGCATCAAATAAACCTATCCAGTTGATAGAAACTGGAGCATATCGCTTTCCTTTCCAAAACCCACCGCACTTACATCCTCTATTGTTAAGCATTTTTGCTACGGCCATCACTGCTGTAGCACCTCTACTCCAACCCGTCATATTGATAGTAAAGTCCTTGCACTGCTTTTTAGCCTCGCAAAAATCTTTGCATATCTCCCGTCTAACAGTTCTTGCAATCATGCCAGTTTGTTTCCCATGAGCACCAGCGATAGGATCTTTAACTCCAAAAACGAAACCCGGCCCCCTGTAATATCTATTTGGTTCTTCTTTCGTCTCACTATAAAGCTGCCATGGATTCGCTTTGTCTTCTGCCTTATCCCAAGTTCCACCAATGGCATAAAAAGCATGCCCTAGCCGATCCCACCGATTCACCCCATCATTCCCCACGAACCCATACATATTGATTCCACCCTGTTCCTCGATGGGGTCTCTGGATGGCCAGCGGCCTGTGATGGGGTCGTAGTATTTGATGGCTTTGCCACCCTTCGGGCAGTTCGCTGCGCTCCTGTCCATCTCCACTTCGTTCCGGTTGTAGCCGTAGTAATACAGCTCACTATTTGAGGTGATGTCGTAGCTGCATGGGCGACGACCGTTTGGCGCTGCTGGGACGTGCCCGGCGTGCCCCGCGTAGTCGGTGACCTCACGTTGCGAGCGGCGACGGACAGTGCGGCGATGCGGTGTCGCCGTAGACGTAGATTGGTGTTGGCTGTGCCGTTTGGCGGCGGGCTGTTTGGCGAGGCCAATGGCGACGAAGCCAAGTGCCAAGGCGGCCGCGGCGGAGAAAGGTCGGCTGTCGGTGGTGGTGTTTGTTGAGGAATCGTAGCTGCAACCCGTGCGGAATGGAGTGTATTGGATTGGTGCGATGGAGGGGTGACGGGGCGGCGTAAGTGATGTGGTGGTGGATTCTGAAGCTGTATGGCGGCGTAGGTGCAGATTGGCGCTCAGTGGTTGACGTAGCTGCAATTGGGCATCGTAAGCGCAGGTCGGCGTAGGTGTATACGGCGTAAGTGATGAAGACGCGACGGCATTTCCTATGCAGAGAACGAAGAAGCAGAGGATGGTGAGGATACAGTTTTTGAAGTTGGAGAACACTGTGGAGGATCGTATGAAATGAGGCTGGATGGGGCGAGCGTTTTTTGGTGGATTTGGTGGATTTTTGGTAAGGGAGAATCGCTCAGCCACACTTTCACAAGTGTAGCTACAATGCCAGATCCCTGATCCCTGATCCCTGATCCCTGATCCCTGATCCCTGATCTCTGATCTCTGATCTCTGATGAATCGCTCGGCCACACTTTGACAAGTGTAGCTACGGGAGAGGCGACGGGAGGAGGCGGAGGCCATACTAAGAGAGGTGAAAGAGTTATTAGTGCCAGGTAGCAAATATCAAAATGGGCAGAATTTTCGTCTTTCGTTGGCCACCCTCCATGGTGACGCACACCGTGGATACGTGCTCGCGCTCAATGAAACTCAAGTCAATTATGGACTACACAAAAAAACGGCTTCACAACGATATTCGCTGTGAAGCCGCTATGCGCTATGATGTGATTCGCACCAAGCTGTTAAACTAAATCGGCAGTCGCTTCAAACGTTCGGCGACGATGTCTGTCACGAGGTTTTCCACCTGCTCGTTACCGATCTTCTCAGTCACTTGATGGGTGTAGCCATTGATGATCATGATACGTGCCGCGTGTTCGTCGATACCACGAGCTAGAAAGTAGAACAACTCATCTTGGTCAATCTGCGAGCTGGTCGATCCGTGACTGCACTTCACTTGGTCGGCATTAATCTCAAGACCCGGCATCGAGTTGGCTTCCGCTTTTTCCGAGTTCAAAAGGTTACGGCAAGTCTGGTAGGCATCGGTGTAATGCGCACCTTCATCGACCATAATCAGTCCTGAAAACACCGTCCGGCTCTTACCAAAGAGCGCATTCTTGAACAAAAGATCACTTACCGTGTGCGGCGCCTTGTGGTGCTGGAACGTCCGTTGATCGAACTCCTGACCTTCACCGGGAAGAGAAACTGACAGCATGTAGCTGTTGGCCCCCTCGCCTTCGACGTAACTCATATTCTCCGTCCGCACCCAACATCCACCCACATTCAAGGTGAAGCTGGTGGTGGTTGCGTCGCGATCTGCCGACGAGCTGTTGAGTAAGATGGCGCGACTCGATTCGTTGAGACGCTGGAAGGCATAATAACCGACTTTTGAACCTCTAGCGGTGACGAGATCATTGCATCCAATCACCCAGTTCGATGAACTTTTATCCGTCGAGCGAAACTGATCGACCACAGAAACCTGGGCATTCTCTTCAGCGACAATCAGCGTATGCGGAAAGATCGCGACGTTTTCGCCATCCACCCAATGCACAATCTCGATAGGATTCTCTACAACCACACCCTTCGGCACGTAGACCACGACCCCGGACACTGCTGCTGCCTCGTGAAGTGCTGCGAACTTCTCGGACCCCAGCTTGGTTTCGCGGGCCATGAAATGCTTCTCCACCACTTCGCCTAGCTCGTTGAGCGCAATGTCCAAGGGCAAGACACGAACACCCGCCGCAGTAAGGGAATCATCGATGTGTGTTTCGGAGACGAGTTCCTCATTGACGAAAACAAAGCGCGCTGACAAGCGTTCCAACTCACTCGGAATCGCGGCAAGAGACTCTGCTTGCGCGCTATTTTCTGCGTACTCCACCTCGGAAAAGTCGAGCTGTTTGAGCTTACTGAACCTCCACCTTTGATCGGTAATCGTCGGCTTTGGGGTGGTGAGGAATTTCTCCCACGCCGCTACACGGCGAGCTTGAAGCCATTCGGGTTGGGACTCTACACCCAGCGCCGCGGGCTTGACTGTGAGGATAGAATTTTCGTTCATCGTTGAGCGATCTGGCTCGATGACGATGGGGTCTATTGTTGCTTCTGGCATAGGTAAATTGTGTTGTAGATTAATCTCGAGGTGTGCGGCGCTTAGCCCACCGACCCTTCCATTTCGAGTTCGATTAAGCGCTTCAGCTCGACGCTGTATTCCATCGGAAATTCACGCACCAAATCGTTGACGAAGCCATTGACGGCAAGACTCATCGCTTCTCCTTCGCTCAATCCACGCTGTTGCATATAGAAGAGCATATCCTCAGACACTTGAGAGACACTCGCCTCGTGCTGCGTCGCATGATCGTTGCCGTTGACCGTGATTGCAGGGTAAGTATCTGTCTTACTGTTGGTATTAATCAACAATGCATCACACTCGGTGTTGTTCTTACACCCTTTGAGGTGCTTGGGAATGTGAACCTGCCCGCGATAGGTCGAGCGACCAGTGCCAACACTAATCGACTTGGAGACCACGTTTGATGTCGTATTGTCCGCTGCATGGACCATCTTCGCCCCAGTATCCTGATGCTGGCCGTCGTTGGCAAGGGCGATGCTGATCACCTCACCGCGAGCCCCCTTGCCTTTCATGACAACGCCTGGATATTTCATCGTCAGACGCGATCCGATGTTGCAATCGATCCAGCGGATTTCCGCGTTCTCGTGAGCAAGCCCACGCTTGGTGACGAGGTTGAACACATTGTTGCTCCAATTCTGAACAGTGATGTATTGGATCTTCGCATCCTTCATCGCGACCAGCTCCACCACTGCTGAGTGCAAGGTAGACGTCTCGAATTTGGGTGCGGTGCAGCCTTCCATGTAAACCACTTCGGAACCTTCGTCGCAGATGATGAGCGTGCGCTCGAACTGGCCGAAGTTCTCGGAATTAATCCGGAAGTAGGCCTGCAGTGGATGGGTCACCTTCACACCTGGAGGGACGTAAATGAAGCTACCACCGGAGAACGTCGCGCTGTTGAGAGCTGAGAACTTGTTATCGCCGGTAGGGATCACTTTACCGAACCACTTCTTAAAAATCTCAGGGTGCTCCTTCAGTCCTTCGGTGCTGTTCACAAAGATCACGCCCTGCTTCTCCAACACTTCTTGAACATTCGAATACGCCGCTTCGGAGTCGTATTGAGCTTCCACACCGGCAAGGAACTTGCGTTCCTGCTCGGGAATCCCCAAACGCTCGAAAGTCTCCTTCATTTCCTGCGGAACCTCATCCCAGCTACGTGTCGGCTTTGAGCCACTACTCAAGTAGTAACGAATGTTCTCGAAGATAATATTGTCGAGATCATGAGACGCCCAATGGGTTGGCATGGGCTTGCTCTCGAAGACTTTGAGTGCCTTCTTACGAAAGGCGCGAACCCAATCGGGATCATCTTTCACGTCGGAAATGTAGTCGATGGTCTTTTCCGTAAGACCGTAACCCGCATCAAACTTGTGATTCTCGGGAAAACGGAAGTTACCGATATCGTCTTTTTCTTTGGCGATTTTGGAAACTGTTTGGACTTCTGTGCTCATAGCTTTGCTCCTTTTGATAAATTGTAATGAGGCGGAATCACTCCGCCGAATTCCTTACGCGTTGGCAGTCGCGAGGTCTTTAGTGAGGAAGTCGTAACCCTTCTCTTCAAGCTCGAGTGCGAGCTCTTTGCCACCGCTGCGGATGATTTGCCCATCCGACATGACGTGAACCTTGTCGGGCACGATGTAATCGAGGAGACGCTGGTAGTGGGTGATCAACAGAATGCCACGATCCGGCGAACGCATCGCATTCACCCCTTTGGCAACAATTCGCAAGGCATCGATGTCCAAGCCGGAGTCCGTCTCATCAAGCACCGCATATTCGGGCTTGAGCATCATCATTTGAAGAATTTCATTACGCTTTTTCTCCCCACCCGAGAAACCCTCGTTCACCGCTCTTGAGGTAAACTTACGATCCATATCCAACTCATCCATGACGGCATAAAGCTCTTTGTAAAATGCCACAGCGTCGAGCTCTTCACCTTTCGGAAGGCGAGCTTGGATCGCTGCGCGCAGAAAGTTCGCGTTGCTCACCCCCGGCACCTCATGAGGATATTGAAACGCCAGGAAGAATCCCTCGCGGGACCGCTCGTCGATCTCCATATCGAGCAAGTCCTTACCGTTCATTGCCACAGAACCTTCAGTCACTACGTAGTCCTCGTGACCTGCAAGAATTTTTGCCAAAGTGCTCTTTCCGGAACCATTTGGCCCCATGATGGCGTGGACTTCACCCTGGGGAACATCAAGGTTCAATCCTTTGAGGATCTCAGTGTCGTTAATGTTGGCGTGTAGGTTATTGATGCTCAGTGTACTCATGATTATTTTGTAGCTTGGGTTGAAAAATTGAGAATATTGAAAATTGGCATTAGCTCTCGATGCGCCCTTTGAGTGAGATTTCAGCGGCGGTCAGAGTGACCCCGTTGGGCAAATCAAAAATATCCGACAGCTCAACACCAGGCTTGAGATCGATATCTATAACCTCGCCGGTTTTCTCGCAGAAGAGATGGGCATGCTCGCGAAGGTTGGGGCAGTAACGGGACGGCCCGCGGTCCATGTTCACATGCTTGATCACTCCAGCTTGAGTCAACGCTTCGAGCGAGTTGTAAACCGTCGCCAAGGAGATACCCGGGATGTGCTGCTGCGCCTTGATGAAGAGTTCGTTCGCCGTCGGGTGATCACGCTCTTGCATCAGCAAGTCATGAATCTCACGCCGCTGCGCCGTCCAACGAAATGGTCGTCCGTCAGCGCCACGCACTGAGCTTACAGCCTCTAAAGGCTGGTCTTTTCTGTCGCTTTGATTGCCCACGCAAGACAATACGTCTGCCAAGACTAAAAACAAGAATAATTCTAATTATTAGGTAATTTTACCAATCCAGGGCAATGATGGATTCATTTTCTGATTTCGCTTTCGCAGTAAAAAATGACTATTCGCCGCGCATAAGTATCTCACTATCAACCGATTCACCTCCCGATCGCGTCAGATCAATACCAGGATTTGGCATAAGCAACTCTCGTTCAACAGACTCCAGGCCCAATCGCGTCAGATCAAGACCAAGCTTTGGCAACAGGCACAACTCTCGCAGTCCTGGATATGGCAGCCGTCGAAAGTGGCGTGAAGTAGCAAATTGAGGAAAACGCTTGAAGGCACCCCGCCCTCACGTAGCAATTGCACAAAAATGCCGCGCCACTCAAGCAAGAGCGACGCGGCATAGAGAATAATCGGGTTCAACGCTTAGTTCACTGCAGCTACGGCGTCGACAGTCTCTTTATTAGAGGCAGCCACATCGCTACCGCCTTCAAACTCTGCTGTAAATTCTTCGTTGGGGACGACGGTCATCGTGCTCGCCATCGCTGCGTGACCTGACCCGCAGAGCTGGGCACAAACAACGTCGTAAGATCCCTCTTTGATCGGCGTAAACCACATGGGGATTTCCATACCAGGAATCGCATCTTGGGCAATACGCATCGCCTTGATCGAGTAGTTGTGGATGACATCCTTGGAGCTCAACTGAACAATCGCTGGTCTATCCTTTGGAAGTGTCAAGGTGGTGCGGATTATATCATCGGCGCCGAATCCTTCGCGGCTCAGTCCAATTTGCGTGTCGGAATCCGCTGCACTCACCTTTGAGAGATCCGTGTTACCAAACTTCCCGTCCGGGCCCGGATAGTGAATCAACCAGCCGAACTGATAGCCCACCGCACGCACGCGAACGGTTTCAGGGGTTGTGGGGTAATCATTCACCCGCGTGCCCCACAGCGGGAACGCGAAACCCAACAGCAGTATCGCTTCAACGAGCACCACGCCAATTTCCAAGTGCGATGATGCATGCGAACGCACACCGATGTAACTGGCTTTGGGGTTTGTCTTGCGGTTAAAGCGGAACAAGCAAAAGAAGAAAAACAAGGTCCAGCCGACGAGCAGAAGAATGATGAACCAGTTAAGGAACTCCATCATTTGGTCAATCATATGACCGTGCTCGGAGGCGACGGGAGGGATACCAAGGGCTTCGTTAATCACGAGAATTGAGTAAGTTAGTCGTTAAATTGAGAGAACCGAAATCAGGAGAACACCGCTTCTTCAGGGTGTTCCTCTGCATACTTCTTAGCTCGGCGAGCCAAGGTGAAAATCAGCCCACCAAGGGAGAGTAAGACAACGAGGACAATACCAACCATGAAGAGAATCGCATTACCTGCCGCCAGGTTGGTCTTGTGTCCGGGAGGCCCCATGCAGGTGGCGCAAGCGAGAAGATCTGGGAGAACTGTGTGTAGTGTATTCATACCGTATCAGTTTAGACGATGATGTTGCGCGACTTCCGAATGAAGAACGCGAGGTAGACAAAAAGCGTGAGTCCGAAGACGCCCCCGATCCAACCGGTAGCCGTAAGCACCGCAGTCTCTTCGGAACCAAACCCACCCGTCAACACCCAAGCCGCGTAGCCAAGAAGGAACAAGGCCACGAAGATGATGAAGAGAATATGGAAGAGTTTGATCGACATTGGATCGAAAGGTTAATATCCGAATAGGTTCTGGCCAGGTATATCGAGGAGACTGAAGATAAAGAGTCCCATCAGTGCCACAAACAAAACGCCAGCCAATACCAGGAAGATGTAGATCAATCGCTTCTCATGGTTCAAGTGCATGAAAATAGCACCAACCAGAGACGCCTTGATACACGCGATCAAGAGACCGACGGCGACGTTCATCGAGTGGCTTCCAAAGTGCACGTACGAGACCGCAACGGTCAACGCAGTGAGAACCAAGAGCCCTGCACCGATGATGATGTAGAGTTTGATGGATTTGCGGATTGCTTCTGGGCTGTCTGATGCCATGACTAAATTTTCGAAGGTTTAATAGAGAAGGGTTACAGAAGGTAGAGGACAGGGAAAAGGAAGATCCAAACCAAGTCAACAAAGTGCCAGAAAAGGCCACCCACTTCAACACGGTTTGCGAGGTGCTCTGGATTTTCTTTGTACATCTTGCGACCGGTGAAGAGAAAGTAAGCAAGAACGATAGCACCGCCGATCACGTGTAAAGCATGGAGACCGGTTATCAAAAAGTACGTTGCGTAGTAAGTATTAAGGCGCGGTGTGAAGGTGGAGAGGAAACGAACGTCTGCACGATCGATCTCGTAGATGGGAAGACCGTGGCTGTCGAAGTCTCGCTCAAGCGACTCGCCTGCTGCGTGAGATTCACCGTGGCCTGCATCATGCCCTTCAGCGTGATCACCATGCTCACCGTGATATTTCGCGTAGTAGAGTTCTTTACTGGTGACGTGATCACCTTCTGCCTCTTTCTTCTCATACTTCGCAAACTGCTCTTCCCAAGCGGCATGAATGGTCGGGAACTGTTCAGCAAATCCTGAAGCCTCAATACGTTGCTTCATGATTTTCGGATCATATTCTCCAGGCGTTGGCGATAAACGGCGAAGATCAACACCGTCAACGGCAAGCATGAGCTTACTCTCTTTCTGGAGATACTCCCCTTCGATGATGGTTCCATCACGAAGTGTTGCTCCCTTGTCAGTCCAACCGAAATCCTGGTTTCGTAGTGCCGATGGCTTAATGCTCACTGGCTCGCCTTTGGTGTCGACAAGGAGAGTCAGTTCTTCACTAAAGAACTTCTGAAGCGCACCAGCAAGCGCGGTGGTGGTCTCCAAGGAATCACTCAATTTCTTTGGAACTGCGGTCACTCCAGCGAGTGTCGCTTGGTTCACCGTGCCTGCATACTTACGTCTATCATTCTCGGCGCGAAGGAAACGTTTCTTCACATCGCGTTGAGCGTCGATCACTTTCGCAAGCTCTGACCAATCGGTGAACTCGATCACCTCGTCTTCGATCTTAAATTCATCACCACCCTTGAGCTTGGCTGCGATCATCTCAATCTCGGAATTGCCAAGCGCGACCTTGATCTTTTTATCATCGCCACGATACACACCGATTTTATTACCATCGATACTGGCGACAGGAACTTTCAGCGAGACTACAGCCTTGGCTTCGGCATCCTTTTCGTTGCTTGGTAGGACGGCCTCAAGAAAGTGGATCTCGCCAGTTTCAATTGGAAATACCGCTCTACTAGGCTTGTAGACAATGTCATTGCCCTCGCCCTTGTCGTCGTTGTCATGTCCTTCTAGAACCAACCCATTGGAGAGCTCACAGGAAAGGTGGGTGAACTTCGCCTTGTATTCGAAGGCTTTCACCACACAGAAACCGAGCGCACACAGCAAAGTGATCGACATGTAAATCTGAAAGTGCCGAAAATTCCGCAATTTCAGCGAACTCCAAGCCATCACCACCGTCACCGAGGACAAAATGAGGATAGCGGTGTTTATGCAGCCCTTGGTCACATCGAGCATGTGCTCAGGCCATGGGAAGTCAGCACCGAGGCGCAGGAAGATATAGCCGGAGAAAAGGCCGCCAAAGAGCATGACCTCTGAAGCAAGAAACAACCAGATACCGATCTTGGAGTTATAAAGTCCGGTGTCTGGACGGGCGGTTACGTTATGCGGGATTTCCATGTGAGGATAAGGGAAAAAATCTCGTGTTGGTAATAGGTCGGTGAACCGAGGAAATTAAGCTTTGGGCTCGTCGGATTCTGCTTGGGTGTCGGGTTTGACAACATCCTTCGGAGTGTCCTTCTTAGGAGCCTCCCACTGCGGGGTGTAGTCCTTATCGGCACCGGGAACGGAATACTCGTAAGGTCCACGGTAAACGATTGGCTCGAAAGTGAAGTTGCCGTGACCAGGAGGTGTTGGCGTTGCCCACTCGAGGGTAGTCGCGTTCCATGGGTTGTCCGACGTGACTTTCTTTCCAAAGAATGCACTGACGAAAAAGTTGATGATGAATGGGAGTTGGAAGATCGCCAGTGCCCAGACAGCCCACGAGATCACTTCGTTCAACCACAGATACTCGGCAGTGTGCTCGTAGGAAATTCCGCCATTATACCAGCGACGGTGGAAACCAGCGATGCCTTGAACCATCATCGGCATGAATACCACATTGATCGCGATCAGTGACGGCCAGAAGTGAAGGTGTCCGAGGAAGGTGTTCATCTGGCGACCAGTCGCCTTTGGATACCAATAGTAGATTCCAGCGAAGAGACCAAAGATCACACCCGGTGCCACCACGTAGTGGAAGTGACCAATCACGTAGTAGGTGTCGTGGAGATAGAGGTCGGTAAGGTTGAATGCCAGTGGCAAGCCGGTGAGACCACCGAAACCAAACATCGGAAGGAACGCACACGCCCACAGCATCGGAACAGTGAAACGAATCGATCCACCCCAAAGGGAAATCAGCATCGCCGTCAGAAGAATCACCGATGGAATGGAAATGAGCACGGTCGTCGTTTGGAAGAATGTCGAGATCGCACTTCCCATACCGGTTAGATACATGTGGTGAGCCCACACGATGAAGCTGAGGAATCCGAGGACAAGAACTCCGTAAACCATGCTCTTGTATCCCCAAAGCGGCTTGCGGGTGTTGTTCGGAATGATCTCCGCGACAATCGAGATCGCGGGGAGAAGAAGAACGTAAACCTCCGGATGCCCGAGGAACCAGAACAGGTGTTGATAAAGCAAGGGACTACCACCACCGGAGATGTTCACCACTTCATTGTTGGCGGAAAGACCGGTTGGCAGGAAGAACGAGGAACCAAATACACGATCACTCAGTTGCATCAGGCCGGCGACCTCAAGCGGCGGGAAGGCCAGAAGAAGGAGGAAAGCGGTAACGAGCATGCCCCATACGAAGAACGGCATGCGCATCCAAGTCATCCCTTTGGCGCGCAAGTTAATGATCGTGGTGATCACGTTCACCGATCCGAGGAGCGAGGAGGTAATCAACAAAACGAGACCGAGTAGCCACCATGTTTGGCCCGTTAGCCAGGGACTACCGACAAAGTAATCCGTTAACACCCCTAACGGCGGGTAGAATGTCCAACCGGTAGATGCGGCCCCCGTTGGGAGGAAGAAGGACGCAAACATCAACACACCACCAAGGAAGTAAATCCAGTAGCTCATCATGTTGAGTTTCGGGAATGCCATGTCCGGCGCACCGATCTGCAGCGGGGTGACAAAGTTACCGAAGGCACCAAACCCCAATGGGACGACCGCCAGGAAAACCATGATCGTTCCGTGCATTGCTCCGAACATGTTATAAACCTGACCATCAACCACACGACCACCAGTGGATTCCGCCACCGGCATCCATCGGTTGAGAAAATCCTCAGGCATGAACATCGTCAACCACTCAGGCATCGGCTGGTTCGGATAAGCAATGCTCCAACGCATCACCATCATCAGGAAGAATCCGAAAAGCATGAAGCAGAGCGCTGTGATGCCATACTGGATTCCGATCATTTTATGATCTGTGGAGAAAATGTATTTCTGCACAAAGCCAGGATTGTGATCATCGTGGTGATCGTGATGATGCTCGTCGGTGTGAGCTTCGGTCGCGGTGGTAGAATGAGCCATGGTAAATCGTGTGGTGGCGTAGTCTAAATAGATAGGAAATTAAGAGGGGAATCTGAAATTAGACAAAATGTCACTTCCCCGGCGCGCCCGGTATCATGGCACTTGATGCGGAAAATTCAAAATCAATCTTCGCTGAACCTCCTGAAATATTAAGTTGTTTCTTGATGGGTTCTGCGAACTGGCTGTGCCACGCGAGAAGTTGGTATTCTCCATCGGGAATTTCACCGCGAATTTTGAAGGTACCGTCCTCGTCAGTGACTCCATAGAATCCGGAATCGTGCACAAAAACCCACGATCTCATCCAACGATGTAGATCGCACTGGATCCGATAAACTCCCGTTGCGGGAAACTGGTGGAGATTGGCACCACCCGCAGGTTGGCCATAGTTCTTAATGCTGCTTCCACCATCCAAAGTCCCCTGCTTGTGCCTATCGACACGGACATTGTGGAAGGTTTGATCTGAATTTGTAAACTGCACGGCCTCACCGGCCGCAATCGCGACAACGTGAGGCGAATAGCAACATCCAGACTGATCCATCACCGCAGGGCGTGGGTCGACGCTACCGCCTTCCGCACCAATCAGAGCGACAACCACATCGCCGAGAGCATCGTTCTCCCCCACCTTCCATCGCTTCGTCTTGATCGGCTGGTAATTGGAACAGTAGCCATCATTGGACACATCCCATTCGACATCAGGAGTCGGTATTTCCCCTTTGATCGTCACTCGACCGGAAATCACAACGGGAGCTTCAGCCAGTTTCTCTTCGGTTCGGAAATCAGTTGCGATTGGTAAACCTGACACATCGACCATCTCGTCACTATTTCCACAGCTCACCAAGCCACCCAAGGCAACAGATACAATCGCTCCTGAGAGTAGGAACCATCCAGATTTATGGGTGCTTTTCTTCATGAGAGAAATCGCTACGGCCTCACAGTCACGGCAAACGTCAGAAGCGACTGCCCGCGAGGTGAAAAAGATGCCTGACTTTGATTAGCGTCAGCTCTTTCTTACGTCTGACGATGGCGAGAGGTTACGCTGCTTCAGCTTCCGTTTGGGCGGGTTCTGCAGGAGTTGCATCCCCACCCTCAGCTCCGCCGGCAGGTTTACCAGTCTGCTTATCGATAGCCTCACCAGGCAGCATCTTATCGTGCGCACTGTTGAGTTCCTCAGCGGTAGTTTGACCACCGCCACGTTCCTCGGAAATCTTCATGGCCTCGGCAGCCATCTCCTCGGAAACCCATACATCAGTCTCGTTTCCAAAGTTGTGACGAACGTAGTTCATGATGGCTGCAAGCTTTTCAGGAGTTGGCACTGATGCCGCCTGTGAGGCCATGTTGTTCCCAGACCAAACTTTCCCTTCCACCTCAACCGGACCTTTCATTCCGTTGAGGATAATCAGAGCAAGTCGTTCAGTGTTACCAGTCACCCATTCCGAGCCAGCAAGCGGCGGAATATTCTGCGCTGGATCACCCTCACCTGCGCTCTTGTGGCAACCACCACAGGTTTTGTAAATCGTTGATCCGGCAGCCAACTGTTCCTCGAACCACGCCTTCTCCACCTTCTTCACGCCAGCGCGCGGGTCAGGAGCCATGGTATAGCCACTCGGTGTGAGCTGGGTAAAATTGAATCCACCAGTCATCTGACCGTAAAACGCACCACCAGCAAGAAGGAGAATGGCACAAAGGAAGAACAAGGTGAGCGACACTGGATGAGACGCGCTGATCGGCTCGTCCTTTTCGCGCGCGGCGATCGCGTGTTGTTCTTGCACGTCGGCGCCTTCGCGGTAATCCACGCGGCTCATGTCTGGCTTATTTAGGGAATCGGACATCGGTTCGGAAAACGGTCTTCAGTTCGGTAATTCGAGAGTCAATCAAAGCGGGTTACGCCTCGTCATCTGCAGCAGGCTTATCTGCTTTCGGCGGACCTATTGGGTCATTCTTTTTCAGCGACATCAAGTAAGTCACCAAAGCCTCGGCACGCTCGGTCGGGACGACTTCGTAGCCTTCTCCCACGTTGATATTCAATGCGCTATTGGACTTCTGCCCTTGAATCCGGCGCTTCTCGAAGAGATGCTGGTAGGACGGCATGTTCGACCATTCATGAATCAAACGAGGGTCGTAGAGATGCTCCATGTGCCACTGGCGGACATCCGCTGGATCAACCTCATCAAGACCGGTCGCCTGCTTGATATCACGCGGCTTGGTGATTCCTACGTTTGCAAGGTCAGGACCGATGCGCTGGACACCCAGGAAGGCATAATCCTCACCAACGTAGTCTTCTGGTCGCGACTCGCGCACTGGAGAACCCAACTCGGACTCGTAGCGGTATGGGTCAACACTCACCTCCGTGGTGCGAACCATCTGCGAGTGGCATTGGAAACACCCTTCTGATGCATAGATACGGTTGCCATATTCAATGAAGCCAGCATTAACCTGAGGATAGGTTTGACCGATACTTTCATCGACCATGGTCACATCGTTGGCGGTGAGCTGGCCATAAGGAACTGCCACGAGAAAAACCCAAGGCAACCCGAAGGCGGCGATCAATCCCAGATAGAAGGTGCGGACAGACATGAAATTATTTGAAGTTACGAGAGAAAGTTAAGGTGAAAAAGACTAGGCTTTGGAAGTTTCGGTGGGTTCGACAACGAACAGATCCTTATCCATTTCGTCCACTTCGTGAAGGAGTGTCGCGGTGCCCGCTTTACGTCCCTTGCCGAAGATCATTGACCACAGATTGATAACGAATGAGAAGTTGGCAATGAGAAGCAGCACCCAGCCAAGCATACGACCGATATAGTAAGGCCGCGCGCTGTCGGTAACCACTTTCCACGTGCCTTCCAATTCGTAAGTCGCGTCGCCCTGCCAGAGACCACCAACCAGATACATCGCGAGTATCATGATCACGGCATAGGTAGTGAACCAGAAGTGGAAACGGATCGCACTACCTGAGCGCCACTCGCAGTTACAGAGACGTGGAATAATGAAGTAAATTGCACCGAAGCCGGCGAACATGAACACACCGAGCAAGATCGCGATTTGCACGGAGAGTGCGCCTTGAGTCAGGCCGGTAAGAGCGAAAATACTGGGGATGGTAGTCAAACCACCGAAAACGGTAGCAATCACCAAACCAACCGTCGCCGCATAGCTGAAGCGCAGCGTTGCACTGTAGGTCACCAGGCGTGAACGGTCGGCGAGAGTCGCTCGTGTGTTGATCCAAATCAGTAGCGCAGGGATAATCAGCAAGAAAGTGGCTGCACCGCTGATCGCCGTCATCCATGCAGGGAGAGGACCGCCGATGAGGCGTTGTAAACCTGTCCACCCACCGAGGAAGATCAATGCCCAGAAGGCGAACACCGCGAGACTGAACGAGAACAAGGGGCGACCGGAAACTTTTGGCACAAAGTAGAACACACTAGCCACTGCCACAGGAGCAAAGAAAAGGAACAACAAACCACCGATATACCAGTGGTTGATTGCCGAGGAAACCACTGCAGCACCGGGCACGATGTGAATCATGATTTGCGTCGGCAGGAACAAGGCTGGAAATGCAAACAGCGCAGCAACGAGGAACCAAAGCGAAACATAGGTTTGCGGCTGGTCACGCTGGGTGAAAGGAACAAACGCCCAAAGCGCGATGGCGATGTAGGAGATCAAAAGCGCGGGACCGACTTGCTTCGGGAACTCAAGCCACTCGAGACCTGAATTCACGCCACCGAGGATGAATAGAATCCCGATAGTGATCGCGATGTTCCAGACGTGTCCGGCAACGACTGGCACAGCTTGCGCCTTCATTGGCAAGCGGCACAGGCGGTGCATGAGCCACAAGATCATTCCAAATGCCAAGTTGAATCCAAAACCGTAGACCATCGCCGTGGTATGGGCGGATTGCACACGACCGTATTGCAACATTGCACATCCGGAGAAGGTGTCCGGCGAGAGCAAGGCCCAGGTGGATATCATCCCGAGGACGATCGATGCGAGGAACCAGAATCCTGCGCTGGTGAAGAACAACAGCACGGGCCAACGAACCGATTGGTCGATGTTCGCACGAAGAAGAGCGAGGCTGTTTTCAGATGCGGATGGTGAACTCATGAGGACAGAATGTCGTGAAAAATAGGTTGCGAAAATGGAGGAAATTTGGTCGGAGGGACTACTGAGCCGGAGCCACGAATGGCGTTGGCTTTTTATCGAGGAGTTTGTCGGCGGCGATGGGAAGGTAAGCCTCAATGGTCGGGCTAACGATTTCTTTCTCTTCGTCCACCCAGGTCACACTGTGAATGGAGTTGTTGTTCGCTTCGTCGACAGCGGCACGCGCCTCGAGGCGCGCTTGTGTGGCGGCGGTGGCTGCCTCACTGACACGACCGTTGCGGAAGAAGAAGTAGGCGACAAAGGCCAGTGCGGCGAAGGCGAAGAACCCGAAGATACCCAACGCGAATGCGGCTGCTGGGTTGATCGGTTTGCTAGCGGAATGTTCGTTCATGACAATGACTGGTCGAAAGCTGTGTGGCGGGACCTGGAAAATTAGTTGTGGGCGTTGACCGATTCGAGAAGACGTGGGTCGCGGCATGGGAAGAGACTATACTTACGAAGCGAGTAAAGGAAGCCACCGGCAACGAGGCAGCCGACGGTTACCACGGCAAACAAATCGCCAATGATGGCGCCTGGGATAACGTAGTTACTGGCGACTATTGGCCCACGCATAGGGATGATCATCAGATAGACGTCGAGCAAGTGCACCACGATGACATAGCACGCCATGAAGGCAAGATAGCGCGGTGTGCGCTTCATCCATGCGGGAAGCAGCAGTATGAACGGAATGACGAAGTGGCAGACCACCAAGGCAATCGATGCGTAGTTCCAGAACTCGGTGTTACGGATGAGGAAGTATTTGGTCTCCTCGGTAATGTTCGCATACCAGATGAGGAAGAACTGGGAGAAGGTGATATAGGCCCAGAAGATAACGAAGGCGAACATCAGCTTACCCATGATGTGGTAGTGCTCGACGGTGACGACCTTTCTCAAGTAGCCGAGGTTCCTCAGCATCGTGACAACAAGGATGATCACCGCCATCCCCGAAAGTGCGGAGCCAGCGAAGAAATACACGCCATACATGGTGGAGAACCAGTGGTGATCAATCGCCATCACCCAGTCAATCGCACCGAAGGTCATCGCGACAGCAAACAGCGGAAGGAATCCACATGCTGCACGTCGCATTCTGAAGGTCAATTTCAAGCCACCGGTTTCGTCCTGCGTGGTCGACCATTTCCGCATCTGGAAAATGATGAAGGTCAGAATCACGAAGAAGGAAATGTAGCGCGCCCACATAAACGGTTGGTTCAAGTAACCATGCTTACCGTATAGGATCGCATCTTTGTCCTTGATGATCTTGCCAGCGATCTTGCTCTCATCGAACTCACCAATCTTCGCGATCTCAGCCTCGGCCATCTTGGCTTCGTTGAGGTTGCCAGCGGCGGTGGCCTCTTTGACGGTCTCCTGATACTCGGCCACCAATGCGTCGTGCTTCGCTTGATAATTATCGATAGTCTGTTGTTGGGCAGCCTTATCGTTGGCATTGTCTTCGATCTCCGTCCAGTGCCACAATGAGTGCTTCACAGGACTAATCAAAAACAGCGGCAACATCAATACGCCCGGCAGCCAAATCATCGACCCGACACGCTCAAACACCCGGCGCACTGCAATCCCCCACCCCGAGTTGGAGGCATGGTGAAGAAGTGTCCAGAAAATACCACCGACGGCGATGGTGAAGAAGAACACCGTGCCGAGGAGCCAGGAAAATCCGTAAGCCTTCTGCGTGGCCGGAATAAACAGCAGAATGATGCTCACGATGAGACCGATTCCACCGGCGCCAAGCAGCATTACAGCGTAACGTGACACCTTGTTGAAGTCGAGGCGCTCGCCTTCAGTAGGTAGATCTTTCAGGTTGATGTGGTCAGCCATTGTTGGTTCGAAAGTGTTGGAGAAATGGGAAAGTCGGATTGGCCGCAGAGGCGGTTATTGGGCGGTGTCTTTATCTGTGGCATCGGCAGCTTCTTCGCGCTCATCGGCGTTAGGTGCCGCAGGCGGGACCGCCTCAAGGTTAGTTTCAGGAGCCGTATCGGTCTGCGTTGATGAGTCCTTGTCTTCAGTGGTCTCTTCCCCGATGGTAGTCTCTTCCCCGGTGGTAGTCTCTTCCTCAGTGCTTTTCGCAGGAAGCTTATCACCGAAGGAATCCTTTAAACCCGGGGTATCGAGTGCCACGCCTGCAGTCAGTTCCTGCAAAGCTCGGACGTATGCGACAACGGCCCAACGGTCGTGCACGTTGAGTTTATCGCTGTAGTGCTTCATCAAGTTCTTACCGTTGGTGATAGCGCTAAAAATCTGACCGTCGGCGTAGTTGTCAGCATTAAATTGCTCACCGTGAAGGTTGGCGGTTATCAAGAACCCACGCTTGGCAACCACTCCCTGACCATTGCCGGATTCAGAGTGACACGGTGCGCAGTAAATATCGTAACGTTCGTGACCGCGACGCAAAAAGGCATCGACGTTATCGGCGGTCAGACCCAGCTCTGCCGGCATTCCCGTTCCGAAGGCATCACCAATCATTCCGGTGTTGTAGTAGCTGTGATCGCCTGTGCCGAATCCATCTTTAGTCACCGTGCCATCAGCAGCTGATCCGCCGATCTCGTAACCGAGAGGAACGGTGCCTTCGATAGGACGTCGTGAACCATCACCATCGGCGAAGAAGTCACTCGGCTTCTGAGCCTTGAGCTTCGCTTGATGGTCCATATCACTGAAAACCTCAACCGGTGTGTGGCTGAATTTCTGTCCACGGAACCCGAGAACTCCGAGACCGGAGATCACGACGAGGATGAATGCTAAAAACGCGTAACGCATGGGAAATAGTCGCTTGGAGTGGAATATTTCACTCCATTGGGGTGGAATCTGATAATGTGGTAAATTGGATCACAGTTGCTCTTCGACGAGTTCGACATCTGTGCCGCCGATCTCTTCGAGGAATTCTTTGGTCTGCTCGCGGTTAAAGCGCGGGTCACGTGCTTCGATGGCGATAAAGAACCCATCGTCGGTAGCCCGGGCAAACTGCTTGGACTCAAACAATGGATGGTTAAAACGCGGCAACTGGCTCAATGCCAACATGCCGAAAAGCGTGGTGAATGCCGACAGAAGAACGGTCAGCTCGAACATCACCGGAAAGTAAGCGGGAATGGTAAACAGGTTGGCGGGCTTGGCCTGCACTACGGTTGGGTAAAGATACACCTGCGTGCCAAACTGCAGCGCAATCGCAGTGAAAAGACCAGCAGCACCACCAAAGAACACGAAGAACGGCAGCTTGGAGCGGCCAAGACCCATCGCGTCGTCCATCCCGTGGATAGGGAACGACGAGTAGGAATCCCATTTCTTGAATCCTTTGTCGCGCACTTTGGCAGCCGCTTTGTAGAGCGCTGTTGCAGTTTCGAATCGGGCGAGGTAGCCGTAAACTTTTTTGATTCCGGTGTTCACTGTGAGGTTCGTTGAAGAGTGTTGAAAATTCTGTGTGGTGTCGGATTACCCTTGTTTCTTGCCAATGGCTTGTCCGCCGGCCTCGAAAGACTGCGCACCAGCTTCTTCCTTGGCGTGCTCAAGTTCATCACGATGGACATTTGAGGAAAGCAGCGTCCATTTGACCTCCGCAATGTTGATACATGGCAGGAACCGAAGGAAGAGCATGAACAGCGCAAGGAACATACCAATGGTGCCGACGAAGGTCATGATATCCACCGGAGACGGGTGGTAGTATTGCCAGTCACCTGGCAGCCACATGCGGGCGAGAGTCGTGACAATGATGACGAAACGCTCGAACCACATCCCGATGTTCACGAGCATCGCAACACCCATGACAACCCAGAGGTTTTGGCGGCACCACTTGACCCAGAAGAACTGTGGAGCAAGAACGTTGCAAGTCATCATGCAATAGTAAGCCCAGGCGTATGGGGCGTCATCTTCGCCTAAACCAGTCCGCTTGGCGAATGCAGCCCACTCGAACTTGTTCTGACCATACCAGGCGATGAACAGCTCCATCAGGTAAGCGTAACCCACCAAACATCCGGTGAAGGCGATGATCTTGGCCATGTTGTCGATGTGCTTCATGGTGATCAAGTCTTCGAGACCGAAGAGCTTGCGCACGGGAATCATCAAGGTAAGCACCATCGCAAATCCACCGAAGATCGCACCGGCCACGAAGTAAGGAGGGAAGATCGTGGTGTGCCAACCCGGCACCACCGACGTTGCGAAGTCGAACGAAACGATGGTGTGCACGGAGAGAACCAGCGGGGTGGAAAGTGCAGCGAGAAGCAAGTAAGCCATCTCGTAATGACGCCACTGACGGTTACCACCGCGCCATCCGAGTGAGAGCACGCCGTAAGCGAACTTGCGGATTTTGTTCTTCGCACGGTCACGGATCGACGCGAGGTCGGGAACCATGCCGATATACCAGAAGATAAGCGATACGGTAAAGTAAGTCGAAACCGCGAACACGTCCCAAAGAAGTGGTGACTTAAAGTTCTGCCAGATCGCATTCGCATTGGGAATCGGTGCCAGGAACCATGCCATCCACACACGACCGACGTGGAAAGCCGGGAAAATACCCGCGCAGCACACCGCGAAAATCGTCATCGCTTCCGCCGCTCGGTTAATCGACGTTCGCCAGTTCTGACGCGTCAGGAAAAGAATCGCGGAAATCAGCGTTCCCGCGTGACCGATACCAATCCAGAACACGAAGTTCACGATCGGCCATCCCCACATCAGCGAGTTGTTGTTTCCCCACACACCGACACCGGTAGAGACGAGGTATGTCAGTCCCCCACCCACACCGATCATCGCGACGAGCGCGCTGGGAATGAAGATCAACCACCACAGCAGCGGCATGCGGTTCTCGACGATCCCGCAAATCCGGTCCGTGATCCACGCAAGACTGCGGTTGTTGAGAATGAGTTCTTCGCGCTCGAGGACTTCAAGCTTTGGTCGCTTGACGTCCGCGGCGGCGGGTTGGGTAGTAGTAGCTTCGCTTGCCATGGTTTTGGGCGGGCGGGTAAATCGTGACTAGGAAAAGATTAGTGAATGCTGACGGTCGCGTTGCCGATGTATTTGGCATCTGGCATCTTCTTGTTCGGGTTGCGCACACGAGCGAGGTAGTTCGTCCGTGGGCGGGTGCCGATGTAACGAAGCAGATCGTAGGAACGTGGGTGTTTGAGAACAATCTCACCAGCAGGTGCGTCGTCCTTCATCTGCTTGAACTTGTGAATGCGAGCCTTCGGATCGAGCATGTTGCCGAACACGATTGCTTCAGAAGGGCAGGCCTGCTGACACGCGGTCTTGAGTCGGTTGCTGTCAACGCGAAGCTCTTCCGTAGTGATCGAAATCGTTTCGGATGGCTTGCCGGTCTCAATCACTTTATTGCGACGGACGGCCTTCTGCTTGATCTTGGAAACCTGAATCCGCTGGATGCAGTAGGTGCACTTTTCGATCACACCACGCATACGAACGGTGACGTTCGGGTTCTTGCCAAGCTTCTGCGACTCAGGCATTCCGGTCTTCTCCGCGGTGGAGAGTGGCCCTTTGTAAAGTTCGTCAAGCGGACGCTTGTTGTAGTCGAAGAAGTTGAAACGACGTGCCTTATACGGGCAGTTGTTGGCGCAGTAACGGGTGCCGATACAGCGGTTATACGCCATCAAGTTCAACCCTTCCTCACTGTGAACAGTCGCGTTCACCGGGCAAACCGTCTCGCAGGGAGCCGCTTCGCAATGCACGCACGCCACAGGCTGGACGAGCATTTCCGGATTGTCCATGTCCTGCATCTCACCCTCGTCAGTCTGCTTGGCGACAAAGTAACGGTCCATGCGTATCCAATGCATCTCACGACCACGGCGGACTTGATCCTTGCCGACGATCGGGATGTTGTTCTCTGCCTGACACGCCACCATGCACGCATTACATCCGGTGCAACTGTTGAGATCGATGACCATTCCCCACTGGTGAAGCGGGTCGCCGATCAATGGCTTACCCTTGGTATCTTCGGGCTTGTAGAGCGAGATGTTCTCCGGAATGTGGGAATCCATCCCGTGGTTATAGGCAAAGCCAACGCTGTTCGAATGATCTTCGTCCGGATCAAAATTCTGCTGTTCGTCGAGTGTGCCTTCGCGGACGATCGCGCGCCCTTCCATGGTGCTGTGCTCTTGCGTCAGTGCGACGATGTATTTCTCAGCCGTCACTTTCACCGTGACGCCGGAGAGAATAAACGGTTCGCCGTTGCGAAGTGGGTTCACATTGAAGCCAGCCTCTTCACCAACGCGCATTGGCAGAATCGAATTGCCCTTGTCGTCCTTCATCCCCTGCCCATAACCGACATGCAATGTGATGCTGTTGTCGACATGACCATAAGCGACGATGACAGGAACCGTAATCGACCGACCGTTCGCAGTCAGCTCGATCATTGGTGCCTCTTGGTCGGCGGCATCGTATTCCTCGTTGATTCCAATAGCCTCAGCCGTCGCAGGCGAAATCAGCGCCGCGTTATCCCAAGTCAGCTTGGTGATCGGGTCCGGTGCCTCCTGAAGCCAGCCGTTATTGATCTGACGGCCGTCACCGATGCTGTAGTCAGCGGCGAAATTCACTTCGAGCGCTTCCTTGGTTGGCACTGCGAGCACTGCGCTCTTGAGGGCAGCACCATCGATAGCCACCGCTCCGGCCGAAGCTCCAGCCGGGTAGGCCGAATCCTTCAAGTAACCGTCGCGAAGAAGCATGCTCCATGCGTCATCAAGTCCTTTGTCGGCGGTCGAAGTCAGTTCGCCAACAGTTGCGCGCACCGCCATCACTGCCGGATCACCATCGCCAGCCGCTGCATCCGCCGCAAGCGAGAGCAAGAGATTGAGCTCACTGACTGCCGTAATGTAAAGCGGCAGGATCATCGGCTGAACCACCGAATAGACTCCGCGACTGTCGAGGACGTCGCCCCAGTTCTCGAGGAAGTGTGTGGAAGGAAGATGGTAGTCGGCGCTGATCGCCGTAGCATTCACTCGTGTATCGGAGTGAACGAAAAGATCGAGCTTGGCGCGAAGCGCTGCCCAATCGAAATCACCCGCGGTGTCGTAAGCTGGGTTCGCCGGAGTGGTGGACAGCAAGGTCTTTACCGATCCACTGTCGACCGCTGCTTTTAGCTCAGCGAGCGTCCCGGCTTCGATGCCATCGGTCTGAACCAACTGGAGCGCCGCGCTCTTATCTCCACCGATCGAGCCGAGTGAGGCATTGATAGCGAAGGCAATTTCATGAACCACTTGCGGTTGGCGATCGCCAACGAGCACCACGGATTTTGCTCCATTTTCACGAAGATCAGCCGCAGCCGCTTTTACCCAACGCGGGTCGAATTCTTTATCATCCGCATCCACAGCTGGCACGGAAACACCGAGTTCCTTGGCGATCAAGGCCGCGAAGGCAGCCATCCGGCTTCCCGACACGCGCAAGCGGTGGTCGGCCATTCCACCAGTGATGGTGAATGCTGGTTCGGTGACGTAGAGTCGTAGAATGTCCTCGTGGGTCTTGGCGTGGTTGTCATCGCCATCCTCGGGCTTGCGGGCTGCAGCGAAATCTGCCGCAGCGGCGGCGTCTTGGATATCGGTTCCAAGGAAGTCGCAATCGAGACTCAACACGCGCTTGGCGTTGCGGAAATTCACCACAGGGCGGACACCCTTGCCAAAAGATTTGTCGGCTGCCGCAATCGCAGAGGCAGGAGCTAGCATCTCATATTCAAAAACTTGCACACCAGCATACTTCGCCTTCAGCGCGGCAATCGCTTTATTGCGGGTTGGCGAACTGCTGCGCCCAACAAGCAAACCAACTCCAGCACCACCGCTAGCGCTCATCGCGTCGCGAAGTTTTACCATCGCCTCGTTGCGCTTGTTCGCGTCGGCGGCTTTGCCTTTGACTAATACATGCGCGGAACGATCAGGATCGTAAAGATCAAGCATCGACGCCTGGTCTTGACCATCAGTCGTTCCGGTAGAATTCGGATGTAGCGGGTTTCCTTCGATCTTGGTTGGACGACCTTCATGTGTCGTCACTACCATAGGCACAGCACCACTACCACGAGGGCGGGACGTTGCATAAAGAAGCGGACGACCTGGCACCACCCACTCGACGGAATCCACGTAAGGAACTAAATAGGCTTCAGGCTTACGGCATGATGCCAAGCCGAATCCAGCCAGAGCGGTGGATGCGCCCATGAATTTGAGGAATCCACGACGAGAGAGATCGGCGTCGTCTTCAGATGCCATCTCCGCAGCGCCTGATGGGAATTCACGGGTCAACCACTCACGGAATTCCGGGGTGTCATTGAGCTGACCTGGACTACGCCAAGCGCGGGAGGCACTGGTCGGATTCGTGTCGGTGGGATGCTGCAGTTTGCGCTTCATGCGGCGAATTCGAGTTCGATAAGGTTTCGTTAGTGAATCTTGATGGCCAACGGCAAAGCCGAAGAACCGTCGATGCACCGACCAAGGTCAGTGCGTTGTTTGAGTGGCTGGAAAGAATGTCGTAAAAATCTCAGATTAACGGTGACATCCACCACAACTGACCGGCGGGTTGATCTTCCATTGCTCCTTGAGTTTCTGTCCAAGTTCTTCCTGTGAAAGTTGTTTCAGCTCGCCATCGACCATCACGCCTGGATGATCCTTCGCTGTCCATGCCAGATTAGTCACCTGCTCAATCGGACGCAGGTGTTGTTCCGGGTTGCGGTGGCACTCAAGGCACCATCCCATGCTGTGGTTTTCAGCATGATAAACTTTCTCCATCTCATCGACGCGACCGTGGCAAGACACGCAGCTGATACCGCTGTTCACGTGTGCCGAGTGATCGAAATAGACGTAATCCGCTGTCTCGTGGATCTGAATCCATGCCAGTGATTCCTTGGTTTCGTAAGCATCGCGAATCGGCGCGAGAGCCGGGCTGTTGGTTTTGATCCCATTCTCGTGACAGTTCATACATGTCTCCACGGATGGGATGTTCGAGTGATTCGATTGCTCGACGTTGCTGTGGCAGTAGCGACAATCCATCCCAAGCTCACCGACGTGAATCTTGTGCGAGAACGGCACCGGTTGATCCGGTTGGTAGCCCACGCGGGTATACTTCGGCGTGCCGTAGTAGGTGAAACCAAGGGTCACAGTCGCGCCAATCACTGCAACGAAAGCTGCAATTTTGACGGGCAGAAAGTTTGAAGAACGCGGAAAGATGTTGGCCATCGTAGCGGCTACTTAAGTGCTTGTGAAAAATTTCACAAGCGGTTTTTATGATCAATTTTGCACTAACTTGTCAGTATTACGCCTAAAGTTAGTGCCCTTACCCATCCACTTCGTTAGTCACTTAGTGGTGGACCGTTTTTAAGGGGCAAATAGATGAGCCGGATTCCCCTTCGCTTCAACCCTTGAATTCGATTTTTCTTCGCTAAACAGAATAAATACTTCACTATTCCGTAATATTCGACTCTGAAACGCTACTCAAGTTGAGACGCATTCGACCGATCAGAGCACACCAACGATTCTGCATTTCCAAAATTTCATGAAATCGCTCGTCCTCTCCCTTGCAACCCTTTCCATCGCTACCACACTCAGCGCCAACGACTCCGGCGCCATCCACGGACCTGTGCCGCTTTGGACAAACTCGCCCGAATCATCAGTCGACCTCGTCTGGCTCGAAGAAGTCGAACCCGTGCGACTCAAAGCCGACACCTGGACGCTCGGTTACGGCGGTTTCGGATTTGGTGATAATGACGATTTCACGCACACCGGAAAAGCGCGATCGCAAAGCATCTACATTCGTCGCACCATTAACATCGGCGACTGGGCCGACGGCCGACAACTCATCGCCCGAGTCCGTTATGACGATGGATTGATCGCCTACGTCAACGGCAAGGAATCCCTGCGACTCAATGTCCGCAGCGGATCCAGCGCGAACACAGATGGCATCGAGTCCCATGAAGCGCTCGACTACGAGGAATACACCATTGGCACCTTTGGGAAAAAACTTCCAACAGGAGAACTGCGCATCGCAGTGGAAGCACACAACCGAGAGGAATCCAGTAGCGACATGTCGGTACAAGTCCAACTCATCGTCCGAAAAATAAACAAAAACGGTGAACAGATCGACCATGTCGTACTCCGTGACGACGCCCCGTGGGAATGCTTTGCCGGAAAGCAACCCGAAGAAGATTGGACAACCCACCACGGTGGACTCGATCATTATTTCAAAAACCGCGCCGCACGTTTCGCAGTCAGCATCACGGATGAGGACACCTTACCTGTAAAAAATGCAGAAATCGCCGTGGACTACCGACCCTTCGGCAACGCACCAGCCGTCGCATGGTCGGCAAAAATCACCGGACTCAACCCAGCCACACGCTACCGCATCACCTTAAAAGATCGTAGCGCAGGAAAATCGAATACTGAACTCTTCGTCGAAACCAGCTCACTCCAGATGCCAAGTGGAGGTCTGAAATTCGTCACTGGCGGAGACATGGCGCATAGCCCGAAACTGCTCGACGCGATGAACGCCCGGTGCGGCAAGCTCGACCCTCACTTCGCCCTGCTCGGCGGCGATCTCGCTTACGCAAACAGCGTCACTCACGACCGCTGGTACTGGTGGCTCGACAGCTGGCGCGATCATGCAGTCACTCCCGACGGACGAACCGTCCCGATGGTCGTCGCCATAGGGAACCACGAAGTGCAGCCCGCCGAGCAAGGACTCTCCCGCGACTTTGCACCACTTTTTAACAGTCTCTTCCCCCTACCCGACAACAACACCGCCTACAGCATCACCTTTGGCGATTACCTCGCCCTCGTCCAGCTCGACAGTGGACACAGCCAGCCCGTCAGCGCGCAAACGGATTGGCTAAAAAGCGAACTCACCACCCTCGAATCCGCTCCATGGCTTTTTGTCTGCTATCACAAGCCGACCTTCGGAACCGGAGTCAAAGCCGACAACACCGAGGTTCGCAGTGCGTGGTGCCCGCTCTTTGAGAAACATAAAGTCGATGCAGTCTTCGAAAACGACCACCACGTCCTCAAACGCACCACAGCGGTCACCAGCGACGGTACCACCAACCCTGTAAACGGTATCCCCTACTTCGGCGATGGCGCCTGGGGCGTCAACGTTCGCTCCATCCCCGACTCCGTCACCGAGCTCGACTACATGGCACATAGCGAATCAACAAACCATCTCTGGCTCGTCGAACTCAACAACCAACAAGCCACCCTCACCGCCCTATCCGCCAATGGCGAAACGCTCGACCGCGCCACCATTCCCGTGACGCGGGAAAAGTAATACCAGTTTCAAATTAAAACCCCGACGTTTCTCCGCGTACGAGTAGCTCGCGACAAATACCAAATTTGGGTGTCACTCGCCAATCGCGTGCCCCGATTCATCGGGCTTATAAGCGATACTCGCGTGGGCCAAGCCTTCTACGCGGGAATCGCGTGGGGCAAAGCCCTTTACGCGACGATATCACAGTAGGAACGCATCTCCTTTAGCCAGCCCGAAAGAGAGCCTGATATACACACTCATTCTTCAGAAAAACCCTTGAAAACCCTTGCGTTACCGACATTTTTCCGGTTTCCTCAACCATGACTGCCTCAACGGATATCACCTGCTGAGGTCATACGAATAACGTTCTGCAAAAAAAGATGAAATCCTTCATAGCTGCATTGTCGATGTTCTTGGTTTCGGCTCTCTCTGGACAGGAGAGACCGGATTTTTTCACCGCCACTTTTAATGACATCCTCTTGGATATTTCCGATCTTCGCATCAAGAAAGAAGTACAGACGATGATCCCATTATTTTGCAAAGGAGGTTTTGCTGCATCAACGTCTGTATATACAGAAGGTGACGGAAAGTTGTATCTGTTGATTTTTCGGGGCAATACCCTTGCGCAAGTTGGATCTTTGAAAAACTTTGAAGAGGATCAGCTAGAGCTATACGAGGCTGCGGGCATTAAACCTGATCACCGCCCTGTTATTGACCGAGCCAATCGGCGGATAGAGTATTTTACTGATGCTTCGTGGAATCGCATTCTTAAATCGATGAGTGACTATCCAATGGACGAAAAGTTCATCGATATTTTTGTTCAACGCACGAATGCACAGAATGCCCCTGATGTTTGCTACCTAATTCCTCCCGGAAAGGAAAAGCACCTTCTCGAATCATTGGTCATGAAGGGTTGGGGGATCGATCCGAACGAAACCCGCTTCTTTGTGCCACCAAAAGAAATCAAGAAGCAGAACAAGCCGGCGCAGACCGACGGCGATAAGCCGTAAAATTGAATTCGGAGTCCCGCCTCCGCGTCTGGCCTCAAGCGTTGCTATAAAATGTGCCGTCACTTCTACATCGCCTTTTCTCTCGTGGCATTGTTGTTTACCAGTTGCAGCAAGAAGGCGGCCCCCCGCCACGAGCGCTACAAGCTCTAAGCAGGTCGAATTGTCTATTGCACTAAAAGGTGATCTTGAGCTCGAAGTTCCTATTGAGCTTGATAGTTCGACGAAGGGTGTTCGTTCGTTTTCCAGCAGCATCGATAGGAAACTTGCCACAAGTATAGGATACAGCTATGCGGGCAAAGTAGAGCTTGAGGAGATTCATTCTTCCCGCCATGACGGCTTTCAAGTTCGCCACGCCGACTGGCGTTGATGGCTGACTTGTCCGTCACGGAGTCAATTTCCCCCTCATTGGTTCGATCCTTCATCGGGAATGCATGGTCGGCGTGGCGACCTTCCTGAATTGGTTTCCGGAGGAGGAACCCACAAACCGGCATGGCATGAGCGGAGCGAGGGCAAAGGCTCTCCGGTTTCGTAGTTTAAACGGACATCTTCCAGTCCCCGGCTCGTTTCATCGACTACTATGATCTTCCTCCTACGCCAAGGCTACGGCGGACAGGCTTGCTGACTCCTCACCACCTTTTGTTGTGAGCTTTGCCTCCGGCTATCTCCGCTGCGCTCCGGTTCCCCAGGTAATTGCACGTTGCTCTGCTGCACTGCCGCCGCATTTACCTCCACGGGCATACCAGACGATTTCGCTGTGTTGTGCCAGCTCATCGCTCCGTGTCGGCGTTGCCAGCATCGCTACGCTGGCAGGCTGTCTCCGCTTCGCTACGGCTCCTTCCCCGAGTCGGTCACCCTTCCCGAGTTGGCTTCAGATAGTAGTTTCTTCATTTTCATGTTCTGGTATTCCTACAAGGGACTTGAACCCCATTTACAACGTGCCCATGCTGGGCACACACAAGTCGAGGATGCCAAGCCCGATAACGACCCGAGTTGATTGACTTCCGCAGCTCAAACCCTTTCCCTGAATGTGAGATCGCGCTCCCATATCGGGCTGGCATCTCTTAAATAAACGTTGCGCCACAAAAATGAAGAGATTTAACATCAAAGAGCAGTTCTGGTCGTGGGGAGATGATTTCGAGATTCTCAATGAGCACGGAGCACCCGTATTTCGAGTTGATGGAGCAGCGTTCTCCTGGGGCAGCAATCTTTCCTTCCAAGACCTCGATGGAAGGGAGTTGGCACATATTAGCCAGAAGCTTCTTACTTTCCTTCCCAAATATGAGATCTATCGTGACGGCGCGCTCTTCGCTGAGGTGATCAAAGAATTCACTTGGTTCAAAAAAAAGTTCACGCTGGATGTGCCTGGGCCAAATGATTATGTCATTGATGGTAGTTTCTGGGATCACGACTACTGTTTCACGCGCGGCGGAAGGATCGTAGCTCAAATTTCCAGAGCCGTTTGGTCGTGGAACCATTGCTATGGAGTTGAAATCGCAGAAGGAGAAGATGTTGTTTCGATTCTCTGCACCGCGATCGTTATAGACCAAGTGCTACATGATGAGCATGATAACTGACAGATAACAAACAAGTGCAGTGACCTTGGCTGAATAATGAATACCGTCTTCCAAATCGTCTACGCGTTACTGATGTGGATTTCGGAAATCACAGGGTTTACCTACAACGAGGTAAACATTATCGCCTATTACATGATTCTTCCGTTTGCGTATGTCGTTCTTGCAGACCGAATCGTGAAGACGCACATCTTGAAGGTCCTTTACGTAGTCGCGATCTCGATTGGCCTCTTTTTCATCAAGGACTTCACCGCGTTCTCGGATTGGCTGTTTCAGCAGTCGGTTGATTTTCTGCTTTCTTTCCATTTCCTGGGCTGGAACTACATTGTCTCATCTGTCCTGATCTGCGTCGTCTTTCCGGCAATCGTTTTTGTCATGATGTTCCATTTCGCCTACCCGAAGTTCTTCCGAACAATTTTTCGCCAAATCGCCTCGTCAGACGATTCAGCGAAGAATCAAACCAGCTAACCAGTCGTGCCACCCGATCCAAGCTTTGGTATCATTTGATCCCAAAGCTTTCCAGAAGGTCGAGCTTGGGAGCTTTGACAAGATTGCGGGAAAGCTGCTTGCGGATCCGCTGGACGACCTTGCTGTCGAGGTTCTCGACGAGATCGGCGATAATTTCCTTGGGCGCGGCGAGGTAAATGTCTTCATTCTCCTTGCCGGCCGCCTTGTGAATTTCTTCAACAATGCTATCGAGCTGGCGCACTTCGGATTCCTCCTGCTCGGACTGACGTTCCCCGACAGACTTGCTTCCCGCCCCATAGGCGAAACGACCCGCCTTGTCGGTCACCCGATCGGAAACTTTACTGTGTTGGTTTTCCAGATCGACGTTGGCGAGACCCTCGAAGGCAGGAGACTCTCCGGGTTGAAGGTCGTCGCGAGTGATACGATAGGCCTTCATCCGACCTAAATCGGCTAGTATGATGATCGAATTCATATCTAATCAGTCTTGCAATGCTCCCTCCCGATTTCAAGGGAAAGCGTAAAAAGTTCGGATCATGTCATTCGGGTCAGTTGTGAACTTGTTGGTCGAGTCTTTGGAAGACGTGATCTAGAAGGTCACAGGCTCTAAACAGGGCGGTTACCAAAACGACGCTGCCTACGCAAGGCAAGAAACCCTAGACCCAAGGATGCCAGCAGCGCACTGCTAGGCTCTGGCACTACAATCGGCGATCCAGAAATCACCCGTAAATTAGAAAAGACACCCTCCGCCGTACCGCTGGTCCATGCCGAGCCACCGGTAGCATCACTGCGCATAAAAATCGAAACCAGCAAGGGTTCATTGTTCCAGTTGTCGGAAACGGTCGAACCTGTGAAGGTGATATCTGGAACGGATGCACTCAACGAGTCGACTGCATCCGCCCAGCCAAGTGTAATATTCCCGTTCGTTCCGTCGTAGGTGAGAAACATCGTGCCGTTTGCATCGACAAAGGATGCTAGCGCGGGAGTGCCACCGATGCCCACGTCATTCACCCGGGCCGCTCCCGCCACCCCATTGAAGCGTCCGAAGCCTGTATCGGCGGATTGAAAAGCGACTCCAGCGGAGTTCATACCTGTCACATCCTCACCAATACCGAATCCAAGACCTATATTCCCTACAGCGGCATTCAATATAAGATTGTAACTTACCGCCAGGGTGAAGCTGGAAGTAGTTGAAAAAACAAAGCCCTGCGTAGAAGTGGCAGCCGTGTTTTCATCAATACTGGCAAACCCTATATCAGTGCCGGTGGGGATCGGCCCGTTGGCTGCGTTAAAAGTCGCACTCGTGGAGGTGCTGCTCGAAGAGAAATTAGAATTCGGCGGATCATTGAAAGAAGTCCAGTCCGTAAAGTTCGTAAATGATGCCGCAAACCCCGGTGTGCTTGTCAATGCGAGCCACACCATGGCTCGAAATAAATGGATGCCCGAAGTCGAGGAGAAGAGATTCATAGCTAAAGATTTATTTTTCAAGGATGATATGCGGGATGAGATCCATCTAGGAATTTCTTCTGACTCGTGGCTGGAATAGCACTACACGATTTCAATTGGATAAGTCGCTCTATTAATACTGGCTTGCTAGCTCGTCAAGCGATAAGCCCTCATCTATCCCATTAGAAGGAGCGCAAGGTCTTACAAAATTCAACTATCATCATACTCCTACGATGTAGCATCTTGGATACGCCCCCTCACTCCGCCATGGCGCGAAAATGGGCGATGGCGGCGCTAGCCAGTCCTTGTGGATTGTAGCCACCTTCGAGCACCGAGATCATCCGTCCGCCAGCCCACCGGTCGGCGATTTTGGCAAGTTCGTGGGTGAGTGTGACGAAGTCTTCATCCTGTAGGGTGAACTCACCAACTGGGTCATCGATGCGCGAGTCGAAGCCTGCCGAGATCAGCACGAGCTCGGGTTGGAAATCTTCCATCGCCGAGGCTAGCGGGCCTTGGATGAGTGGCAGGATTTGATCGATGCCACTACCGGCGGGAAGCGGAAAATTCATCGTGGTTCCTACGCCGGGACCGGCACCGGTTTCTTCACTCGAACCGGAGAATGGATAGATCCCCTCTTGATGGCAAGAGAAGAAAAAGACACTCGAGTCGGAGAAGAAACTCTCCTGCGTTCCGTTGCCGTGGTGCACATCCCAATCGACAATGAGTACGCGTCCGCAACCATAGTTTTCCTGCGCATGACGTGCCATCAGGGCAACGTTGTTATAGATGCAAAACCCCATCCCCCGATCAGAGGTCGCATGGTGTCCGGGAGGACGGATCGCAACGAACGCACGGGTCATCTCGCCATTCATCACCCGCCCGGCTGCCTCAATACATGCGCCCGCCGCAGCTTTGGCAACGCGCTCGCTCTGCGGACTCAATGGAGTATCGCCGGTGCGCAGTTGGTCCGCTAAATTCTCAACATCGATGTGAACGATGTCGAGGTAGTGGGCGGCGTGGCATCGAAGCAATTCACGCCGCTGAATATCGCGACCGCGTAGCGGGATCGCATCAAGCTCTGTGGCAACGGTTCTCAGTGAGTCGCCGAGAACCTGGTATCGTTCGGCCGTTTCGATATGTCCCGGACCAGTATCGTGAGCCAGACAAGTCTCCGACCAATACCACCCGAGCGTGTGATCCTTAACCACCCAGTCCTTGGCCTGACTACTACGCGCAGCAGCGAGATCAGCGGCAATCCTCGCGACTTCGTCAACGTCCATTCGAAACACAAAACCTTCCGTATCGCGTGAGCGCTGGCGCTTGCCACCAAACTTCTCAAACAGACTTCGCATCGGTCGATTGGCGTCCAGCACCTCTGCCCAAAGTGAGGTAATCCCTCGACGCTGAGCGATCCTTGCCAACTCTTCCAGCAGGACGCTCGCCATGCCTACCCGGCGGGTTTCCTCGTGCACAACGAACGCCACTTCTGCGGTGTCTTTTCCTTCATCGCGGTAGAAGCGCCCAACGGATCGCAGCATCGGTTCACGACCGAGCCCCTGCTCTTCGAAAATCCCCAAGGCCAGGTCTTTACTCTGATCCACGCCGACGAGTTCGTAGGCGGAATCCGCGGGCATATTTTCGCGCAGATACCCGTAACGCCAGCGAATCGTGTCTTCGCTATGACTATAGAAAAAGTCCTGTAAGCGCCGGGTATCCGATGCATGTAACGGACGCAGAAAATACGTCTTTCCTTCAGCGCCGAGGCGAATGCGCCGAAGCTCGACACCTGACTCCAGATCATCGGGGGCCAAATTGGTCGGCGCGACAGAAACAAATTTGGGAATCCACCCGCGCTCGTGGGCTCCGCGCATGAGATCTTCGCGGAATTTCGGATGCGCGATCTGAATAAGTTCCAGCGCACGCTCGCGAATGCTTCGTCCACGCAAGGCCGCAACGCCGTATTCGGTGATCACGTAATGGACATCGCTGCGGCCGGTGGCAACGCCGGTGCCGGGCTCTAGGTTTGCGACGATGCGTGACTGGGTTTGATCGGCATTTGTAGATGGTAAAACGTAAACAGGCAGACCTCCAGGACTGGCTGCAGATCCACGCAGGAAATCGAGTTGAGCCCCAACACCACCGTAGAAATGATGACCTGAGGAATCTCGAACCACTTGCCCGGTGATATCAATATGGCGCGCACCATTGATCGCGACCATGCGCTGGTTAAGTGCGATAATTTCCGGATTATTCACCCATGAACTGGAGTGAAACGCCACGTCTTCGTTGCCATCGAGAAAATTATAGAGAGCACGCGAACCCAATGCGTGACTGACCACCGACTGCCCTGCCTGAAAGCGCTTTCGACTATTGTCCACCGCACCGCATTTAATCAGTTCCATCAAACCGTCACTCATCATCCCCGAGTGAATACCCAGATAGCGATGTTCTTTTAGTGAATGAATCACCGACTGTGGAGTGACGCCGATGCCTACTTGAAGGGTGGATCCGTCTTCAACGAGCTCACTGAGATAGGCACCAATCTTCGAGCGCACAGCGTCCACTTCGGCACGCGGAAACTCTGCCAGCGGCGTATCTTTTTCTATGAACCAATCAATCGCATCCACCGAGAGCGTTGATGACCCGCTGGTACGTGGTATATGCTTGTTCACTTGGGCAACGACGACACGAGCCGACTCCACGGCACCACGAACGACGTCAACACTTACCCCCAAACTCACCATCCCCTTTTCATCCGGAGGACTGACTGAAATCAACGCGACATCTACTGGAAGAATAGTCGATCGAAAGAGATTCGCCACATCGGACAGCGAACATGGCGTGTAGTCGGCTCGGCCTTCGAGCACGGCCTTGCCCACATCAGGCGTCAGGAAGAAGGTATTGGTGCGTAGCCGATCTGCGTATTTAGGTTCAATCCACGGTGTGGGTCCGAGGGTATGAATGTGCACCAATTGGACATCCCGAAGTTGCTCGTAGCATGCGAGCATCCCGTCGACCAATGCGTGCGGCACGCCCGCCCCCGACCCGATAAACACACGGGAACCAGGGCGAACGATCTTTGGCCAATCGGCAAGAGGAAGCGGCTTCACGTTTCCACGCTATGCCAACAGTCGACCCGCTGTAAACCTCACATCGTCGGAAGTTTCAAAAACCTAACATCATAACCCCTCATTGCGTCGCCAACTCACTGAGACGGCGGCGGCACCAGACCAGAGCATCGCGAACCATGGGGTCGTCACCGTAAAGCGAGGCGATATGGCTCCACTGCGCTTCGGCTTTACGGAAATATCCTATTGCCGCTTCCTTCTCCTTCGCCTGCTCAGAAATGTGTGCCAGATCCCCGTAGAGATACGCGAGGCTGACTTCGATTTGGCGCCGCTGATCTGTTGCCAGCCCTCCCTCATCGAGAATGCGTTTCAACCCAGCCACCGCACGCTCGTCGATCTCGCGGGCTTCAGTATACTTCCCCATACCTGCGACCATTTCTGCGAGCTGCCATTCGGCGAGCGTATGTTGATAGGCATAAAGAGATTTTTCAGGGTGGTCCTCACGGAGCTTATTAAGCAAGACAATGGCTTTATCCAATTCGGATCGCGCTTTGCTGGTCTGTCCGGAGTCGCGCAATGCCCGCGCCATTCCCGTTTTTCGTTTTGCCAGTTCGAAGACAAATTCTTCGCGCTCCGGCTCTTCTTCAACAATCTCGGCAAGTAAATCCACCGCCTTTTCTTTTGCTTTCGTCGCCTCATCCACATCACCCAGCTCGAGAGCGATATCCGCCATCTCCCCGTAGGCCCTGGCTTGATCGAAGCGTGACAATTTCACCTCCGGTCGCTCTTCTTCCAGCTCGACTAAAGTAGCGAGTGCATCTTTTTGAATCAACAACGCCGCCTCGTAGTTATCTGTGCCGCGGACTAACTTTCCGAGCTCTACATAACTGTGCGCCAAGTCTGAGCGGAAATTGAAGTCACCCGTTTTTTCGCCCAGCTCTCGATAGATTTTCACCGCCTCGCGGTATTCGTCGATCGCCGCATCGGAATTTCCCTGCTGACGTAGAGCCAGCCCCTGCTGGACATGAGAAGCCGCCAACCATTTACCATAAAGCATCCGCCCCTCGTCAGACTTGGCAAGCTGACTGAAAATTGTCCGTGCCTCACGCACATTTACCAGACTGTCTTGCACTTGGCCTGCACTAAATTGCAAACGAGAGAGCTTAAGGATCGCCATCGCCATACGCCCACGGGAGTCGATGTCTTCTGGGTCGCGGTTGACGATGGGACGCCACTGTCCCACGGCCGCACTAAAACGCTCACGAGCCAAGTCATCCTTGCCGCCAGACAATGCCAGCTCGGCGAGCTTGGTCATGGCACGAGCACGCTCAATGATCATACCATCCTCCTGATCGAATTTTCCCAGGAACTCGGTGTAGAACTTTTCCAACTCCCCAACTGTGTCAGAATACTCGCGGAACCCCGGCGAACTCACCGGACGTTTGTCCATCACCAGATTGAACAACTTATCAGCCTGCTCCTGCGACCGCACCAATACGCCACGTATATCCTGTTTATCGGCAACCGCGTTTGCTGCGAGGTTTTCGGCGTCGCTGATCTTTCGTTCAACCACCTCTTCGCGACGCTGAATCTCAGCATCTTTCGCATCCAAGGCCTGCTCCATCGAACGACGAGTTTCGGTAACGAGAGTCACCTCTTCGTTGAATTTATGGCGAAATACCAAAGCCGCAACCGTGCTCATCACCAACATCGCGAGAAACACCACGGCTGCGATCCGAGTCAGCTTTAACTTCACCAGAACCGAGCGCTTATAATCTGCAACGCGCTGACGTTCACGGCGCAGGTCTGCTTCGCTCTCGATCTGAATAAACTCGCGCTCCACCTCGCGCATATCGATCCAACGTTCATCTGGATCGAGTTGCAAACAGTAGTCGATTACCCTGCGGCGTTGTTGTTCCTCCCAGGTTTCCGGCTCCGTGTCCCAAACCACCATTGGTTCATTCGACACCATCTTGGCGATCTCCGACGGATGCATCATTGGGTTGCCCACCGATGGATCGAAGAATTCCGCTTCAAATTCAGAAAAGGCATCACGGGCACGCGGAAAGCGACCAGTCAGCAGTCGATAAGCGAGCACACCAAAAGCATAAACATCCCAGCGGCGACCATCGGTCTCGACGCCATCCGGGTTCACCAATTGTTCGGGGCTGGCGTAGAGATAGGCCTCGTTGGGATCCATGTGGTAAATCCCCTCAACCCACCCCTGCCCAAAGTCGCTGACAAAAAGATTCCCACCCTGAGCATCATCGAGCAGCACGTTGCTTGGCTTGATGTTGCAGTGAGCCACTCCCAGACGGTGAAGACCCGCTAATCCCCGGCAAAGCTGAACGATCCAATCCCACGCATTATCCTCCGGGATGCGGACGTTCATCCAATCTTGAAGCGACCACGACTCCACCCCTTGCTCTGTAACACGACCGAAAAACGGCATCACCAGGTAAGGCGGACGCTGACTCACATCAAAGGACGAAATAGGGACTACCCCTGCCATTTCTCCTGCCGCTACAGCACGCTCAATCGAATCTCCAAGGAGACGACGGTTGATCGACATCGCCTTGAATGCCTTCACAACAAACACCTCACCGCTATCGCTCAGAGCGAGATATGACTCACCGCACCCACCTTCGCCGAGAAAGGTCTTGATGGTTAGGTTTGGGATATTTGGAGGTTCCATGAAAATGACTAGGAGTATGATGCCAAGACGTCACTGCGCTGAAAATCAAATTCCACTTATGAAGCTTTCTTTTCAGCCAAGGCTGGCGGTCACTCGGTAAGCGGAAACCCTGCCTGATCTCGTCTATCGATGCAAGTCCCAGAACTATCCCTGCAAATGATCAAATATAGCGAAAGATCGTGCTTTCCCTTCCGTAAATAGCGGAGCACCTTTTTCTCGATTATTCTATGAGCGAAACCGACACATCAACCGAAGATCAATCTTCCTCCCGTCCAGTCCCTTCAATGGCTGCGGTCGTCTTTGGCTCACTGCTAGGACTCACTATCGCCGCCGTTGCACTCGCTGGACTGCTGCTTGGAAAAATTGGCGACGGCGCACCGGACATCGTGATTTTCTTTGGTCGCTTCCACCCATTAATCCTCCACCTACCAATTGGCGGAGTGGCGTATTTGATATTTATCGAGCTGACCCGCCCGCTTTTGAAGAAGCGATGGAACCCATCGCCGCTCCCAGCGCTGCTTTTCACAGCTGTCACAGCCCTGGCCGCTGCTGCATTGGGATACATGCTTGGCGAGTCCGGAGATTACGCTGGGAACAAGAATTTGCTGCCGCACTTCCAATGGGGTGTGGCATTTGCCGGTTTCGCCGGTCTCGCACTCTTTTTCGGTCTGTTGCGCGCCCGCGGTAAGTCGAACTTCATCGCATTCATCTATTTCCTGTCGATGACTGGGGTGGTTGCCACATTGAGCGTCACAGGCCACGCAGGAGCAAGCATGACTCATGGTGAAGAGTATCTCACCAGATACGCACCCGAACCGCTCAAGTCCAAGATGGAGACCGTGTTCGGTATCGAGCCAAAAGCGAAAATCCTGAGCAGCGAGGAAATTGAAGCGATTCCTGTTCCCGATCGTGAGATCTACGCACACGTCGTCGTTCCTATCCTCGATAACCACTGCTACGCCTGCCACAGCTCGGAGATGCAAAAAGGAAAGATGCGGATGGATTCGGTGGAAGCTCTATTAAAAGGCGGCAAAGAAGGACCTGCACTGGTTCTCAACGATCCTGACGGCTCAGCCATGATCAAGCGCATGGAGCTGCCATTAGAAGATGAGTATCACATGCCACCGAAGGAGAAAACACAGCACGAAGCCACCCATGTTCAAGTGCTTCGCGAATGGATAGCCTTGGGTGCACCGACAGATAAAAAGCTTGATGAACTCGAGATCAGTGAGGAGGCATTGGTGGCGATTACCAGCGGAGTCACTGAGAAGAAAGCAGCTCCACAAGCCCATGGTGAAATCAACGAATCCGAGCAAATCTTGCGCGACCAGCTCCAGCCGCAAGTGCAGACTCTGACAGAAAACCTTGGTGGCAGCTCGCTCAGCTTCACCGCTCGCAACTCCGCGGATTTGATATTCAACGGCCACTCGATAGGACAAAACATGTCGGGCGAAACCCTTGCGGAGCTCGTCACCGTTGCCGATCACATCGTCGAGGCAAACATGGCATTCACCTCTCTGGATGACTCCATGCTAGATCAGCTCCCCGCCCTGCCAGCGCTCCGGCGCTTAATGATCGCTGGGACGAATGTGACCGATGCAGGCATTGAGAAGATAGCCGCAAAATGCCCGAACCTTGAAGTGCTCGTGGCGTATCAAACGGAACTCACCGATGGTGCACTTCAGCACGTGACCGCACTTCCCAAACTTGAAAAAGTGGTCGTGAGCATGACGAAAGTCAGTCCAGAAGGCGCCGCGAAGTTCCGTGAAATGCAGCCGTCCGTCGAACTTGTCATCGGCGAGTAGTCGCTCATGCGTAACACCTTATCGATGACGCTCCCTCATCCATCAAGAGTTCTTCTATCGCTTATTGCCAGCAGTCTTGTAATTGCAGGGCTCAGCCATTGCAAAAAACCTGACGCGACCATGACGGTGCGCACTGGTGAGATTGCGATCCCCGATGACTTGCCGAAAACGATCGACTTCAACAAGCACATTCGTCCGGTTTTAAACGCCAACTGCACCGCTTGTCACGGCGGCGTGAAAGCGGCAGGAGGCTTGTCATTTCTGTTCCGAGAGGAATCCATCGTCCAAGGAGACTCCGGCAACTGGGCGATCAAGCCGGGACACCCGGAAGAGTCCGAAATGCTCGCCCGTATCATCCACAGCGACGACCCCATGCCACCAAGCGACCATGGCGAAATGCTTTCACCTCGCGAAGTTGCGATGATTGCAAAATGGATCGAACAGGGTGCGGAGTGGATCGAGCACTGGGCTTACGTGCCCCCCGTGAAACCTGAAGTGCCAAACACCTCCAGCGATTGGGCAAATTCGCCGGTTGATCAGTTCGTTCTCGCCAGACTCGACGAGCGCGAAATGACGCCCAACCCACCTGCCGCCCCATCGTTGATTCTTCGGCGCATGTCACTCGACCTCATAGGTCTGCCACCGACGCTCGAAGAGCGCAACACATTCATCCATGCCTATCAGAGCGATCCGGAAAAAGCGGTCAGCGACGCAGCTGACCGCCTACTCGAGTCACCTCACTTTGGCGAGCGTTGGACGTCGATGTGGATGGACCTTTCGAGATATGCCGACACCATGGGTTACGAGAAAGACAGCCACCGAAACGTCTGGCCGTATCGCGACTATTTGATCAAAAGTTTCAACGACGACAAACCCTACGATCAGTTTTTAACCGAGCAACTCGCCGGGGATTTACTTCCAAATGCCAGCGCTGAAGACCTCGTAGCGACGATTTTTCACCGCAATACGCAGACCAATAACGAAGGTGGAACCGACGATGAAGAATTCCGTATTGCCGCGGTGATCGATCGGGTGAACACCACGTGGTCGGTCGCTCAAGGCACATCGTTCGGCTGTGTCCAATGCCACTCCCACCCTTACGACCCGATCCGTCACGAAGAATATTTCACCTTCATGGCGTTCTTCAACAACACAGCGGATGACGATGACTACGACTACCCGCACGTTCTGATTCCAACTAATGAAAAAGCTGCCGACGAGTCCGTTCATCTCCAGCAAGAATTGATCGCACTGAGAGACGAGTTAGACTTCTCAGCCCGCGGACTCGCAACAGATTCGAATTGGCTGCCCGTTGACGTCATCGACACCAGCGTAACCGGCGATGGGAAACTGGTCGAACACGAGATTAACAACGAATCCACCCTCGTCGCTGAAGGGACCATTCCCACACGTTCACAGTTCGTGTTGAACCTTCAACCACAAGAAAACCAACTGACAGCTTTGCGTATTACCGCACCCCTTCCCAACGGAATGGAAGGCAAAGCACATGTAGGCTTCGTCATCTCAAATCTCGTTCTCGAAAAGGTCGACGCAAAAGGAACCGTAGATACTGTGCCATTTAGCATGGCTGCAAGCACATTCAACCGCTCAGATGGAGACGTTTCAGAAGTCTTGGCCGACACGCCTCAGGGCTGGAACGTCTATCCCTATCAGTTCCAAACCCAAGACCTTTACTTAGCTCTTACTACACCGCTGCAACTAGCGGATGACGAGATTTTACGGGCCACTCTTGTTCATAAACGAGGCACCGAACGCTCCGATGCGAACACCAAGCGCTTTCGCATCAAAACCACCTCGGACGAACGTTGGACTAATGCACCCGAAGAGGAGTCACGCATCGCCATCGACTCCAAGATCCAGGAACACAAGGCGCGCATCAAGGAATTGGGAGGCACCAAGATACCAGTCACCGTCGAGCGCCCAGCATCCGCCCAGCGCGGCACCCATGTTTTTGTGAAAGGCAACTGGATGACGCTTGGCGAAGAGGTTGCCCCCGGCGTGCCGGGTGTGATGAACGAGCTAAAAGTCGCCAACGAAAACCAGCAAGCCACCCGTCTTGATATGGCAAAGTGGATGACCTCTCGCAACAATCCATTAACTGCCCGCGTAATGGTGAACCGCCTGTGGCATGAGCTCTTTGGGCGCGGTATCGTCGCGACACTTGGCGACTTCGGCACCCAAGGCGAAATGCCCACACATCCCGAACTTCTCGATTGGCTCTCGGTTCGTTTCATGGACGACCATCAGTGGCACATTAAGCCACTGCTTAAAGACATCGTCACCAGTGCAACCTATCAACAAAGCGCAGTGGCCAGTAAAGAAGATCACTTGGCAGATCACTACAACGAATGGCTCGCACGTGGACCACGCAACCGACTCACTGCAGAAATGATCCGCGATCAAGCGCTGTCCCTCGCCGGATTACTCAGCGAGAAGACCTTCGGTCCATCAGTGATGCCACCGCAGCCAGACGGTGTGTGGCAAACCGTTTATAGCGGCGCGCAATGGAAAACATCCACAGGCGAAGATCGCTACCGTCGAGCGCTTTATACCTACTGGCGGCGCACCAGTCCCTACCCATCGATGATTACTTTCGATGCTCCATCTCGGGAATTCTGTGTCACCGAGCGAACGCCAACCAACACCCCGCTGCATGCCTTAATCACATTGAACGACCCCGTCTACTTGGAGGCATCGCAAACCATCGGACGGAATATCATCGCCTCTGAAAACATCGAATCCGGGATCAACGAAATCTATCAACGAATCACCGGTGAAGAAGCCCCAACTTCTTCCATCACTGAATTAACCAATCTATATGAAGACGCACTCAAAGATTTCAAAGCCTCTCCGCAAGACTCCAAGAAGCTGAGCGAAACTCCAGAACTCGCCGCCGCTACTATCGTCGCCTCCGTAATCCTCAATCTCGACCAAGTTATTACTAAATAACGCGTAGATCATGAATTTACTGCAACAACTCGAACACGACCGCTTACAACACGCGACTCGCCGTCATTTCCTGCAGACCTGCGCGACTGGTATGGGGTCGATGTTCTTGGCTAGCGCGGCGGGGCGTGCCTTTGGAGCTCATGGCCCATTGGATATCAACCGTCCTAGTGCCGAACCGCTCAAGACACTCGCCCCACAGTTCCCCGGTAAAGCGAAGCGAGTCATCTTCCTCCACATGGCTGGAGCACCGAGTCAGCACGAGCTTTTCGACTACAAACCAGAGCTCGCCAAGCTCGACGGCCAGGATTGTCCGCAAGAGTATCTCGAGGGCAAGCGATTCGCATTCATCACCGGTGTGCCCAAGCTCCTTGGACCACAATTCAAATTCGCCCAACACGGTGAGAGCGGCGCTTGGGTTTCCGACCGCCTTCCTCACTTCCAATCAATGGTCGACGACGTTTGCTTCGTTAAATCGATGAAGACCGATCAGTTCAACCACGCCCCTGCTCAGCTTTTGTTCCATACCGGCCAGCCGCGAATAGGAAAACCATCTCTCGGGTCGTGGGTGACTTACGGTTTGGGCACTGAGAACCAAAATCTACCTGGTTTCATGGTGCTCGTGTCTGGCGGCAAAGTCCCCAGCGCCGGAAAATCCGTCTGGGGGTCTGGCTTTCTTCCCTCCGTATATCAGGGCGTCCAGTGCCGGTCGAAAGGCGACCCTATCCTCTACCTTTCAAATCCAGAAGGAGTCTCACGCCACATGCGCCGACGTGCTCTCGACTCACTAAACAAACTCAATCAGCAGAATTACGAGGAAGTGGGCGACCCCGAAACCATGACCCGCATCTCGCAGTATGAGATGGCGTTCCGCATGCAGATGTCCGCATCGGATGTGATGGACCTCAGCCAAGAGCCCAAGCACATTCACGAAATGTATGGCACACAGCCAGGCAAGGAATCCTTCGCTAACAACTGCTTATTGGCACGTCGTCTCGCCGAGAACGGCGTGCGCTTTATCCAATTGTTCCACTGGGGATGGGACTCCCACGGCGCAGGCGCCAACGAAGCGCTCAACAAAGGGTTCTCCGACCGTTGCAACGAAGTCGACAAACCGATGACTGCGCTTCTCAAAGACCTCAAACAACGCGGCATGCTCGACGACACACTCGTCGTGTGGGGCGGTGAGTTTGGACGCACACCGATGCGTGAAAACCGCGGTGGAAAAGAAATGGCACTTGTCGGTCGTGACCACAACCCTGGGTGCTTCACCACGTGGATGGCGGGCGGCGGAGTAAAAGCCGGCACCACCTACGGCGAGAGCGACCCTATCGGCTACGAAGTCGCCAAGAACCCCGTCGAAATTCGCGACTTCCACGCTACGATGCTCCATCAACTCGGCTTCGACCACAAACGATTCTCCTACCCAGTCCAAGGACTCGATCAAAAACTCACCGGCGTAAAACCCGCCAAGGTCGTCAAAGGGATCATCGCGTAAAAGCGGCTACCAGCCGCGTAGCCCTCACGTGGCCGGGGCATCTTGCCCCGCAGCCCGTCCACCCCACTTCGTCCCGAGTAGCTACGCTTGGAAAAACGTGGCCGTGCGGCTTACTCGTAAACATACCGGTTGCGAACAAAAAACATATCGCATTGCCGCGCACAACTAGCTCACTATAATCCATCTCACCGCTCGATCTCGTACGATCATTACCAAGATTTGGTATCACGCATGTCCCTCTATTCCGAATCCATTTTCCCTGGTTTCTACGACGCCGTCGTCGAGCGATCACCGATCACCCCGCACCGAGCGCCCTTTCTCACCGACGCGCGTGGAACGGTTCTCGAACTCGGCGCCGGCAGCGGCCTCAATCTTCGCCACTATCCACCTAGTATTTCAAAACTCATCGCCGTCGACCCCTCACGTGGCATGCTCAAGCGCCTCGCCCCTCGGACGAAAAGTCTCGCATTCCAAGTTGAAACCATCGCCTCCGACGCCTGTCCCCTTCCACTTCCCGACCACTCCGTCGACACAGTCATCTCGTTCCTCACGCTCTGTTCCGTCAAAGATCTGCCCACCGTCCTCCGCGAGTGTCACCGCGTCCTACGGCCAGATGGACGGTTTCTCTTTTTCGAACACGGCATCCACCCCAAGCCGTGCATCGCCAAATGGCAGCACCGCTTCAATCCCATCCAGAGCCGACTCTTCGCCGGATGCCAACTGCACATCAACCCCGCCAACGAGCTTGAAGCCGCCGGATTTACCATTCAAGATCTCGACAACTTTCAACTCACCCGCGAGTTCCCCACCCACGGATGGATCTATCGCGGCACCGCCATTCCTCAAGCATGATCACACCTTCTCATTACGGCATAAAGGCGACGGTCGCTATCCTCCTCAGCATCGTCGAACTGACCTTACTCACATCCTCCGCCGACCTACTCGACAAAAAGAAAGAGGGATCATTTCGTAAAGTCGACGGCGGAATTCTTTTGGAAGATTATCCATTGAATGGCCTTGTAGCCTACCTGGCTCAAAAAGCGGGGTATCAATATTTCTCCAACCCAGCATTGGACGACGTAAAAAATTATAGTGTCACCGGTCAACTCATTTTAGGAGATCCTATAGAAAAGATCGAATCACTTGCTTTCCAATTTGGTTGCACCGCTTTCTACAGGGAAAATACGATCTGTCTACTTACCTTAGATGATCTTGCTAATCTGCCGCGACGAGAAATCATCTGGAAGGTTCGATACATACCTGACGATCAGATCGAGCCCACCATCAATGCCTTGAAAGAAACGATGACGGCTCACTACTCACGCATCGATTACGCCGCCGAAACCCAACAACTGAAGATTCAAGGCCGAGATAACGAGGTCGGCGAGGTGCTTGAAAGGCTCGACAACTTGGATTCTCCCGCCGTGGATCCCATTCGCCACCATATCGTCCCAAGCTCGTTTAATTACACCACCTTCATTGTCGCATCACCGGAGAAAGTCTGGAACGCACTGACAGAACCCGAGCAGGTCAGCAAATACTATCTCTGTCCCTTAACTAACTTGGTGCCACGAAAAGGAGGACCAATCTCTTACGGTAACGGCCTGATCACCGGGTTAGTCACCACATGGAATCCGCGCAAAGAATTCGCCCACAGTTTCAAGTTCAAGGCTCACCCTGACGAACCTGAAACCACGGTCGCCTATCATCTCACCGCCATTGGCGGCGACGTCACCCAACTAAGTCTCGTTCATAGTGGGTTCGCAGAGGACTCCAAAAGCTTTGCCGACGTCACCGGGGGCTGGCCAACCATCCTCAGCCAGCTAAAAACCCTATTGGAAACCGGTAAAACGATCCCATGGCCGAAGCCGGAAACGGGTGAAGAAGAAACAGAATAAATAGCGCACGATCAAACAATTCCATGATTTGACCATGAAGAACACGAAGGTCATGAAGCTTTGAAGCTTGGTTGAGTGATTTCTACAAGTAGGGCTGGAAGCACAAGAAGAGTCGCATCCATTTTAGGTTGGACGAGTCTAGGGTCAGGGTCTGGGTCTGGGGGGTCTGGGGTCGGGTCTGGGGTAGGTCCCCGCAAGATCACAAAACGTAACAGTTTAGCTGATTTTCTGGTCATGAAGAATTGCAGAAAAGAGCCTCCTGAGCTTTCGCGGCGGTGCCGGTCAGCAGCTTGCGGAACAGGTTGATGACGGATGCCTTCTGGAGCTTTGCGGTCTGGGTCAGGCTGG